>JAWVFH010000341.1:0-2574 GCA_033856255.1 Solirubrobacterales bacterium | reverse complement strand
GAATCCACTCGGTATCGGCATCGTCGGCACAGGCAACATCGCCGGTGGCTATGCACGCGATGCCCTGACTCATCCGGAAGTCCGCCTCGTCGCGGCGACGGACCTGGATCCGGCTCGAGCGATCGCGTTCGCCGCAGAACACGGCTGTCGGGCTCACGCATCGCTCGACGATCTCCTCGCCGACGACGAGGTCGACATCGTCGTGAACCTGACCGTCCACCACGCCCACTACGAGGTGACGAAGCGCGCCCTGGAGGCAGGCCGTCACGTCTACAGCGAGAAGCCGCTTGCGCTCCGGTCCAGCGAGGCGCGCGAGCTCGTGGAACTGGCCACGTCGCGGAGCCTGCGGCTCGGGTGCTCACCGTCGACGTTCCTTGGCGAGGCCCAGCAGACGGCCGCCGCGCTGATCAGGAGCGGCCGCCTCGGCCCGGTACGGGCTGTCTACGCCGACGTGAACTGGGGCCGGATCGAGACATGGCATCCCGCGCCTGCGCCATTCTTCGACGTCGGCGTGATGGTTGACGTCGGGGTGTACCCATTGACCCTCGTGACGACGATGCTGGGCGCCGCACGCTCCGTCCGGGCATGGGGCTGGGACCTGAAACCCGATCGGGTGACGATCGATGGAACGCCGTTCAGGATCGGTAGCCCAGATCTCATCGTGGCGGCAATCGAGCTCGATGGCGGAGCCGTCGTCCGGCTCACGGCAAGCTTCTACGTCGGCCGCCCCGCGAAGGCGACCGGGAGCATCGAATTCCACGGCGACGACGCGTCGCTCTCCCTGGGCAACTTCCAGGAGTTCGACGCCACCGTCGAGGTCGGCCCATACGGCAAGGAGTTCGAGCCAGTGGCGCTCGTCCGACCCGGGTATCGCGGAACGGCGTGGGCCCGCGGCGTCGCCGAGATGGCCGCGGCCATCAGCGAGGGTCGGCCGCATCGGGCGAGTGCAGAGCAGGCCGCCCATGTGGTCGAGATCCTCGAGGGAGCTGCCGCCTCGATGGCCGCCGACGGACGACGGATCGAGATCACCTCGACATTCGCCTCGCCGCCCCTCATGCCCTGGGCCGAAACTGCCGAGTAACGGTTCCTGACCGGGCTCTTCTAGCCCTTGTCCTGCGTGCTCTCCTCGTCATCCGCCCGGCGTTCGCCGCCCTGGGCCGGTGGCTGCCAGGCGTAGCGCGCATACCGCAGCTGGCGTTGGGTCAGCTCATCGTGGCGTTCCTGCTCTCCCCGCAGGAGATCGAGCTCGTGCTGGCGCTCTGCCGCGTCGGGATCCAGGTCCGGTTCGGAGACCTCGGGCCCATCGTCGTCGGCCTCGTCGTCTCGCTCAGCGGCCTGATCAGGCCCCGTGGCCTCGGTACCACCGAACAGCCGCCGGAGGAAACCCATCAGGCCTTCCTGAAAGCTGGGTCGTTCATCACGTTCCAGTATCGACCATCGGTCGGCCAGTCGTTCGTGGTCGCAGCGGATCCGTAAGGCACCCCAGGGTGGCATCGGCTGGACTTTGAGGCAGCCGGGCTCGATGGGTGGGGCTTGCGCCCGATGGCGGCGGCGTCGCCGGAACCGAAAATGAGGGCATCGAAGGGATCCGGTCCCGAGGCACGAAGTTCGATGCCAGGGCCGGAACCATGGGAGGGACTGATGTCCGCCTCGACTCGCACCGTCCAGCAGACGCTGGGTATCCGCCAGATGGCCGTCGCGCTCGTCGTAGTCGCGCTGGCTCTCGCTCTCGCCGCCACCGTGGCCTTCGGCCAGCTTGCGGCCTCGAAGCCCCAGACCGCACCCGCGGCGGGTTCGGCTCCGGTCTTCATCGATCACGGCTCTCGCAGCGAGATCGGCACCGCGGGGCCGCGCACCTGGGGGCCGGCCCCGGGTTCGTACTTCGACAAGGAAACGCGCGACAGCTCGTCCGGGACCTCCGGCGGAAGCATTCGCCTCCGCGGCCAGTGACCAACCGGCGCGCCGATCGCCCAGATCGGCCCGCCAGCCCAGAACCTCGAAACGCCGTCCCGAAAGGGGCGGCGTTTCGGTGTGTCTCGCGAAACGGCCGATCAGCCGAGCTGCGGTGCCCGCCAGCCACCCGACGCGGCCTCGACGACCCGAGCCCCAGCCAGGGCCAGGTCTTCCCGCCACGGCGGGGCGACGAGCTGGACACCGATCGGGAGACCCTCGGAGGATGTGCCGCCACGGACGACGACAGCCGGCCAACCGGTGAGGTTGTGGACGTCGCTGTACGTGTCGCCGAACCACGCTGCGGATGACTCGCCGTGACGGATCGCCGGCTGGGGCATGGCCGGGCAGACGATCAGATCGACGTCCTGGATCCAGCGCAGCAGCCGATTGCGGATCGCGTCTGCGCGCTCGACCAGCTTCGTCAGCTCATCGCCGGGGAGTGGCTCGCCGGGTGTGATCCAGTCGCGGGTCGCATAGGAGCCCCAGCCCGGGGTGCCCGCCGCCGCGATCAGGCGATGGAGCCAGGCGAACCCGTCCGCCCTGATCAGCTGGTCCCACGCCTCCCAGGCTTCGCCAAGCGCCGGCGGGATCTCGTTCCGGACCCGCGCGCCGCCGGACGCC
>JAWVFH010000340.1:0-2971 GCA_033856255.1 Solirubrobacterales bacterium | reverse complement strand
GACGAGCGTGACGACTTCGAACATCAACTACCGGACCGGCTACGAGCCGCTCCTGCCGGGCGTCTATTTCGCACCGTTCCCGGCCGCGTACCGCGACTTCGACGGCGACGAGGCGCGAGCGAGCGAGTCGTCTCTGGCGATCCTTCGCTCGCTGTTCGAGACGATCATCGCGCCATCGGCGGTCGGGGCAATCCTGATCGAGCCGGTTCAGGGCGAGGGTGGCTACAACCCGGCGCCGGCGGCATTCCTCCAGGGACTTCGGGCGATCTGCGACGAGCACGGCATCCTGCTCATCGCCGACGAGGTCCAGAGTGGGTACGCGCGGACCGGGATGATGTGGGCGTTCGAGCACGCCGGGATCACGCCCGACGTCGTCGTCGTCGCCAAGGCCATCGCCAACGGTCTGCCGCTCTCGGCAATCGCCACCCGCCGGGAGCTCCAGGAGAAGTGGGGCAAGAGCGCCCATGGCTCGACGTATGGCGGCAACCCCGTCGCCTGTGCCGCCGGGATCGCGGTCCTCGAGACCATCCGCGACGAGGGCCTCGTTTTCAACGCCGGGCGACGCGGCCAGGAGCTGACTCAGGGGCTCCTGCGGCTGATGGCGGAGGATGAGCGGATCGGGGACGTGCGCGGGCCCGGCCTGATGATCGGTGTGGAGCTGGTCAGCGATCGCGGAAGCCGCGAACCCGATGGCGATCTCGCTACGGCGCTCGTCGCCCGGTGCGCCGAGCTGGGCCTGCTCGTGCTGTCATGCGGGAACGCCCACCAGGTGATCCGCTGGATCCCACCGCTCGACGCGACCGCCGCCGAGGTGTCGGAAGGCGTCGAGATCTTCGGTGAGGCGCTCCGGACGACCTGAGGCGGTGGCTCCGGCGGGGGTCTGGTCCCGCGGACATGACGAAGCGCCCGTCAGGTGCGCAGACGGACGCTTCGGTTCTCGGATTAGGTTTTCGAGCGGCGCCTGATCGGCGCCGATCGATCAGCGGTTCTGGGCGAGGAACCGCATCACGTCGTCCAGGCGGAAACGGCGATCGCCCCGCTTGCAAACGCGGTAGAACGGGAGCTCTCCTCGATCGCCCAAACGCTTCACGGTGTTGACGTGAAGGTGGAGCATATCGGCGACTTCGGTCGCGGTGAGCATCGGCCCGAGTTCGTTGACGGCCATTGAGCCCATGTGGCGCTTGCCTCGCTTAGATCAATTCGCGGCAGGTCCGGTTCGCACCTCTGGGGTGACCAGAGGTAGGGTGCGGCTTGCTGATGGGCGGAGCGTAGGGGTCGGGTGGTGCCAGCGCCTAGCCGTACTTTGGGGTAGTCGCTGGTACCAGCGGTCGACGAGCGCCGCGCGTCGCGACCCTGCCAGCCGTGCCGCCGCAACCTTCATTCCATTGGGTATCCTGCAGCCATCGCGGCGACGAGGGAGACGCGCCGTGAGCTCGTTGGGGGTGCATCGACGAGGAGGGTGAGGGATGTCAGACACGGGCGGGGCACTCCGCGAAGCATCGGACGCACTGCTCCGGGACCTCGAGTCGTTGTCCGACCTCGAAGAGGTCAAACGACAGATCGAGCCCGGGGATCCGCGGCTCATCGAGCTCGCCGGCACGATCGAAGTGCTCGCCCAACGAGTCCTGGCCTCGAGCGCGCGCCAACGACAGCTGACGATCGAAGCCAACGACCTGGTGGATCTCGGCCTGCCGGATGCTCCCAGTCGCCCCATCGCCGAGACCCCGCGCGCGATCGCGAAGATCCTGGCCGACTGGAGAGATGCGGAACGCCGGGCGTTGGCCGCACCTGCCGGGTCGATCGAGGCTGCCGAGGCCGAACGGACCGTTGAAGAGCTCAAAGACGAATACCGACGCGCCCACGATGAAGCGAGCCGTCGCCGGGAGGCCTGAGCGCGTGATCGCGACACGGCACATCATCCGCGGGTGACGCCGCAGCCGACCCCGAACCCACCGATCACGCGACGCCAGTTTCTGGGCGTTGCGATCGCAGCCGGCGCCGCCGTGATAGCCGCATGCGTGCCATCGTCGAACCAGGGCACACCGCCACCGAGCCGTCTCCCGCCGCCGAGCGGTGAGCCGACCGCCTCGGTTCCTTTCTCGCCTTTGCCGTCGGCTGGGGCGTCGCCCACACCCAGCCCGAGTGCCGCCGCGGACATCCGTCGGACGATCGCCGGGCTTCTGATCGTGGGCTTCCGTGGGATGACGGTGACGGAGGCCGGCGCCGTGGCCGATGCGATTGCCAGGGACGGCCTCGGCGGCGTCATCCTCTTCGATCGCGACCAGGCGAACGGTGGCCCGCGCAATGTCCGATCGTCGAAGCAGCTGCGAGCGCTCACCGCGGGTCTCCAGGCCCTTGCCGGAGACCGCCGGCTGATCGTCGCGATCGACCAGGAAGGCGGCCGCGTGGCGCGGCTCACGCCGACCACGGGGTTCCCGAAGGTCGTCTCGGAGGCTTCGATCGGCAAGCTCGATGACGAGGCGGCCGCGACCGAATGGGGCCGCCTCATCGCCACGACCCTCGCCTCGGTCGGGGTCAATCTCAATCTCGCGCCAGTCGTCGACATGAACGTCAACCCGCGCAACCCCGCGATCGGGGCGCTCGATCGGTCGTTCTCGGCCGATCCGTCGGTCGTCACGAAGCTGGCCCTGGCGGAGATCCGGGCTCATCACGAATCCTCGGTCGCGACCGCTCTCAAGCATTTTCCGGGCCTCGGCAGCGCCACGGCCAACACGGACTTCGGCGTCGCCGACGTCACGAAGACCTGGTCGCGAGTGGAGCTCGAGCCATTCCGGGCGATCGTTGCGTCTGGCGTGGCCGACGTCGTCATGGCTGGCCACCTCGTCAATCGGAATCTCGATCCGGACCATCCGGCGTCGCTCTCGCGGGCCATCGTCACCGACCTGCTCCGCGGTGAGCTGGCCTGGCAGGGCGTCGTCATCACGGACGATCTCGAAGCCGGCGCGATCAC
>JAWVFH010000339.1:0-3757 GCA_033856255.1 Solirubrobacterales bacterium | reverse complement strand
CTGGTCCGGTCGTAGCCCTGCCAGCGGATCCAGACCTCCTGGACGATGTCCTCGGCTTCGGCGACGCTGCCGAGCATCCGGTAGGCGATGCCGAAGAGCCGCGGCCGGATGCCCGCGAATGCTGCCGCCGCCTCGTCGAGATCGCTGGTCACTCCTCCATCGTACGAAGCAGTGCACCGGCAGCCGTCAGCAACTCCTCGGTGGTGGGTTGGTCGAAGTAGGTGATCAGGGCTTCGTAGACCCCGGCCTCGTCGGCT
The DNA here is from genome assembly GCA_033856255.1 of Solirubrobacterales bacterium. GTDB lineage: Bacteria > Actinomycetota > Thermoleophilia > Solirubrobacterales > 70-9 > WHSW01. Next base: position 3,500 of record JAWVFH010000339.1, on the reverse strand, counting down.
TCGGCGTCCACCACATAGCCGAAGTAGCCGTCCGCATAGCCGATCACCCGGCTGTTTGAACGGCTCACCTGACGCGACCCAGACGTGCGGCTCGGTGAAGACCTCGAGCTCCTCCGGGAGCTCGGTCGCGGTGAGCTCAGCGACGACCGCCCGCAGCAAGCGGCGCCATCGGCGTACCGGCTTGTAGTTGCCCTGGATCCAGTGGCCCAGCGGACCAACTGTGGCTGGCCGGCTGCGGTGGGTAAGGCAGATCGAGTAGACCACTCGGGGGTTGCACGAACAGGCAAATCCGGTATCGGCCTGCATTTGCCGTGGCAGGCTTGGCCGTATGCGATTCGGGCTGAAAGTGAATGCCGCGGGATGGACCGATGCGGCCGAGTGGGCCGGGCGGGCCGAAGAGGCCGGCTTCGACGGGCTGTGGACCGGGGACAATCTGCGGAATCCGCGCGACGCGAACGTCCCGGTGCTGGACGGGCCGACCGTGGTGACCGCGTGGGCGGCGACGACCAGCCGGATCCGGGTCGGGCTGTTGATCGCGAACCTGGTGTTCCGGCAGCCGACCGTGCTGGCGAAGCAGGCGCTGACGATGGATCACGTGGCCGGCGGGCGGTTCGACTTCGGGATCGGGTCGGGGGTCTGGCCGACCGACCACGGGATGGCGGGCGTGCCGCTGTGGACGGCGCGCGAGCGGGTGGAGCGGCTGACCGAGTTCGTCGCCGTGGTCGATCGGCTGCTGTCGGGGGACGTGAGTGACCACGAAGGGCCGTACTACCCGTACTCGCTGGCTTCGATGACGCCTGGACCTGTGCAGGATCGGGTGCCGTTGATCATCGCGGCGAACGCGCCTCGTGCACTCGCTGTGGTGGCTGCGCATGGGGATGGGTGGGTGACGTTCCCAGGTGCTGCATCGGAGGCGGACTTCTACGAGGCTTCGTTGGAGCGGCTGAGGCTCTTGGACGAGGGGCTTGGCGGGCGGTCGGTACGGCGGATTCTGCTGGCCTACGGCGCGATCAGTCCGTGGGAGTCGGTGGACGGATTCGCGCGGCTGGTCGAGCGGTACCGCGGCGCGGGCTTCGACGAGATCGTCGTCTACACGCCGAAGGAGCATGAGCGGGCCGTCTTCGACGAGGTTGTCTCAAAGCTGGACAACTACCGCTAGTCGAGCAGTATCTGGAGGGCATCTAGGCGGCCTCGACGCGTGCCCTCAGGGCGGCGCCGTAGCTGATGTACTCCTGCCTGAGCTGGTCGAGTATCGGGATGAGTTCGGCAACAGCAGCGCCGAAGAACTCCTCGGAGTCGGTGAACTTCGTGCTGCCGTCCGGCTGTGAGTCGAGCACGAACGAGTGCCTGCCGAGGATCGCGTCAAGCGATCCGCCCTCCCAGACCAGCCGCCGAGGGGCTTCCACCTCGACGATCCTCATCGTGACGTCGCCGCCCGGGCCGTGGCCCGGAATCTCCGCACCGACCACGACTTGTCCGGGCTTCGCGTCGAGGGACAGAACCGGGTGCCACAGCGCGTACTGGTCGAACGCCACGAGCACGCGCCAGACGTCCTCCGCCGGAGCGGAGATCCTTGTCACCGCGGTGACGACAGGGTCGGCCGGGGCGTTCACGGTACGAGCACGATCCGGCCGCGCCGGCCACCGCGGGCGAGTTGGGCGTGGGCTTCGGCCGCCTCCGAGAGGTGGTATGTCTGAGCAACTCGCGGCGTCAGCACCCCAACCTCGGCGAGCGCGGACAGATACGACAGGCGGGTCGGTTCGGGACCGGCCGTGGTGAGCCGCACCACGACACCCCGCTGCGGCACCGGCAGTACGTCACCTCGCACGCTGACGAAAATGCCGCCGTCGCGGACAGCCGCCAGAGCAGGGTCGCCCAACGCCGCCGCATCCACTACGCCATCCACGCCGGCCGGCACCAACCGGCGTACCGCCTCGCTCAGCACCTCGTCGCGCGAAACGAACCGGGTGGCGCCCAGACCGCGGAGGAACTCCTCGTCCGCGGGCCGCCCTTGCGCGACGATCCGCAGACCCTGCACCCGGGCCAACTCGATGGCGTACCCGCCGACCGCCCCGGCAGCGCCCGTGACGAGCAAGGTGTCGCGGGGGCGCAGCGGGAGCTGCTCCAGGGCCAGTGCGGCGGTCATCGCGTTGAGAGGGATCGTCGCCGCGAGCGTCAGGTCCATTCCCTCCGGGGCGAGGGCGATGGAGTTGAGGTCGGTCACCAGGTATTCGGCCTGCGCTTTGGTCGGACGCAGTACAGGCGCATCGAACGCGATCACCGGGGTTCCGAGCTTCAGAGTGACGCCCGGGCCGACCGCCTCGACCGTTCCAGCGGCATCCAGCCCGAGACCGGTGAATTCGACCTCCTCCGACGGCCTGAAGATCCCGGCCCAGACGGCGGCGTCGGCGGGATTGAGCGCCGCGGCCACGACCTTGATGCGAACCTCAAAGGGTCCTGGCTCCGGGAGCGGAACCTCCAGCACCTCGACGGCCTCGGGCCCACCGGCCTTCCTGACAACTGCTGCAAGCATGATCTTCCCTTGTTTGTTCGAACACTAGGAGTGCTACAAACGTTAGGGAAGTTACGATCGATTCGTAAGTAGGTACTTCAAAGTGCGTTACGACCCTGACCGGGCGTCGTAGTGGGCCCGCGCCTCGTCGACCTCATCGGCCTTGTCGGCGGCCCAGTCGCGCACCTGGGACAGCAGCCCGTACAACCCTTGCCCCAGCGGGGTCAACTCGTAGTCGACGCGCACGGGCACGGTCGGGGTGACCGAACGCTTCACCATGCCGTCGCGCTCAAGCATGCGCAGGGTCTGCGTGAGCATCTTCTGGCTGACACCTGGGATCTCTCGGCTGATATGGCTGTAGCGCATCGGATCGCCGAATTGCCCGAGGGTGCACATCGTCAGGCTGACCCAACGGTTGCTGATCGTCGAGAGCAACGCCACCGCGGGACAGTCATGCATGTACGCCTCGTACGTGCCGGGCTCGATCTGGCCCGCCGCCTTCGCCGTGGTGGCCATCTGTCTCTCCCGTCTACGCACCCAGAAATAGCTACTTCCGAATCGATCGTAACCTGCGGTCAGAGGGCGAGTTCGGGTTGGAGTTTTTTGGCTACCCAGACTCGTTGGTTGCGGGCGGCCAGGGCGGAGGCGGTGATGCCGGCGAGGAGCCAGGCGGCGAGGACGAGGAGGTCGCGGCCGAGGCTGTCGCCGGGGCCGCCGTACATCAGGTGCCGGACGCCGTCGATCGCGTAGCTCATCGGGAGCACGTGGTGGAAGAAGTACAGCGGGTGCGGGATCGTCTGCCAGGGGAAGGTACCGCCTGCGCTGACGAGCTGGATCACCATCAGGATCAGGCCGAGGAACTTGCCGACGGCACCGAACCAGGCAGACAGCGCGTGCAGGACCGCCACGAAGGTGATCGACGTCAGCATCAGGAATCCGACGGTCAGCCAGGGATGGGTGGTGTCGATCCCGAGCCCGAAGATCACCG
>JAWVFH010000338.1:0-2799 GCA_033856255.1 Solirubrobacterales bacterium | reverse complement strand
CCGGCCAGCTCGCCGGGCTGCCCGTGCACCAACTGCTCGGGACGTATCGGACCGCGATCCCGGCGTACGCGTCGACTGTCACCTACGACTCGATCGACGAGTATCTGGACATCGCGGACCAGTGCCTGGAGCGCGGGTTCACGGCGATCAAGCTGCACGCGTGGGGCGACGTACGCCGCGATGCCCTGCTGTGCAAGCGATTGCGGGAGCATGTCGGCGACGACGTCGAGTTGATGTACGACGGGTCGGCCGGCTTCGATCTGCCCGACGCGATCCAGCTCGGCAAGACGCTGACGGACCTCGGGTTCCGCTGGTACGAGGAGCCGATGCGCGAGTTCAACATCACCAGCCATCGCTGGCTGGCCGAGCGCGTCGGCGTACCGCTGCTGGTCGGTGAGACGAGCGACGGGGCGCACTTCAACACCGCCGACTTCATCCAGGCGGGCTCCGCGACGTACGTGCGAACCTCGTCGGGCCTGAAGGGCGGCATCACCGGCGCGCTGCGGATCGCCCACCTGGCCGAGAGTTTCGGCCTGCGCGCCGAAGTCCACGGCATGGGCATCCCGAACCAGCACCTCTGCATGGCGATCCCGAACACCACGTACTACGAGGCGCTCGTCTGGGGCAACCCGATCATCACCGACGAGGCAGTCGGCAAGGACGGAATGCTCCGCGCCGCCGAAGAACCCGGCCTCTCACCGGCGGTCTCACCCGATGAAACCGGCTCCGCCGTCGCATAGCCAGCCAGTATTGTGGAGGCACACCTCCGTTTATGAGTTCCCGCTGTCAGGGGATTGTCGCAACGCCTGAGTTTTGGAGGGTGTTGTGGCGGGACCGAAGTTGTCTGAGCAGCGGCGTCGTTTGGTACTGGATCTGTTGGCGCGGGGACACAATCCGATGGAGGCGGCGCGGCGTAGCGGTGTGTCGAAGTCCTATATCTACCGGCTGCATCACAGCCTGGGCGGGGTGTATCGACCAGCAGAAACCACCTACAGCGATCGCTATCTGGATCGTGACGAGCGCTACGAGCTGGCCCGGCTTCACGATGCCGGTCACTCGATGCGTGAGATCGGCCGCAGGATGGGCCGCGCCGCGTCCACGATCAGCCGCGAACTCGGCCGTAATCATGATCCGCGCACGGGCGAGTACCAGCCCGAACGGGCCCACGCGATGGCCTGGCAGCGGCAACGGCGCCCGAAACAGTCGAAGCTGTCCAGATACCCGCTGCTGTGCGTGGTGGTGCAGCAGATGCTCGACAAGCGGTACTCACCCGACGAGGTCGCCGGCCGGTTGCGGCTGCTGCACCCCGACAATGAAGCGATGCGGATCAGCCACGAATCGATCTATCAGAGCCTGTATGTCTACCCGCGCGGCGAGCTGACCCGTGAACTCAAAGCGTGCCTGCGCCGGGGCCGGGTCGTACGCCGCCGCCGCAGCCCCGAGGCTGCGAACCGGGGCAAGATCGCGGGCGCGGTATCCATCCACGACCGGCCCAATGAAGTCGAAGGCCGGTTGGTCCCGGGCCACCACGAAGGCGACCTGATCAAGGGATCACTCGCGTCGAACTCCGCGGTCGGCACCATCGTCGAACGCACCACCGGCTACCTCACCCTGCTCCACCTGCCCGATGGCTACACCGCCGACCGGGTCGCCGACGCCGTGATCGACCAGATGACCCCACTACCCGGCTGGTTCACCAAAACCCTCACCTGGGACCGCGGCTCGGAAATGGCACGGCACGCCCGCATCACCGAACAGACCGGCATCAACGTCTACTTCGCCGACCCCTACCACCCCTGGCAACGCGGCACCAACGAGAACACCAACGGCCTGATCCGCGAATACCTCCCCAAGAGCACCGACCTGTCCGTCCACACCGCCACCGACCTGGCCGCCATCGCCGACGAACTCAACGACCGACCCCGCAAACGCCTCGGCTACCACACACCCCGCGAAATGCTCGCTAGCCTCATCCTCGACGACCTAAAACGTGTTGCGACGACCCCCTGATTTCGCCGTTAGAGGAGTTCCCCAGCAGATGAAGTACGTGAAGCTCGGCAGCACCGGACTGGACGTCTCCCCGATCTCCCTGGGATGTATGACGTACGGCGAACCGTCGCGCGGCAACCAGCCGTGGAGCCTGCCCGAGGAGGCCAGCCGGGCCGGCATCAAGCAGGCGCTCGACGCCGGGATCAACTTCTTCGACACCGCGAACGTCTACTCGGACGGCTCCAGCGAGGAGATCCTCGGCCGGGCGCTGACCGACTTCGCCGACCGCGACGACGTGGTGGTCGCCACCAAGGTCCACGGCACGATGCGGCCCGGTCGCCCGAACGGCGGCGGCCTGTCCCGCAAGGCGATCCTGGCCGAGCTCGACGCGAGCCTCACCCGGCTCGGGATGGATTATGTCGACCTCTACCAGATCCATCGGCTCGACCGCAGCGTGCCGATGGAGGAGATCCTGGAGACGCTCGACCACGTCGTACGGGCTGGGAAGGTTCGGTACATCGGTGCTTCGTCGATGTATGCGTGGGAGTTCTCGAAGGCGCTGCATCTGCAGAAGGCCAACGGGTGGGCGCGGTTCGTGACGATGCAGAACCACTACAACCTGCTCAACCGCGAGGAGGAGCGCGAGATGCTGCCGCTCTGCGTGGACGAGGGCATCGGCGTCATCCCGTGGAGCCCGCTGGCCCGCGGCCGCCTCACCCGCGAGTGGGACACCACCAGCGCGCGCAGCGAGACCGACGAGTTCGGCAAGTCGCTCTACCAGGACACCGACCGCCACATCGTCGACGCCGT
>JAWVFH010000337.1:0-3039 GCA_033856255.1 Solirubrobacterales bacterium | reverse complement strand
CAGCAGCGCTTGGGGCGTGCCTTCGACCCGGTCTGCTCCGGGCAGCCGGTACCAGACCTCGTCCAGCCACAGCGAAGCCGAAAGCATCCACGCCGCTCCGCACTCGAGGAAGACGAGGTTGAGGTTGGGGTTGCGCTCCAGCGCTCCGGATCCGATGAACCAGCCGGACACCTTCGTCGCCTGCAGGCCCTGCTGCGGAAGCGAGAATCCGCCGCCACTGGTGATGACGGCCTCGCGGTCCCGGTCGTCGTCGAGCATCGACGCACCGTCGATGGTCGGATCGGTCAGGTCCTGCCAGATCAGCTGGCGGAACCAGCGCCCGGTGTGCGCGTGCATGCAGATGGGCATGTTGTGAGCCGCCGCCGCATCCCAGATCGGGTCGAACTTGCGGAGGTAGTACGGCTCGGTCGGCCAGAGCGGAATGATGATGCTGGTGATGCCCAGAGCCGCAACCCGTTCGATCTCGGCGACGGCAAGCGCGGGATCGATGCACGTCGGGATGTAGGCGTGTCCGATCATGCGTCCGCCCAGCGGTACCAACGTGTCGGCGATCCAGTCGTTGTACGCGCGGGCACAGGCCAGAGCGAACTCCGGCTCCTCCTCGCTCATGACAACGACCCCCATGAGGTTCCCAAGGATCGCTTCGCCCCAGATGCCGTCCTTCTCGAGGATCTTCAAGCGATCTTTCGGATCCTGATCCAGCGGGAAGACATCAGCAGCGAAGGTGGCGCCAGGAATGGACGAACGGACCTCACCGTCCATGTACCCGACGATGTTGCCGTCCTCCATGAGATATCTAGGAGCGCGGTCGGCGTACTTCTTGTCCATGCGAGAGGTCCACAGGTCGGTCGGCTCGCAGATATGACTGTCGGCCGAAAACATTCCGTCCATCGTCGCCACTTCTTTCCCAGACTCGCGCCTGTTCGTTGTCTTCCAGAACGCTGCGAAGATCGGATGGCGCGCTGCGCCATCTACGGTGAGGGCGGTCGCCCTCGACGGCTCAGGCCGGACGCTTTTCGCCGACGACGTTGCGGCAGAAACCGATTTCGGCAATGCCTACTTCCACCACATCGCCCGGCTGAAGCATCCGACCGTCCTCGAGCCCCACGCCGCACGTGGTGCCGGTGAAGATGACATCGCCGGCCCGCAGCCGGTTGCGCGTGTTCACGTACCCGAGGATGTGGTCGAGGTCGAAGATCATCTGTGTGGTCTTGTCCTCCTGGCGCATTTCACCGTTGACCGATGCGCGGATGGTGAGCGCCGGCTGGCTGGTGCCGCCGAACTCGCCGACAGAACCCACCCACGGCCCGATCGGAGCGGTCTGGTCCTGACCCTTCATGGAGTACAGGTCCGCCCCGCCGGTCTGCCGTTCGACATCGCGAGGGCTCGCGTCGTTGCCCGCCGTGTAGCCGAGCAGGCACTCGAGGTTCGGCCGGCCCTCCTCGATCGGCTTCGCCACCACAACGACGAGCTCGACCTCGTAGTCGAACTGGGCGGTGGTCGAGGGGTACCGGATCTCACCGAACGGGTCCACTACCGCCGAGTCCGGCTTGATGTAGGCAGCGAGTGACTTCGGCGCCTTCGAGCCAAGCCTCTCCAGGTGAGCCACGTAGTTCATTCCCACCCCGAAGATCCGACCCCCGGTCTCGACCGGCGCGCGGACAGTGAGACCGTCGATCGGCATCACGTCGCCGAGCACGTCATCGGGTGCGTCCGTGGCCCAGGCCAGAACCGGAGCCCATTGTGCGAACGGAGTCTTGATCCGTTGCACCGAGGATTCATCAGGCGAGAGCACGCCCCAGAACGCATCATCAGCGCCCAGGCTGAACCGGCCGATTTTCATTGCTGTGCTCCTGCCGATCGAAGGTCAGATGGAGTTGACGTAGGTCGAGGCACGAGCGACCTCGGTCTCCTTGTGACCCCAGGTGCTCAGCACCTCTGCCCGCTGCTCCAGGAACGTGTCGTGCGGGAAGTAGGCGTTGCCGTCGTTCCAGATGTATTCGATCTCCAGCCCGTCGGGCGCGTAGCTGTAAAACGAGACAACCGGATCCTGCGCGTGCCGTCCCAGCGTGCGCGAGAGCGGCAGCCTACGTTCCTGAACCATGTCGTAGGCGATGCCCACGTCGTCGAGGTTGTTGCAGTAGATGCCGATGTGCTGCAGTCCGCGCTTACCGGGAGCGGCCGCGAAGCCGACGTTGTGGCTCTCGGGGTTGCGGTTGCCGCGGTAGAACTCGATGAAGCCCTTGCGCAGCCCGTGTCCGAACCAGTCGAAGCCCATGACCTCGCGGCAGTAGTGCCGCAACTCGGGCGAGAGCGCCGGAACGATCGTCACGACGTGGCCGAGGCCCTTGTCGCCGGCGAGGAATCCCGCGTGGCGGCGGCCGGGGAGGAACGAACCGGGGTTGAAGTACTGGCCGTAGAAGATCTCGTTGGGAAGGCCGCCCGGATCGGTGTAACTCGCAACTCCGTGGACGCCGCGGAGCTCCTCGAGTTCGCTGTCGCCCACCTGCGGGTTGAGGCCCGCGTCGCTCAGCGCCTTCAGGCCGTCTTCGAACGCGAAGTGATCCGCCGTCTCCCATCCGATGTAGGCGACCTTGTTCGTCTCCCCCGGCCGAACGACGATCCGGTGGTGCCGATCGTCCATGCGAAGGTAGATCGCGTCGTCGTCACGAGACGTGTTCAGCTGCATGCCGAGCACCTCGGGGGCGTAGTCCTCCCACGACTTTGCATCGGTGGATTCAAGCCCGATGTAGCCGACTCCGGTGATCTCCACTGGTCCTCCTGGAATTGATTGCGAATTCCGCTCGCCGAGTGCGAGTGGGAAATCAAGTTGGCGCGTAGTCAACCCGGACAATGCGTCGCGTTACGCATTCCTGGTCGGTCTAAACCACTGCGCGTGGCGTATAGATAATTCCCGCCGCGTGGACCGTAGTGTAGTCACTGACTACTAGACGTCAAGGGTCGAATTTCGGAGCTCGAACCGGGCGGTCGAGAGCGCCGAGCTCACGATGGTTGCAGTGCGCTGCTCAGCCCGGATTT
>JAWVFH010000336.1:0-3853 GCA_033856255.1 Solirubrobacterales bacterium | reverse complement strand
GGCGGGCGATCTTCGGGTTCGTCCCGATCGCGAGCTCCCACAGCCAGAAGAGGCCGGGCGCCGGGAAGACCGGGTACTGCGTGTTCTTCGATTCGTTCTCGAGGTCGCGCCATGCCTCGCCGTATGCGCCGCCGCCGCGGATGTCGGTGAGTCGGGCGTTCTCCACCTGGATCTCGATCCGGGGGAACGGCCGCGAGAAGTGGTTGAGCGTGCCGGCGATCACCCCGGAGCTGTCGTCGTCGGGCTCGATCGGGGTCGGTGGATGGGCCATCAGGTGGCCCCATTTCGGGCTCGTGCCGTAGTCGTGCCGGCCGCTGTCGTGGAAGGGCTTGGCGAGGATCGTCAGGGCGAGGTTCGTGCCCTCCGGATCCGTCAGCCGCAGCTTGGCACCCGTGTTCCCGGTGATGCGGCTCCACGTGTGCTCGTTGATCAGCCGATGGAGCGGCCTGGGATAGAGGTTCGCACCGCGGTCGAAGTGGTCCTTGACCACCCACGGGAACCCTTCGTAGCGATGGTCGACCTTCGGGATCGCCCCGCCTTTGCCATGGATGAGCAGGTCATAGCCGCCCGTCCGGGCCAGGTCCTCGACCCACGGCAGTCCTTCCCAGCGGCGGGGCCGTTCGACCCACGGCTGGCGTCGCATGGCGACATCGATCTCGTCGAGGTCGCCGAACTCGCGGTCGGCCTCGACCTGGGCAACGACCACGTCGACCGACGCCCCGAGCTCCCGCAGGGCGGCCGCGATGACGGCGGTCAGATCCGGGTCTGTCTGGCTGTCCACGCCGAGGAGGACGCGATCACCGGGCTTCGTTGCCCCATAGCCTACGAAGCCCGCCGCGGTTCGACGGACCTCGTCCTGGCGAGCGATCCCGCGGGCCACCTCGGCCAGGGTGCCGAGATCCATGACCCGTCCGACGCCGCCGGGCGGGCCCGGTTCGATCGTCGCGGTCCGATCGTCAGTCGAGGACGAGCCGCACATCGCTGGATCCTTTCCAAGACGCTGAGATGAACGACGCCCCCGAAGCTCGGGCTCCGGGGGCGTCTGGTCGCGAGATCCTCAGGAGACCGTCAGAACGGCTTCTCGGGGTTCCCGATCTCCGTGTAGTAGCCGGAGTCGAAGAGCCCCTGGAGGAAGCTCTTGTCGTAGGCCTGGCTCACATCCACGTCGGCCATCGCCGGGTTGACGGTTGCCAGTGTCAGCTTCGGGAAGTTGAACGCATCGTCGGTCCAGCCCATCGAGCGGTCACCGATGGCGGTGAAGTCGGCGATGTTCTTCGTCGCCTCGGCGGCGTCGACCTGGGCGTACTCGGCGAACTTCGCGGCGGCCGTCGTCGGATCGGTCCACATCGAGTTCTGGGCTGTCAGGACGGCCGCGACGACTGCCTTGACGGTGTTCGGGTTTGCCTGGGCGAAGGCAACGGTGGTTGCCAAGCCACTCCGGCCCCACTGCTTGCCGCTCGACTTGTTGTCGGTCAGCGTGAACAGGCCAGCTGCCGTCATGGCGTCGGCCTTGGCGAGGTCGATCGGGGCGCAGGCGACGGAACCGGCCTTGACGGCCGCGATCCGGGCGTCCTGGGCGCCGACCTGGGTGATGACGACGTCGCTGGCGGTCAGGCCGAGCTGGTCGAGCATGATCAGGACGGAACCGTGCGAGGTGCCGCCGAACGTGCTGACGGCGATCTGCTTGCCCTTGATGTCCGCGGCGGTCTTGTAGCTTGGGCCGCAGACGAGGCCGTCGGTCAGGGTCACGCCGTTCATGGCGACGACCTTGAACGGGCTGTCCGTCTTGACCGAGCTGATGGCCGACGAGACGCCGACTACACCGAAGTCGAGAGCGCCGGCGGTGACTGCCTGGACGACCTTGCCGTCACCCTGGAACCCGGCGACTTCGACCGTCAGGCCGAATTTCTTGTAGAGGTCGAGCTGGCTGGCGAGGTTCTCGGCGAACTGGCTCGTCTCACCGGAGGTGCTGAGCCCGATCTTGATGGACGCCTTCTCCGGGGCCGCGAAGCTCGGAGCGGCCGAGACGGCTGCCTGGCTTGCCTCTGTTGACGGAGCGGCAGCGCTTGCCGGCGCGGAGGGACTGGCGGTCGAACCGCTTCCACAGGCGGCGGCGATCAGCCCGACCGCCGTCCCGAACGCGAGAATTCGGCCGGCCTTGGCCTGATAGTGCATCGTTGTGTGCCTCCTCCTAATGGCGAGCGGGCGACATAGCGCCCAACGCCGAACGTTCCGGAATGTACACGAGGGCATTGACATTGTCTACAATCCGGTCGCACACTGATTCGTCAGCCGCCCGCGGCTCGACCGGCTCCGACGCCGGAGACTCCAGCTGCGCGCACGTTCCCGGACAATGTGCACACTCTGGTCCGTACTGACCGTATCTGCCACCCAGGCCTGCCTGGTCGATCAAGCCCTCAGCAGACAGGGGTTTCCGTGATCTGTCGCCGCAAGGACGCCCGATGGCCATAACGGCAACGATGCGCCCGATTCGCAACCCGGAGACGCGCCGGCGTAGCACTCGCCCGGTGCGTTGGCTGCGCCGCCACGAGCGGGTTGTGCTGGGTACCGTCGGTGTCGTGAGTCTCCTCCTGATCTGGGAGATCGGCTCGCGACTGGGCCTCATCGAGAATTTCTTCTTCAGCCGGCCGACCTCCATCGTCGCCGCCGGCATCCGCGAGGTCCAGGTGCCGCGGTTCTGGAACGACGTCCGGGTCAGCGGCTTCGAATTCGCGACGGGCTATGTCAGCGCCGTCGTCCTGGCCATCCCGATCGGGTTGATCTTCGGCTGGTATCGCCGGGTCTCGTACATGGCGGATCCGTGGCTCAACCTCCTGAACTCCCTGCCGCGGGTCGCGCTGCTGCCGCTGATCGCGTTGTGGATCGGGATCGGGATCGAATCGAAGATCGCGGTCGTCTTCCTCGGCGCGTTCTTCTCGGTCGTCATCCCGACGGTCCAGGGGGTTCGTACGGTCGACCGCCGGTTCCTCGACGTCGCTCACAGCTTTGGTGCGTCGCAGCGACGCCTCTTCACCTCGGTCGTGCTGCCGGGCACTGTCCCGTTCGTCGTCACGGGTCTCCGGCTCGGGATCGGGCGCGGGCTGATCGGCGTCGTCGTCGGCGAGCTCTACGCTCAGACCGACGGGCTTGGCGTGATCATCTCGCGGGCAAGCTCGAACCTCCAGCCCGACCGGATGTTCTTCGCGATCCTGATCTTCACGTTCACAGGCATCGTCGGGGTCGAGAGCCTCCGGCGGGTCGAACGATATTTCCAGCGCTGGCGTCCAGCCCGAGAGGAGCGATGAAACGATGCTGACTGGCGGGCTCGCCCTGAGCGCCAAGGAAATCCGGATGGAGTACCGCGACCGGCAGACGCGCCAGGAGCTGGTCGCCATCGAGGAGATGGACCTCGATATTCCCGAGGGCCAGTTCGTGACGATCGTCGGGCCGAGCGGGTGCGGCAAGTCGACGTTCGCCAAGATCGTCAACGGGTTGCTCCCGGCGACCCACGGCACGATCGAGGTCCGGAAGGCGGCAAATGGTCGCGATCACGCCATGGTCTTCCAGGACTCCTCGCTCTTTCCGTGGTATTCGGTGCTGAGCAATGTCGCCTATGGGCTCGTCTGCCAGGGCGTGTCAAAGAAGGAGGCCCAGGAACGGGCGATGCCGCTCATCCGGCTCGTCGGTCTCGACGGCTTCGAGCAGAAGTACCCATACCAGCTGTCTGGCGGCATGCAGCAGCGGGCCAACCTCGCCCGGGCACTGACGGTCGATCCCGAGCTCCTGATCATGGACGAGCCGTTCGCGGCGCTCGATGCCCAGACCCGTGAGCTTATGCAGGCCGAGCTCCTCC
>JAWVFH010000335.1:0-2538 GCA_033856255.1 Solirubrobacterales bacterium | reverse complement strand
CCACGGGCCCGTGGGCCGCTCATCTGGCCGGTGCCGCCGTCGGGATTGCGCTCGTCACGCCCGATCCCGGCGCCGCCGATGCACCGCTGTCGGTCACCTTCGATATCGGCCAGGCCGCCGCGTACATGATGCTGGTCGGCTGGGAGCTCGGCATCGGCAGCGTCCCGGCAACGATCTACGACCACGACCTGGCGCGCCGTCTCCTCGGCTATCCCGAGACCCATCACTGCGAGTACATCCTGTCGTTCGGCTACCCAGCCGACGAGGCGGTCCTGCACGCCAGGAACAGGTCGGGCGGCCGCAGGCCGCTTGCCGAGATGGTCCACGAGGAACGCTGGTAGGGGCTGCCGGATGGCCCATCGCCGGGCCGGACTGATCGGAGCGAGCCGGGCTACTGCCAGCGGAAGAAGCGGGCGGCGATCCCGAAGCAGACGACCAGCCACACGGCGAGGAATGCGAAGCAGAGCCACAGCGGCGAGAACGGCGTTCCGCCGACCATGACCTGGCGCAGCGCATCGCCCAGGTAGGTCAGCGGCAGCGCCCGGGCGACCGTTCGCAGCACGTCCGGCATCGAATCGATCGGGAAGAACGTCCCCGACAGGAACATCAGCGGGAACTGGACGACGCTCGTCATGCCGTTGGCCGACTCCTCGGACGAGGCGAACGACGCGATCACGTAACCGAGGGCGATGAACGACAGCGAGCCGAGCACGACCAGCAACCCGATGACGAACCAGTTGCCCGATATCTGCACGTCGAAGAAGGCCGCACCGACGCTGACGATGATCGCCGTCTGGACGACCGCGATGATCAGCCGCATCAGGACGTTGCTGCCGACGAGTTGCCAGCGCCGGAGGGGCGTCGCCTGGAGGCGTTTGAGGATGTGCTTCTGGCGGTCGGCGACGAGCGGGATCGCCGAGAAGATGCCGAGCTGCATCAACGACATCCCGAGGATGCTGGGGACCAGGTACGAGATGAACGTGAGGTCCTGCGTCTGGACGGCCTGGTTGGTGAACGTGACCGCTGGCGGGCGCCCGCTGGCCGCCTGGTTGACGGCACCCAGCACGCCACCCACGAGCTGGAAGGTCGCACCCTGGGCGGCCGACTGGGCAGGGTCGGTGTAGACCGTGATCTCGGCCGGGGCGGCCTTGGCGTCGACCGTCGCTCCGTAACCTGCCGGCACCACGAGCACGGAGCTCAGCTTGCCGTCGCGCATCTGGGCGACCAGGTCGTCCTCGCCCGCCTCCACGAGTTTGACGCCTGGCTGGGAGGCGAACGCCGTCCTGAGCTCCGCCGAATGGGCCGAATGGTCGAGATCGGCGAAGCCGACCGTCGTCTCGTTTCGGCCGCCGGTGAAGATCGAGCCGAACAGGAAGATGAAGATCAGCGGAAAGGCGAGCGTCCAGAACAGGGCCGCGCGGTCGCGAGTGAAGCTCTTGATGTTGGCGGCGGTGAGGAGCAGCAGGGCACGCATCAGGGCATCAGTCGCGCAGCGCTCGGCCGGTCAGGTCCAGGAACACGTCCTCGAGTGTCGCCCGCCGGACGGCCAGGTTCGTCGGTTCGACACCGAGCTGGTCCGTCGCCGCGAGCACCGCGCCAATCGTCGCGGGGACGTCGCGGGTGAACAGGAGGACCGCGCCATCCTCGTGCTTGATCGAGGCGACGCCCGGGAACGTCCCGAGGCGGGCATCGTCGAGACCGTCGATCGCATCGAACCGGACAGCCCGCTCGTGGAAGCGCCGGCTGACCAGCTCGTCATCCGTGCCCTCCTCCAGGATCCGGCCGTGGTCCATGATCGCGAGGCGGTCGCACAGGATTTCCGCCTCCTCCATGTAATGGGTGGTCAGCAGCACAGACCGGCCGGAGGCTTTGAGACCGAGCACGACATCCCAGAGCATCCGCCGCGCGGCGGGATCCATGCCGGTCGTCGGCTCATCGAGGAACACCAGCTCCGGGTCGTTGACGAGGGCGAGGGCGACGGACAGCCGCTGACGTTGCCCACCCGAGAGATCCTGCGTCCGGGTCGTCCGCTTCTCGCCGAGATCCATGAGTCCGACGAGCTCATCGGTCGGTCGGCCGGACGGGTAGAAGCTCCGGAAGAGATCGAGGACCTCGACGACCGTCAGCTTCGGGTAGAGCGCGGCTGTCTGCAGCGAGACGCCGATCCGCTCCTTGATCGCGCCGGGATGGTGGACCGCGTCGACACCCAGGACCGTGACCTCGCCGGAGTCGGGGGCGCGCAGGCCCTCGAGGACCTCGACAGTCGTGGTCTTGCCGGCACCGTTCGGTCCGAGCAGCCCGAAGACCTCGCCTCGCTGGACCTCGAAGCTCACCCCGTCGACGGCGTGGAGCGGACCGTAGCTCTTGTGCAGGTCGCGGACACGGATAACCGGCCCGGCGGTGTCGAGGTTTGACGGCATCGCCGTGATGGTGCCATACCCTCGCTCAGACGTTGCTCGGGTCCTCGTCGCCGAGGCGTTCCAGGTCCAGGGCGACCCGCGAATCCGCCACCTCGGCCGCCTGTTCCGGCGCCGGGGC
>JAWVFH010000334.1:0-3258 GCA_033856255.1 Solirubrobacterales bacterium | reverse complement strand
GACCGGTCGCGGCGCCTCGTAGATCACCTTGCCCGAGGCGTCCTTCACCTCGAGGATCATCCGCGTCGGGACGTGCACGCCGCCATTGGCAAGGGCGCCGTAGGCCGATGTCAGGTCGAGCGGGCGGACCTCGACCGTCCCGATGGCGCCGGCCAGCCCAGCCTGCATGAACGCCTTGCGACCGCCGGTGAATCGGATACCGAAGTTCTTGGCGTGGTCGGCGACCGCGGCGTTGCCGACTCGCTCGAGGGCACGGATCGCCGGGATGTTGAGCGAGTACTGGAGCGCCTTGCGGACGAGGACCGGGCCACGCTCGAGCTGGTCGGCATCACGCGGCGCCCAGCCACGGCCGAACTGGGTCGCCACATCGAGGAGGAGGCTGCCCGGTGTGAGCTTCTTCGTGTCGAACGCCGTGGCGTAGACGATGGGTTTCCAGGCGGACCCGGGCTGTCGAGCGCCATCGCCTGCGGCGTCGTATTTCGGCTCGAACCTGCGGCTTGCGATGTCGTCGCGGTAGTAGCCGGCGCTGCCTGCGTAGGCGAGCACGTCTCCGGTCCGATAGTCGAGCGCGACGAGCGCCCCGTTGTGAAGGTCCTTGCCACGAAGCGCCCGGATCCACGACCTGTCGCTGGCGGGGATCTTGAGCTGGTTCAGCAGCCGCGCCGATTGTCGTGCCGGCAGGTTCGGGGCAATCGCACCGGCGGAGAGCCAGCGCTCTGCCTGCTGCTGATCCTTCCAGTCGAGGGTCGTGATCACCTGGTAGCCGCCAGTCTCGATCGACGGACCGTCGCCGACGATCTCCGCGAGCTGGCGGCGGACCTGCCACGTGAACTGGGCGGCGCGGTACTTGAGGGGCGTCTCACCGGCGAGGATGACCGGCTCGGCGTGGGCGGCCGCCAGCTCGGCCGGCGAGAGGGTTGTCCATCGCGAGCCCGCGAAGTTCGCCAGGATCCAGTCCCGTCGCACGACCGGCGCCGATGTCTTCGGAACGACCAGGTGGCCGTCCTTGTCCGGCTCGGCGTAGCGATACGGGTCGAGGGTCGAGGGCGACTTCGGCAGTCCGGCCAGGAGGGCGGCCTGGGCGACGGTCAGCTTCGAGAGGTCGGATACCCCGAAGTAGATCCGAGCCGCGGCCGCAATCCCGTAGGCATCGTGGCCATAGAAGATCTCGTTGAGATAGGCCGTGATGATCTGCTGCTTGCCGGTCTCGCCCGGGAAGGCACCCGTCACACGGCTGGCCTGGATCAGCTCCTTTGCCTTGCGGATATACCTGTCCGCGCCGGGGGCGACGACCTCCGTCGGGAGCAGGCGCGCCCGCACAAGCTGCTGGGTGATCGTCGAGGCGCCACGCTCCGGGCCACCGCCGGATGCGTTGCCGGCGACGGCCGACAGGATGGCCGCGGGATCGAAGCCGTCGTTCTCCCAGAAGGTCCGATCCTCGGCGGTGGTGGTCGCATCGAGGATCATCTTCGGAACCTCATCGAACGCGACGACACGACGCTGCTCCTGCTGGAACCGCCCGAGCTCGACCTTGCCCGTCCGGTCGTAGACGACGCTGGGTTCGGAGAACGAGAGGCTGCTGAGGTTCGCCGGGTCCGGCAGGCCGTCGGACAGGACGCCGACCGCCGCGACCGCAGCGAGGCTTGTGGCGCCGACGACGGCGGACACGATCAGGGCAATGGCGACGAGGGTGGTCGCAAGGATCGTCCGAGCGTGACCGCGGGGCGGGGAGGATGGCGGCCGAAACGAGCGGTCGAGGGCGACCGCGCGCAAGCGCCTGCGATGATCGCGCGCGCTTCCGTACCCCCGGTGCGAGCCGGACCCAGCGGTGCGTGTGGCCACGACGGCAGCCTGCGAAGAGTGCCGTCACGAGCACTCCGGCGGTTCCTCGCGGTCTCTTGCAACATCGTGACGTCGAATGGATTTCCGGCGCCATGTCAAGGTCGCCTGATTCGAGTCCTCAGGTGCGCTTGA
This sequence comes from Solirubrobacterales bacterium, assembly GCA_033856255.1. GTDB lineage: Bacteria > Actinomycetota > Thermoleophilia > Solirubrobacterales > 70-9 > WHSW01. The sequence continues at coordinate 1,284 of JAWVFH010000334.1, read as the reverse complement.
CGAACGCTGGCAGTCCATCTTACGATCCGAAACGCCGCGGGAGGACACCCCGAGCAGGCGGAAACCCACGAGTAGAGGAGCCTGACCAGCGTGGATCTCGGTTCATTCACCAGCGGCCTCTTGACCGGCCTTCGCGAAGGCGTCGAGGCAGCGCTCATCGTCAGCATCGTGGTCACGTACCTCGTCAAGACGGGCAACGGCGCGCAGGCCTCGAAAATCTGGCTCGGGACCGGTCTGGCGGTTGCGGTCAGTGCCGCAATCGGGCTGATCCTGTTCAACACCGTCGGCGCGTTCCAGGCGCCGTACGAGCAGATCTTCGAAGGCTCCACGATGCTCCTGGCGGCCGGCGTGGTCACGTGGATGCTCTTCTGGATGCGTCGCCAGGCAGCCGGCGTGAAGGGCGCTCTCCAGGCGGCCGTCGATCGCGCCCTCGTCGTCGGTGGAGCGTGGGGCCTTGCCCTGCTCGCCTTCACCGCGGTCATTCGCGAGGGCGTGGAAACATCGCTGTTCCTGGTCGGGCAGGCGACCTCAGCAACGACGGGCAGCGGCTCACCGAGCGCGGGGTCGGTGATCCTGGGTGCGGTCGTCGGCCTGGCGATCGCCGTCCTCATCGGCTATGGGCTGTATCGCGGCAGTCGCCGCCTGAACCTTGCGGTCTTCTTCCGCTGGACGGGTATCGGCCTCGTGTTCATCGCCGCCGGGTTGCTGAGCCACGCCGTTCACGAATTCACGGAGATCGGCGTGTTCGGCAGCGGGCCGTGGACGAACATCGCGTTCGACCTGAGCGGTCTGCTGTCGCACGACCAGGGGATCGGGTCGTTCCTCCAGGCCATCTTCGGCTACTCGGCGACGCCGGAGATCCTGACCCTCGCCGTCCACGTCACGTACATCGTCGCCGTCCTGGTCCTGTACCTGCGTCCGACGGCGCCGCGGATCCCGCCCGCGCAGACAGCGGCTCCTGCCGGCCGCGCCTGACGTCGGATCCGGCCGGGACGCCGACCCTGCGCATCAGCGCCGGCCGGTCAGCCGAAGCAATCTGCCGCCGCCGATGTCCGTCGCATACAGCTCGCCGGCCTCATCCTCGCCGAACGAGCTGATGCTGGCCCCGCCCTGGAGCACCACCGTTGGCTCGCGAGGGGTATCGCTCGAGGGGTCGATCGCCCAGATGGTGCCGGAGCAGTAGTCACCGAAGAAGTAGCCGCCGACGAGGGCCGGCTGAGCCTTGCCGCGGTAGACATTGCCGCCGATGACGGTGCAGCCATGGTCGTGCGAGTACTCGGCCAC
>JAWVFH010000333.1:0-2600 GCA_033856255.1 Solirubrobacterales bacterium | reverse complement strand
ACGCCGCTCGCGATCGCCCTGATCGTCGCCGGCCTCGTCCTCGGGGTCGCCGCGGACCGACTCGCGACGCGCTGGCCGGAGCACGACGAGGGATTCCTTGCCGGCCGCCGGATCGGCTGGCGGACGGTGGTGTGTGCCGTGTTCGGGGCGTTTGCCTTCGCCGTCCTCGGGTCGCGGTTCGACGCGGACCCTATCGCCCTGGTGGTCTTCGGAGCGTGGTTCGCGACGCTCGTCGTCGGACTCGCCACGGATCTCGATCAGCGGCTCCTGCCGGATGTCCTGACCCTGCCGGTCATCCCGCTCGCCCTCGTGTATGACCTGACCAGCCGAAACCCGCTTGTCGGCGGGGAGATCGTCCCGGCGGTCCTCATCGCTGTCGGCATCCCGGCGCTGCTCTACATCGGGTCGCTGCCGTTCGAGGCCGGCGCGTTCGGGATCGGCGACGTCAAGCTGCTCGGCGGTGTCGGGCTCATGCTCGGCTTCATCAGGACGATCACGGGCGTCGCGTCCGGAGCGTTCGCGGCGGGCCTCGTGCTCGCGGTGCTCCTGGTGACGCGGCGGATCAACCTCAAGACCTACGTGCCGTACGGCCCGTTCCTGATCTTTGGCACGGTCTGGGCGATATACGTAAGATCCTGAACAAAGTCGGCCCGCGAGTCGCGCGCCCTGTGCGGTCTGGTGCGGTTTGGGATGGTCCGGGGTGGTCGTGGGACCATCGTAAGGGTGGCCGTCTGACACGCGGATGACATAGTCTAGACAACCCAAGGTATGATGCCGCAAAGCCGGTGTCGTCCTGAAACTCGTGCCCGGTTACGGGGCGGCGAAATCACCGGCGGGCGTAGCCGCCATACCGCGCTCTGCCAGGCGCGACCAACGGAGTTTGCTCGCACGATGACGACGCCAGAGTGATTCGAAAGATGCCGCCGCTCGCCGGATGGACTCCGGGGAAGCGACGAATTCCGGGACGGCGCCTTCGCAGCTTCTCGTTCCTCCTCCTGGTCCCACTCCTCTTCGGCTCGCTCGCGAGCCCGGTGGCGAACACGGTCCACCCGGTCGGGGCCGACGAGCTGGCCGACGCCAAGGCGCGCCAGGCGAAGCTCGCCAAACAGCTTCAGGCGCAGAAGGACCAGGTCGTCCAGATCGCCGCGCTCCAAGCTGAGCTGGGCCAGACGATCTCGTCGACCACGAGGGCGCTCAACGGCATCAACGCCGACCTCGTCACCGTTCGCAAGTCGATCGGCAAGATGGTCGTCCAGATCAACATCGTCCGCGAGCACTACAACGGGCTCGTCTCGCAGTTGCAGCTCCTCGACCTCCAGCTCCAGAACCTCGAGATCGAGGAGGCCCAGAAGGTCGTCGACCTCGCCAAGCGGAAGGCCGTCCTGGCCGATCGGATCCGGTCGGCCTACGACACTGATCGGACGACCCTCCTCGAGACCTTCCTGTCGGGCGGTTCGTTCACCGACGTGATCGCCGAGGTCAGCTACATCAACGATTTCGCCGAGCAGGACAAGTTCCTCGCCGAGCAGATCGTCGCCGACCAGGCCACGCTCGCGACCATCCACTCCACGGTCGAGTCGACGCGCGTCCAGACGGAATCGATGCGGGCCGAGACCGCCGCCCAGAAGGTCGAGCTCGACAAGCACCTCGGCGAGCTCAAGAAGGCCCAGAGCCAGCTCAAGGAGCTCGAGCGTCGGACGGCTGCCGCGCTCAAGATCCAGAAGGCGGCCTACGCCAAGGTCCTCGCCAACAAGAAGAACCTCGCCAAGGCGATCGCGGCGACCGCAGCCGCCAAGCGAGCCCTGGCCTCCAAGATCAGCGACCTGATCGCCAAGCAGTATTCACAGGGCAACATCCCCTCGAGGTACAACGGCACGCTCAACTGGCCGATGCCGGGCACGGTGACCCAGGACTTCGGTTGCACCGGGTTCGCCTGGGAACCACCGCTCGGTAGCTGCGCCCACTTCCACCAGGGCATCGACATCGTCGCCCCGGAGGGCACGGCCGTCCGATCGTCAGGCGCGGGTCGCGTCGCCTACTGCGGCTGGAACTACGCCGACGGCGCCGATCCGGCCTGGATCGTGATCATTGCCCACTCGTCGAACCTCGACACCTGGTACGCCCACCTCAAGCCGACCTGCCCGGTCGGGACCGGCGGGGCAGTGAAGGCGGGCCAGATCATCGGCCGCGAGGGCAACACCGGGCATTCGACCGGCGCGCACCTCCACTGGGCCGTCCGCTACAACGGCGAATTCGTCAACCCGCGCCTCTTCCTCTAGAAGGCCCGCGGGAGCCACCGCGGAGCCGTCGCGAAGCCGTTGCGAGCCGCCGCCATGCGATCCGCACCCGGCCGAATTGTCACCAAACGTGTGCCTTTCGCCGACGTGTCGTTGACAGAGCCCGTGCTAGCATCGACCGATGAAACGGACGATGGCCGTTATCCTCGCCGGCGGCGAGGGTGAGCGCCTTTCGATCCTGTCAGGGGTCCGTGCGAAGCCGGCGGTGCCGTTCGGCGGGAAGTACCGGATCATCGACTTCACGCTGTCGAATTGCGTCAACTCCGATGTCGACAACGTCGTCGTCCTGACCCAGTACAACCC
>JAWVFH010000332.1:0-2684 GCA_033856255.1 Solirubrobacterales bacterium | reverse complement strand
CGAGATCCTCCGTGGCGAGATTGCCCGCCGCGCCGGGAGCGTATGGGCAGCCGCCCGTGCCCCCGGTCGACGAGTCGAAGCAACGGATCCCAGCGGCCAGGCCGGCGACGACGTTGGCGAGGGCCGTCCCGCGGGTGTCATGGAAGTGGAAAGCCGTCCGCGCCAGCGCGATGCCCGCGGCGACGGACAGGCTCACGAGCTCCGTCACCTGCATTGGCACGCCGACGCCGATCGTGTCGCCGAAGCAGACCTCATCGACACCGAGCTCGACGAGACGAAGACCGACCTCGACCGCTCGGCCTGGATCGACGGCGCCGGTGTAGGGGCACCCGAACGCGGTCGACACGTAGCCGCGCCGCCACCAGCCGAGCTCGCCGGCCCGAGCCAGGACCGGCGCAAAGGCCTCGAGGGATTGGGCCACGCTCATCCCGATGTTGCGCTCGGTGAAGGCGTCCGATGCGGCAGTGAAGACGGCGATCGAGTCGGCGCCGGCCGCTTCAGCACGGGCGAGTCCACGCAGGTTCGGGACGAGGACCGGGTAACGCACGCCGGGGGCGCGGGCGATCTCGGGGAAAAGCTCATCGGCATCGGCAAGCTGGGGGATTGCCGTCGGGGCCACGAAGGACGTTGCTTCGATTTCGGCAAGGCCGGCGGCCGCGAGAAGCTCGATGAAGCGGAGCTTCGTCGCCGTGGGGATCGGCGTCGCCTCGTTCTGGAGGCCGTCCCGCGGCCCGACCTCGTAGATCCGGACGTGGTTCCCGGGGTCCGCCGGCTCCGGCACAGCCGAGATCAGCCCTTCGGCGGGACCATGGCCCGCTCGATCGCGGCGACCCGGACCTCGATCCGCCCGAGCTCGTCGACCGCGTCCCGGAACGCCTCGCTGTCCAGCGGCGCGCTGTTGCGCCGCTTGCGGGCTTCGGCGTGGCGGGTCATCAGCTCAGCGCGGGTCGCCGGGAGGCTCGAGTCGACGGTCGCGGGCAGGCCGTGTGCCGTCGCCACGTGATGGCCGCCGGCGGGCTTGTGGTCCGCGGCCTTGTCATCGCCCGAGTGCTTCTTGTGGTCCTTGTCGTGCTTGGACAATCGATCCTCCTGTCGTTCGGAGAGGGTACCGCGTCGATGCCTCAAGCTTCGATCGTTGCCAGCGTGGCGCCGCGCGTGACCTGATCGCCCGGGCGCACGTCGAGCTCCGTGACCCGGCCGGAACCGATGGCGGCCACGACGTGCTCCATCTTCATGGCCTCCAGGGTCACGATCGGGTCGCCGGCCGCAACCGTGTCGCCGATCGCGACGTGGACTGCGAGCACGGAGCCAGGCATCGGGGCGAGGACGTCGGTCGAACCGCCCGCGTGGGTATGAGCGGCAGCCGCCCGCGCCGCGCGGTCGACATCCGGTGGTGGCGCCGGGCGGATAGCGACCGATCGACCTTCGACATCGACGTGCACGATGCCATCGGCCAGGACGGCGTCGACCTTGCCGCCGACAACCGGCTCGACGGCGACGGCGATATCGCGCTCGCCGGCGTCGGCGATCAGGCGAATCGTGGGCCGCGCGTTCAGCCGCCAGCCGCCCCCGCCAAGAAGGCGAGCCGCGGCCTGCCAGGCCGTTTCCGGGATGGCGTCGCGACCGTCGCCATTGCCCCCGTCGGCGGGCCAGATCCGGTCGAGCGTGTCGATCCGTGCCTCACCGTCGATCACCTCCGGCCGTTGCATGAGCCAACGAAGGAACGACAGATTCGTCGTCAGCCCGAGAACGAGCGTCTCGTCGAGCGCCACGGTTAGTCGGCTGAGAGCGGTCGCCCGGTCGGGACCGGCCGCGATGATCTTCGCCAGCATCGGATCGAACCTGCCGCCGACCTCGGTGCCGAGATCCACGCCGGCATCGACCCGGATCCCGTCGACGGTCGGCCAGCGGAGTGCTTCGATCCGGCCCGTCGCGGGAAGGAAGCCGGCATCGGGATCCTCGGCATAGAGGCGGACCTCGATCGCGTGGCCGGTCGGCCGGATGTCGGCCTGGTCGAACCCGAGCGGCTCCCCGGCAGCGATCCGGAGCTGGTCCGCGACGAGATCGCGACCGGTCACGGCCTCTGTCACCGGATGCTCCACCTGGAGGCGGGTGTTCATCTCGAGAAAGGCGACCGAACCGTCATCGGCCAGGAGGAATTCGCATGTCCCGGCGCTGACGTAGCCGACCGCCCGACCGAGCGCCAGCGCGGCATCGGTCAGGCGGCGCCGTGTCGCCGGATCGACCGCGGGCGACGGGGTTTCCTCGAGGACCTTCTGATGACGCCGCTGGATCGAGCAATCCCGTTCGCTGAGCTGGACGCCGTTGCCGTGGGCGTCGAACAGCAGCTGGACCTCGACGTGACGCGGGCCGGCGAGGAACCGCTCGAGGATGAGCCTATCGTCGCCGAACGCGGCCTGCGCCTCGCGTCGTGCGGCGGCGAGAGCATCGGGGAGCTGGCCGAGGTCATCGACGATCCGCATGCCCTTGCCGCCGCCGCCAGCCGACGGCTTGACGAGAAGCGGTGCCCCGATCGTGGCGGCGGCAGCCATGAGGGCCTTGTCCGACTGGTCCGCGCCGTCATAGCCAGGCAACGTCGGAACACCGAGTTCGCGGGCGAGGCGTCGTGCCGATGCCTTGTCGCCCATGGCGCGGATCGCCGCAGGGGGAGGGCCGACCCAGCG
>JAWVFH010000331.1:0-2809 GCA_033856255.1 Solirubrobacterales bacterium | reverse complement strand
GCCGGAGACACGCTGCTCTCCGATGACGAGTGGAGCACCGTCTTCACCACGTTCCTCGCCGCCAAAGGCAAGACGCCGGTGGATCTGATCTTTGCCCAGGCGTACGACCCGACCGGGGCGATCGACCTGACGGTCGGGGTCTACAAGATCAGCGGCGCGTCGGCGGCCGATGTCCGCAAGACCCTCATCGACGCGTGGAAGGCAAGCTATCCCGGCCTGACGACCAAGGCCGAGACCATCGGTGGCAAGAAGGTCAACCACGGCGTCATCCCGGATATCGGGGTCGATGGCTACTGGTACGAGCACAACGACATCGTCTACGAGGTCGAGACGTCCGATGCGGCGACGGCCACCAAGGCCCTGACCGCGCTGCCGTAGGCCGACAGGGCCGGCGGAGGAACGATGCGGCGGGCAATCGGCTGGCAGAAAGAGGCCTCTCTCGGCGGTGCCGAATGGGCGGACATCGTGCTCCGGCCGGATCGGTTGTCGGCCACTGGAACCGCCATCGGCATGGCGCCGGTTCCATATCGCCTGGACTATGAGCTCGACACCGGCCCGGGGTTCGTGACGCGCCGGCTGCGAGTCCGCAGCCACGGCAACGGCTGGCGGCGCCATCTCGACCTGCGCCGGGCCGAGGACGGCAGCTGGAGCGCGGACGCCAGCCAGACCGGCGAACCGGTCGAGCTCCCGGCGATCGATCTCGCCGACCCGGGTGCCTCGGCGGCGACGATCGCGGAGCTGAGCGGGGCGCTCGATTGCGACCTGGGCGAGTGCCCGCTGACGAACACGATGCCGGTTCTCCGACGGGGCCTCCTGCGCGCGAGCGATCCAGTCGACTTCGTGATGGCCTGGGTTTCGGTCCCGGACCTGAACGTCCGGCGCTCGGACCAGCGCTACACGTTTCTCGAGTCGGAGGCGAACGGCGGCGCACTCATTCGCTACGAATCGGGGACATTCAGGGCCGACGTCCGCTTCGATGCCGATGGGGTCGTCGTCGACTATCCCGGGCTGGGCACGAGGCTGTCGGCCCCGTGAGCCGTCCGTGACCGGGCAACCCGACCACGCCGAGGCCGAGGAAACCGTCCGACACCTCGTCCTCGCCGGCACGCGAAACCTCCGCGACGTCGGCGGCTATGCCGCCGGCCCGGGCCGGACGACTCGCTGGCGGACGCTGCTCCGGACCGACGCGCTCGACCGCCTGCCGGAGACCTCCCAGGCCCGACTGCTGGCGCTTGGCGTTCACCAGGTGATCGACCTGCGCTGGCCGTCGGAGCTTGCGGAGCTCCCGAGCGTCTTCGCGGGGTCGGCCGCCGTCCACTATCTGACTGTTCCGCTCCTCGACAACCCGCCGGCACCACCGGAGGGCCTCCGCCATATCTACCGCCGGATCCTCGACGAGCGCGGCGCGGAATTGGCGACGATCGTCCGGGCACTCCTCGCACCGGATGGGCTGCCGGCGATCGTCGGCTGCGCCGGTGGGATCGACCGGACGGGCGTTACGATCGGGCTCATCCTCACCGCGGTGGGCGTGCCTGCCGCGGTCGTGGCCGAGGACTACGCCCTCTTGTCGGCGTGCTACGCAGCCGACGGTCGCGAGGGCGGCCTCGACGACTGGCGCGCCGGGTCGGTCGAGATCGACTGCCGCCCCGAGTACATGATCGACGCCCTCGAGCACCTCGACCACGAGCTCGGTGGCGCGGCGGCCATGCTGGCCCGTCATGGGATCGGGCAAGCCGAGATCGACGACCTCACCGAACTCCTGACGGTGCCTTCGCCCTAGCTGTCGATTCGGCGGTATGCCGTTCGTCGTTGGTGTGAGGGCCAGCCCGACAAGCTCGTCGGAGGCCGGTAGGTCACAGGAGAGACACACCATGGGTGACAACAAGGTTGTTCACGTCGAGATCGTCGGGCCGGACGGGGCCGCGCTCCAGCGCTTCTACAGCGCCCTCTTCGACTGGAAGCTCAACACGGACAATCCCGGCGGCTACGGGATGACCGATCCGAGCGACACGGGTGTCGTCATCGGCATCGGCAGCACGCCGGATGGCTCGGCCGGTCACGTCACCGGTTACGTCCGCGTCGCCAGCGTCGACGCGGCCCTGGCCACGGGGACCGAGCTCGGCGGCACGGTCATCATGCCGAAGTTCAGCCCCGACGGGACTGCCCAGCTGGGCCTTCTCGCCGATCCGCAGGGCCACGTCATCGGCCTGACCGAGTAACCCTCTGGTCCGCCGGAGCGGACCAGCAGCAAGGCCTGGGCCGGCGTCTGGCGAGGATCTACCTCGCGCAAGACGTCGGCCTATCCTTGCCCCGTGACCATCTACACCTTTGACGACCCCGGCCGGCTGGTCAGCCCGATCCTCGTGGCCGCGTTCGACGGCTGGATCGATGCCGGCGGAGCCTCGTCGGTCGCCGCCACGCACCTCGCCGAGGGCGGCAGGGCAATCGCCACGTTCGACGGCGACACGCTCTTCGATTATCGGGCCAGGCGGCCGACGCTGGAGATCGCTCATGGCCGGATCTCCGAGCTCACCTGGCCGAGCCTCGACCTGTGGCACCGCCGGATCGGCGACCGCGACCTGCTCGTCCTGACAGGCGCCGAGCCGGATTTCCGCTGGCACGCGTTCGGCGCCGCCGTGGTGGAGCTGGCAACGCGCCTCGAGGTCGCCCTGTGGATCAGCCTCGGCGCGATCCCGGCGGCGGTTCCCCACACCCGCGACGTGCATGTCCTCGGTTCGGCCTCGCGGCCTGATCTCCTTCTGGGCGATGTCGAAGCCGGGCCGGCGGGGATCCTGCGCGTGCCGGCCGC
>JAWVFH010000330.1:0-2518 GCA_033856255.1 Solirubrobacterales bacterium | reverse complement strand
CAGAGGATCGTGGCGCGGGCACGACGCACGACCAACTTCCTCGCTGGATCGTAGCCGGATCGTGCCGCCGATGAACATTTCAGGTCCCTTGCAATTGCCACCATCGGTGCGGGCAATCGGGCTCATGATCATCGTCTCGCGACTGCGCGGGTGAGTTGCGCCGTTCTGGACGACAATGCATGTCGAATGACAGACGCAGATCAGCCAGCCCCTCCGAGCCCGCCCGCCGACTCGGCGGTCGCCGCCGGCTCGCCCACCGAGGCATCGGCCTTTGCCGAGCTCGGTCTCGAGGCACCGCTGCTCAAGACGCTCGGTGAGCTGGGCTACGAGGAGCCGACACCGATTCAACGCGAGGCGATCCCGCCGCTGCTGGCCGGTCGCGACCTCCTCGCCCAAGCCCCGACCGGAACCGGGAAGACGGCCGCCTTCGCCCTGCCGGCGCTCCAGTCGCTCGAGGTCGGTCGAGTTCCGGACGGTGGTGCGTCGGCCATCGTCCTCGTCCCGACCCGCGAGCTTGCGATGCAGGTGGCCGAGGCACTGACCCGCTACGGCCGCGATCTCGGTGTCCGCGTCCTCCCGATCTACGGCGGGCAGCCGATCGGCCAGCAGTTGCGCGGCCTCCGACGTGGCGTGGACGTCATCGTGGCAACTCCGGGTCGGGCGGTCGACCATCTGAGCCGCGGCAGCCTCCGGCTCGACGCCGTCCGGATCGTCGTGCTCGACGAAGCGGACGAGATGCTCGACATGGGCTTCGCCGAGGACCTCGAGGCCATCCTCGGTGCCATCCCCGCCGAGCGCCAGACGGCGCTCTTCTCGGCCACGATCTCCACGACCGTCCGTCGGATCGCCGATCGCCACCTCAAGACGCCCGTTCGGGTCACGGTCCACGCCGAGAAGAACGCCGGCGACGGGATTGCCCGGGTCCGCCAGGTGGCGTACGTCGTCAAGCGAGCGGACAAGCTCGCGGCGCTCTGTCGGCTGCTCGACGTCGAGGATCCGGCCTCCGCCCTGGTGTTCGCAAGGACACGCGGCGAGGTTGACGACCTCGCTGCCGCGCTGAGCAGTCGCGGCCACGATGCCGGGGCGCTCCACGGCGGCCTCTCGCAGGAACAGCGCGACCGGATGATGGGGCGGTTCCGCGATGGCTCTCTCGACGTCCTTGTGGCGACGGACGTGGCCGCACGAGGCCTCGACATCGACCATGTCTCCCACGTCGTCAACTTCGACGTGCCGTCTGATCCGGACGCCTACGTCCACCGGATCGGCCGAACGGGTCGGGCGGGTCGCGAAGGCACGGCAATCACGCTCGTCGAGCCGCGCGAGCACCGGCTCCTTCGCAACATCGAGACATCGACCCGGACAAAGCTCGAGATCGCCCGACTGCCCACCGTGGCCGACCTCCGCGAACGGCAGCTCGATATCCTCCGGGCCAATCTTCGCGAGGCGCTCGTGGCCGACGACTTCGGCCGCTATCGCGGTGTCATCGAACCGCTCAGCGAGGAGTTCGACCTGGTGGACATTGCCCTGGCCGCTGTTGCCCTAGCAAGCGCAGCCGAAGGCCACGACCGGGATGAGCCGGAGCTCGCCGCCGCGTGGTTGCCGACCGGCCCGGAGCCGCGTCGGGCGGGTGGTCCGATCGGGCCGGGTCGACCGGCTGGAGCCCCCAGGTCGGGCGGCTATGTCGATCGCGGCGGTCCCGCCCGAGGTCCCGCGTCCGCTCGGCCGAGCCCGGCGGGGCGTCCGGGACGACCGGCGACAAACGAGAGACCCGCGCCCGGCGGCCGGCCGCTACCCGCCCGGCGGGATGACGACGGCGCCTGGGTTCGACTGGTCGTCGGTGGCGGTCGCGACGCGGGGATGCGCCCGGGGGATCTCGTCGGGGCGATCACCAACGAGGCCGGCGTCGGTGGGGGAGCGGTCGGAGCGATCCAGATCGCCGACCAGTTCTCGTTAGTCGATGTTGCCGCCCCGATCGCGGACGACATCATCGCCGCGCTGCGTGGGGCAACGATCCGCGGGCGCCACCTCAGCGTGGACCGGGATGAGCGATCGGCTCAGCCCGTCCAGTCCCGACGGGCCGACCATGGTTGACGGGGGCGCAGCAGGCGAGGCTGATCCGGGCGAAAAGCCGACACGCGAAGCGGCCGGCACCGTAGGCGACGGGCCTATCGAGGTCCTGGCCAGCGCCTGGCTGGAGGCTGAGCGGCAGGCGATCGCGGTCGGCAACGCAAACAACACCGAGGAGCGAGCGCGCCAGGCGAGCGCCGCCTACGACGCGGCCGTGTCTGCCGCAACCCCGGAGGACCTCCTGCTGGCCTGGCGAGCGTCCGAGGCGACCGCCGCCGAGGCCGAGATGGGCTCCAAGGCGTGGGCCGAGGCGCGTGAGGTCGCCGAGCTCCTGCGGGTGGAGTACCTCGCCGCAAGGAGCTGACGCGAGATGACGCTGGTTCCGGACGGCCGTGGTGGCCGCTCGCGAAGCGCCGGGCCCCTTGCCTCAGGCCTGCTGGGCGGTGATCTT
>JAWVFH010000329.1:0-2619 GCA_033856255.1 Solirubrobacterales bacterium | reverse complement strand
ATGCCTCGAGGGCCGCCTTGATCAGGACGTCCGCGGCGTCGGGCTGGGAAATGTCCGCCTGGACCGGAAGCGCTCGGTGACCGAGCCCTTCGATCGCGGCGGCAGTCTCCTTCGCCGCGGCCTCGTTGCCCTTGAAGCTGAACGCCACGTCGGCGCCCTGGGTGGCGAGGCGCAGGGCGATCGCCCGGCCGATGCCCCGCGATCCGCCGGTGACGACGGCGCTCTTGCCCGATAGATCGATCACTCGGACCTCCAGATATGGCGCGAATTCGGCGGCGTCTGCCTGAGCAAGCCTCAGCCGACCGGCTGGCGTGCGTGCTCCGGTTCGCCCGGTGCAACGTCATCGAGTGGCACGTCGACCGGACCGGGCCGGGCCATGAGCTCCGCCAGCGCCTCCGGGATCGGATCGACCGAGTCCCAGTCGACCGGCAGCCGGACGCTGACGTCCTCGGGCCGTACTGCGGCATCGCCGGCTCGGCCACGGGCCGGATCCGCGGTCCACTTGATGGTCACCGCGCCGCTCGTGAAGCCTGCCCCGAAGGCGACGATCACGACGTTGTCGCCGACTTTCACCCGGCCCTCGTTGACGGCCTCGGCGAGGGCGATCGGGACCGACGCGGCCGAGGTGTTGCCGTACTTGTCGAGGTTGACGAACATCTTCTCCATCGGCAGGTCGAGGCCCTTGGCGACCGCCTCGACGATCCGGATGTTCGCCTGGTGGGGGATGAACAGGTCGATGTCCGACGGCTCGAGCCCGGACTTGCGGATCGACTCCAGGGCTGTCGAGGCCATCGTCTTTGTCGCGAAGCGGTAGGTCTCCTTGCCCTCCATCCGGATGTAGTGCTCGCCGCGGGCGATCGTCGCCGCAGACGACGGGCTCTTCGCCCCGCCGGCCGGCAGCCAGATCATGTAGGCGCCGCGCGGCTCCGTCGTCATCTCGACCCCGAGCGCGCCGCCGGGCTCATCGCTCGCGGACAGCACGACCGCCCCAGCCCCGTCACCGAACAGGATGCACGTGCTCCGATCCGTGTAATCGAGGAAGCGGGTCAGCAACTCGGCGCCGATGACGAGGACGTGCTTCGCGAGGCCGCCCGCGATGTACGCCTGGGCCGTCGCAAATCCGTAGACGAACCCGGAGCACGCCGCCGCGATGTCCATCGCCGCAGCCTTCGTGTTGCCGATCGCCTCCTTGACGAGGGCCGCCGTCGATGGCATCCAGTAGTCCGGCGTGAGCGTCCCGAGCAGGATGAGGTCGATGTCGTCGGGCTCGAGGCCGGCCGTCCGGATCGCCCGCAGGGCCGCCACGGCGGCCATCGACGCGGTCGTCTCGTTGGCGGCCGCAACGCGCCGCTCGCGGATCCCGGTCCGGCTCTGGATCCATTCGTCGGACGTGTCGACCATCCGCTCCAGGTCGGCGTTCGTCAGCACGTGGGATGGCGCGTATCGCCCCCAGCCGGTGACGTGAGCGTGACGGACTTCAGCGTTCACAGCGGCTCCACCTCGATGAGCGGCTGCTTCGCTTTCACGAGCGTGCCGCTATCCGGGACGACGCGGACGACACGTCCGGCGAGGTCCGATTTGATCTCGTTGAACAGTTTCATGGCCTCGATCAGCCCGACGACCTGACCGACGGCCAGCTCGCGACCGACTTCGACGAATGGCGCCGATCCGGGAGTCGGCGATCCGTACCAGATGCCGGTGAGCGGCGCCTTGACGCTCGGGCGGGCTGGGGCGCCGCCGCCGCTCGACGGGCCGGCGCCCGACACACCGCCCCGGGCGCTGTCGGCTGCGACGGGTGCCGCGGCGGTTGCGGCATCCGGGCCCGATGGAGCGGGGGCCGCGGCGGGAACCGGGAGGGCCGTCGGCTTTCGAAGGACGACAGTGGTCCGGCCCGATTCGACCTCGATCTCGGTCAGGTCACTCCGCTCGAGGATGGCTCCGAGCCGGTCGATCAGGGCGAGGAGCGATGAGTCACCTGGCTCCATCGGGTTCGCGGCGGGCTCGCCGGGCTCGGCTGTCGCGTCCGCGGGCGCATCCGTCGGCCCGCCATCGCCGTCGACCGGCCGGCTGTCGGCCGCGACTTCGCCCTCGAGGTCAGGCGGCGTCGCGAGGTCGGGCGCCAGGGCGTCGCCGGCCGCGACATGGTCTGCCGGCGTGAACGACTCGGCGGTCGCGTCCGTCGCCGCGCTCGCCTGGGGGTCATCGGTCGGTCGGTCGAGCGGTTCCGTCATTCGCGCCACCGCCGGAAGATCAGCGCCGTGTTCTGGCCGCCGAACCCGAACGAGTTCGAGAGTGCGATCTCGATGTCCTGGCTGCGGGCCTGTCCGCTCACGATGTCGAGACCGGCCGCGGCATCGTCCGGATCCACCAGGTTGATCGTCGGCGGGACGCAGCTCTCGCGGATCGACTGGATCGTGACGATCGCCTCGATCGCACCGGCCGCGCCGAGGGTGTGTCCGATCATCGACTTGTTCGCGGTCACCGTGACCTTGCCTGCGCCGTCGCCGAAGATCGTCGCGATCGCCTGGAGCTCCGCCCGGTCGCCCTCTGGGGTCGAGGTGGCATGGGCGTTGACGTGGGCGATGTCCCCGGCTGTCAGGCCGGCCTTCTCGAGGGCCC
>JAWVFH010000328.1:0-3446 GCA_033856255.1 Solirubrobacterales bacterium | reverse complement strand
CGCTTCGAAGACTCATCTGTCAAACCTCGTTGTGTGGTGGGTCAGGTCGCGCCGGGCGATCGCTCGGCGTCTGGAGGCATCGTCGCCGCGGGGGAGGCGCGAGTCGGTCGGCGGCCGTCGATGAACGCGGATGGTCGATGGCCTGCGGCTCGTCATCGCGAAAAGCGATGGCCGGGCGCGACAGATGACGTAGGCGGCACGGCCGTCCGTCGATGTCTTTCGGTTCGGGTGCGACTATTCTCCGACCGTGGCCACGACTCATCCGCACCGTCCGGCCGGCCCCGACAGCGTCGACGCGATCCTGGCAAGGGCCGTCGGCGAGACCGCGAGGCTGCTCCAGGGCGACGGGGCGATGTCCTATCTCCTGGACGAGAGCGGCATCCTGCGGTTCGCCCACGATGCGGGCATCACCGATGACCGTCGCCGGTCGTGGGTCCGCTCGCTCAAGGTCGAGATCGGGGTCGGCATGTTCGGCCGCGCCGTCGCCGAGGGTGTCGTGGTGTCGACCGGCGACTATCCGGCCGACCCGAGCTTCGTCCACTTCCCGGAAGCTGACCGGCTGATCGCCGAGCTGGACATCCACTCGTTCGTTGTCGCGCCGATGATCAATGGTGACCGGACGTTCGGGGCGATGGGGACATTCTCGACGCGGATCGATGCCTTCGGCAGCGCGGAGATCGCACTCGTCCGGGCCCTGGCCGACCACGCCGCCGCGGCGATGGCGAATGCGGATCTCATCGAGGAGCTTGCCCGCTCGCGTGTCGAGCTGGAGCGGCGCGCGGACGCCGAGCGGGCACTGCGCGAGATCGGCGGCCGGATCATCGCCCTGCGCTATCCGGCCGAGGTCCTCCAGCGCTCCGTCGACGAGGCGGCGCGGCTGTTGAGCGCGGATGGGGCGAGGATCGATCTGCTCAGCGAGGCCGACGGCGCGCTGTACTGGGCCTACGACGCGACGACCGGCCGCCGGCCTGGTCTCGGTCCCATCTCGGGAAGCGGCGAGGCCCAGGCCGGGGAGGGGATCTCCGGACGGGCGGTCCGTACCCTCGGGCCCGTTTTCACCGGCGACTATCTCGCCGACGATCGGTTCGACCACGCCGACGCCCCCGACGAGCACGCCCGACAGCACGACATACGCTCCGCGCTGGCCGTGCCGCTCATCGGCGACCGGGGGCCGCTCGGGACGCTGACCGTCTATTCGAGCGAGTTCGACGCGTTCGATGAGGACGGTGCGCGCCTGATCGAGGCGCTCGCCGGCCAAGCCGCCATCGCGATGACGAACGCGCGCCTGATCGAGGAACTGGCCCGGTCGCGTGCCGAGTTCAGCCAGCGGGCCGATGCGGAACGGGCGCTCCGTGAGATCGCCGCAAGGATCACCGCGATCCACGATCCATCCGACCTTCTCCAGCAGACCGTCGACGAGGCCCGGCGGCTGCTCGACTCGGACAGCGCCCGGATCGACATGCTCGAGGGCGACAGCCTCGTCTGGGCCTTCGCCTCAGGCGAGGACGCCGTCCGGACCCAGGCCGCCGGGTTCGACCGTTCGTTCCGCGTCGGTGAAGGAGCTGCGGGGCTGGCCGTCGAGCGCGGCGAGGCCTTCCGTACCGGCGACTACCTTGCCGACACGCGGTTCCAGCACGTCGAGGTGTCCGATGCCCTCGTCGTTCAGGTCGGCTATCGGTCCGTCCTCTCGACACCGCTCCGGGGAGAGTCCGGGCCGCTCGGCGCGATCTCGGTCAGCAGCCACCGACCGGACGCCTACGACGACAACCAGGCCGCCCTCCTCCAGGGGCTTGCCGACCAGGCGGCGATCACGATCCAGAACGCCCGCCTCATCGAGAAGCTGGAGCGATCACAGGCGGCGCTCGAGATGCGCGCCGAGACCGAGCGCTCGCTGCGTGACATCACCGCCCGGATCACCTCGCTGCGTGACCCGGAGGAGATCCTCGCGAGGGTCGTCGAGGAATCACGCCGCCTGTTGCGGTCCGATGGAGCCCACCTGACCCGGATGTCCGAGGACGCCACGTACCTCGTCCCGGTCGTCGTCGCGGGTGGGATGGACGCGCAGACGGAAGCCTGGCTTCGGCAGATGACGTTCCCGCTCGGCAGCGGGATCAACGGCCTTGCCGCCGACGAGATCCGGCCGATCTGGACGTACGACTACCGGGTCGATCCACGCATTCCACACGAGACCGACGACGACACCGCCGCCGAGCGGCTGGGTCTGCGCGGGATGGCCGCGGCGCCGCTCCGGGCTCCGGCCGGCGAGGTGATCGGGACGCTGGCGGTCTCCTACGGCCAGCCGCACGAGTTCGCCGCCGAGGAGCTCGACCTCCTCCAGGGACTCGCCGACCAGGCGGCGATCGCGCTCTCGAACTCGAACCTGTACGAGCTGCTCGGCGAATCCGAGGGTCGCTACCGCCACCTCGTCCAGAATTCGCCGGACCTCATCTGGTCGATCGATGCCGATGGCCGGTTCAGCTTCGTGTCGGATACCTCGGAGCGGTTGACCGGCTGGCTGCCAGATGAGCTGCTCGGCAAGCATTTCGGCGCGATCGTCCACGACTCATCGGCCGAGGCGACGAGGGTGGACTGGACGGCCAACCTGACCTCCGAGCACAAGGAGATTCGCGGTCGCCTGGACCTGCTGCACCGCGACGGCCAACCGATCCCGGCCGAGTTCAGCGCCTTCGGGACGCTCGACGCCGACGGCAGGTTCGCCGGCGCAAATGGCTCGGTGCGGGACATGAGTGAGCGCGATCGGCTGGAGCGCGAGCTCCGCGATTCCGAGGAGCGCTACCGCTTCCTCGTCGAGAACTCGCCGGACGTCGTGTTCTCGACCGATGCCGACGGTCTCTACACGTACTACTCCGAGACGGTCATTCCGCTGACGGGCTTCCGCCCCGGCGAGCTTGTCGGCCGGCATTTTTCGTCGATCGTCGATCTCGAGACGTTTCCCGACGCCGCGGAGGCCTGGCAGCAGTTCATCGACGAACCGACCCGGATGCAGGTCAGCCGCTTCTCCCTCCGCAGCCGGGACGGCGCCCGAATCGCGGTCGAGGTCAGCGCCATCGGGATGGTCGACGCCGACGGCCGTTTCGCCGGGATCCACGGGGCCGCCCGAGACATCCGCGAGCGGGTCCGGCTCGAGGCCGATCTCCGTCGCCAGGCGGGCGAGCTTGCGTCGAGCCAGGAGCGGGCCCACCTCGCCCGCGAGCTCCACGATTCGGTGACCCAGGCGCTGTTCTCGATGACGCTCCAGACCCGGGCGGCCGAGCTGCTCATCGAGCGCGATCCCGGGGCTGCGGCGGAGAAGCTGGCCTCGCTCAGGGCACTCCAGAAGGACGCACTCGCCGAGATGCGGTCGCTGATCTTCGAGCTCCGCCCGGGCGGCATCGCCGAGGCCGGTCTCGCGCACGCTCTGCGGACCCACACGGCCGCCATCGAAG
>JAWVFH010000327.1:0-2859 GCA_033856255.1 Solirubrobacterales bacterium | reverse complement strand
GCTTCCCAACTCGGGGAGTCCGGGTCGATGGGATAGTCATCGAGGTCGATGACGTGCGCCACGTGCAAGTGGGCGAACAGGCGCCCTGCCAGATCGGCGGCGACAGCCAGGGCGCTGCCCGAAGCCGGGTCTTCGCTGTAGCCGACCACCAGCTGCGTGGTGGGCAGGTTCCGCTGCCCGGGGCCGTCGATGCACAGTCGGTGCCGACCACCTGAACGTGGGACTGGACGCGCCGCGGGTCCTGAGACGGGCTGATTCATCCCGACAACCTCTCAATGATCGATGGAGACATTGCCGGAGTCAGCGGTCATACGCCGTCGCGGGGCTCACACCGACCTCGACGGGCAGATGCGTCCAGCATGGCCTGAGCCGGCGAGCGAGTCGGCACGACGAGAAGGTGGACCGCCGGAGCCGGCTGATGTTCGAGCAGAACCCGGTCAATGAGTTCTCTCGTCTCGACTTCGACTTTCCGGGCGAACTCGACGTCGGAGATCGGCACGGCCATACCGTAGAAAGCTCCCGCCAGCTGCGGCGGTACGTACGCGGCCACAACGGTCACATCCGTGCACCGAAAACCCGCCTCCGAAATCGCATACTCGAGCACTGCACAGGATTCACCCGAACCGTCCACTCCCACCACGATGCCCATCGGAGCCACGTGTCCTTCCCGGTCGAGAGGGCCGAAAGTATTGTTCGGCGAATTCAGCAGCTTCGCGCCAGCCTTGGTCCCTCGATACTGGAACCCACGGGCACGGTATGGATACTGCCGAAAGACCCCGACGACCCGCTGATCGCCTTGAACGGTCGGGCCATAGCCCTGCGGGCAGGTCGGTCAGGACGTTGGACCTGCCAGATCAGACCGTCCGGCACCTGCCTCACCAACGTGCTCGCGATTGACTTCGCCCATGACGGAAGTGACCGACGTACTCGTGATCCATGCAGGCAAGATGGGTTCCACCAGGCAGATCGCCGAGACGATCGCCGACGAACTGCGCGCCGGAGGCCTTTCCGTCGACGTGTGCGCCGCGGCAACCGCCCTCGAGCCCTCCGGATATCGGGCCGTCGTGCTGGGAAGCGCGATCTACCTCCGCCGCTGGCGCCCTGACGCGGTTCGATACCTGCGGCGCAACCTCACCACCCTGCGCGACCTATCCGTGTGGCTGTTCCAGAGCGGACCTATCGAGCCGGACACGGTCACACCGGTCCCCCGGGCGGTCCGACGCATCGGCGCGCGGCTCGGCACCCAACCGCCGATGACCTTCGGCGGTCGCCTCGACACACAGCACGCGCGGGGCCTCCTCGCGCGCTGGATGGCCTCGAGCGCCGATATGCGCGGCGACAGCCGCGACTGGGATTCCATCCGCGCCTGGGCGCGCGGTATCCGCGACGACCTTGCCGACGCCCCGAAACATGCCGATGGTGGGCGATACACCGGCCCGGCCATCGTCATCGCCGCGGAGCCGGGGGGTTCGCGCCATCGCGCACCGACGCCGGAGGAACCCACCGATCCGCACACGCTCAGCAACCTCTGGTGACCTGCTCACCTGTGCCCTGCCGCGCGGGGACCACCGACTTGGCGACGCTCCGGCGAGCGACGACCCGCTGCCCTTGGACGAGCCCGCCGACGGCCGCCACAACGGCATCTCAGCCGGTGCCGTCGCCCTGACGAACTGTCGGCCGGTCGGCTGGTCGGTTCGCTCAGTGAACCTCCGACACAGGGCGACGCGTCACCCGCTCCGCACGTCTGCGAACGCAACTCCGGACAGGATCAATGGCCGTATCCCCCGGGCCGTTTACCCACATCGCGGCCGGCGCCAGAAATTTGAAGCGGCGCCGTTGATGCAATATTCATGTATATCGGGACTTTAGTCCGTGGCAGCGGGTGTGTCGCCTACCCGATTCTTGGACTCACGGAATTTCCTGCACCCTCGCTGCGAGGTACGTGCGCTACCGGAAGGACACTGTTATGAGTTCTCCTGAAGTATTCGTCGTAGGAGTTGACAACTCCCCGGACTCGCGGCTCGCCTTGGAGTACGCAGCGACTGAAGCAGTCCTGCGCGGTGCGACGCTTCGGGTGGTCTCGACGTTCGAGTCCGCGGGACGGTTCGGTGCCCGCTACGGGGTACCGATCCCCGTATCAGATGAGCAGATCGCCGAGAGTGTCCGAGCAGAGACGAATGCGCTGGTCAAGGAAGTGGTCTTCAGTCTTCCGGAGCCGCCGCAGGTGCAGGTCCTCGTTCGGCCTGGGGCGGCCGGCTGGATCCTGACCGACGAATCCAGCACCGCGGACATGCTGTTCGTGGGCCACCATGGCCGCGGCGCGATCGCCAGCGCGATTCTCGGTTCTGTCGGATTGCACTGTGTCCTTCACGCAGAGTGTCCCGTCACCGTGGTTCGCCCGAAGGCTAAGCAACACAGTCGGGCGGTGCTGGCTGAGCCAGCGGCGGCCACAGTAAGCTGAGCGATTAATTCACCTGGTCAGCTCAATTCATTCACCGTCGGGGTTCGTGCACACCAGGTGATCGTGCGCGGCCATTCCCACAGGCGAGCACGCGTCCGATCAGGACCGCTTTGGAATCCACGGCGAGGGCACGGCGACGTGGCTGCCGCGGCGCCAGGCTCCCCTGCGCTCGTTCAGGCGGTAACCGCACTACGCAGGCCCATGACTTCCGTGCGCCAGTCCTCATACTGCCTCTTGGATAGTGGCGTCGGGTCGTCCAACAGCCGAATGCTGCTGTCCTCACCGCCATGCAGGAGGTAGTACACGATCTCGTCGTCGGATCGATCGCCGCCGATGACCTGCACCCGGATCCCCCGGCTCGCCAACTCGGTCTGGGTGGCATGGGCCAGCACGTTCAG
>JAWVFH010000326.1:0-5046 GCA_033856255.1 Solirubrobacterales bacterium | reverse complement strand
TCACCGGGAGAGTGAAGATCAGCGATATCGGATTTATCTGGGTGACAACGACGAGGCCGTTGGTGCTCGACGGGCTGATGATATTGCCGACATCGATCTGACGAATCCCGGCCACGCCGTCGATCGGCGAGGTCAGGCGCGTGAAGCTGAGCTGCACCTTGGCGGCGTCGATCAGCGCCTGGTCGGCCTTGATGGCCGCCTGCAGCTGTCCCACTTGCGCCTTCTGGGTCTCGAGCAACTGCGGTGTGGCCCAGCCCTTTTCTCCCAACGTGGTGTAGCGCGTGAGATTGGCCTGGGCATTGATGAGCTGGGCCTGATCGCGTTCGAGGTTTCCAGTGTACTGATCGATCAGGGCCTGATAGGGCCGCGGATCGATCTGCGCGAGCAGGTCGCCGGCATGGACGGTCTGGCCTTCGGTGAAATTGATGCTGATGATTTGCCCCTGGATCTGGGCGCGCACGATGTCGGTGTTATAGGCAATCACCGTTCCGACGCCGCTCAGATAGATCGGCACGTCATGTTGGGCGACCACACCCGCAACGACCGAGACCGGGGGCGGCGGAGCGGGCGCGGCAGCGGCCTTCTGCAAGGCTTGAGCATGCATGAAGTACAGAATGCCGCCGGCCGCAACGACGGCGGTCAGCAGGACTGCAATGACGCTTTTCTTTTTCATGATCAGTCCAGCCCTCGGATGAAAGTTGATTTCAGCAGCCGCCCGTGGTGCCTGACGGGAGCCCAGTATTTGGGCATACGGAAGTGCTTGTCGTTGCAGACGAAGCAGCGGCCGGCGACGTAATCGTGGGCATGGTTGGTACGACCGCCGTCGGTCCCACCAAACCCACACTGGGCGATACGCTCAATGTGGGTACCGCTGCTGCGGAGCTGACCCCAAGGTTGCCAATCTCGGTAGATCCCATCGGAATTCCGGTTCGAGCGCCGCCACCCGGTGTCGTCGGCGACGTCGATGTCGGCGTCGAGGACGAAATAATGCTGCTTGAACCGGAGCCGCACATTCCGGACATGCCCGAGGTCTGCAGCATCCCTGTGGTCGTCGACATTCCCGAAGTCGCTGAGATTCCCGATGACATCGAGGTTGCCGGCGAGGTCGACATTCCTGACGTCGCCCCGGTAGCAGGCGCCGCGGTTCCCGGTGCCATTCCGCCGCCATCGAAGCTCGCGGTGGATCCGAACATGGACGATGGCGCGGTCCCGATGGTCGAGCATGTCGTGCTGCTGCTCGGCATGGCAATTGTGCCCGTTGCGTCGCCGGGAGCCGGACTGACGCCGGGGGAACCGATTTCGATGGAGCCAAGCGGGATACCGGTCGGCAAGACCGATGAACCCGTTGCTGACATGCCAAGCGGCGAGGTCGCACCCATGGTGGGTGTCGGGCTGGCCATTCCGCTGACTTGCGCCATCGCGGCGCTGCAAACGATCAGCGCCGGGAACATCATGGCGATCAACGATAATCTCATCGAAAAACGCGCGCGCATGGAGTCCCTCCGTCGAATCTGGGCGCAAGATTTCGTCTCTACAGGCCGCGACCGGTTCTGAACGTCTTCAGACGCTCTCAAGGTTGAAAGTGCTCGGCTCGCCGCGCTTGCACAATTAAATACGCGTTTATTGTTGCTTCGACCGTCCGTGCCTGGCCCGGAAGACTAAAAATTGTTTTACTTGAGCAGTTCTCCTTTACTTCCGATGTCCATGCACTGTCTGCGACGACAAATGTCCATGCGGCTTTGAAATAATTCTCGGCCAGACATCACCGCGAGCTTGGAGCGAACAATGAGCGAAGATGATGTCGCAGGCGTCGGCGATTACGAGGGAGCCGCCGCCGGGTGGGGGGCCCTGAAAGCGGTGGCAGATGCCGTGCGTGGTCAAATGGCCGTCGTAAAAGAGACTCGCGGTCTCCTCAGCATGAACCAGCCGCACGGGTTCGATTGCCCGGGCTGCGCCTGGCCCGATCCGAAACATACCTCGTCGTTCGAGTTTTGCGAGAACGGCGCCAAAGCCGTCGCCTGGGAGGCGACGGCCAAACGGACGACGCCGGAATTCTTCGCAAGCCACCCAGTCAGCGAGCTCTGGAAATGGTCGGACTTCGACCTTGAGAATGAGGGCCGCCTCACGCATCCGATGGTCTACGACCGGGCTACCGATCGATACCTGCCGATCTCCTGGGACGAGGCGCTCGCGAAGATCGGCGCCGCGCTCCAGGCGTTGCCGGCCCCCGATATGGCGGAATTCTATACCTCCGGCCGGGCATCCAATGAGGCGGCCTTTCTCTATCAGCTGTTTGCCCGGGAATACGGAACCAACAACTTCCCCGACTGCTCGAACATGTGTCACGAGGCGACCAGCGTCGGCCTGCCGGAGTCGATCGGCGTCGGCAAGGGAACAGTGACTCTGGAAGATTTCGATCATTGCGACGCGCTGTTCTGCATTGGCCATAATCCCGGGACCAATCACCCGCGCATGCTGACGACGCTGCGCGAGGTCGCGAAACGGGGAGTGCCGATTATCGTATTCAATCCGTTGCGTGAGCGCGGGCTGGAGCGGTTCACATCACCGCAGCATCCTGTCGAGATGCTGACGCTGAGCTCGACCCCGATCGCCTCGACCTACTATCAGGTGAAGGTCGGCGGCGATATCGCGGTGCTGAAGGGAATCATGAAGCATCTCGTGGCACTCGATGCGAAAAGCCTTGCCGAAGGCGGCCCCGGTGTTCTCGACCGGGATTTTATCAGCAATCATACGACCGGCATTGACGAACTGCTGGCTGACCTCGATGCGACCTCCTGGGCCGCAATCGAGGAAGCCTCGGGCCTGTCGCGATCGGATATCGAGTTCACCGCCGGCATCTATGCGAAGGCGGAGCGGGTCATCATCAACTATGGTATGGGAATCACCCAGCATCGCCATGGTACGGGCAATGTGCAGCAGATCGCCAATCTGCTGATGCTCCGCGGCAATATCGGGCGCAAGGGCGCCGGCATTTCTCCGCTGCGCGGCCATTCGAATGTGCAGGGAGACCGCACGGTCGGCATCACGGAGATCCCGAATGATGAGCTTCTGGACGGAATAGCCCGCGTATTTGGATTCGAGCCGCCTCGCAACAAGGGCCACAACGCGATCGAAGCTGTCGAGGCGATCCGGGATGGACGCTCGAAGGCCTTGGTCTGTCTTGGCGGCAACCTTGCAGTTGCGATGTCCGATCCGGAAGTCACGTTCAAGGCGATGCGGAACCTCGACCTCGCGGTGCATATCGCCACCAAGCTCAATCGCTCCCATTTGCTGGTCGCGAAACAATCCTTCATTCTTCCCTGTCTGGGACGCACCGAGATCGACATTCAGGCGACCGGCCGGCAGTCGGTCACCGTCGAAGATTCGATGTCGATGGTCCATGCGTCCCGCGGCGCACTGAAGCCCGCGTCCGAGCATCTGAGATCCGAACCGGCAATCATCGCAGGGATGGCGCTGGCCGCATTGCCGAACACGCGGGTCGGATGGGCTGAGCTGGTCGCCGATTACGGAAAGATTCGTGATTGCATCGAAGCGGTGTTTCCGGCATTCGCAGACTTCAACGCCCGCATCAAGAAGCCGGGCGGGTTCCGGCTGTATGTCGCTGCATCGGAACGAGAGTGGCTGACGCCGACGAAGAAGGCGAATTTTCTCCTCTACCCCGGTCTCGATGAGGATCCGCGTGTCACGGATCGTGAAGCTCTCACGCTCACGACGATCAGAAGTCATGATCAATACAACACGACGATTTACGGCCTGAACGATCGCTATCGCGGCATTACGGGGCGCCGCGACGTCGTGTTCGTCAATGAGCGGGACCTCGCAAGCCGCGGCCTGAAGCACGGCGACCTCGTCGATGTCAGCGTCGTGTCCGATGCGGGATCGAAGCCGGGCAGCCGCGTCATGCGCAACCTGACGGCGGTCGCCTACAACATCGCGCAGGGGTCGATCGCGGCCTATTATCCGGAGGCGAATGTCCTGGTGGCGCTCGATCATTACGACGCAAAATCCGGAACGCCGTCCTACAAATCGATCCCGGTTCTGCTCCGCGCGCCGTCAAACCATGAAGTATTGCGCCGACTGGTCGAGACCGCCAAGGTCAACGAGGTCTACGCTGTATGAAACGCATTACGCAGAGTTTATGCGGGTTGATCTGTGACTCAACAACCCGAACTTGTGAGCGCGATCTGCTGATCGGATCCAGGGCGCTAGCCCATGAATTCAGAGACGTTGGCGGACGTCCACTTTGGTTGCGGATTCCGGACTGAAGTCGGACATCGCTTCGCGGTGGCGCCGAGTGGGTGCAATTCGAAGCCTTAGGGTGTCGCCGGCAACGCCGTGCCGCCACCAAACTTAGAGGGGTCGTTGTAGCTTGGGGTGTCATCGTAGTGGACCGGCGGCCGAGGCGCTGCGTAGGCCCAGCCTTGGCTGGGACGAACGATGACATGGTCCCGCGAGTGATGCACCGTCGCCGCACTGGCAGACGCACACAGGGTGATCAACAGGCCTAAGGCCAAGAAAGAACGCATCGCATTCGCTCCAATAAACATACGGTTCTCATTTGATGCGCGGACCGCGCCGCGCCTGCACGGCTACGCGCTAGTGAATCCGCGCTCCAGTTCAGGCGCCCCAGCTCTCCAGCATCGCCGCCGGCGCTTTTGTGGCGAGGTTCCTGGCCGCTTTTCTGACTTTCTCGAACGCGCGGACCTCGATCTGCCTGATGCGTTCACGCGATACGTTGAAATTTGCGGCGAGCTCTTCCAGCGTCAGCGGCTCGTCGATCAGATGTCGTGCCTCGAAAATGCGACGTTCGCGGTCATCCAGTACGTCGATCGCGGCGATCAGCGCGCTATGCTGGTGCTCCTTGTCGTCCTGTTCGACCACGATTGCTTCCGGCGAAGGGGACTGGTCAACGAGATGGTCCTGCCATTCGCCGGTTTCCCCGTCCTCGTGCAGTGGCGCATTGATTGATTTATCGCCGCCGAGGCGCCGATTCATGTCGATGACGTCCTGGTTGGTGACATCGAG
>JAWVFH010000325.1:0-3244 GCA_033856255.1 Solirubrobacterales bacterium | reverse complement strand
GATCTCAAGCGGCAGAAACTGCGGCTTGGCGATGATGTGGACCATGCGATCCGGCGTGTCATGGAACACGGCAACTACATCATGGGTCCGGAGGTTCTGGATCTTGAGGGGCAGTTGTCGCGCTTCTGCGGCGTCAAACATACGCTGTCGTCATCGAACGGGACCGACGCTCTGCTGCTGATCCTTATGGCCATGAACGTGCGGGCCGGAGATGCGGTGTTTTGTCCAAGTTTTACGTTTGCGGCTACCGCTGAAATGGTCGCTTTGCTGGGCGCCACGCCGGTTTTCGTGGATATCCAGAACCATAGCTTCAATATGGATCCCGACAGTCTCAAGGCCGCAATCGCAACCGCGCGACAGCATGGCCTTCGCCCAGCTGGTGTAATCGTGGTTGATTTGTTCGGATTGCCTGCCGAATACGACCTGCTTGAACCGATCTGTGCGGCGCATGAGTTGTGGGTACTGTGCGATGCGGCCCAAAGCTTTGGGGCGGAGTATCATGGGCGGCGGGTTGGAAGCATCGGTCTTGCCACGACAACAAGTTTCTTTCCGGCCAAGCCGCTGGGTTGTTATGGCGACGGCGGCGCCATTTTCACCAATGACGAGGATCTGGCATCAACGATAAAAAGTATGAGAGTGCATGGCCAGGGCAGCGACAAGTACGACAACGTCCGAATCGGCATAAATGGCCGGCTCGACACGTTACAGGCTGCGATCCTGATCGAAAAATTTCGGATTTTTCCGGATGAGCTTGAGCAGCGAAACGTTATTGCCGCGCGCTACAGCGAGAAATTACACGGCATGGTCGCGGTGCCCGTTGTGCCGCCCGGAGTCGTCTCGGCATGGGCCCAGTATACGATCAGGATTCCGGACGGGCGCCGCGATACCGTCGCGCGCAATCTGAAATCCAAGGGTATCCCGACCGCAGTGTACTATCCCAAGCCATTGCACCAGCAGACGGCATACAAAGAGTTCCCAATAGCTGGAAATGGAGTTCCCGTGAGCGAGATTGCCGCTGCGGAAGTCCTAAGCCTTCCGGTACATCCATATCTTACGGCGAACGAGCAGGACTACGTGATAGAAAGTCTTGTCCAGGAACTTCAGGCAAATTGACTGCTTCGGTTCGGATGCGGTCACGGCAATCCTCTTAAGTAGGCAAGTATAGGACTTTAGGTAAAGCA
Source organism: Solirubrobacterales bacterium (assembly GCA_033856255.1). GTDB lineage: Bacteria > Actinomycetota > Thermoleophilia > Solirubrobacterales > 70-9 > WHSW01. Next base: position 2,063 of record JAWVFH010000325.1, on the reverse strand, counting down.
TGGGACGCCCCTACCAAATTTGCACCAGCTGCATCATGGATACGTCGGACTCCAACATTACGTTCGATCAACATGGCCGTTGCGACTATTGCAACAACTACTACGACAACATTCTGCCGAACTGGCATCCGGATGAGCGCGGCGAGCGCGAGATCATGGCAGTCGCCGAGCAGATCAAAAGGGACGGAAAAGACCGCGACCACGATTGCATCATCGGCGTCAGCGGCGGCGTCGATAGTTCGTATCTGGTGGTGCTCGCCAAGGAAAAGCTCGGGCTGCGGCCGCTGATCTTCCATGTCGATGCCGGCTGGAACTCGCAGCAATCCGTCAACAACATCGAGAAACTGGTCGATGGACTCGGCCTCGATCTGCACACCGAGGTGATCAACTGGCTGGAGATGAAGGATCTCCAGCTGTCATTCTTCAAGGCTCAGGTGCCTCACCTCGATACCCCCCAGGATCATGCGTTCTTTGCCGCGCTCTATAACTTCGCAGCAAAGCACGGCGTCAAATACGTTCTTACCGGAGCCAACTATTCCACGGAATGCGTGCGCGAGCCTCTGGAGTGGCACTACCACGCATCGGACCTGCTTCAGTTAAAGGATATCCATCGTCAGTTTGGAACGCGCGAACTCAAGACGTTCCCGCTGACCGACATTTTCACCTACAAGCTCTATTATCGGTTTGTGAAGGGCATTCGCGTGGTCAAGCCGCTCAATAACTTCCCTTACCTCAAGGAAGAGGCGATGCAGGAACTCGCCGATCGCTTCGGCTGGCAGAAATACGCCCACAAGCACTACGAGTCGCGTTTTACCCGATTCTACGAAGGCTACTGGCTGCCGAAAAAATTCGGTTTCGACAAGCGCCGGGCCCACTTCTCAAGCCTGATCCTGACCGGCCAGTTGAGCCGGGACGAGGCGCTTCGCAAGATCGCGCAGCCCGCCTACGATGAAGAGATGATGGCGCAAGATTTCGAGTATATCGCGACCAAGCTGGATTTGACGGTCGCGCAACTGCAGGCGCTGCTGGATGGCCCGAACAAGAGCTATCATGATTATAAAAACAGAATGGGCATGATCAATCTGGGAACGCTCGCCTTGCGCGCGGTCGGCCTGCAAAAGATGATCATCCGATGATCACGATCGTCGACTACGGTCTGGGGAACATCGCGGCGTTCGCGAATGTCTACAACCGGGCCAATATCAACATTTCGATCGCCAGGACGGCCGACGACCTGAAAGGCGCGTCGAAGCTGATCCTGCCGGGCGTCGGCCATTTCGATCATGCCATGGAACTGCTGCAGCAGTCCGGGATGCGGGATACGCTCGACGATCTGGTGCTCAGGGAAAAGGTGCCGGTGATCGGGATCTGCGTCGGAATGCAGATTCTGGCGCGCTGCAGCGAGGAAGGAAAACTGCCGGGGCTGGGTTGGCTCGACGCCGACGTCAAGGCGTTCAAATCCCAGGCCGCGACCAAGGACATGGCGCTGCCGCACATGGGCTGGAACGACGTTCACCCGCTGTCGCCCAATAAATTGTTCGAAGAGCTTGAGACGGAAGCGCGGTTTTACTTCCTGCATTCCTATTATTTCGACTGCGATCGACGGCAGGACGTGCTGGCGATATGCAATTACGGAGCGGATTTCGGCTGCGCAGTGCACTCCGCGAACATCTACGGCGTTCAGTTTCACCCCGAAAAAAGCCACCGTTTCGGAACCCGCCTCCTGAAAAATTTCGCAGAGCTGTAACTTGCTGAGACCGAGAATAATCCCTTGCCTGCTGGTTCACGATGACGGGCTGGTTAAAACCGTGGCGTTCAAGGATCCAAAATACGTCGGTGATCCGATCAACGCCGTCAAGATATTCAATGAGAAGGAAACCGATGAACTTGCGGTTTTCGACATTGATGCGACCGCACGAGGCGCCGAGCCGAATTTCAAGATGATCGCCAATCTTGCCGTGGAATGCCGGATGCCGTTGTGTTACGGCGGCGGCGTCAAAACGGTCGAACAGGCCAAGCGCATCGTTGGCCTTGGAGTCGAGAAGGTCGCAATCAGCTCGGCG
>JAWVFH010000324.1:0-3018 GCA_033856255.1 Solirubrobacterales bacterium | reverse complement strand
TCGATGAACAGCATGATCAGGGCGCTCGCGAGCACGGGCGTGGCCATGACCACGAGGACGCTCGTGACGAGGACGGTCCAGACGAGGATCGGCATCCGGAACATGGTCATTCCGGGCGCGCGCATCTTGAAGATCGTCACGAGGAAGTTGATGCCGCCCAGGATCGAGCTGGTCCCGATCAGCAGCAGCGCCATGATCCAGAGATCCTGGCCCGGACCGGTCGAGGCGAGCGGCCGGTCCTGGGCCAGCGGGCTGTAGCTGGTCCAGCCGGCCTGCGCGGCGCCTCCGGTCAGGAAGCCAAGCAGCAGGAGGATCCCGGCGAGCGGCAGCATCCAGAAGGACAACGCGTTGATCCGGGGAAAGGCCATGTCCGGGGCTCCGATCTGGAGCGGCACGACGTAGTTCCCGAAGCCGACGAGCACCGGGATGATGAAGAGGAAGATCATCACCGTCCCGTGCATCGTGAAGAGCTGGTTGTACAGCAGCTCGTCGTGGAGGATCTGGAGCCCGGGCTGCGCCAGCTCACTCCGGACGAGCAGGGCGAACAGGCCGCCGATGAAGAAGAAGATGAACGAGTTGACGAGGTAGAGGATCCCGATCTTCTTGTGATCGGTCGTCGTCAGCCATTCATACAGGCCGCTCCGGTAGGCGGAGGCGGCGGGCGTCAGCGTCGTGGTCGCCATCAAGCTCCCTTACTGGACCGTGAGCGTGCCGAACATCAGCGTCGGGTGGATCGAGCACTCGAACTTGTAGGTTCCCGCGGGGAGCGCGGGAACCGGCAGGTCGTGTTTCGCCGGACCCGGGAATGCCGTGCTGTCGAAGACCTTCGTGCCGCTCGCGTCGAGGATGTCGACATCGTGCGGGGTTCCGTTATCGCGGTTATCGAAGGCGATCGTGAAGCCGGTCGCCGGAGCGGTCAGGGTGGACTGGTCGAACTTGATGTTCTGGGCGACGAGCGGGACCGCCGGACCGGCCGCTGCGCCACTGGGCGCCGGCGCGGGAGTCGCGTTCGCCGCGGCGATCTGCTTCTGCTGCCAGGCCTGGAAGTCGGCGGGCGCGAGCGCATGGACCTCGAACACCATGATCCGGTGGCCGATGCCGCATAGCTCGGCGCATTGTCCGCGATAGGTCTGTCCGGCATCGCTTGCCGGGATGTCCAGGTCGAACTGGTTCTGGACCCCCGGCACCACATCCCGCTTGAAGAGGAACTGCGGGACGTACAGGGCGTGGATGACGTCGCGGGTGAACAGGAAGAGGTGGGTCGTCTGGCCGGCCGGCAGGACCAGCCCACCGTCCGGGCCCTCGGGCGCGTTCACGGTGAAGAGTGGCTTGGTCTCGAACTGGGCGTCGGCCGGGAGGTAGTCGAAGGACCACTGGAACTGGCCGGCGACCGCTCTGACCTTGAGGTTCGGTTGGGCGGACGTGGCGTCCACGGTGTTCAGCGTCTGCATCGAGATCACGAACATGAAGATCACGATCGCGGTCGGGATCAGCGTCCAGGTGATCTCTGCGAGATTGTTGCCGTGGGTCTGCGGCGGAAGCTCGTTGTCGCCGGGCTTGCGTCGATACCGCAGGACGGTCCAGATGATCAGGCCCTCGACGATGAGGAAGATCACGACGGCGATGGCGAAGACGATGTCGTAGAGGTCGCGGATCGCCTGTCCCTGGACGCTCTTCGCATCGGGCGGGAAGAAGCTCCTCCACACCGAGCCGGCGTTGAGGGCCACCAGGACCGCCAACCCGACGAGCACGACGGCCGCAATCAGCCAGCCGATGATCGTGCCGGAGGATGGGCGGCTTCGTGGGGTGGTCGACATCGACTGTCCTCGAGCTCGAGCTGCGGCGCCCGCTTCCTGGGGGTGGGGCCGCCAGATGGAGATCGGAGCCGGCCATGTGGCCGCGTCCGACCACGAGGTCGGATCGGCGCCCATCATAACGGAGGCAACTCCATGGGCGCCGGGCCGCGCGAGCCGCCGGGCGGGCCGCCCGAGGTCACCCGCCCGGACCCGTCCGTCGCTCCCGCGCCTTCGAAGCGGGACTCCATGCGACGATGACGCCGATGCGTCGTCACCCCGGTCGATCCGGTCTCGTCTCGGCAGTCCTCGCCTCGTTCCTCGGCCTGGCAGCCGCGGGTCCGGTGCTGGCCCACGGCCCGGTCCCCGCCGACCCGCCGACCCTGCAGAGCCTCGCGTTTGGCTGGACGCTCGAGCCGGCGGTGGCGCTCCCCTTGCTGGTCGCCGCGTTCGGCTGGATCTGGATCGTGCGCCGCATCAACGGGCGCCATCCGGCCAACCCGGTGCCGCGGCGGCGAAGCGCGGCATTCCTCGGTGGCCTCGCCGTCGTCGCCATCGCCCTGATGTCCGGGATCGATACCTACGACACCAGCCTCTTCTCCGTCCACATGGTCCAGCACCTGCTCCTGACGATGGTCGCCGCCCACCTGATCGTGCTCGGAGCGCCGATCACCCTGCTCCTGCGGGCCGCGACCCCGGACGTCCGGCGGACGGTGATCCTGCCGATCCTCCATTCGCGGGTGCTGAAGGTCGTCACGTTTCCCGTGGTCGCCTGGCTGATCTTCGCCGGGGTCATGTGGGGGACTCATTTCTCGCCGATCTTCAATCGCTCGCTCGAGGACCCGCTCGTTCACGACTTCGAGCATGCGCTGTACCTCGGCGCCGCGCTGCTGTTCTGGTGGCCGGCCGTGGGCCCCGACCCCAGCCCGTGGCGGATGCCGCATCCGGTTCGGGCCATGTACGTCTTTCTCCAGATGCCGCAGAACACGTTCCTCGCGGTGACGATCCTCAACTCCAGCGTCCCGTTGTATCCGCACTACGCGACATCGATCCGGTCGTGGGGCCCGACCGCGCTCGAGGACCAGCAGATCGCCGGGGGACTGATGTGGCTCTGCGGAGATCTCCTGTTCCTGGGCGCGATCTTCGCGATCATCGCCGGCTGGATGGTCCACGAGAAGCGCCAGGAGGTGGCGGTGGACCGGCGCGTCGATCGCGAGCGGGAGGC
>JAWVFH010000323.1:0-2799 GCA_033856255.1 Solirubrobacterales bacterium | reverse complement strand
TAGCGCGCCATTCCGTCGATGCCTCTCGCGTTGTCGTATTCCGTCCTCATGGTGAGGAGGCGCTCTTGCGCCGTCTCGAACCATGAGTTGGTGGCGCTCATCCTTCGAGACGCGGCGAAGACGCCGCTCCTCAGGATGAGGTTCAGCTTGATTTTGATTTCAGCATCGCGGTTGTCAATGGCACAAGTAGGATGCCGCGGCTCTCCAGCGACCTGGTCCAGGCGCCGATCCGCTCGATCGAAATCGGCAGCGCCGACGCAATGCCGACCGCCGTTCCCCGCTCCTTTGCCAGACTCTCGAGTTTCGCCAGCGTCCGGTCGATCTCCACCGATGTCGGCACCGCGTCGATGCTGAAATCGGCCCTGGCGAAAGGCATCGCCTGACCCTCCGCCGCCGAGGAGGCGACGCTGCGCGGCGCGGACCCGTCGTCGAGGTAGCCGAGGCCGCGTTTGGCGGCCTCGCGAATGATCGGCTGCATCGCCGCGTCGGTGACGACGAAACGCGCGCCCATGAAATTGGCTATTCCCGCATAGCCCTGGAAGCGGCTGAGGTGCCATGACAGGCGGTCGAGATTCTGCTCTGCGCTGAGCGTCGTGAGCAGGGTTTGCGGCCCGGGATCGTTGTCCGGATAGTCGAACGGCTCCATCGGAATCTGCAGCAACACCTCGTGGCGTTGCGCGCGGGCGCGCTCCACCAGCTTGCCCGGGTCCGAGCCGTAGGGCGTGAAGGCCAGCGTCACCGCCGGCGGGAGTTTCATAATGGCGTCGCTGGTTTTGGCGGCGCCAACGCCGAGGCCGCCGATCACGATGGCGATGCTCGGCATCCTGGCGGCGCGGGCGCGGTCGGCGTCGCTGCCGCCCGCATAGGCGGTGAAAGGTTTTAGGCCGTCCGCGGCGACCGGGATCATGCCGTAGCGCGATTTTTCCAGCAGGCGCTGATCGATCCCGGCCATCAGCGCAGGCGCGGCGGCGTCGCTGTCGATCTTGTCGGGTGCATCGCCGGACACCACGACGTCGTGCCGCGCGCCGCTGGAGCCGTCGATGATGGTGATGGTCTTTTGCCCGGCGGGAGCCGCCGGTTTGGCCGCCTCGGCGGCCGATTTTACGACCGGCGCCGGTGAACCTGGCGGCGCCGTGGTTGATTTGTCGCCCGGGGGCGCGGCGCGGATCGCGACGCGCGCGCGGGGCTCGCCCCCTAGTGGACTATCGTTGAAGACCGCAAAACCCAGGAAGGCCAGCAGGAACAAGCCCATCAGCACCGCGATCGCCTGGGTCGCGGAAAACGGCAGCCGGACGCGGCGCTTCTTGCGCACCGTCTCCTGTCCGAGCGGAGTGCTCAGATCGTCCGCCGTTTCCGCCATTCCTTCCGGTCCCCCGAATCAGCCGGTCGACAATACCACGGCGAATCAAGAGGGCGCAGACCCGGCGCGGAAGCGCCGCAAAAACGGGTTCCGATGCCGTCCCCGCCTCAAACAAAAAGGGCGGCCCGAAGGCCGCCCGATTCAAAGTTGTGCTGATTCCCACCGCGGTCATTCCGGGGCGAGGGCGAAGCCCTCGAACCCGGAATCCAGAGGCATCCAATGACGCTGGATTCCGGGTCCACGCGAAGACGCGTGTCCCGGAATGACGGCTATTACGGATCAGTTGGCCGCCTTGTTGGCCGGCTTGTCGATCGCGGCCTTGTCGCCCGAGGCCGGCGCCGTGGCGTTGACCTTGACGCCATGCAGAAGGTCGGCCGCCATCTTTATGGCCTTGTCGTCCTTGGCATCCGGCGGCACGTAGGATTGCGAGCCGGTCTTCTCGTCACCTTCGGACTTCAGATGGCCGCGCAGCGAGGCTTCGCCCTTGGTATCGGTCCGCGACTTGAGCTCGTCGGGTACGTCCTGCAACACCTCGATATCGGGGACGATGCCCTTGGCCTGGATCGATTTGCCGGACGGCGTGAAATAGCGCGCGGTGGTGAGACGCAGCGCGCCATTGCCGGAGCCGAGCGGAATGATGGTCTGCACCGAGCCCTTGCCGAACGAGCGCGTGCCGACCAGGGTCGCGCGCTTGTGGTCCTGCAACGCGCCGGCGACGATTTCCGAGGCCGATGCCGAACCGCCATTGATGAGCACGATCACCGGCTTGCCCTTGGTGAGATCGCCGGCATGCGCGGTGCGGCGCTGGGTTTCCTCGGCGTTGCGGCCGCGGGTCGACACGATCTCGCCGCGCTCGAGGAACGCATCGGAAACCGTCACCGCCTCCTCCAGCAAACCGCCGGGATTGTTGCGCAGGTCGATGATGAACCCCTTCAGCTTGTCAGCGCCGATCTGCGAGGTCAGCGCGCCGATTTCGCGCTTCAGGCCTTCGGTGGTCTGTTCGTTGAAGGTGGTAATGCGGATGAAGGCGATATCATCGCTTTCGACGCGCGCGCGCACCGAGCGGACCCGGATGTTGTCGCGCACCAGCGTCACCTCGACCGGATTGTCCGCACCCTTGCGGATGATCTTAAGCCTGATCTTGGTATTGACCGGGCCACGCATCTTCTCGACGGCCTGATTGAGGGTGAGGCCCTGCACCGCCTCGTCATCGAGATTGGTGATGATGTCGTTGGCCATGATGCCGGCCTTCGATGCCGGCGTGTCATCGATCGGCGAGACGACTTTGATCAGCCCGTCTTCCATCGTGACTTCGATGCCAAGCCCGCCGAACTCGCCGCGGGTCTGCACCTGCATGTCCTTGAAGCTCTTGGCGTCCATATAGCTGGAATGCGGATCGAGGCCGGTCAGCATCCCGCTGATGGCGGACTCGACCAGCT
>JAWVFH010000322.1:0-3322 GCA_033856255.1 Solirubrobacterales bacterium | reverse complement strand
GGCGTCGACGTTGTGCCGCTGGGGCATGCGCCGGCAGCGGCGACGGGGGTCGGTGCGGCGGCAGCGGCCCCCAACACCACCCCTAACAAGCCTGGCGGCGGGAGCTGGTGTTGGCTGGGGGAGCTGCCAGCGGAGACCCGGATTTGTCAACGGCACACCTCGGTGCTGGTAAGGGCGGGGCTCGTACTGCATCCGAGCCGAGAAGGACCAGCTCATCGAGTCGCTGCTGGCGAGTCGATCGCCGTAGGACTCGAGCCCGTCGAGCTTCATGCCGAACCCGTGCAGCCGTGAGACTCCGGCGCGATGCAGGTCGTTGAGTCGGAACCCGATGCGGATGGTGGCCTGGCGTCGACAGATGGAGCCGATTCCGACTCGGGGCTCCCGGGTCAAATGGATGGCGGGTCGGCGTACATGCCGACGCAGTGCATGTACTGGCTGGTTCGACGGCGGGTCGTTTTTCGACAGAGTGCTGGCTGGTGACGCCTACGTGTGTGCAAAACGTCATCCATGCCTGGGCGACTCCGAAGCCGACCATCTTGCGCAATATCCGCGAAGCGATCAGACCGGAGCGGCGGCCGCTGTTGGTCGAGCTTGTGCTCCCGGAAGGAAACAGCTGCCACACCGTTCACGCTATGAATCAGGAGATGCTGCTGGGACCTCGGCGGCTGCGGAGCGCGGGTGAGCGTGGTGCTGTCCCATGCCGACCTGACGACGACTTGACACCCGCTACTCTGTGTGACGCAATGCAACGAGCAAGCTCACAGTCCCCCTGGTTAGCGCACAAGATGTGACAACGAGTAGCCAAAAGTCACCAGCAATAGACCGCAACCTTTCACTGAGTCTGACCTGACACGATCAGGTCACTAATTGGCGTTACCTGGCGCTTATTCCCTGATCTTGGGTATTGCCATCACCAGCTCCCCAACCGGCGTTGGCGCCCGTGGCTTACGAGGCATCTGAACAGGAGAACCACTGTGCTAAAGAAGGCGTGATCGGGGATCGAGGGGATGGCGGAGTGCGGAGAAGGACCGCACACACGCGCATCACAGGATCGGACGCGGGTGCGGCGCGAAGCGGGACTCTGTCGGTCGTTCCTCCCTCCCTCGTGCTGCGTCGTGCTCGCTGTGTGGAGCGTCGCTAGAACGACAGCGCTGCGGCGCCACGGGAGTGGCAGTGGCTCCGCGCTTGCCAGGGTGACCGCTGCTGCCGCTGGTTCCGGTGCGGGAACACCGCCAGTTGGCTGGTCACCCGTCGGCGCCGCAGCCGGTCTGTAGCGGCGGTTCATGCGGCTGAGGCGGCGGCGATGATGCGGGTGTCAAAGATGACGGTGTATCGCCTGGTCCACGCGGGGCGGCTGCCTGCCGTACGGGCGGGGGGTTCATTCCGTATCCACCGTCGAGACTTCAACGAATATTTCAGAGAAACCCACCTCCCGCGCCTTCGAACAGACTCGGATCCCGAGATCTGCTGAGGGTGCGGCGCCGCGCCAGCCAACAGCTGGGGCTAGTGAGATTCAGCGGGTCGGCAGGAGCCCATTGGGCATCAACCGACGATCTGTAAGGCCCGATGGCAGTACGATTTGACTAGCGCCCCATTGCGAGGGTTGCTCGTGCAAGGCGCAAGTCCTCGTGGGTTCAAATCCCACCGCCGCCGGTATTGAGCTGCGAAAATGTTGAGCGAGCCGATCAAGGTTCGGCAGGTGTTTCGCCGGGCTTTTCGCCGGCTGGTTGCAATTGGTAGCACTCCCGGCTGGATCTTGACCGACGTCCTCACGATCGATGGCCGACCAGCGTGAGGACTCGGCAATCCCTTACGTCTGCGGGTCGTAGCGGGCCGCTGGCCTATATGCGGAATGACACCCCGATCCGACGCTGACGAACGGGCGCCCTATGAGTGTCGATCCGGCCGCTTCGTGCTATCTCGGGTTCGGTCGGGCGTGGCAGCCCAGCTGGCGAGGAGGTTGAGGGCGTCGTGGGTCGGGGAGGCGAGCACGGTATGTCGGAACCTCGAGCCGAGACCCATCTGTCCCGCTCGAGGGAGGTGAATCGGCCCTCGACCACCGTTTGAGACACCCTCCGTCAAGTGCTGCGCTCACGGTGCCCGAGGGCCTTCTTCGTGTGCCTAGCGGCTAGCGTCCGTGGCGGCCATCGTGGTTGTCGTGGTTGTCGTGGTTGTCGCCGTGATGGTCGCCGTCGTCGTGGCGGAAGCACCGGTCGTCCCAGCGGTCGTTCCAGTCCTCGCAGAACCGGAACTCCCGACCGTCGGCGGTGAAGGCAGCCAAAGAGACCGGAGCCACGACGGGCGCCGCGGCGGGAGCGACCGGGGTGGCGGCAGCGGCGGTGCCGGCGCCGGCCGCCATCCCACGGTCACCTCCGCGAGACGACGCACCGCACTGCGCACTGCGCACTGCGCACATGCTCACCATCCTCCCGGGCCGCGCCCAACGCCTCGATGTCGGCCAGCCGGTGCAAGTCGGCCACCACGCCTTTCGAGGAGGACCGGAACACGCTCCTGTGCAGTCGTTCCAGCGTCACTAACCCGACGCTTGTCCTGCCCTCCGGCGCCGACGCGGCGTCCGAGGTGGAGGACCAGGTTCCTGAGGACCAGGTTGGTCCCACACTCGGTCGCCGGGCCGAGTTCCTGGGCCCTAATCGAGCGCGACCACCATCACGGGATGAGCGAAACGCCGGCATTCTGTGGAATCTGATAGGTCGGATTTCGCACTGTCTGGGGCAGCCTTCGGGAGGACGAACGGTGGACCAGCGGGCCCCACACGGTCAGTGGGCGGGAATGATGTTCTGGTTACCCCGGAAGATGTTGTCCGGATCCCACTCGGCTTTGATGGCGGCGAGGCGACGGTAGTTCTCATCCCCGAAGGCGGCTCGGACTCGGTCCTGGCCTTCGCTGCCGATGAAGTTGAGGTACACGCCGCCGTTGGCGAAGGGCGCGATGTCCCGCCTGAACCCCTTCGCCCAGGCAACGTTGTTCTCGGTGTCGGCGGGATCTTCCCAGAGGGCGAAGGGGTGCGTCACCCAGCGGCTGGCGCGGTTGGCCATCGGGGTGGTGTCGTCGCCCGCGGCGCCGACGGCTCCGCCCCAGGGCAGCAGGATCTGCTGTGAGTGTGGCGCCCTGCGCCCGAACCCGTACTCCAAGAAGACATCCAAGGCCTCGTCGGGGAAGTCGTCGAAGTAGTCGGCGGTCGCGTAGTGGTACTGGCCGGGCGGGTCGTCGATCATGCACTGGAACTCGGCGTAGGGCATCGGTGCGACGAGGTCGGCGGCGGGGGCGAGATCACGGAATCCCTTGATGGCGTCCTCGCCTT
>JAWVFH010000321.1:0-2631 GCA_033856255.1 Solirubrobacterales bacterium | reverse complement strand
ACCCAGACGAGCGTCGCGAGATCCGCGGCCTGCTCCTTCAACCGCGCGATCCGCAGCTCGCTCCAGATCTTGATCATCGCTGGCCTCCCGGAGTGTTTGGTCGTCGTCCGCCGTGCGCGCCAATGGTCGCCAAAGCGTGAGGCATTCGGCAAGGCGCCGCGAGGCGCCGCGGCGCGCCGGGTCGCGCGGGCGCGGCGGTTTCATGCCAAAAGCCGCTGTGGCCAGCCTTGGGCGACCAATCGGAGGCTCGGCCAGCCGTATCAACGACCTTCGGCCGTCATTCACACTCGAGTCCAACGTTCAGAAGCCGCCAAACACCCGAATCGGGCGCGATTTCTCGCCCAAGGCCGCTGTGAGCGGCTTTTGGCAAGGTATTGACGCTCTGGCCGCGCGGGATCCTCGCCCCGGCAAGGACTGTGGATGCTCCGGGAACGTACGCCGCGGGAACTCTGTTCCATCCAGCCCAATGCAACGGAATCGGAGTCCGGATCCGGACGATCGAGGCGAAAGAAAAGAGGCTTTGGCCGGCGTACGTTTTCGGACTATCGCGCGCCAGCGCGCCAGGGCGCCAGCGCGGCGGCGCGGCAGGGCGGCGGCGCGGCAGGGCGGCGGCGCGGCAGGGCGGGCGCCGCCCCCGGTTACTCCGCCGGGGCGAGGGCCCAGCGGTCGATATCGCGCGCGTAGTCGAGCAGCTCGGTGGCGTTGAACCACATGGCGAGCTCCGCGGCGGCGGTCTCGGAGCTGTCGGACGCATGGATGAGGTTCTGCGCGGTTTCCAGGGCGAGATCGCCGCGAATCGTGCCCGGTGCGGCCTCGTGCGGCTTTGTCGCGCCAACCATCGATCGGACGACGGCGATCGCATTCGGCCCTTCGAGCGCCATCGCGACGAGCGGGCTCGAGGTGATGAAGTCGACGAGGCCACCGAAGAACGGCTTGGCGCTGTGAACGGCGTAGTGCCGCTCGGCCAGCGCCCGATCGACCTGGACGAGCTTCAGCCCGATGATCTTCAGCCCGCGCTGCTCGAAGCGGCCGATGATCTGACCGGCGAGCAGGCGCTGGACGCCGTCGGGCTTGACCAGGACGAGGGTGCGTTCGCTCACGTGTTCTCCTTGGGATCGGTGGTTTCGGGGTTGGATGGGTCGGGCGGCTCGGCTTCGGCCAATTCGGCGGCCTGCTGCTCGGCGGCGTCGAGTTCGGCGGCGTGTCGTTGCGCCTCCGCGTCGGCTTCGGCCGCGGCGTCGGCTTCGGCCGCAGCGGCGGCTTCAGCGGCCGCGGCGGCCGCATCGGCGGTTGCCTTGGGGCTGACGGCCTCTCGGTTATCGGTGGCCGTCGAACGGCGTCGACGCGAGGAGGACCTCGTCTCGTCGGCCTCGGCCGGTCGATCGTCGGATCGGCGCTCGCTGTCGATCGCGGCGACGGCAGCGGCGTAGTCGCGGAGCGCCTCGGCCTCGTGCCCGACGATCCGGTTGGCGTCGCCGCGGACGAGGGCGAGAACCGGCTCCGTTCGACCGGCGATGAGATCGAGGACGGTCGGCGCGAGCCCGGCTTCGGCGCGAAGGGCGAGGGCCAGGGCGGCTGCCGCCTGACCCGGCCGACCGACGTCGAGGGCGGCTCGGGCGCGGGTCAGCAACTCCCCGGAGTCCGGGAGGATCGGCGCGATCGTATCCTCGTGGGCTTCCCACAGGCTTCGCCCCGCTGCCTCGCCGGCGCTCGATGCGGCCTCGGCCGCGGCAGACTCGGCGGCCTCGTCGACCGGGGCAATCGGCGCAAAGAGATGGCCGCCCGGCGGACGAGGAAGGTCCTCGAACAGCTCGCCGGCGGGCTCCGGAGGCGTACTCGAATCGAGCGGCCAGATCGAGCTGCGCGGCATGCCGGCGAAGATCGTGTCGATCGGGCCGTCGTAGCGGTTGAGCGCCCGACCGGCCAGCCGGCGCGCCTCGCTCGGTCGACCGAGATCAGCCTGGGACTCGGCCGCGATGACGAGCGCGATCACGTCGTCCGGGGTCGTCTCGAGCCTTGCGGCTGCCGCCTCGCCGGCGCCTGCGAGATCGCCCGTCCGCCAGCGCACCTCGGCCAGGTCGAGGATCCCCTCGTCGTCGAGGCTGTCCTTGCCGGCGAGGGCTTCGAGCTCCGCCCGAGCCAGCGACAGCGACCCGAGCCGGAGATGGAGTCGCGCCATGACCAGGCTCGCGTCGCGCGCGGGGAGCTCGGGCGGGGCGGCGGAGGAGGTCGCGGGCTCCATCGTCATGCGGGCAGCTTCAGGCGCTTCTCGAGCCCGCGGGCGTATCGGGCGGGCGCGACTACTGACATCCGCAAGCCCTCGTCGTGGAAGAGCTCGACGGCAAGGCGGCGAATGTCGGCCGCGGTCACCGATGAGACCGCTTCGAGCGCCTCCTCGAGCGTCAGGACCTTGTCGTGAAGCGCCTCCTGGCCACCGATCCACGAGGCGAGGTGGCGCGTCTCGTCCATCCGCAGCTCGAGCCCGCCGGACAGGTAGTCCTTGGCCTTGTCGAGCTCCTCCGGCGGGACGTCCTCGTCGCGGAGCTTTGCCAGCTCGGCGAGGATCGCGTCGAGCGCCGCGGGCAGCCGCGTCGGGTCCACACCGGCCGAGACCTCCATCGCGCCGGCATC
>JAWVFH010000320.1:0-2565 GCA_033856255.1 Solirubrobacterales bacterium | reverse complement strand
GGGGATACGCAGACACCGGTTCGACGCCGCCTCCTTACAGGTCGTTAACATCCGGAGGTCCGTGAAGATCGTTTTCGCCGCGGCTGAGGCCGCGCCCTACGCGAAGGTAGGTGGACTCGCAGACGTCGCTGGCTCGCTCCCACAGGCTCTCGCCGCCCTCGGTCACGAGGTGACGCTCTACCTTCCCCTGCACGGCACGATCGACCGAGCGAAGTTCGGGATCAGCAAGGGCGGTCCAAGTCGAGCGGTCCTATTCGCCGGAAAGAGCCTTCGTACGTCCTATGTCGCCATCCAGCGCGATGGCGTGCGCGTCGTCTTCGTCGACAATCCACGGGCGCTCGCGCGCGACAAGGTCTACGGCGCACCCGACGACAACATGCGGTACGCGTTCTTCTGCCGCGCCGTCTTCGAGGACCTCCGCGACGCGCGCCCTGACGTCGTCCACGCGCACGACTGGCACGCGGCGCTCCTCGTACCGCTCGTCGCGCGCGGCATGAAGAACGTTGCGACGGTCTTCACGATCCATAACCTCGCGTACCAAGGACGCACGTCGGCCGACGTGCTCAAGGCCATCGGCCTCCCGCGCGCACGTCTCGCCATCGAGGATCCGAACGAATGCAATCCGATGGCGCGCGCCATCGCCACAGCCGACATCGTCAGCACGGTGAGCCAGCGCTATGCCGAGGAGATCCTCACCCCAGAGTTCGGCGAGCGCTTGCAAGACCTTCTGCGATCGCGGCGGCGGCGCTTGGTCGGCATCGTGAACGGCATCGACACGAAGGCCTTCGATCCCGCGACCGATCCGAATATTCCTGCGCACTACAGCGCCGATGACCCGTCCGGCAAGGCGAAGGACAAAGACGCGCTGCAGCGCGAGGGAAAGCTGACGGTCGATCCGGCCGCGCCGATCTACGGCGTGGTCGGCCGTCTCGTCGAACAGAAGGGCATCGATCTCCTGACCGCCGTCGCGCCGCACATCCTCGAGAGCGGAGGGCAGATCGTCGTGCTTGGAAGTGGCGATCCGGCGTATGAGGCCAAATGGAAGGAGCTCGCGGGGCGCTCTGCAGGAAAGCTCTGGCTCACGCTCGGATTCGACGCGGCGCTCGCGCAGCGCATCTATGCGGGCAGCGACATGTTCCTCATGCCCTCGCGGTTCGAGCCATGCGGGCTGGGGCAGCTCATCTCGTTCCGCTACGGCACGATCCCGGTCGTGCACGCGGTCGGCGGGCTTGCGGAGACCGTGCGCGACGTCGACGCCGAGCCCAACACCGGCAACGGCTTTTCCTTCACGACATACGACGCCGGCGCCTTCACGAAAGCGCTCGATCGCTCGATGAAGCGATCCCGGGCGGGCGGCGCGCCCTGGCGCGAGCTCGTCCAGCGCGTGATGCGCGAGGACCACTCGTGGAATGCCTCGGCCACGCGGTACGTCGACCTCTACAAGAGGGCGGTGAAGCTACGGCGAAGCGCCTGAGCGGATCGATCGTCGACCTCGAGGACGCCATCGCGAGCCTGCCCGCGGACGCGCGCGCGGTGGCGGATCGGCTCTTCACCGTGTCGACCACCACGGGTCACCTTGACGCGCCGCCGCAGATGAACGCCTGGATCACGAAGCTCTTCGGGTCCGTGGAGGCGGTGCGTACGCAGCGGATCGTGCGCGTGACGAACAACATCACGCTCGAGGGCGCGCTCTTCAACGACCTGCGGGCGATGCGGCCGATGGAGGTCAAGGGCGCCGACGAAGTGCGGCAGGTCATCGCGAGCTCGGCGAACGATCCGTTCGACAAGCCGCTGGAAGGCACGCCCGCGGACACGTTCGGCCGGATCACCGGCGAGTACGGCATCACGGCGTCGAACGTCGCGAAGTACGACGCCTACCACGGCGTGCTCGTCTTCAAGGATCATGATCCGCTCGCACCCGTCGACGCCGCGGTCATGCGTGACCACCTCGACACTGCCCGCCGGTGGGGTGAGGCTGCGCTCACGGACGATCCGGCGGCCCGCTACCTCTTCGTGATGTGGAACTGCCTCTGGCGCGCCGGCGGCTCGATCGTGCACGGGCACATGCAGATGACCGCGACCAGAGGCGCGCATTACCCGAAGATCGAGGCGCTGCGCCGGCAGGCGCTGGCCTACGACGCGGCCTATTCGCGGGACTATTTCGACGATCTCTGGCTCGTGCACGACGCGCTCGGCCTTGGCGTCGAGATCGAGGGCGCGCGCGTGATCGCGTCGATCACGCCGATCAAGGAGCGCGAGATCGTCGTCCTCGGTCGGCCGGGGATGAACGAGGCGAGCCTCGCCGAAGCGCTGGCGCGCGTGATCGCGGCCTACCGGTCCGTCGGCGTTCTCGCGTACAACATGGCGCTGTGCCTGCCGCCGCTCGCGCCTGATGGCGAAGACTGGCGGCGCTTCCCGCCGATGGCGCGTCTTGTCGATCGCGGAGATCCGGCGAACAAGACATCCGACATCGGAGCGATGGAGCTCTACGCCGCGAGCGTGATTGCGACCGATCCGTTCCGAACCATCGACGCGCTTCACGTATAGTCGGCCGTCCGCCTGCTC
>JAWVFH010000319.1:0-2824 GCA_033856255.1 Solirubrobacterales bacterium | reverse complement strand
CAGGTCTGGGCGCGGCTATGCTGGCTTCTACCCGTCTGGTTGACAGCCGCCGCAGAGCGATGTGAGTTTCCTGGTGACGCAGAAGCAGTCACGGCAACCCGGCTCGGCGTGGATGCCGGGCGGCTGGTTCGCGGGCAGCCGCTCCGACGCAGGTTTGGGTCCGCGCATCTTGCGGTTGCGCCTACTTGCGCTGCTGAGCGGCTCGAAGGCACCGTCGGTGACGCTGGGCGTCGCGGTCGCGGCGGCCTTGATTATGGTCGAGACCCTCATCGTGTGTGCGCTCAACGTGGCTACCGATTCGACTGGACGCTTCGGCACGCTCTACCTGGTTGGCGTCCTAATGGTGTCGACGGTGTGGGGATTCGGCTTGGCCGCAACGATGTCGGTCGCCAGCGCCCTTGCATTTGCTTACTTCCGGCTGTGGCCGACCACCGATTTTGCGATGGCGGAATCACAGAGCTGGTTGGTGATCGGCGTCTTTCTGGTAGTCGCGTTGGTAGCAAACGCACTCGCGGGCCTGGCGCGGGTAGGCGAGAGGTTCTTTGTTCTGTCGCCTGACCTGCTTTGCATCACGGGTCCGGAAAGGGTCATCCGCATCAACCCTGCCTTCAGCCAGATACTCGGCTACTCACTCGACGACATTTCTTCCCGCCCTTATCTCGATTTGGTCGTGCCCGAAGATCGAGATCACGTGCGCGCCTTGCTTGAAAGGCTGCCCGGCCGTGCCGAGCCGGTACGTTTCGAGGATCGCGTGATCTGCAGGGACGGTTCCCAGCGTTGGGTCGAGTGGAGCGTCGTGTGGCATCGGGGCCTGTTCTACGCAGTTGGCCGCGACGTCACCGAACGTCGCCGCGAACAAACCGAGTTGCACCAAGCGCAGATCGTCGCCGAGACGCGGCGCGACAAACTAAGGGAGCTCGCCGAACAGCAGGCCGGGCTGCGGCGAGTCGCGACTCTGGTGGCGCGCGGGGCACCTCCGTCGGAGGTGTTCTCAACGGTGGCCCGCGAGATGGCCGGCTGCCTGGGGGTGCGCAACGCGTCGGTGAACCGCTTCGACGGCGACGAAGTGACTGTCCTGGCCCTGTCTCACCTTGACCAGGAAATGAAGAACAAGCCCGTCGTCGGCGAGCGCCACACGTTGGAAGGTGACAACATCGCGACGAGAGTGATTCAGGCCGGCCGCTCCGCGCGACTTGACAGCTCGGACGTCCAGCAGGCGCCGGGCTCCATCGCCGCACGGCTTCGCGAGATGGGCCTGCGTTGCACTGTGGCGGTGCCGATCGTTGTCGAGGGACAGGTGTGGGGAATGGCGGCCGTAGGCTCTTCGGCGCCTGAACCGTTGCCGCCGGACACCGAGGCGCGTGTCGGCGATTTCGCCGACCTTGTCGCAACGTCGATCGCCAACGCCGCCACGCGCTCCGAACTACAGTCGCGCCGCGACGAGCTAAGTGTGCTCGCCGATCAGCAGGCCACTTTGCGGCGGGTCGCGACACTGGTTGCGCGGGGGGTCACCCCGTCGGAGGTGTTCTGCGCGGTGGCCGACGAAATGGCTCGATGCCTGCATGTGCGTCATGCGACGGTGTCTCAATTCGGCGCCGACGACACACTCATCCCGCTCGCCATTTTTCACGGGGACGCGCTGCAGCAGCTGCCCGAGGGCCTGCGACTGGCGTTGGACGGCGACAACGTCGCGACGAGGGTGTTCCGAACCAGTCGCGCCGCGCGAATGGACACACATGACAATGCCGCCGGTACCCATGCCGCCCAAATCCGTGAGCTCGGCATCCGTTCGGCAGTGGGAGTCCCCGTTGTTGTCGACGGGCGGCTGTGGGGCGCGGCCATCGTCGGCTCCTGGGGACCTGAACCGCTTCCACCGGACACCGAGGCGCGGATCGGCGACTTCGCCGACCTCGTCGCGACGGCAATCGCTAACGCCGCCACGCGCGCCGAACTCGTGGCGTCACGCGCCC
This sequence comes from Solirubrobacterales bacterium, assembly GCA_033856255.1. GTDB lineage: Bacteria > Actinomycetota > Thermoleophilia > Solirubrobacterales > 70-9 > WHSW01. Next base: position 854 of record JAWVFH010000319.1, on the reverse strand, counting down.
GCATCGTCGCAGCCGCCGACGATGCGCGCCGCCGATTGGAACGCGACCTGCACGATGGCGCCCAACAACGGCTGGTCTCGCTAAGTTTACAAACGCGGCTGGCCGAGGCGTCGGTGCCGCCGCAACTGGATGGCATCAAAAGCCAACTGGCCCGCGTTGTTTCGGGGTTGACCGACGTATCAGTCGATCTGCAAGAGATCTCGCGGGGAATTCATCCCGCGATCTTGTCGAAGGGCGGACTGGGTCCCGCGCTCAAGACGCTGGCCCGCCGATCCACCGTCCCTGTCGCCCTCGATCTCGCCATCGACCGAGGTTTGCCGGACTCCGTCGAAGTCGGCGCCTATTACGTCGTGGCCGAGGGGCTGACCAACGCCGCCAAGCATGCCCGCGCGTCCCAAGTGGAAGTGTGCGCGCGTTCCGGGGATGACGACCTCTACCTCTCGATTCGCGACGACGGAGTCGGGGGGGCCGACTTGGGCAAGGGGTCAGGACTGATCGGGCTCAAAGACCGGGCCGAGGCTCTCGGCGGCAGTTTGACGGTTACGAGCCGAGCCGGCAGTGGAACGTCACTGGACGTCACGATCCCGCTCCACAGCGAGTGAGGCATCGAGTCACTTCCGGCGGACATGCCACGGCGCAAGGCTGACCGCTGCGGACTCCTAGTGACCCCAAATCTTCCGTGGGATGGCGATCCGCATTGCAACTAGCCGCAATGCGGGATTGCGGCTCTCCTCAAGCAGTTTTGGCGGCTAACGCCGACGACAACGATGCCCGAATCGAGCAGTCTAGACATACATGCCGAGCCAAAAAGCATGTGGAGGAGATCGATGACTATGGTCGGCGCAGACCGCTCG
>JAWVFH010000318.1:0-5338 GCA_033856255.1 Solirubrobacterales bacterium | reverse complement strand
ACCTTCGTGCGGTCGGTGACCGCATTGAGTACTTGGTCAGCGAGCTCAGGTCGTCGGCACAGCCGGCGACCTGGGCTCTGGCCGAGGAAGCTCTAGGCTTGGTAGCACAGCTCTACGGCGGTGCTCTCGACCGGATCCTCGAGATCCTCGTCGACGCCGAGGCCACGCCACTCATCGCAGCAATTGTCCGGGACGAGCTGGTGAGCAGCCTTCTCGTCCTCCACGGTCTGCATCCCGACGACCTGCCGACGAGAGTGCAGAACGCGCTCGACTCGGTGCGCCCCTACCTCGAGTCCCATGGTGGCGACGTCGAGTTGCTCGAAGTCCTGCCCAGCGAGGGGATCGTCCGGGTCCGCCTCCTCGGCAGCTGCGACGGATGCCCGTCGTCGTCGGTGACCCTGAAGCTGTCCGTGGAGCAGGCGATCCACGAGTCGGCTCCCGAGATCACCGACATCCAGGTGGAGGGCTACGTCGACCCGACCGCACCCGCGGCCGCCCCCTTGCCGGCGTCGGCGCCCATCCAGCTGAGCGTCAAGCCAGTCGCCGCGAGCCGGTAAATTCTTTTCCATGTCCAATCCTGATTTTCTGCGCCTCGGGTCCTTCCGGGCGCTGTCGCCCGAGGGCGGCGAGAAGGACGAGGCTCGCCCCCTCGCCGCCATCGAGCGCCTGCTCCAGCCCAAGCCCCGGCCCCGTCCGGGCGAGAAGTGCGAGATGTGCGCGGTCGACGTTCCCGACGAGCACTCCCACATCGTCAACCTCGAGAGCCGCAGCCTGCTGTGCGCCTGCCGGCCCTGCTACCTGCTCTTCACGTCCGGTGGGGCCGGTGGCGGCCGCTACCGGGCCGTCCCCGACCGTTACGTGTCCATGGACGCGTGCGCCCTGTCGCCGGCCCAGTGGGACGAGCTGCAGATCCCGGTCAGCACCGCCTTCTTCTTCTTCAACTCCGAGGCCGAGCAGCTGGTCGCCTTCTACCCGAGCCCGGCCGGCGCCACCGAGTCCCTCCTGCCCGTCGAGACGTGGGCCGAGATGACCGAGGCCAACCCCGCCCTCACCACCATGGAGCCCGACACCGAGGCCCTCCTGGTCCGGGTGGGCGACCGTTCCGGGCCCGACGAGTCCTTCATCGTGCCCATCGACGCCTGCTACGAGCTGGTGGGCTACCTCCGCCGGCTGTGGCGGGGCTTCGACGGCGGTACCGAGGCCCACCAGGCGATGGCCGATTTCTTCACCCGAGTGCGAGGTCGGGCAAAGCCGGCTCCCAGCCTGCCGTGAGCGACCTGACATTCGAGGTCGTGGGCGTCGCTCCTGAGCGCTACGCCGCGGTACCGACCATCACCTTCCGGGTGCGCATCAGCGAGACCTCCGGCGAGTCGATCCACGCCATCGCCCTGCGCACCCAGATCATGATCGAGCCCCAGCGCCGCCGCTACGTCCACGAGGAGGAGGAACGCCTCCTGGCCCAGTTCGGGGAGCGGGAGCGCTGGGGGCAGACGCTCAAGCCCTTCCTGTGGACCAACGTGGCCACCATGGTGTCCGCCTTCACCGAGTCCACCGAGGTCGACGTGCAGGTGCCCTGCACCTACGACTTCGAGCTGGGGTCGACCAAGTTCCTGCACGCGGTGGAGACGGGCGAGGTGCCCCTCAACCTGCTGTTCAGCGGCACGATCTTCAGCAAGGGCGAGACCGGCTTCACCGTCGAGCCCGTGCCGTGGAACAAGGAAGCCCGCTTCGGGATGCCGTCCAGCATCTGGCCCGCGGTCATGGACATGTACTTCCCCGGCACCGGGTGGCTCCGGATCCCGAAAGCCACGCTCGACAAGCTGGAGCGGTTCCGCACCATCCGGGGCCTTCCCTCGTGGGAGCGCACGTTCGACGTCCTGGTGGGCGAGTCACAGGAGCCCAACGGGCTGTTGCCCGACACGCCGCCCGAGGCGGCCGAGTTGGCCGACGTCGAGCTGGCACAGGCGCCGAGCAACGGGGCGTCCTCATGACGAGCAGCTCGTGAGGAGCGGCTCGTGAGCCTGGCCGACGCCCGCAGGGTGGCCGACGCCGTCCTCTACGAGGGCTACGTCCTCTTCCCCTACCGGGCCAAGAGCAACAAGAGCCAGATCCGCTGGCAGTTCGGCGTCATCGCCCCCAAGTCGGTCAGCGAGGCCGACGCCGGCGAGCGCTGGTTCATGCAGACCGAGGTCCTGGTCGACGCCGGCCGCGAGTCGGTCATCGACGTCAAGCTCCGCTTCCTGCGGGTGCAGGCCCGCACCATCGAGGCGCTCGTCGCCGGCGACTCGGGCGAGCCGGAGTACGTGCCGGTCGAGTCGCTCACCGTCGACAACCGGATCATCACCGACTGGCAGGAGGCCATCGAGGAGGAGATCGACCTGGCCGAGGTCCCGCTGGCCGAGCTGGTCGCCGGTCCCCGGGACATCCCCCTCGTCTTCGCCGCCGCCACCTCCACCGAGCCCATCACCGACGCCACCGGCACTGTGGTCGGCCGCATGGTGCGGGAGACGTGGCCCATCACCGCCGTGGCCCGGGTGAGCGCCGAGCGCGACGACAGCCCCTTCGGCATCGTCAAGGTCCGGGTCGTCATCGAGAACCTCACCGACTGGGTCAAGCAGGGGGCCGGGCGCGACGAGTTCGTGCGCCACTGCATGGCCGCCGTCCACACCCTCCTGGCGGTGCGGAGCGGCTCGTTCATCTCCCTCGCCGACCCCCCCGAGTACGCCTGCCCGGCCGTCGCCCGCTGCGTCAACAGCGGCACCTGGCCGGTCCTCATCGGCGACGAGCAGCACCGCGACACGATTCTGTCCTCGCCCATCACCCTGTCCGACTACCCGGAGATCGCTCCCGAGAGCGAAGGCGACTTCTACGACGCCACCGAAGTCGACGAGATGTTGCACCTGTTCGTCAACACGTTGACCGAGGAGGAGCGGGCCGAGGCCCGGGGCACCGACCCCCGCTCGGCCGCCATCATGGACCGGGTCGAGAACATGCCCCCCGAGCTGATGGACAAGCTCCACGGCGCCATCCGGTCCCTGCGCCCCATCCCCCTGCCGAACCAGCGGATGGCCCAAGACGACGAGGTCGACGACGAGGTCGACGACGACGTCGACGGGGGCCTCGGTGTCGGCGAGATGGCGCCGTTCGGCAGCGACTTTGCGCCAGGGGAGTTCGGCACAGGGGAGTTCTCGACCGGTGAGCTCGACGACTTCCCCACCTTCAGCACCGACGCCGACGGCATGATGAGCAACGTCCGCCTCGACGCCGAGACCGACGCCCGCTACAAGCCGTTCGAGGACACCACCCAGGTGGGGGCGACCGAGGTCGGCAAGGGGTCCAAGGTGCGGCTCCACCCGGGCAACCGGTCCGACGCCCAGGACATGTTCCTGCGGGGCCTCACCGCCACCGTGGAGGGCGTCTTCCACGACATCGACGGCGACATCCACCTGGCCGTCTCGGTCGACGACGACCCCGCCGCCACCGAGCTGCCGACGTGGATCGGCCGCTTCCGGTACTTCCGCCTCCACGAGGTCGAGGTGCTCAGCCAGTGAGTGACACGCGCGCTCGACCCCAGATCCTGGTGGCCGGCATCGGCAACATCTTCCTGGCCGACGACGGCTTCGGCGTCGAGCTCGCCCAGCGCCTGGGCATGGTGGCGGTGCCCGACGGCGTGACCGTCACGGACTACGGGATCCGCGGCCTGCACCTCGCCTACGACCTCCGTGACAACGATTACGACCTGGTGATCCTCCTCGACGCGCTTCCTCGTGGCGACGAGCCAGGAACGGTGTATCTTTTCGAACCCGACACCTCTTTCGAACGGGACGAGGTGGATGTCGACGCACACGAGATGCACCCGTTGGCAGTTCTCGCACTGCTCGCCGACCTCGGCGGAGAGGTCAGGCGGCTGTTGGTCGTCGGCTGCGAACCGGCGGAGCTGGAGGAGCGAATCGGGCTCTCTCCGGCGGTCGCCGACGCGGTTGACAAGGCGGTACAGGTGGTGGGAGAACTGCTCGAGAAAGAGATGTCGGCACTCGTTGCCGGAAAGGAGAGCTGAGAATTGCTCGGTAAGCTGGTGAAGAGTTTGGTCGTCGCACTCGTAGCAGGGGTAGTGGTCAATTCGCTCCCCGACATTCAGCGCTATCTCAAGATTCGGGAAATGTAAGGGGGACTTGCAAATGTTCAAAGTGCTCATAGTCGTCGCGGTGGCCTTGGTAGTCGTCAACTCGGTGCCCGACATCCAGCGGTACCTCAAGATCCGGGAGATGTAGGAAACGTGAACATTGTTGGCATCGTGGCACTCGTCGTGCTGGCCCTGCTGGTCATCGGGTTCCTGTTCATGTTCCTCCGCTCCATACCGGACATGGCCCGGTACCGCCGCATTCGTCACATGTGAGTCGCGCGGGGTGAGCCAGCAGCGCACACCCCGCATTCATCGGTGCTGTCGCCATCGCCCCGCGGCCGGTGAGGACGTCTCGTCCTCAGCGGCCCGGGTCGATGCCGATGCATCTCGTTTTTCGTTGTGGTTCGTCGCCCACCCGGCGCCATTCGTCGCGACGCTGATCCGGTCGCAGGCGCAGGCGGGTTTCGAACTCGAAGAAGGAGGATCCGGATGTGTCTCGGGATACCCGGCAAGGTCGTCGAGCTGGTTGAAGACACCGACCTGGCCACCGTCGACGTCCTCGGGGAGAAGCGCAACATCAACACCGGCCTCATCGAGGAGGGCGTCGTCCCGGGCGACTGGGTGCTCATCCACGTCGGCTTCGCCATGCAGAAGATCGACGCCGCCGAGGCGGAGTCGGCCATGCAGGGCCTGGTCATGATGCGGGGACCGTCCGACGGGGGCGGCGACGACTTCGATGGGTTCGACGAACCCGAGGAGAGCTCTAAATGGGCGTTTTGATCGGGGTCGCGGTCGGCTTCTACGTCGGCGCCAGGGCGGGCAACACCAGCCTGACCGACATGCGGTCCACCGTCGCCGGCCTCGGCTCCTCGGGCGAGGTCACCAAGGCCATGAGTGGTGCGATGACCGGTGCCGTGCCCATGGCCGGGCAGCTGCTCAAGGCCGGCCGGGGGGCGCTGGAGGAGCTCCGGCGGGGCTGAGTAGCGGCGTGCGGGGGCGGGTCGGGGGGCGCCGGGACGGGCCGGCCGTTTTGCCACTCGACACGTCATGGTCCGGGCGTCTACCGTCCTGCGTGCATCCGCCGGAAACGACGGTGCAACAGGTCGATGCGGTACCGGCTGGCTCCTCCGGGAGACGGACGGCAGATGAGGTACATCAGGGCCGCCTCGGCGGTGTCTGCCTGGTCTTGCGAACAGGTCGACGCCACCGGGTTCC
>JAWVFH010000317.1:0-3300 GCA_033856255.1 Solirubrobacterales bacterium | reverse complement strand
CATCCGCACGCATAATCGGAACGTACGCCGTGTGGCACTTACAATGTTATCAGTCTCATATTCCTCCCTCAGAAGACTCTAAGAGCAACAAAAATGTGCTGGTTCGACCGCACCACGACGATGCGGACGGCCCCTCTCGCCGCGCGCAACCTATGACCGGCCATAACGCTGAGGCCGGTCATAGGCGGCCGCGGGGATAGTGGGTGGGGTCCCCGGGCGCGCCCTGGTTGCCCGGAGGCGGCGTTGCGGATGGCGGTTGCGGTCTGGGTTCGGGAGGTGCGGTGGTCGGCTGGAGACGACGTGACCGAGCCGGGTGCGACACCGGCGGGTCGAATGATCGTGCCCGGAGCATTCCTGCGCCTCGCCATCCGGTGGCCGATGCACCGCGTTGGTCGTCACCGTGCTCAGGTGGCGCCGCCGCGGCTGGTGGTGTTGAACGGCTGATCGCCGAGCTGGTGGAGGTGGCGGTATGGACCAGTCAGGACGGCGAATGGCAGGAGCATGCGACGTTACTGCTGGGCACCGGTGACGGGCATTGGGATGCGGTGGGATTCAGCGAGCCCGCTGCCGCCGTGTTGATCCCGAAACTGTGTGAGCTACCCGGGTTCAACGTTGATCTGCTGCTCGAACTGATCGGGTCACGCGAGCGGCGGGTGGTGGCGCTATGGCGCCGGATCCCTGACCACGCCGTCGGTGGATAGCACGGCGCCGCGGCGCCGCTGTTCCCGTCAACGGCGTCCCTGAGCCGCCGTGATTCGCTTGCGTTACTGCGATCGGGTGGTACTGCTTAAGCTGATAATCCTCTGTGACAGTGCTTTTCGTAATGAGGTCAGTCGCTCGCTCCGAATGGGATGTGGCCTAGGGCCGGTGCCCAGAGTGGACAAGTTTTTGGTCGCGGGTTCTAGACGATGCGCCGGGCCGTAAATGGCTCGCTAGCGGACGCGGGGAATGATGGAGATCGGGACTAGGGTGCACTTCGCGGCGGCTCCGGCCGTTCGGGTGCTCGCCGTTCGGGTGCTCGGATGACCCCGCGGGTGGTCGGTTGCTGGTCCCGGCGGTCCATCCACGTTCTGGCGGGCGCCTTGGCCGGGCTCGCTGATCTTGTCTCAGCCGGGCACGGTGCATCGTGAAAGGACCGGTCCGTCACGCGCCGCTGTGGTCACGTCGCCCGAGTGAGCAGGCCACTCCTGGTTCGTCGTGGCCTCGACGCGGCGAAACCGGGGTGGGGTTGTCCGATGACATGTTGCTCGCCGGATTCGGCGCGGGCGACCCCGCGGCCGCGCTGGCGTTCGTGCGTCGCTTCCAACGCACGGCGTTCGCTGTCGCGCTCCGGGTGATCGGCGACGCCGGGCTGGCTGAGGACATCGCGCAGCTGGCCTTCGAGCGGGCCTGGCGCCAAACCGAGCGGTTTGATCCCCGCCTCGGTTCGGTGCGCGCTTGGCTGGTCAGCATCGTGCACAACCTCGCCGTGGACACCGCGCGGGTCCGCCGTCCGCACCCGATAGACAAGGAGGACCTCGACTTACTGATCGCGGCCATCGCCGATGGCCCCGAGCAGCACGCGCTGGCCGCCGAGATATCCACCGAACTGCGCCTGGCGCTCGCCGCGCTACCCGAGGAGCAGGCCCGCGCCGTCGTGCTGACCGCCGTGCACGGGATGACCGCGCGCGAGCTCGCCGAACGCGAAGCGATCCCGCTGGGCACCGCGAAGTCACGCATCCGCGCGGCGCTGACGAAGCTGCACGACACCGTAGCCACCAGCCGAGGCACTCATGACTGAATTGAGTTGCGCGCAATGCCACGAGCTCGCCTCCGAACTCGCCCTGGGCGTGCTCGGCGGCCGCGAACGCGCTGATGCGATCGCCCACCTCAGTCGCTGCCCACGCTGTCAATACAGGGTCGCGGCGCTGGCCACCACCGCCGCCCGGCTGGTCGAGCTGGTGCCGGAAACCGACGCGCCGCCCGGGTTCGACCAGCGTGTGATCGCCGCGATCACGCCGCCCGCGCCAGGGCCGAGCCTCGCACGGCGAGGACTCCCTGTCGCCGCCCTGGCGCTGACCGGCGCCTTGCTGGCCGGCGGCGGTTGGGTCTTCGGTCAACTCCTCCCCGTTCAGCCGGCGGGGTTGCCCGTCCGCAGCGCGCAGGTGCAACCCGTCGCTGACGTGATGGTGTCGCCACTGATAGCCGGCGACCGCGAGATCGGGGAAGCCTACGTCTATCCGAACGCTCCCTCCTGGTTCGTCGTCTCGATAACCGACGATCCCACCGGATCCGGGTCGTCAAGTGCCAGCACGAGGGTGACCTGCGAGCTGGTCCGCCAGGACGGCTCGACCGTCACGTTGGGCACCTTTCCGCTGCAGCACGGACACGCCGACTGGGCTGCCCGCACTCCTATCGACTCCAGCAGCGTGGACGGCGCCAAGCTCACGACCGACACCGGAGTGACCTTGGCCAGCGCCCACTTCACCCCGGCAGCGGTCGCGCCCGACATAGCGCCTGGTGCCGACCGGCGCCGCCGGAAATCCGACGCCGACAACAACCATACCGGCGGTACCCGGGATAAGGATCCCAAGGATAAGGACTCTCACGACAAGGATTCCGATCACAAGGATTCCGATCACAAGGGTTCGCACGGCAAGGATTCCGGTCACAAGGATTCCGGTCACAAGGGTTCGCACGGCAAGGATTCCCGCGACCAGGCTCCGCACGGCAAATAGCCGGCACGCGACAGCAGCGCGGCCGCCCGGGCGGCACAGGCGGGGCTTGGGACTCTTTCGCTACGTCACGGGTGTCAGCTGACACACTTTCGCACGACCCCGCGGTCACGGTCTGGTAAGGCCTACCGCCACGCGACTCCGATACGCATTTATGTGTGCATAGGCACCGATCCAGTTTATCATTTGACTGTTCACCCGCCTGGGGGTACCGGTGTCTCGGCTGAGGTGTTCACAGGCGAGAGTAGTCGGTGGCTCGATCCCTGTCCGAACCGGGAACGCGCGACAGTCCGAATCACGGCCCAGTGGGCCTGCCGACTCGTCAATTGGCCCTGACCTGCGATTTATCTGTGATTTTGGTCGCCGCGCCGCAAGCTCGACAACGAGTTACGGGCTCTTGTCTTGCCGTGCCCGATTCGAGGGGCGGGTGTCGACGCCGTGCCGTCAGGCTGTGCCGAATTACGCCATCTGAGTGGCACTGCAGCGCCTGATAATCCATTCAGCGGTTGACGTTCGTATCTAGTTCCGAGTGCGGCCTCGCTGCCTGGTCCACATAGTTGTCGTCGCCAGCGGCGATTTCAATGGC
>JAWVFH010000316.1:0-2641 GCA_033856255.1 Solirubrobacterales bacterium | reverse complement strand
CGGCTTGTCCTGGGTCGCCCGCGTCCGATGTGACGAGGCGAGTGCGCTGCCCGCGATTGCCATGATCGCGAGAGCGAGGACGACGACGCTTGCCGCGAGCGGCCAGCGGCGCCGGGGGTTGTTGTTTCGAGCGGCCCTCATCGGACCGCCCCCGCGCTCTCGACGCGCGCCTCCCCGGCGGCCTGCGCGATCAGCTCCGCAGTCGCGTGAGGCTGCGAGACATAGATCGAGTGGCTGCCGGGCGCTTCGATGACGGTCGAGCCTGCCCGCTCGGACATGGCCCGCTGCGCTGGCGGCGGGATCATCCGGTCGTCAGATGCAACGAGGTACCAGCTCGGCTTGCTGCGCCAGGCGGGCTCGCTGATGGTGCCGTTGAGCGCCTCGACGCCCCACGGGACCTGCGAGTCGGCCATGAACGCAGCCAGCTCGGCCGGGACATCGGCCGCGAACGAGTCCGCGAACTTCTCCCGGTCGAGGAACAGGAACCCGTCGACGGGCGGCAGGATCGGCGGCACCGCCGCGCCCGGCGGCGGGTCGGCGATCAGCGTGTTGACCGACTCACCCGCGTCGGGCGCGAACGCCGCGACATAGACGAGGCCGGCCACGCGCTCGTGGTTTCCGGATTCGGTGATCACGGCGCCTCCATAGGAATGTCCGACGAGGATCGCCGGGCCGTCCTGGAGGTCCAGCACGTTGTGCGTGGTCTCGACATCGCTCTCGAGCGAGAGCGTCTGGTTCTGCACGACGCTGACGTTGAAGCCGTCCGCCTTCAGGAGGTCATAGACCCCCTGCCAGCCGGAGCCATCGACGAAGCCACCGTGAACCAGGACCACGTTTCGTACGTCTGTCATGGATGACCTTCCTTTCGTTGATCGGCCTCGGATGAGGACGACATTGGTCATCCGCGACTTTGGGCGCATCCCTGTACGAGCGCGTGCGTCAAACGACGACGCTTTCAACGCTTCGGCTACGTACGTGGGCCCCGCGCGGCGTACGTATCGCGCGGGTTTATGGCGCGGTTGCTGCGACTTCTACTGACCGTCCACGGCGACGGCGACGGGCGCGAGCGCAACGCTCAGCTCGCCCCGCGAAGTGATTCCGAGCTTCGGGAACACCCGGTACAGGTGCGTGCTGATGGTGCGGTGCGAGAGAAACAGCCGCTGGCCGATTTCACGGTTCGACAACCCCTCCGCGGCGAGCTGGGCGATCTGCAGCTCCTGTGCTGTCAGCTGATCACGGGCCTCCGGCACCCGGCGCCGGCTCCGCTCACCGGACGCACGCAACTCCCGCCGTGCCTGCTCGCTCCACGGGGCGGATCCGAGTGCGTCGAACGTGTCGCGCGCGGCGCGCAGGACGGTGCGTGACTCGGCGACACGCCGGCCACGTCGGAGCCACTGACCGAACGCGAGCTGAATCCTCGCGCGCTGGACCGGCCACCGTGTCAAGTCACTTGCAAGTGCCTCCTCGAAACGAACACCTGCCTCTGCTGGGTCTGCGACCAGCGCCCGAGCGTGTCGTAGGACAAGCGCGATCCATGTGCCAGGTTGGTCACCTCCCATCGCCTCAACCTGCGCCACACGCGCCCGCGCGGCTTCGAGCTCGTCGATGTTGCGCGCAGCCTCGGCGAGGTCCGCGATCAACCAGGACGAGATCACTGGGTGGTATGCCGAGTCGGCCGGATCGAAAACGCGCTCGGCGAATGCATACGCGTCCGCGTGTCGCCCGCTAGCGAGCGCGGCCAGCACCTTGCCGAACTGAGCGAACGCCACGGTGATGTTCGCGCCGACCGACTCCGCGGCCATCTCGGCTTGCCCGGCCAGGCGCTCGGCCTTCTCGTCGTCCCCGCGCATGGCGGCGACGAGCGCGATCGCTGTGTTGGCCGCGGCCACCCATTGTGGTTCGGCGAGTTCCTCAGCGAGGCGACTGGCTTCCTCGGCGGCGGTGATCGCGAGATCCCAGTCGCCGACGCGGCCCGCCATGTTCGAGTACAGCGTGAGCACGCGCGGCAGGTGCCCGAGCCGCCCCTCCGTCCGGAGCCCTTCCACCGCTGCCGCCAGAAACTCGATACCGAGGTCGAAAGCGCCGACTACAAGCGCGGCCGGGCCGAAGAACAAAGCGGCATCGGTGTCGAGATGCTCACTCCGGGCTGCGTCCTGCAGGCGCACGAGCACCCCAGCGGCGTGCCCCAGCGGATCGGCATACGCATGGACCGCGAATACACGCGGATCTACGGCGTCGGCGTCTCCCAGCCGACCGGCGGCGTCAATCAGGATCTGTCTCGCTTCCACACCGGGATCGACCCACCACGCGCGTAAAGCGACTAGCCACAGCAGATTGACATGCAGGTCGTGATCGCCCGCCGCGCCGGCTCGCTCCGCGGCGGCTATCAGTGAAGTGAACCGCCCGAGATCGCCGAGCGGGCGCATCAGCGCGTTCTCCTCGACCCACGTGACTCGGGCGCGGTCCAGGTCTCCGAGATCGAGCTGGTCTACCTCCTGCAGCAGCGGCACCACGACATCCGGCCGGCCCAGCTCGACCGCGAGCCCGGCGGCAGCGAGCAAGCGCCGGTTGCGGCTCGCCGGTGCGCCGAGTTCCGCGGCGCGGCGCATCGCGGTGACTGCCACGGCGCCCGCGCCCCGCT
>JAWVFH010000315.1:0-2616 GCA_033856255.1 Solirubrobacterales bacterium | reverse complement strand
CCGGTCGCCGGCGCGGACGGCCCCGCCAAGCAGCTGGTCTTCGACCTGGTCGACCAGCTCGGCTTCGAGCCGGTCGACGGCGGCACGCTCGACGATTCGTGGCGCCAACAGCCCGGGACGCCCGTCTACGGCAAGAACTACGACGCCGAGGGCGTACGCAAGGCGCTGGCCGAGGCACCGCCGGAGCGCCCGGCCGAGTTCCGCGCGTCCTGACGGCGCCGGGCGCGTGGCCCGTTCGCGGCCGGTCGGACCCTGGGCGGGCCGGCCGGGGGCGGCCCGTCCTCGAGCAACCGCCGGGCCAGCTCGTCGACCAGCGCCGTCTTGTTCTCGAACCGGCGGTAGACGGTGCCCAGCCCGACCTGCGCGCGGCGGGCGACCTCCTCGATGCTGGTCTCCCACCCCCGCTCGGAGAACACCGTCGCGGCCGCCTCGAGTACCCGCTCCAGGTTCGCCTCCGCGTCGCGGCGCAGCGGCTTGCGGCGGGGCGGGCTCGGTCGCCGTTGGCCAGGGCGGCCTCCGCGTAGGCGGTACCGAAGCCGGAAGTGCCGCCGGTGATCAGCAAGCCTTCACGGTAGGACCTCCTGAGGCGCGGTAGTTGTCCGGGCGCCAGCCACTGCTTAATCGGAACTCAGTTTCGGCTTCGCTCGGGCATGAAGTAGTCCACTGGACCGTTACAACTTGCAAGCACTAGCGACGCCGGGTTCGGTGGGAGACCTGGCGGACCGCGTTGTCACACGATCGTTGAGGGAGTCGGAACCGGGTGAGCGATCGGAGGGACGGGACCCAGGCGGCGCCGACGGCGCCGGTCGGTTCGGCGACGGCAGCCGCCACGCGACCGCGCACGGCTGTGCGCACGCCGACCCGGCCGACCAGGGTCACCCCACCCGCTCCGCCACCGCCGTCCGACCGGACCACCAAGTGGGGCCTGCCGCTGGCGGTCGTGGTGGTCGGGATGTTCATGTCCGTCCTGGACACCAGCATCGTCAACGTCGCGATCCCCACGATGCAGGGCCAGTTCGGCGCCTCCCCCGACAACATCCAATGGATCGCCACCGCGTACACGCTGTGCCTGGGCGTGGTCGTCCCCACCAGCGCTTGGCTGGGCGAGCGACTGGGACTGCGCCGCACCTACCTGCTCGCGCTGCTGCTGTTCTCGCTGTTCTCCGCGCTGTGCGGCACCGCGACCGACCTCAACACCATGATCTTCTACCGGATCCTGCAGGCCATTCCCGGCGGGGTCATCCCGGTCACCTGCCTGACCATCCTCTACCGCATGGTGCCCCCGGCCAAGCTCGGCGCGGCCATGGGCCTCTACGGCCTCGGCATCGTATTCGCCCCCGGTGTCGGCCCCACCCTGGGCGGCTACCTGGTCGAATACGTGGACTGGCGACTGATCTTCTACATCAACGTCCCGATCGGGATACTCGGCGCGATCGCCGCCATGGTCGTGCTGCCCAAGTTCCCCGCGACCCCCGGCCGGCGGTTCGACCTGCCCGGCTTCCTGTGCATCGGAACCGCGTGCTTCGCGCTGCTGCTCGCCGTGTCCGAGGGGCAGCAGTGGGGCTGGACCAGCTACCCGATCCTGATACTGGTCGCCGCGGGCTTCGACCTTCTGGTGCTGTTCGTCGTGATCGAGTTGCAGGTCAAGGAACCACTGCTGACCCTGCGGACCTTCACCTTCCGGCCGTTCGTCATCTCGCTTCTGCTCATGGCCATCGTCTACACCGGGTTGTTCTCCTCGATCTACCTGGTCCCGCAGTTCCTGCAGAACGTCCAGGGCATCACTCCGTGGAACACCGGCCTGACCGTCATGCCCCAGGCGCTGGTCATGGCGGTGCTGACCCCGTTCGCCGGCTGGCTGTTCGACAAGATCGGTGCCCGCTACCTGGTCATGCTCGGGATGACGGTCAACGCGATCGGCAACCTGATGATGGTCGGAATCAACACCGACATGAGCCGGCCGGAGATCTTCGTCCGGCTGATGATCTCCGGAGCCGGACTCTCCCTGTGCTTCATGCCGATCATGACCGGAGGAATGTCCTCGCTGCCCCCGGGCATCGCCAGCGCCGGCAGCGCGATCACCACCCTGGTCCAGCGCGTCACCGCCGCCATCGGGCTCGCCGCGATCACCGCACTCACCACGGTCCAACAGGCCCAGCTGTTCGCCAGCCGCAGCGCGCTGCTGCAACCAGCCGGAACGGACGTCGACCCTCGCATCGCCCAGATGCAGAGCCAGGGCCCCAGCGGACTGATCCCACTGTTCACGGAGCTCCGGGACAAGGTCACGGCACAGAGCTACAGCAACGCCTTTTTCATCGTCGGCCTGTGCGTCCTCGCCGCAGTTCCGCTCGCCTACTTCCTGCCGAAATCCCGCCCCACCTCGGGCGGCGCGGGGCCAGTCGAGATGTAGATTGTCTCGACGGAGGCGATCATGGCAGCAGCCCCCGAGCCCGGCCGGCCGCGGCGGAGCGGCTGGTGGCGGCGCGGTGCTCGTGCCCGGCTCGGACCGGACGCGATGGCGGCTGTCGCGGAGGGCCGCCGGGTCGCCGCCTCGGTCCGGGCCGGTCTGGACGGGCCGGGCGCGCTCGCCGCGGCGCGGCGGCTGCGCCGGTTGCT
>JAWVFH010000314.1:0-2794 GCA_033856255.1 Solirubrobacterales bacterium | reverse complement strand
GCCCAGCGCTTCGGTCTGCCGGATATAGATGCAGTTGATGCCCTTGGGCGCCGCGCTTTGCACGACGTCGAGGAGCTCATGCTTGTTCTTGGCTTCGAGCTCGGTCTCGAGCTCGTACGCCTTGTCGAAGTGATCCTCGATCGCGCGCTTGTTGCGGCCCGTGATGAAAATCATGTCGGTGATGCCGGCCGATGCGGCCTCCTCGACCGCATACTGGATCAGCGGCTTGTCGACGATCGGCAGCATCTCCTTCGGGCTCGCCTTGGTGACCGGCAGGAAGCGGCTGCCCAGGCCCGCGACGGGGAAGACGGCTTTTCTCAGCTTGGCGTGCATGGGATCAAAGATCTTTCAATAGATTTCTGAATTGTTGTTCGTCCAGCACTCGCACGCCCAGGCTCCGCGCCCGGTCAAGCTTGCTTCCCGCATCCTCGCCCGCCACGACGAAATCGGTCTTCTTCGACACCGACCCGGACACCCGGTGCCCCTTCGCCTCGATGGCCGCGCGGGCCTCGTCGCGCGACATGCCGGGCAAGGTGCCGGTCACCACGAAGGTCCTGGGCGCGCCGGCAGTCTGCGCCGCTTGAGCCGGTTTGGAGAAGCGGATTCCCGATTCCGGGTCGGTCAACCGGTCGATCACCTTCCGATTGTGCGGCTCGTTCAGGAACTTCTCGATGCTTTCCATGAGCTCCGGGCCAATGCCTTCGAGCGGCACGTCCAGCAGGGGCTCGCCGCGCTTCTTGAGCTGCACATTTTCCTTGCGGATCGCTTCCTTGTCTGCCGCGGCCGTGGGCCAGTCGGCCTGGAGGAACGCCCCAAGCGCGCCGAAATGGCGGGCCAGGATCTTCGCCACCTCTTCCCCCACCCCCGGAATGCCCAACGCAAAGATAAAGCGCGACAGCTCCACCGAGCGCGAGCGCTGGATGCTGTCGAAGAGATTCTGCGCGGACTTCTCGCCCATTCGCTCCAGGCCCGCAAGCGTCTCGACGTCGAGCGAATAGATATCGGCGGGATTGGCCAGCCTGTCGCGCTCCACCAGCTGATCGACCAGCTTCTCGCCGAGGCCTTCGATGTCCATGGCGCGGCGTCCGGCGAAATGCAGCAGCGTCTGCTTGCGCTGAGCCTTGCAATACAGGCCGCCGGTGCAGCGTGTCGCAGCTTCGCCCGCCAGCCTCGCGACCGGCGAGCCGCAGACCGGGCAGCGCTGCGGCATCCTGAACTCGTCGTCGGGGCGCCGCGGGCCTTTCGCGCTGACGCCGACGACTTCCGGAATCACGTCGCCGGCGCGGCGCACGATGACCGTATCGCCGATCCAGACATCCTTGCGCCTGAGCTCGTCTTCGTTGTGCAGCGTGGCGCTGCTCACGGTCACGCCTCCGACGAAGACCTCCTTCAGCCGCGCCACCGGCGTGAGCGCACCGGTGCGGCCGACCTGGACGTTGATACCGAGCACTTCGGTCGTCGCTTCCTCCGCCGGGTACTTGTGGGCAACCGCCCACCGCGGCTCGCGCGCCACGAATCCCAGCTTGCGCTGCAAAGCGAGGCTGTTGACCTTGTACACCACGCCGTCGATATCGAACGGCAGCTGGTTGCGCAGCTCGCCGAGCTTGCGATGATATTGAATCAACCCTGGCGCGCCGGACACGACTTCGCGTACCCCGCTCACGGGAAGCCCGAGCCGCTCGAGGGCGTCGAGCACGCCGCTTTGAGTAGCAGGCGCGGCGGCACCTCCGCCGCCGCTTTCCCAGCGCCCCGCGCCATAGGCAAAAAAGGACAGCGGCCGCTGCGCGGTGATTTTGGGGTCGAGCTGGCGGATCGCCCCTGCGGCCGAGTTCCTGGGATTGATGAAGAGCTTTCCTCCGGCGGCCCGCTGACGCTCATTCAGCCGCTCGAAGTCCTTGCGGTTCATGTAGATCTCGCCGCGGACTTCGAGCAGCGGCGGCGCCTCGCCGCGAAGGCGCAAAGGAACGCTGCGGATGGTGCGGATATTCTGCGTCACGTTCTCGCCGACTTCTCCGTCGCCGCGGGTCGCGGCCCGCGCGAGCACCCCGTGCTCATAGAGCAGGCTGATGGCGACCCCGTCGAACTTCGGCTCCGCCGCGTACTCGATCGGAGCGGCGGCCGGCCCGAGCTCGCGAAGCATGCGCGCATCGAAATTCGCCGCACCCGAGTCCTCGGTGTCGGTCTCGGTGCGGATGGAAAGCATCGGCAGCTCGTGGCGCACCGGCTCGAGCTCGGGCAGCGGCGCGCCGCCCACGCGCTGGGTCGGCGAATCGGGCCGGCGCAGCTCCTCGTGCTTCTCCTCGAGGCCTTGCAGCTCCTGGAACAGACGGTCGTACTCCGCGTCCGTGATCGACGGCGCGTCCTTGACGTAATAAAGATGGTTGTGTTGCTCGATCAGCCCGCGAAGCTCGTCAGCCCTGTCGGCGACTTCTTTCGGAATGCTCATGAAAAGAGTCGCAGCGCGAGCGGTCCCCCTGGCAGGATGCCGCCTTCCGCCAGCTGGCGGCGCATCGGCTCGATCTGCGCTTCGATGGCGGCGAGCGCTCGATCGTCCAGGGCGTTGCCGCGGTCGTCGACCACGCGGCCGCCGAGAGTGGCGGCAAGGTGCTTCGCCATGCGAGTCATGGCCTCGTAGGCGCGCACGACATCCGTCGCCCGGGGGATATCGAGGACTAGCGTCACGCCGTCGGCGCGGCGCGCGACTTCGTACGGGGCGTCGCCGATCTCGCCGAGCGTCCGATCGACCGCGCCCGGGTCGAGCTGCCTACCGATCACGTGGAAGGCGACCTGGATG
>JAWVFH010000313.1:0-3282 GCA_033856255.1 Solirubrobacterales bacterium | reverse complement strand
TGGCGCCGGCCAGCGTGCGGATGGCTTGGTCGTTCTTGCCGATTTCGGCGCGCCCGCCGGCGAGGTCGACATTGGTGCCGCGTAAGCGGCGGCTGACGTCAACGGCGGTCAGCCCCGCGGCCTGCAGCCGGTCGGGGTCGAGCGAGACCAGGATCTCGCGCTCGACGCCGCCGATGCGTTCGACTTGCGCGACGTTGCGCACGCCCTGCAGCGCGCGTTTGACCACGTCGTCGACGAAATACGACAATTGTTCCGGGGTCCTGCCCGGCGAGATCGCGGCGTAGGTGACGATCGGCAGGCCGATCACGTCGACGCGCTGGATCAACGGCTCGTTGACGTTTTGCGGCAGGTTGCTGCGGATCCGGGTGACGGCGTCCTTGATGTCGTTCAACGCGCGGTCGGTGTTGGTCTCCAGCGCAAACTGGATCGTGGTCAGCGACAGCCCGTCGGTGATCGAGGACGAGATGTGCCGCACGCCCTCGACGCCGGAGACGCCGTCCTCGATGGTCTTGGTGACCTGCGATTCAAGTTCGGCGGGTGCCGCGCCGAATTGCGAGACCGCGACCGAGATCACCGGAATATCGGCGCTCGGAAGCCGGGTGACGGCGAGCTTGGTGAAGCTGACCCAGCCCAGCACCAGCAGGATGATCGAGAAGACCACCGAAGGAAGCGGGTTGCGGATCGACCATGCGGAGATGTTCAAAGCCATTACCGCACCCGCGCCAGATCGGGGTCATCGGCGAACGTGGTCTTGATCCGGTCGCCGTCATGCAACGAGGTGCCGGCGTCGGCCACGACGATGTCGCCGACATCGACGCCTTCGATAATCTCGGTTGAGGTGTCGGATACGAGGCCAACCTTCACCTTCCGCGTCTCCACGATATCGCCTTTGACCACCTGGACGGTCAGATGGTCAATGGCGGCGCGGGGGACGGCGATGCCGCAGCTGCGCCTGGCATCGATGTTGGCGCGCGCGAACATCCCGACTTTCAGCGACGGATTGTTGGCGAGCGAGATGCGGACATGGCCCAGTTGCGTGCTGCGGTTGATTTCCGGCAAGACCAGCCGGACGCGTCCGATCAGATCCGGCGTGCCGTCCCTGCTGATCCGCGTCGTCGCGCCCGGATTGAGCTTCAGCATGTGAATGCCGGGCACCTCGGCGTCCAGTTCGATTTCATTGTTGACGGCAATGCGAAACATCGGCCCGGCCTGCGGCGATGCCGGCGCGCCGACGATGGTGTGGACCTCCGTCACGAGTCCCGCCGCCGGTGCGCGCAGCGATACCGGTCCCGGCCTCGCGCCGGGATTCAGCGGGTTGGCCGGCGGCGCGGTGAGGCGCGCCAGTTCCTGATTTTCCGTGACGAGGTCGCCTTCGCGGACGAAAAGATCGGTGACCTTGGAGCCTTCCTGGTCGACGCCGACGACGGCTTCCCTGCGTGGCACGACAAATCCGGTGACCCGGACGAGGTCGGAGAAACAGGCGTTGACAGCTTTCGCCACGACGACGACTGCCTTGTTGGGGATGACGGTTTCTGGCGGGCGGGGCCGGTGTTCCAGCCAATAGTATCCCGCGCCCAGCGCCACCACGACGACGGTTCCGATGACAGGCTTGAGATAGGTCGGGAGCATCATCGCCGCATCGATCCACAGCTCAAAAGCGTTCCGCACCGCATAAGCGCGTCGCCTGTATGCGGGACGCTTGTCGGTTCTGACGCCACGGCGTGGATCACGACCGATTCACTTGGACGCGGTGGTCTTGTTCGCCATGTTCACCACCTGAACGCGGCGGTTCACCCCGGCGGTCGGAGCATTCGGGTCCTTGAGCCTGCTCTTGCCGTAGCCGACGGTCACCAGATCGGTGCCGGCGATGCCGAATTTTTCGGTGAGGTACCGCTTGATCGAATCGGCGCGGCGCTCGGACAGTTCCTGGTTGTAGGATTCGCCGCCGGTGGCGTCGGTATGACCGGCGACGATGAAGGTCGAGCCCTTCAGGTCCGGGTTGGTCAGCGCCTTGCCGAGCGCCTGCACGGCGGGCAGCGACCTGGCGCTGATGTCGGCCGAATTGTAGTCGAAGGTGATTTCGAGATCGAGATTCGGCTTGTCCTTGGCCGGCGTGGCAATTTCATCGCGTTCGCTGACCGAGAGCGAGCGCGTGGTGCGGTTGCGGATGGACTGGACGAATTTGCCTTCGGCGGCGGTCGCGGCCTGATCGGCTTGAGGGGCCGCCGACAGCCCTCGGGTCAGCGGCATCCTGGGCGCCAGCGCCTTGACGATTTGATCCTCGGTGACATCGTCGGCGGCAAAGGCCGTTCCGGTGGTCATCGAGAGCACGATGCCGATCGCGGCCAGCGAGCGGAGCGCAACAAGATTTGCTTTTGGCAATTTCGACATCGCCGGATCCTCCTGCGCGCTATCAGCGCGGTTTTTAAATTCTTTTGCAAAAAGGCGGGCTGCAGCCCGGTCAAACACGCCGCCGGTTCAAACTGGTCAACGCACCCCGTAGCCTGCGAACTCCTTCACGATGTTCGGATCCATCGCCTTGGCATTGGCTATATCAAGTTCGCCCTCCGGAATCGAACCGTTGCGCTGCTTTGCGAGCCCGCGCCCGTACAGCGACGAGGTCAGCCTCGGGTTGATCTTCAGCGCGGCGTCGAAATCGGCGATGGCGTTCTTGGTCTGCCCACTCTTGAGGTTGACAAGGCCGCGGCTGTCGAGGGCGTCGATAAAATTCGGCCGCAGCCGCAACGCCTCATTACAGTCTTTCAGCGCCGACTGCAGGTCGCCGAGCACGGTCCGTACCCAGCAGCGATTATTGTAGGCCTCGACGTCCTTCGGATTCAGGCGGATCGACTCGTTGAAGTCGTTGATGGCGAGCTGATAGGCGCCCTTGCTGGCGTAGACTTGGCCGCGCCGGTACAGCGCGCTGGCGTCGTCGGGATTGTCGGTCAATTTGCCGGTCAAAGACTTGATGGTCGGATCGTCGGCGAGGTTGGCGACGGTCGTCGTCCCCTCATCCTTGACCGACGGCGCGGTGGCCGCGGCAGGCGGCAGTTCGATCTTCGGCGGCGGCGGAGGAGGCGGAGGAATATTGGCGACCGCAGGCGGCGCGGCGACCGGATCGGGAGGTGGCGGCGGCTTGGCAACGGCAACCTCAGTCGAAGCCTGTGGACGCGCGCCGGGAATAAACGAAAAGTCCTCGGCCAGCGACGATGAGATCCACGGCACCTGTTCCTGGCGCGACGCCCGGGTGACGCCGACGCGGGTCCGGTTCAGGGTTTCTTC
>JAWVFH010000312.1:0-4260 GCA_033856255.1 Solirubrobacterales bacterium | reverse complement strand
CTCGCACTGCCTTCGTGCACACGTTGCGCAGCGTGATCGACATCCACGGCCAGCGCGTGAGCGCCCGCGACCGCCTCTACCTGCTCGAGCGCTTCCCGACCCTGATCGTCTGGGGCGAGCGCGACCGGACGATCCCGCTGGAGCACGGCCGGGAAGCGGTCGAGGCAGTGCCGCACGCGCGCTTCGAGACGCTCCCGAAGGCCGCCCACTTCCCCCACCTCGAGGACCCAGACGGCCTCGCGCGCGTGCTGCGCGACTGGCTCGAGACGACGACCCCAGCGCGCGTCGACGACGCAGAGTGGGGGTCAGTGGTCGGCCGTCGCGCGCCGCGCAACCGGATTCCGGCTACGGTTGGATAGATGGCCGTCGAGCTCGTCACGGGCACGTTCGAGAACCGCGTGGGGGAGACCTTCGGGGCGACGCCGTCGTACTCCGGCAACCCGGTCGACATGGTGCTCAAGAGCTGCGACGAGAGCCCGCACGCACGGCCGGACCACCCGGCGTTCTCCCTCATCTTTCACTCGTCCGACCCGGAGCGCCTCGAGCAGCAGATCTTCGCCCTGGAGCACCCGGAGCTCGGTCAGTTCGATCTGTTCCTCGTGCCGGTCGCGCGCACCGAGAACGGCATCGCCTACGAGGCCGTGATCAACTAGCCGGCGGGCGCTCCATCAGGACGTAGACGCCGTGCTCGCCGGCGGGCAGGAAGCCGAGCCGGTCGTACAGCGAGCGCGCCGGGTTGTTCATCTCCACGTGGATCGACAGCTTGCGCGCGCTCGCGTCGGCCTCGGCGATCAGATCGCGCAGCAGCGATGTCCCGACGCCGCGTCCGCGGAAGCCCGGTGCAAGGGCGATGTCCATGATCCGGATGTCGCTCGGCCCGCGGTGCACGTACAGCCGGCCGGCGGGCGAACCGTCGACCTCGATCACGTCCAGAGTCGCGCCCGGGTAATTCGCCCGGTAATGGTGGTCCTGCGCCGCGAACTGCTGTTCGACGAACGTCTCGCGCGCGCCCTCCGGCCACTCGACCTGCGCCAGCTCCTCCTCGCGCGTGCTCGCGTACAGCTCGACCAGGAACGCCCGGTCGGCGTCATCGACCGGGCGCAGTCTCACCTACCCTCGCGGCGGGAACACGCCCTGCAGCGCGATGTTGAAGTACAGCGTCAGGTACGGCATCAGGTTGTTGTGGGGCTGGTCGCCGCCGGATGGCGTGATCGCCTCAGGGGCGAGTTGGGCGTTCTGCGAGTCCTGGTAGATCCCACCGCCCTGGCTGAGCGAGAACGATGCCTGATTGCTGATGAGCTTCGCGAGCGCGGGGTCGTTCGCCGCCCCCATCATCGCGTGCGTGTGCGCGGGCATCTCGCTCTCTAACAGCGTGACCGTATCTGTACCGCCCGTCTCGCCCAGGTCGTGCAGCGACAGGCCAGGTCCCTGACCGGGGTGCATGGGAGAACTGCCCTGGAGATCAGGCAGCGCGAAGTTCGACTTGCCGTTGCCTCCGTACGTCGTCCCCAGCAGCGAGAACAGTGCCGTGTTCTGAGACAGGGGCAGCAGCTGGCCGTCGCACCACGCCCATCCCTTGGGGGCGAAGTTGAACGGGAAGATCCGGATCTCCGCGACAAACGGGTCTGCCATGTCTGCCTCCTAGGTTTGGCTCGGGAAGATCCCGAACAGCGAGATGATGAAGTCGACGCACAGGTACGGCTGGAAGTTCTCGTGCGGCTGGCTTCCGCCTGCCGGAGATATGGCCTGCGGGTTGAAGGCGGTGTCCGGCGGGTTGTTCAGGTAAGGCGTGATGGTGACCGAGTTCGCCGGGAGCGCCCCCTGAGCGGGCGTCTGGTTGCCCTGGACGGCTGCGCCGAGCAAAGCGTGGTTGTGGATAGCCATCTGCGCCGTGGTCAGGGTGATGGTCTCCGCACCCCCGGTTTCCGCCTGGATGAACCCGTTGCCCATGTGGAGCGGCAGGCGGCCGCGCAGGTCGGGCAGGCCGAAGGTCGATTGGCCGTCCCCGCCGTACGTCGTCCCGATCAGCTGGAATAGGGTCTCGTTCTCCGAGATGGGCAGGAGCTGCCCCTCGCAGAACATCCACCCGGCGGGCGCGAAGTTGCCCGCGAACATGCGTATCTCGCCTACGTATGGCTGTGCCACGTCGGCCCCCTTCTAGTTCGGTGACGGGAAGATGCCCTGGAGGGCGATTGCGAAGAGCAGCGTGAGGAACGGCTGCATGTTGAGGTGCGGCTGGCTGCCGCCCGCGTTCGCGATCGAGCCCGGGTTCATGGGCGTCAGGTTCGTGGGCGTGTGATACATGTCGTTGACGCTTCCGAGGAACCTGTTGCTGGGATTGTCGTTGCCGCTGGCGCTTAGCGTCGACACCTGATCGAAGTGCACGTGCGTCGGTATCTCAGCGATCGACAGCGTGTGGGCCTGTTCGCCGCCGCGCTCGCCGAGGGTGTGACCGGAGCCCACGTGGATCGGGACGCGCCCGCGAAGGTCCGGCAGTGCGAAGTTCACACGTCCGTCCCCGCCGAAGGTCGTGCCGAGCAGCGCAAACAGGGGCTGGTTCTGGTTGATCGGAAGGAGCTGCCCGTTGCACTCCGCCCAGCCTTTCGGCGCGAAGCTGAAGGACATGATCCTTATCTCCGATAGGAACGGCTCCGCCATCTAGGTTCCCCCTGTATTTGACTACTCGTCTCGCCGCTGAGCGGTGAGCCTATCCGGCGATGAGCCCGAGCGCTAGGGGCAGGTTGCGCCGGTGCCCGTGAAGGTGCCTGGCGCGTTCGCCACCGCGGTGCCCTGGGCGCCGCCACCGATCTTGCCGGCCACGAAAGCGGCCACTGCAGTGCCGTCCGTCGCGGCGCCCGCGTAGCCCGGGAGCCGGATGCTCGTGTTCTGGTTGACCACCAGGCGGAAGTCCTTGTTGGCCGCGTCGCTCGAGCCCGTGATGGCGTTCGCGCCGAAGTTCGCGCAGGTCGCGAAGGTGTCGCCTGAGGTCACGCCGCTGTCGATTCGGATGCCCTGGAGCAGCGTGATGCTCGGGTTGTTGCCCGGGTTCCCGATCGTATTGCCCGAGATGTTCAGGTTGAACTGGCCGGTGTCCGCGATGCCGCCCCCGGCCACGAACTGCATGCCGCTCGAGTTGTACTGGCGGATGACGTTGTTCGTGATGCTGAGAGTCATGTTGCCGTGACCCTCGTTGGTGATCTCCATGCCGTCGCCCTCGGCGGAGCCGGAGTTGGGCGTTCCCGCGACGCCGATCTGGTTGTTGTTGATCGTGCCGCTGAAGTTGCCGCTGCCACCGGAGTTGTCGCGGCTCTTGATGAGCGTGATCGCGTTGGTGAGGGAGTCGCGGAGCGTGTTGTTCTGGATGTCCAGCGTCGCGGGGCCGGTGGCGCCGCCGGTGATCGCCACGCCGCCGCCGCCGACCGCAATCGAGGGCTCGTTGTTCGTCAGGGTGTTGCCTGTCAAGGTGAGCGCGCCGCCGCCGGTGCCATCGCCGTCGTACTGGAGCAGGTCGCCGGTCGCGGTGGTGATTGTGCTGCCCGACATGTTCAAGTTCACGGCCGCCGTGCCGAGGCCCTCGAACTGGACGGCGTCGTCGCCGCCGGTGGCGTCGATCGTCCCGCTGTTGAAGCCTGTGAGGGTCGAGTTCAGCGTGCCGGCGGTGTTGTTCACGAGCAGGTTGCTGGTGTAGCCGCCGTTCATGTCGGTATTCGTGATCGACACGGTCCCGGTCAGCTCGTTGAAGCGGGCTGCGCTGTCCTTGTTCGCGGTCACGGCGCTCGTGCCGTTCGTCCCGTTGATGACGAAGTTGGCGAGCGTCAGGCCGGCCACCGTGTTCCCGCGGATGCCGTAGTTCGAGTTGTTCGCGAGGCGCATGCGCGTGAGTGACACGCCCTTGGTGTCCTTGAGCACGACCGCCGTGCCGACCGGGGTCGTGCCCGCGTCGTCCGCGCCGGTGGTGTTGAGGATCGAGCCGCCCGAGCAGCCGCTCGAGTCGGCGTTTGTGCAGGTGCCGCCTATGCCCGTGACCGTGAGCGCGTTGTTCGCCCCGGTGTTGTTCAGCAGGATGCCGGCGTTCGCGCCGTTACCGGTGATGTGGTCGAACGTGATGCCGGCCGCGGCGGTGTCCGTATTCGTCTCGTTGAGGCTCTTGCCCGAGCCGGTGTCGATCGTGTTGCCGCTGCCGCTGACCTGGAACGTGCCGGACGTGGTCGCGCTGACGCCGTTGCCGCTCGTCGTGTCGATGTCCGAGCCGCCGCCGGA
>JAWVFH010000311.1:0-7205 GCA_033856255.1 Solirubrobacterales bacterium | reverse complement strand
ACGAGCGGGATCGTGCGGCCCTTGCTGCGCTCCTGATACTCGCGATAGCCCTTGTAGGACGCCACGGCCTTCGGCCAGAGGCGCGTGCGCTCCTCCTCGGTCGCCTCGCGGGCATGCACCTTGCGGTTCTCGCGGCCGACCTGCACGGTCGTGTCCGGGTTGGCCCTGAGGTTGTGAAACCAGGCCGGGTGCTTCGGATAGCCGCCCTTGGACGCGACGATCACGAGGTCGTCGCCGTCCTTGATGTAGAGCAACGGCGCCGTGCGCTTCGTGCCGCTCTTCGCGCCGACGTGGTCGAGCAGGAGCATCGCGGGCAGCCCGGGGCCCGTGTGGCCGATGGCGCCACCGCTCGCGCGGTAGATCAGCGTGTGCAGGCCCATCAGGCGCCGCGTGACGGGCCAGGACTTGTCGGCGAGGTCGAGCATCCGGGACATGCCCGGGACTCTAGGACTCCGTCGGCTCGAGCAGCTCGTCGGCCAGGCGGCGGACGTCGGAGTCGAGGTGCCCGCAGAGCACATCGCGCAGGATCGCGCGCAGGTGGCCGGAGACGTGGGACGCGACGAGCTCGATGTCGGCGGTCGCCGACGTCTGGCCGGAGATCAGGACCTTCTCGAGCGAGACGGCGTGCGCGATCCGCTCGGCGACGGCGTCGTGCTCGTCGTCCTGGGCGCAGAGGGCCGCGACCCGATCGGGCAGCTCGTCCTCGAGCAGGGCACGCAGCGCGAGCAGGTGGTCGGTCAGCCGCTGGGCGGCCGGCCGCTCGGAGCCGATGTCGAAGCGCTGCAGCGCCCACGCGAGCGGGCCACCGCGCGGCATGCGCCGCCAGACGAGGTTGCAGAAGCCGCGCAGCTCGTCCTCCTGGTCGGCGGCGATCGCCAGCGTGCCGCCGGGCAGGCTGCCCGAGCCGGTCGGGGCGACCTGCCAGGCGCCGCCCGCCGTGCGGATCCACGCGGCGCTGCCCATCGTCACCTGCGCGGCGTCGTAGAGCCGCAGCGCGGTCACGAGCCGGCGGAACTCGTGCGCCGCGCGGCCGACGACCTCCTCGTCCTCGCCGCGCAGCACGGCCAGCACCGTCTCGCGCTCGCCGTCCCAGGCCGCGGTCTCGGGCACGCGCTCGAGGACGTGCGGGCGAGCGAGCGACAGCTCGGGCGTGAGCGTCAGCTCCTCGGACTCCAGCTCGACGCCGAGCAGCGGCACGATGACCTCGACGCCCTGCTTGCCGCCGACCACCTGCTCCTCGATCTCGGTGTAGGCGCGGGCGAAGCGCTCGTCGACGAGCACGAACTCCGTCTGGTCCTCGAACAGCGCGCCGAGGAACGCGCGCAGCGACGCCTCGGCGAGCTCGCGCCCCGAGGCGGGGATGCGCGCGTGGCCGCGCGAGCGCAGGTACCCGTCGAGGCCGCCGCAGGCGCCGAGCGCGTGGACGGCGGGCAGCCAGTTCTCCAGCGCGGCGAGCGCGCGCTCGCGGTCGGCGATGAAGCCGCTGGTGTCGGGCCGGTAGCAGTAGAGGGTGGGGCCGGTGCGGCCGCCCTCCTCCAGCAGGTCGAAGGGGAGCTCGGCGCCGCCCGCCGTCTCAGCGGCGAGCGTCCACGCCGCCTCCTCGGCGAAGGCGCGCAGGGTCGTGTGCAGCTGCCGGTCGCGCATCCATCACCCGTTCGGGGTGCCGGCCGCTGTCCCTTCTATGCGAAACGCGAGATGCCGAACATCAGCGCGCTGCCCGCGACCGCGAGCGGCACCACCGTCGCCGGCGCGGCCTTCATGGCGCGCGGCAGCAGATTCGCGGTCGCGGCGTAGACGAACACGCCGGCGAAGAAGCCGAGCGCGATCGGGAAGACCGCGTCGGGGACCGGCAGCAGCGCCGCCACCGTGGCGCCGATCAGGGGCGACAGCGCGTCGGCGACCAGCCAGCGCCACTGGCGGACGCGGCCGTGGCCGTGGGCGATCAGGTAGCTGACCGTGTTCAGGCCGTCGGAGAAGTCGTGCCCGATGACGGCCAGCGCGACGATGATCCCCGTCGCATCGTTGAGGTGGAAGCCCAGGCCAATCGCCAGGCCGTCGAAGAACGAGTGGATCGTGAAGCCCGCCGCCCCGGCCGTGCCCATCCGGCCCGGGCCGTGGCTGTGGTCGTGGCGGTGCAGGCGTCCCTCGAGGATGCGGAACGTGAAGTACCCGACGATGGCGACGAGGTAGGGAACGATCTCGGCCACGCCGCTGTCGTTGGCGTGATCGACCGCCTCGGGCAGCAGGTCGAAGACCGCGGCGCCGATCACGACGCCGCCGGCCAGGGCCATCAGCAGCTCGACACGCGCCGGCCAGCGGATCGCCGCGATGCCGCCGCCCATCGTCGTCAGGAACGTCGCCCCGGCGAAGACCAGGGTCAGGAGCACTTCGGGCACGTCCCCTCGAAGAGGATCTGATGGCCCGTTACGCGGAAGCCGGTGAGGTCCTGCACGCGCGGGACCGCGGCGTCGACGACGCAACCGGGCACGGCCGCGACGGCCCCGCACTCCCTGCAGCGCACGTGCTCGTGGTGCTCGCCGACCGCCTCGTAGCGGGCCTTGCCGTCGCCGAGCTCCACGCGCCGGATCGCACCGTCCTCCTCGAGCCTCGCGACCGCACGGAACACGGTCGAGAAGTTCGCGTCGACGTCACGGCCCGACAGCGCCTCGAGCAGGTCCTCGATCGACCAGTCGTGGCGGTCGCCGGCGCCGACGAGCTCGGCGATGCGGTCACGGACAGGGCTGGGGCGCGGCATGCCCCGGCACCTTAGCGCAAACTACTTGCGCAAGTTGCTTACGCCAGCGCGGCGAGCGACTTCTCGAGCCTCCCGCTGCGGGCGGCGCACTCGGCGCCGAGCCACTTCGTGCCGTAGGAACGCATGTCGTCGATGATCGGCAGCAGCGCCTGGCCCTTGTCGGTCAGGGCGTACTCGACTCGCGGCGGCACCTCGGCGTACGTGTGGCGCTCGACGATCCCGGCCTCCTCCAGCGCGCGCAGGCGCAGCGAGAGGGTCCGCGGGCTGATGCCGGCCAGCGAGCGCTCGAGCTCGGAGAACCGCGACCGGCCCTCGGCCAGGTCGCGAACCAGCAGCAGCGTCCACTTGCCGCAGATGATCTCGGCGGTGAGACAGACGGGACAGGTCTCATCCATGGGCACCCCCACACTTTACCAAGTGAAGTGTGAGGCGACCGGGGACTTTCAGGCCGCTTCGCGGCGGACCTGCGCCTCGGCGAGGTCGTCCATCGTCGTGCCGCGCTTGCCGTCGGCGGCGAGCAGGAGCTTGAAGTCGTGGGGGCTGGTGGCGAACGCGAGCGCGTCGTCGACGGTGACCAGCCCGGACTTGACGTGGGCGAAGAGGGCCTGGTCGAAGGTCTGCATGCCGTAGTAGCCGCCGTCGGCGATGACCTCGCCGAGCCGGCCGGTCTGGGCCGGGTCCATGATCATGTCGCGCACGCGGCCGGTCATCCGCAGGATCTCGGCGGCGGCCACGCGGCCCCCGGAGGCGCTCGGGACGAGCCGCTGGGAGACGACGCCCTTGAGCGTGCCGGCGAGCATCGCGCGCACCTGGTTGTGCATGTGCGGCTCGAAGAAGTCGATCATCCGGTTGACCGACTCCGAGGCGTCCACGGTGTGGATCGTCGACAGCACGAGGTGGCCGGTCTCGGCCGCGCTCAGCGCGGTGTGGACCGTCTCCTCGTCGCGCATCTCGCCGATCAGGATCACGTCGGGGTCCTGGCGCAGCACGCGCCGCAGGGCGCGCTTGAACGAGGCGGTGTCCATCCCGACCTCGCGCTGGTTGATCAGCGAGCGCTTGTCGCGGTGCAGGAACTCGATCGGGTCCTCGATCGTGACGATGTGCTTGGCCATCGTCGTGTTGATGTGGTCGATCATCGCGGCGAGGGTCGTGGACTTGCCCGACCCGGTCGTGCCGGTCAGCAGGATGATCCCGCGCTCCTCCTCGGCCAGCTCGCGCAGCACGGGCGGCAGGTCGAGCTCCTCGAGCGTCTTGATCGCGACCGGGATCGCGCGACAGACGAGCGACACGTTGCCGCGCTGGTGGAACGCGTTGACGCGGAAGCGAGCGACGTCCTCGATGGCGTAGGAGAAGTCGACCTCGTGCTCGGCGGCGAACTCCTCGAGCCGCGTCGGGTCGGTGAGCATGTGGTTGACCGCCCCGGTCGTGTCCTCGGGGGTGAGCACCGCCGTATCCGGGATCGGCTCGAGCTCACCGTCGACACGGATGAGCGGGGGCCCGCCGGTCTTCAGGTGCAGGTCGGAGCCACCGGCGGAGACCAGGTGGCGCAGGGCAACGTCAACGTCGAACACATCATGTGCTTCGGGTGTCCGCGGCGTCGTCTTGAACTTCGGGCGCCTCGTCCGGACGCATCTCCGAGGCGGCGCGGCGCCGAATTACCAGCATCGCGGCCAACAGACCGGCGATCACGAGCCCCAGGACGATGAACAGCACCGGCGAGGTCCCGCCGCCCTTGTCGCTCTTGCCGGCCGAAGGGCTCGCCTCGGCCGGTACGGCGGTCTTGTGGCCGTTGGCGGTGGCGATCCGGGCGACGGCGGTGAGTGCGGCGCGGGCCAGGCCGTCGGACTGCGCGGCCGGGTCGATCTTCACCGGGGCAAGGGCGGAGTCGACGTTGTCGCCGAGGTTCTGGCCGCCGATGCCGCCGGGCATGAGCACCAGCAGATGCAGCTTCTCCTTGACCGACCCGTGCGGGTTGGCCGGCAGCTCGCTGGCGAGCAGGTCCGTGTAGCGCTGCGGGCTGTTGAACAGCTGCGGGTAGCTGCCGAGGTCGCCTGCCGACGCGATCAGCGCGACCTTCATCGGATAGCCGGCCGCGCGGATCTGCTTGAGCAGCTTGTCGAGCGCCGTCACGAGCGGCTTCGAGACCGGCGGCGTGTAGGGAAAGAAGGCGTCCTGGCTCGGCAGCACGTCGCTCGCCGGATCGCCATCGGCGAGCGCCGACGGCGCAGCGGTCAGCGCGAGGGCGGCAGCGAGGAGGGCGATGCGGCGGCGGGCCATGCGGAGGCGCGAGATTATCGGTCCCACTCGGGGGCGAACGACGGGTTGATGAACCGTCGCCCGCGAGCCAGGCCGTCGACCCGGGTCCGCTCCGCCGACGTCAGCGGCTCGAGGTCGAGTGCCGCGAGGTTCGCCGCGCGGTGCTCGTGCCCGGCGGCCTTCGGGATGGCCGCGACGCCGGGCTGGTCGAGCAGCCAGCGCAGCACGACCTGCGCGGGCGCGCAGCCGCGCTCGGCCGCGATCTCGGCGAGCACCGGCTCGCCCAGCAGGCCACCGCTGCCCAGCGGCGAGTAGGCGGTCACCGTGATGCCGTGGGAATGCGCCACGTCGAGCACGGCGGCCTGCGAGAGGTACGGGTGGTACTCGACCTGGTTGCACGAGATGGGGAACTCCGCGATCGCCTCGCGCAGCAGCGCGCTGGGGAAGTTCGCCACCCCGATGTGACGGGCAAGCCCGTCCTGGCGCACGCGGTGCAGGGCGGCGAGGGTGTCGCCGAGCCGGACCGACGGGTTGGGCCAGTGGACGAGCAGCAGGTCGACCTGCTCGAGGCCGAGGTCGCGCAGCGATCCCTCGGCCGAGCGCCGCAGGCGGTCCGGGTCGAGATCGGTGTGCCAGACCTTGGTCGTCACCCAGACCTCGGAGCGGTCGACGCCGGCGTCGCGGATTCCCGCGCCGACCTCGGGCTCGTTGCCGTACATGCGCGCCGTGTCGATGTGGCGATAGCCGAGCTCGAGCGCGTCGCGCACCGCCTCGCGAGCCTCCGCACCATCCATCTGCCAGGTCCCGAACCCGATGGCCGGCATGGTGCTTGTCACGGGCATGTGCGAATGGTTACTATGCGGACGGGAGGTCGGAACGCCGGAATGCGGTTCAGAAAGCGAGGGTAGGCGGGATTTCGCACATGCCTTCAGACACGGTCCAGATGCAGCTGATCAGGCGGTATGCCCGATTGCTGCGCGAGCAGCACGCCCGCAACCGCGGGCCCAGAATAGGCGCGAAGGAGCGCCGCGAGGCTCGGGAGGCGGCCGTCCAGGTCGTGACCGAGGCCGCCGAGGAGACGGCGGCGCCCCTGCGGATCGCCTTGCCGCACGGCTAGAACAGCGGCGGCGCCGGGCAGCGCCGTAGCTCGCTGAAGCGGGCGTATGGCCGCTCGCCCTCGTGGACGCCGGCGCCATGCGCGATCGCCACCGGCGCGACCGGATACTCGACGCTGCCCCGCTCCTTGCGCGCGCCGACCGCGACGATCAGCGCCGGCTCGTCGCCGGCGCCGACGAGGATGTGCGAGGTGCGCGACGGGCAGTGGACGAGGTCCCATGTCGCGACGTCGCGCTCGATGCCCTCGACGATCAGCAGGCAGCGGCCGCGGACGACGAGGAAGTCCTCCTGGCCGGCCTCGTGGTGGTACATGCCCATCGGCTGGCCGGGCTCGAGCCAGTAGAGGCGGAAGCCGAGGTCGTCGAAGTGCGCTTCGCCTTCGCCGCCGAAGTTCACGCGCGTGGCCATCTCGTTCGAGACCCACGGCGCGTCGCGCGCGTTGAGGACGAACCAGCCGGCCGTCTGCGGGATGCCGCCGTCGAGCCGGGCCTCAGGCAACGTCGCGAAGCTTCTGCGCCTCGGCGAGGCTCTGCAGCTTCTTGAGCGACTGGTTCTCGATCTGGCGGATGCGCTCGCGCGTCACGTTGAACGTGCGGCCGACCTCGTCGAGCGTGCGGGGGTGCTCCCCGCCCAGCCCGTAGCGCAGCTCGAGGACGCGGCGCTCGCGGTAGGAGAGGTTCTCCAGCGCCTCGCGCAGCGCTTCCTTCGTGAGGATCTCGGCAGCGCGCTCGTAGGGCGACTCGGCGCGCTCGTCGGCGATGAACTGGCCGAACTCCGACTCCTCCTCGTCGCCGACCGGCTTCTCGAGCGAGACCGGGGCCTGCGCTGAGCGCTTGATCGAGTCGACCTCTTCGGGGTCGATCCCGGTGACCTCGGCGATCTCGTCGGCGGTGGGCTCGCGGCCCAGCTCGGTGACGAGCTTGCGCTCGGCGCGGCCGATCTTGTTGAGCTTCTCGACGACGTGGACCGGGATGCGGATCGTGCGCGCCTTGTCGGCGAGCGCGCGGGCGATCGCCTGGCGGATCCACCAGGTCGCGTAGGTCGAGAACTTGAAGCCCTTGCGGTAGTCGAACTTCTC
>JAWVFH010000310.1:0-2815 GCA_033856255.1 Solirubrobacterales bacterium | reverse complement strand
GCGAGGTCGGGACGCGAGAACGTCACCGTGTACGTGCTCGGTACCGGCAGGCCGGTCACCTGGAACGAGCCGACGGATCCGATGCTCAACGTCACCGTTTGCAGGGT
Source organism: Solirubrobacterales bacterium (assembly GCA_033856255.1). Lineage (GTDB taxonomy): Bacteria > Actinomycetota > Thermoleophilia > Solirubrobacterales > 70-9 > WHSW01. The sequence continues at coordinate 2,708 of JAWVFH010000310.1, read as the reverse complement.
GATGCTGCCGTTCGAGACCTGGACGCTGACACCACCGGCCGGGCTGCCGCCATTCGCGAGGAACACGGTGCCGCTGATCGAACCTGCTCCACCGTTCAACGTCACGACGACGCCCGTGAGTTGCTGACCCGGTGCGAGCGACAGCGTCAGGCTCTGCGTGGCGAACGACGCCTTGCTGACGAGCAACGTCAGCGTGGCGGGCGTCGGCAGGCTGCGCAGCGTGAACGAACCGACGTTGTCCTGGGTCAGGCTCACGGTCGCGGCGGTCGACTTGCCGTCCGACGCCGTGATCGTGGCGCCTCCCAAGGCACCGGACGCGTCGAAGATCTTGCCTTGGATGAGCCCGTCGCCCTTTCGCAGCAACACCTCGAGGCCGGCGCGTTCTTCTCCCGCGCCGAGGTTGACGCGTTGGATCTCGGTGGCGAATCCGTCCTTCTGTACGACGAGGTCGTACACGCTCGGCGATGGGATCTTGTCGAGCACGAACGCCCCGTCGGCCGCGATCGACGTGCTGGCGACGAGCGCGCCGAGACCACCCGTGTCGACGGCCGACGTCGGGCCCGCCGTTGTCGTCGGCGTTGTCTGGTTGCTCAACGCGACACCGGTGCCCGATGACGACGCGTTGCCGCCCGGGGCGGACGATCCGCCGGGCAGGTAGAGCGACACGGTCGCACCCCCGGCGTCGCCCGTGATGCGGCCGCTGAGCTTTCCAGGCACGCCGCCGAGGCGGACGTCGAGCCCCGCGGCGTTCTGGCCCGCTTGCAGATCGACGGCCTTCGCGTTGTCGGGCACGAGGCTCTGCGGATACCAGAGCTCGCTGAACCCCGCGCCTTGGAAGCGCAACTTGTACGAGCCCTTCGGCAGGCCGTTGATCACGTACGCGCCGTCGGCCCCGGTGGCCGTCGTCGTGATGGCGACGCCGGTGTTGCCCGCGTCGAAGGTCTCGACGGTCACACCGCCGACGCCGGCGCCCGACGTGAGCAGCGACACCTTGCCGCCGAGCGAGCCCGGGTTCGTGACCGTGCCGCCCTTGCGCCCCTGGATCACCTGGAGCAACAGGTCGCGGTCCGCGGTCGACTTGTCGACGACCTTGGCCAGCGAGGTCGTGATCACGATCGCGAAGACCGACACCGCCGCGAGCAGGCCGATGAGGCCGAGCGTGCCGCGCCCGACGCGCGGTTGCTGCACGAACGATCCGAACGCTTCGAGCGGCGGATCGGTCCCGAGCGCGCGGACGGTGTAGGTGCGCGGCTTCGGTGAGCCGGCGAGCGGGCGGTGCCCCTTGATGCGGGCGGACGACGTCATGCGCTCGCCGGGCGACAGCTCCACGATGGGCGGATCGAATTCGAAGTGGAGCTTGTCCTCTTCGTCGACCGCGTCGAGCGTCAGCCGGAGGTCCGTGTTGCCGTCGTTGGCCAGCATCACTCCGACGGTCGTGCGCGTACCGCCTGTCACCGAGATCGGATCGATCGAGATGCGCGCGCCTTGCTCGGCCGGGATCGTCAGATCGACGTTGACCGTCTCGGTGCGGCTCGGAGGGGTGAGCTCGTGCACCTGGATCGAGATGCGCCGCATCCCGGACGGGATGCCGGCGGGCAGCGTGATCGTCACGAGGACGACGCCCGTCGATTCAGGGAACAGCGAGAGCTGGTCGTGGTCGACCGTGACCCACTTCTCGTCAACGCCGAGGACGCGGATGCGGTGTGCGCTGATGACCGGCGCGCTGTTGAACACCTGCACGGTGAGCACGACCGGCTGGCCGGGGGCCGGTGTGGCGTGCTCGGGGAAGACGTCGACGCGCACTAGGTGGCCTTGTCCAGGAACACGTCGAGATGGACGTCGACACCGGGACTCACCGTGATCGACGTCGTCTTCGCCTTGAAGCCAGGCGCGCTCGCGGTCACGGTGTACGAGCCAGGAGGCAGCGCGACCACCGTGTACAGGCCGGCCGGGTTCGACGCGCTCGTGGCCGTGCGTGTAGAGCTGCCATCGGTGACGGTGATCGTCGCGTTGGTGATGTAGCCCGTCGTTCGAGGCGCTTCGCAGGCGCCTGGTGAGGTGGTGTCACACACCCCTCCCGAGAGCTTTGCGAGCGTCGCCGGCAGCACCGCGTTGATGTCGTGCGCAAGACCGCTCGAGCCGAGCGTGACGGGCACGGTCTGTGTCGCGTGGCCGTCGACCGAGAACGTGACCGTGTACGAACCCGGTGTCGGCAGGCCCGACACGATGTACGCACCGACGATGCCGGCGGTGAGCGTCTTGGTGGTGAGACTCGTCGTGCCGCCCGCGACCGTGACGGTGACGTCGCCGAGCGCGGTCGAGCCGTCGCCGTCGAGTGCCTTGCCGGAGACGCTGCCGGTGCCGCCTGTCAACACGACGACGAGGTCGTTGCGGTCCTGGCCGGGGCCGAGGTCGACGGTGATCGTCTCTGCGCCGAACCCTTCCTTGCTGAACGTCATCAGGTACGTCTGCGGGCTGGCCAGGCCTGGGATCGTGAACCGGCCGACCGCGCCGGATGTCGGCGTCGCGCTCGTGAGCGCCTTGCCTTCGGAGATCGCGGTCACGACCACCCCGCCGAGTGGAGTGTTGCCGTCCGTGACGGTCCCGGAGATCGAGCCGGTGTTCGCCACGAGGCGCACGGTGTTGGTGACGAGCTGCTCGCCGCCCTTGAGGTCTTGGGTCACCGTCGTGGCCTGATAGCCCGCCGC
>JAWVFH010000309.1:0-2873 GCA_033856255.1 Solirubrobacterales bacterium | reverse complement strand
GTGGCGGACGACGTTCCATAACTTCACCTGCCAGGGTGAAGGGGTCGGCGTTGGCGACATCGGGGTATCGACCAGAGGTGGACGGGCCGGCGGCGCCCCCGCCGGACCGGCAACTCAAACCCTGTCTCGGGGCGCTCGGCAGGGGTCGGTCGTCGCCGTGTTCATCCGCCGAACCGTGGGGCCTCGCTGCCGGTGCTGGCCCTGCTGTTCTCGGTGGCGGCCTCGCTGCTGGCCGCGTTGATCCCGACCGCCCGCCAGGCGCTGGCGATGGGCCGGGACGCGACCCTGGGCCCGCTGTGGACCAGGGTGCACCCGAGGTACGGCACGCCGGCCGCCGGCACGCTGTGCTGTGCCGCATCGCCATGGTCATCGCGCTGCTCGCGGTGACGATCCCGCAGGTCAGCGCGCTGGTGCTGGCGGCGGTCAACGCGGTCGGCATCCTCGTCGCCCTCTACTACGGGCTGACCGTGCTGGCGTGTGCGGTGCGGTTCCGGGCGGTGCTGCGCGGCAGTCCGTTCGAGGCACTGAAGGTGGTGCTGATCCCGGGGGTCTGTGGGGTGGCGATGTTCGCCCTCGGCGCGGTGCTGGTCGACCTCGTACCTCACCAAGAGCGACCACTTCGCGCTGGACCCGAACAACGGGTACTTCCAGCTGATGTGCCCCGGGATCGTGCTGGGGCTGGGCCCGGTGGCGGCGGCGGTGGCCAGGTGGGGCCGGCGCTCGGAGTACTTCCGCACCGGGCAGGGCACCGACGAAGTGACCATGGACCTACGCACCTCGGAGGCGGACCGTGTCGGCTGACCTGATCTTCACCGGCGGGCCGGTGTACCTGGGCGGGGCGCGCGGGTCGGCACCGGCGTCGCGGTGACCGGAGACCGGATCAGCGCGGTGGGTGCCGAGGCGACCCGCGCGCTGGCCGGCCCGCGCACCGAGGTGGTCGACCTGGCCGGGCGGCTGCTGCTGCCCGGGTTCGTCGATGCGCACGTGCACGCGGTCAACGGGGGCATCGAGCTCGGCCAGTGCGACCTGAGTGGCGCCGAGACCGCGCCCGACTACCTGCGGCTGGTCGCCGGGCACGCCGCCGCGCACCCTGGTGAGCCGTGGGTCTCGGGCGGCGGCTGGGCCCTGGCCGCGTTCGCCGGCGGCATCCCCACCCGGGAGCTGCTCGACGCGGTGGTGCCGGACCGGCCGGTGTACCTCGTCAACCGGGACCACCACGGCGCGTGGGTGAACAGCAGGGCACTCGAGCTGGCCGGGATCGACCGGCACACCGCCGACCCGGTCGACGGGCGGATCGAGCGCGACGCCGACGGGGTGCCCAACGGCATGCTGCAGGAGGGCGCCGCCCACCTGGTCGGGCGGTTGCTGCCGGCGGTCACCGAGGCGGACCGGCCAGCCGCCGGAGCGGATCGCCGACGCCTCGGTGGACCTGACCTTCGTCGGCGGGCGGTGCGTCTACGCGCGCTGAGCGCCCGGCACCCCGGCCGGCGGGTTCGCCTCGACGAGCACGGTGAACGGGCCGTCGTTGACCGACTCGACGGCCATCATGGCGCCGAACCGGCCGGTCTCGACCCGCGCGCCCCGCTCCCGCAGCAGCGCCACCACCCGCTCCACCAGCGGCTCGGCCAGCTCCGGCGCTGCGGCGGCCGACCAGGACGGGCGGCGGCCCTTGCGGGTGTCGCCGTAGAGGGTGAACTGGCTGACAACCAGCAGCGGTGCGCCAGCGCTCGCGCAGGACTGCTCGTCGCGCAGCAGCCGCAGCTCGTGCAGCTTGCGGGCGAGCACGGCGGCCTGCTCCGGGCCGTCGTCGCGGTGCACCCCGAGCAGCACCAGCAGCCCCGGCTCGTCGATCGCGCCGACCACGTCGCCGTCCACCCGCACCGCCGCGCTGCTGACCCGGGCGGCGACCGCCCTCACCCGAGCCGCCCGGTGGCACGGGCAGGCGTGGCACCGGCGGGCGGGGCACCGGCCGGCGCGGTCGCGGCCCACTCCGCCGGCACCAGCAGCCCGTGCCGCACCAGCTCGCGCACCGCCGGCACACTGGCCGCCACCAGCTCGTCGACCGGACGGTCCTGGGAGAAGGAGAGCAGGGCCAGCAGCTCGCCCAGCGGCAGCGCGCCCTGACAGCCGGCGAGCAGCGCGGCGGCCACCTCGTCCACCTGGTGCCGCCAGCCCGGCCCGTCCACCCGGCGCACAGTCGACAACACAGACTCCCAGCCCTCCTCGCCGGCCCGGGAGACGTTCTCCAGCACGACCGAGGGCGCCACCGTCAGCCTGGCATCCAGCAGCCCTTCGGCGTCGCGCCCGCGCAGCCAGTCCACCCGGTCCAGCCAGCCCGCGGTCTCCACGCCCAGCGGGTCGGCGAGCGCCTGGGGCAGGTCCTCGCAGAGCACGGTCGGCTCCACCCGGCCGGCGGCGGAGCCGGTGTTGCGCAGCGTGATGAACCCGAAGCCGACGCCCTCCACCCGGTTGCTGTCGAACCAGGACAGCCACTCCTCGGCGTCGCGGCGCCCGGCGGGGGAGGACGGGTCGATGCCGGAGTCACGCATCCAGGTGCCCACGTAGAGCGCCGGGTCGGCCACCTCACGCTGCACGAACCAGGCGTCCAGCCCGCCCCCCGGCGGCAGCCAGGAGGTCACCCGGTCCGGCCAGTCCTCGCCGCGCACGTGCAGCCAGCAGGCCAGCAGCTGGGCCACGCCGCCGTCGGCGAGCCGCCCGGGCAGCGCGCCGACCAGCCGGGCCGCCACGTCGTCGCCGGCCAGCCCCGAGTCGCGGTAGGTGTGGCGCACCCGGGGCGGCCCGACCACGAACGGCGGGTTGCTCACGATCTGGTCGAACCGCTCGCCGGCCACCGGCTCCAGCCAGGAACCGGC
>JAWVFH010000308.1:0-2796 GCA_033856255.1 Solirubrobacterales bacterium | reverse complement strand
TCGGCGTCGACGCGAGCCGGATCAGCTACGGGACGGTCGACCCGACCGGCCGACCCACCACGGCCAGCGCGCTGGTGACGGCGCCGACCCCCTCGCCCGGCCAGAGCCCCAGCACGGAGCGGCGGATGGTGTCCTGGCAGCACGGCACCATCGCGGCCCGCGACGAGGTCGGCTCGATGACAGCGGACGGCTCGGACCGGGCGGCCGCGGTGCTGTTCGCTGCCGCCGGGTACCTGGTGTCCGCCCCGGACTACCTCGGCCTCGGCCCCGGCCCCGGCTTCCACCCGTACCTCGACCTGCCGTCCACCGTGACAGCGTCCGTCGACTCGCTCCGGGCCACCAGGGCACTGGGGCGGCGACCCGGGCCGGCCGAGGTGCTGGTCAGCGGCCACTCGCAGGGCGGGCAGGCGGCGATGGCGGTGGGCAGGGAGCTGCGGCGCGGCGGGGACCCGAGCTTCCGATTGGCCGCCGTCGACCCGATCGCCGGGCCGTTCCAGGTCAGCGCCACCCTGCACACCGCGGTCACCACCGGCATCGAGCACGCCTCGGCCTACCTGGCCTACTTCGTCGTCGCGTGGAACAGGCTGCACCACCTCTACGACACCCCACAGCAGGCGTTCCGGGCGCCCTACGACCGCACCGTGCCCGAGCTGCTGGACGGCAACCACAGTGGCGACAGCGTGCTGGCCGCACTGCCGGCCACCCCGGCGGAGCTGTTCACCCCGGAGTTCCTGAACCTGCTGCGTTACCCGTCCGGGCCGCTGGCCGAGGCGCTCGTGGTGGCGGACAGCAGCTGCGACTGGCGGCCCGACGTGCCGGTGCGACTGTTCGCGTCGAGCGGTGACCTGGATGTTCCGATCGCCAACTCGAGATTCTGCCGGCGCCAGGTGCTCGCCGCCGGCGGCGCGGCCGTGCTGGTCGACGTCGGGCCGGTGGACCACTCGACCTCGGAGCTGCGGGCGTTGCCCCAGGTGCTGGCCGGGTTCGACCAGCTCGGCCGCAACTGACCAGCGCGCCAGGCGGCTGAGCGGCGGCGCGCTGGTCAGTTGCGGCCGGCGCGCGCCTCGGCCTCGGTCAGCAGGGCATCCATCCGGTAGCGCAGCCGGGTCAGGTCGGTGGGGGCGAGCGTGGTCCACTCCACCCCGTCGGCCGCGGTGCCGCGCTGCATCAGGTACCGGCCGTGCGGGGTGTCCAGCAGACCGAGCACCTTGGGCAGCCGGTGCAGCACCCCCCACTGGTCGGCGGCGAGCACGCTGAGCTGCCCCCGCCGGGTGGTGCCGCGCAGCACCGACTCGACCAGCGCGGCCTCCTCGGCGTCGACCCCGCGCTCGATGAGGACGTCGGACATCGAGCCGCCGGCGGTCAGTTCTGTGGTGGCCGCCTCCAGGTCGGCGCTGGGCAGGGTGACCGAGTGCCCGGTGCCGGCCGGTGTGCTCGGCAGTGCACCGAGCGTCGCGTCGACCGGCCCGGACGCGCTGGCCAAGGTCACCGTCGAGTCCTGGCGGACAGCGAGCGCGGTACTGCCGGGCCGCGACGAGGCCACCGCCCGCAGATCGCGGCCCAGCCGCATCCGCAGCTCCACCTGATGGGTCGGCACCGCGAGCAGGTGCATCAGCCGGACGACCTCCGGATCCGGTCCGCTGAGGTCGGCGAGGCCACGCTGGCGCAGGCCCTGCCAGCCGGTGGCCACGATGCCGCGCCGCTCGCTGTGGGTGCGCCCGGGCGAGTCGAGCCGGAGCACCACCGGCGTGGCGCCCAGGCCGAGCCATTCCCACAGCACGTCGAACTCCACGGCGGTGAGCACCCGGCGGGCCGGGCCCCGGTACTCACGGTCCAGTTCAGGCGCGGCCGTCATGATCCGATCACCGGGGGGACCACCCATCCGTTCTCGCCGAATATGTCGTGTTCGTCCAGCAGGTAGTCCAGCCGCTCGTGCTGCTCGCGCTCCGTGTCGCGGAAACCGGCACCGCCGAGCATGGGCGGCATCATCGACGGGTCGATCCCGGGTTGTGCCGGTCCGTGCCGCCCAGCGTTGTCGGCACCGGCCTGACCGGCCGGGTTCGTCGGTGGGCCGCCTCGGGGGCGCAGGCCGGCCCCGCCCCGCTGGGCGGGAGCCGCCGGCCCCGCCGACCCGGTGCCGGCACCGGAGCCCTGCCCCGGCGTCGCGGGCACCGGGGCGACGCGCTCGGACCGGCCCGGGCCACCGGCACCCGGCGCGCCGAGCCAACCCTGGCCGCCGGGCAGCTGGCGGAACCTGGCCGCCCGGCCCGGTTGCGACCCGACCGTGCCGGTGGCACCGAACCCCGGGGAGTCAGCGCGCACCGGGCCACCCCGGTCGGGCTGGTACGGCTCGACCGAGGCCGGTCGGGTGCCGGTGCCGGCCGACGGTGCGCCGCGCGCCACGCCGCCGGTCCCGGGTGCTTCCGCACGACCCGCCCTGGACACCGTGCGGGCCCCGGCAGCGTTCGCCGAGGGCGCGCCACGCTCGGCGGCGGCCGGGTTGGTGGAGGGTGCGTGCTCCGCGCCGGCCGTGCCCGCCCGGCCGGTGGAACGGGCAACTCCGGTGTTGGCCGCGCCGGCTGAGGTGCCGGCGGTGGGCGGCCGGGTGAAGGTGTCGGTGGGGCGCGTCCGGGCGCACTCGTCGGCGTGCCCCCGCATCAGCTCCAGTGCCCGCAACCGGGCGTTGGCCTGCGCCTCCTCCACCTGTGCCCAGTTGGCCCCGGCGGCTGGCGGGCCGCTGGGCGGTGGCGGCATCTCGGCGATCACGGTGCGCGCGCTGGCGGCCTGCTGACCGGC
>JAWVFH010000307.1:0-2654 GCA_033856255.1 Solirubrobacterales bacterium | reverse complement strand
GAGCTGCTGCACCGGGGCGACCGCTCGGCCGAGCAGGTGCTGCGCCGCGTGCCGACCCCGCTGCCGGGCACGCCCGAGGGCGGCTTCAAGGCGCTGGAGGCGCTCGCCGGGAACTAGCGCCGGGACTGGCCCGGGACGGCCAGCCTGGGTTCGTCCCGGTACTCGGCGACCTCGCGGGCCCGCCGAGCCTCGTCCCAGCCGAGCAGCGGGGCGATCAGCGCCGCCACCTGGTCGGCCGCCCCGGCGCCGCCACCGGGTTGTTCGATGGCCAGCCGGGTCCGCCGGGTGAGCACGTCCACCAGCCGCACCGCCCCCTCGTGGCTGGCCGCATACCGGAACTCGACCGGCAGGTATCCGCCGGTGCCCGGGATCGGCCGCGCCAGGTCCGGCTGGTCCAGGATCGGCGCGAGCACGGCGGGCAGCTCGTCGCCGTAGCGGTGCAGCAGCCGGCGCAGCTGGGTCTCCTCGACGCCGTACTCGGTGGCGAGGCGGGGCAGCCGGTTGGCCATTACCTGCCAGCCGGCCGCGCCGACCAGCGGCAGCGCGGCGGTCGGGGACGGCGGCAGCGAGCGCCCGAGAGCCCGCGCCGAGGCGTTCACCGCGTCCCGGGCCATCACCCGGTACGTCGTGTACTTCCCGCCGACCACCGTGATGAGCCCGGCCGGTTCCTCCAGGACGGTGTGGTCGCGGGACAGCGCCGACGTGACGGCGGACGTCGAGCCGGTGCGCCCCGGGGCGGCGGCCAGCAGCGGGCGCAGCCCGGCGTACGCACCGACCAGCTGGGACCGCCGCAGCGGCCGGGCCAGATACCGGTTCACGTTGCGCAGCAGGTAGTCGATGTCCTCGGCGTCGACGGTGGGCGAGGACCGGTCACCGTGGAACGCCGTGTCGGTGGTGCCGAGCAGCCAGTGCCCGAACCACTTCCGCAGGATGATCACCGAGTCCTCGGCGCGGGCAAGAATGCCGGTGTCGGACTCGAACGCGTCGTGGGCCACCACCAGGTGCACGCCCTTGGCCGGGGTCACCCGAAAGCTGGCCGTCCCGGCCATCGCCTGCACGTCGGCTGCCCAGACCCCGGCCGCGTTGATCACCACCCGGCCGCTGACGCCGAAGCGGTCGCCGGTCGTCAGGTCCACCGCGTCGACCCCGGTCACCCGGTCTGCGGTGCGGCGCAGCCCGGTCACCCTGGCATAGCTGAGCAGGTGTGCGCCGTAGCCGGCGGCGGTGCGGGCCACGGCCAGGGTGTGCCGGGCGTCGTCCATCCGACCGTCGTAGTACTGCAGCGCGCCGGTCACCACCGCCGGGTTCAACCCCGGCGCCTCGCGCAGCGCGCCCCGGCGGGTGAGGTGGCGGTGGTGCGGCACCCCGCCCCTGCCGCCGGTGCGCCCGGCGAGCGCCATCAGGTCGTAGAGCGCCACGCCGGCGCCGATGTAGGGCCGTTCCCAGTGCCGGGTCAGCGGGAACAGGAACGGCTCCGGGGCCACCAGGTGCGGTGCCAGCGTGCGGATCATCAGGTCGCGTTCCCGCAGCGCCTCGGCGACCAGGGAGAAGTTCAGCTGCTCGAGGTAGCGCAGGCCGCCGTGCGCGGTCTTGCCGGAGCGCGACGAGGTGCCGCTGGCCAGGTCGCCCGCCTCGAGCAGCACTACCGACAGGCCCCGGCCGGCCGCGTCCAGTGCCACCCCGGCGCCGGTCACCCCGCCGCCGATCACCACCACGTCGTGGTGACCCTCGGTGGCGGCGGCCAGCGCGTCGCGGCGCGCGGCGGGGGAGAGCCGGGCGCCGTCCGGTCTCACCCGGCCTCCTCGGCGCCCGCACCGGAACCGGCCAGCACCCGGCGCCGGTGCCGCTCGTCGGCCCGGTTGTCCAGGCGGGCCACGGTGTCCGGCGCCAGGTAGCGGGGCGCACCGACGGCGAGTGCCCCGGACAGCACCCGCGCGGCCTTCACCGCCATCGTGGTCACCGCCAGCACCTGGGCGGCGTTCTCGCCGAGCGCCACGATGCCGTGGTTGGCCAGGTGGATCAGTCGCGGCGGCGACCCGTGCTGGTCCAGGTACCCGGCCAGGCCCCGCCGCACCGCCCTGGCCAGCGGCAGCCCGGGTTCGGCGTAGGGCACCAGCAGCGCGTGCGCCCCGCACACCACGACCTGGTCCGGGAACAGGCTGCCGGCCACCAGGTCGGCGGCCCGGTCCGAGCACAGCAGCGCGTTCACCGCCGTGGGGTGGGTGTGCCCGACCACCCGGGTGCCGGGCAGCTCCAGGGCCAGCGCGTGCAGCATCGTCTCGATGGACGCCAGTTTCGGGGTCGCCCCCGGGGCAGACCCGCTGGACCCGGAGCCGAAGTCGGTGTCCGTGTCCCCGGCGGAGTCCGTGCCCGAGTCTGGGTGGGCGGCCGCGCGCAGCCGGGCGGCCAGCCCCGGCTGGTCGTGCTCGTCCAGCTCCGGGTCGTCGATCAGCGCGAGCACGGCGGCGTGGTCCAGCCGGACCAGGTCGTCCCCGGTGACCCCGCCCAGCCTGGTCCCGCTGGCCTTGACCAGGAAGGTGCCGTCGCCGAGCGCGGCCGAGGTGTTGCCCTCGCCGAGCACCACCAGGTCGGCGGCCGGGTCACCCAGCTGGTGCGACAGCGCGACCAGGCCGCGCCGGGCGGCGGTGAGATCG
>JAWVFH010000306.1:0-2750 GCA_033856255.1 Solirubrobacterales bacterium | reverse complement strand
ACTGGGTGCCGCCGGGCTACATGAGCGGCCAGTCGCTGCGCGGCATGATCATGGGCAAGCGCAAGTTCGGCATCAAGGACCACACCGACCTGAGCTACCAGGACCTGCTGGACGAGCAGTACATCATCGTCGGCACCCCGCAACAGGTCGCCGAGAAGCTGGCGTTCTACACCGACGAGCTCGGCGCCGGCATCCACGTGGCCAGCTCGGCACAGATCGGCGACATGCCGAACTGGAAGGTCGTCAAGAACATGACCCTGTTCGCCGAGGAGGTCATGCCGCTGTTCCGCCCGCCGGGCAACCAGCCGGCCTGGGAGCGCGGCGTCCCGGTGCCGGGCACGCCCGCGTCGCTCTCGCCGACGCCCGCGCCGTAGCGGCGCTGTAGCCGGGTCGTGACGATCATGGGCCGTTTGCGCGAGCGGGTTGGCCCGGTTCCGTGACGGGCTTACTCCCTGCAACTACCCGGCAGTAGGCTTTTCCGATTGCCGGGGCGGGGCAGATCCTCCGTCTCCGTGCGGACGGAGGGCGGGCCATGTCCGAGACAGCAGCGACAGTGGATCAAGAGCCGGGACCGGCAGGACGAACAGTCTTCGGTCATCCGATCGGTCTGGTGAACCTGTTCAACGTCGAGCTGTGGGAACGCTTCTCGTATTACGGGATGGTAGGCATCCTCGCCTACTACCTGTACTACTCGCTGGAGCAGGGCGGCCTGGGGCTCCCGCAGACCACCGCGACGGGCATCGTCGGCGCCTACGGCGGGTTGGTCTACCTGTCCACCGTGCTCGGCGGCTGGCTGTCCGACCGCGTGTTCGGCATGGAACGGATGGTCTTCTACGGCGGCTTCGTGGTCATGCTCGGCCACATTGCGCTGGCCGTGCTGCCCGGGCTGGCAGGGGTCGGCGTCGGCCTGGTGTGCGTGGCGCTGGGCAGCGGTGCGCTGAAGGCGAACGCATCCTCGCTGCTCGGCACGCTCTACTCGAAGGGTGACCCGCGCTGCGACGGCGGCTTCACACTGTTCTACCTGGGCATCAATATCGGCGCGTTCGTCGGCCCGCTGTTCACCGGGCTGCTGCAGAGCGAGCTGGGCTTCCACTACGGCTTCGGGGCCGCCGCGATCGGCATGGCGCTCGGGCTGGCGCAGTACGTGGTGTTCCGGCGCAACCTGGGCACCCACGGCAAGCAGCCGACCAACCCGCTGCCCGCCGAGGCACGGAGGAAGGCCGCGTTGATCGGTGTGGCGATCGTCGTGGTCATCGTGCTGGTGCTGCTCACCGGCCTGGTCACGCTGGCCAACCTGAAGTGGGTCACCACCGGGGTGATCGCGGTGGCCTCGATCGCCTACTTCACGGTGATGCTCAACAACAAGAAGGTCACCCCGGTCGAACGCAGCCGGGTGCGCGCGTTCATCCCGCTGTTCATCGCCAACGTGGCGTTCTGGTCGCTGTTCCAGCAGATGTTCACCGCGCTCGCGGTCTACTCCGACGAACGGATGGACTGGAACATCTTCGGCTGGACCGCCCCGTCGGCCTGGATCCAGGCCGAGGAGCCGGTCTGGGTCATTCTGCTGTCCCCGGTGTTCGCGGTGATCTGGACCAAGGTGCGGGAGCGGGCGCCGTCCACGCCGATGAAGTTCGCCATCGGGGTGATCGGGATGGGTCTGGCGTTCCTGTTGTTCCTGGTCTTTGCCGGGAGCACCGGCAAGACCGTGCCGGCGATCGCGGTGTTCTTCATCATGGCGGTGTTCGCCGTCTCCGAGCTGATGCTCTCGCCGATCGGGCTGTCGGTGACCACCAAGCTGGCGCCGCAGGCCTACCGGGCGCAGATGATGGCGCTGTACTTCTTCTCGATCGGTCTGGGCACCTCGATGGCCGGTGTGCTGGCCGGCTTCTACTCGCCCCAGCACGAACTGGGTTACTTCGGCATCAGCGGTCTGGTGACGATCGTGATCGGCCTTATCGTGGTCGCGCTGAGCCCGTGGGTCCGCCGCAAGATGGAGGGCGTGCACTAGCCAGAGCGCGTCCCCCACGCGGCCCGGCCACCGTGGTGTCCGGGCCGCGCGGGCGCCCGGGGTCAGGGCGTGGCCGGGCGGGCCCGGTCGGTCAGCAGCCGGACGGCCAGCGCGGCGAGCACGCCGCCCATGGCGTAGCGCTGGATGCGCAGCCAGGTCGGGCGGCGGCCGAGGAAGCGCGACAGCGTCGACGCGGTCAGCACGATCAGCCCGTTGACGGTGAGCGCCACCGCGATCTGGATTGCGCCGAGCACCAGGCTCTGGGTACCGACCGGGCCGCGCGCCGGGTCGATGAACTGCGGCAGCAGCGCCACGTAGAGCACCGCGATCTTCGGATTGAGCAGGTTCGTGACCAGGCCCATCGCAAAGAGCCGCCGGGCCGGGTCGAGCGGTAGGGGCAGCGGCGCGAACACCGGGGTGCCGCCGGGGCGCAGCGCCTGCCAGGCCAGGTACAGCAGGTAGAGCGCACCGGCGATCTTCAGTGCGGCGTACGCCACCGGTACCGCCGTGAAGATCGCGGCGAGGCCGGCGGTCGCGGCGGCCAGGTAGGCCAGGAAGCCGACCGCGACTCCGAGCAGCGAGACCAGCCCGGCGCGGCGGCCCTGGGTGATCGAACGGGACACCAGGTAGATCATGTTCGGCCCCGGGGTGAGTACCAACCCCAGCGCCACCAGACCGATACCGCCCGCCGCGGCCGCACTCACCACTGTGTCCTCCTCGATCGCCGTCGCGGGTCAGCTCA
>JAWVFH010000305.1:0-2625 GCA_033856255.1 Solirubrobacterales bacterium | reverse complement strand
CGACGGCTTCTTCGCTCACGAGATAGAGGATCTTGGCGAAGACGAGGAGAGATTCTGGCGTACGGGCAGGTAGGTCCAGCAGGTAGGCGAGGCGAAAGGCCGCGTTTTCCTGGTCTGCTTTGATTTCTTCGATGTCGTTGTAGCCGAGTACTGCGGCGATCACCGAACCATTGCTCACGCGGAACCCCCGGTTGTAGTAGGCAACAGACGCTAGCGAAGGTGAAGGTCAGCCATGGAGGGATTGCTTTGATAGTTGGTGTCGTCGCTAGCGGGGCAGGCGGAGTCGAGTACCTGCGGGTCGGTCTGGTCGAGCCGCTGGTCGCGTTGGGACACGAGGTCGCCGTCACTCTGACGCCGACGGCCGGGCGTTGGCTGGCCGAGATCGGTGAGGTCGGCAAGCTCGAAGCTGTTACCGGGCTGCCTGTGCGAGCGGAGCCTCGGATGCCCGGTGAGCCGCGGCCGCACCCGAGACCTGATGCGTACGTCGTTGCGCCCGCATCAGCTAACACGGTCGCCAAGTTGGCCCTCGGAATCGGCGACAACCAGGCGCTGTCCATCCTCAGCGAGAGCGTCGGCAGCGTGCCGATGGTCGTCTTCCCACGAGTCAACGCCGCCCACGCCCGCCACCCCGCTTGGCAATCCCACCTCTCCGTACTACGAACCGCCGGCGTGCAACTCCTCTACGACAAAGACATCTGGCCCCTCCACGAACCCCGCTCAACCCCCGACGCCCGCCCGCTACCTTGGCTCCTCATCCTCCAAGCAGCACAGCAATTGCTCTCCTGACTTCAAGGCGTCAGCGAGTGCGATCTGTTGCGGAGTTGGCCTGCTGGCTGGTCGGAGGAGCGCGGAGCGCTGATGCTGCCGGCGTCGAGGTGGCGCCCTTGGCGGGCGCTACGCCGGATGCTGCTGCGAGGGCTTTGGCGAGGTCGGGCGGCAGTGGCTGACGGATCGGGCCTGTCGGGACGGCGTGTGCCTGAGGTCCTACAGTTGGTCGTTGTTCGGGTAGTCCCGTCAGTTCCGTTGCTCGTGTTCCGAACTTTCTGCCAAGCCGCTCGGCAGCGATGATGAACGCGCGGTTGCCCTGCCTCGGCGCAAACGAGACCAATTCGCGGTAGGGAAGCCCGCCGTCTTCCGCCTCGAACTCGCGGTAGGTCAAGCGGTGGGACGGGCCAAGGTCGCGATCGCCACGGGACTGCGGAACCACCGGTAGCTTGATCTCGGCGCAGTCGCGGAGGTCGTGATGCTTTGGTGAGTAGCCGAGTCTCCGGCCGCCGAAGTCCTCCTCTCGGCCGTCGGTCAAGGCTTCGACGCCGATCCTCAGAGCTTCGAGTTCGCGATCTCGCAGACCGCCCGGCTGCGACTTGGCGGCCAAAGCGAGAGCTCTCAGTTCCCGATGGAACTCCGGGAGGACGATGATTCGGTACTGCGTGCTCATGGCTTCGGGTGCTCCGAGTCGTCATCCCCTTTCAGGTCCCAGCCCAGTTCCGCGGCAACGTCTTCGATCGGCACAGAGGGCTCGTCGCCTCGGTTCGCCAGCCGTTCCCGTGTCTGGTCGTAGAGATGGTTGAAGCCCTCCTCGTCCTCGGCAAGCGCCATCAGTTGCTGCCACTCGGCCCAGGGGATGACGACCGCCTCAGGTTGGCCGGCGTCGCCGAAGATCAGCGGCTCGCTGTTGCCGGAGCGGAAGCGACCGAGCATGGTGGCGAGGTGTTCAGACGCGAGTTTTGTATCGATGACATAGACGGTCTCGCCACCCGGGAGGATGTGCGGGGTCTCGGAGTTCACAGCAGAGGTCCCTTCTCCAGCTTGACCTTCAGGCTAGTAGCTGGGTGCGGTTGAGCGCGGGAGTTATCCACAGGTGGGTTGGGGGGAAACGCCTGGGTGGGTGCGGTGGGGTGGGGTGGGTCTTACTCTGGTTGGGGTGACTGTGCGTGACCGGAGGAGGGGCGATGATCGCGGCTGGGGACTTCGGGACGCTGGTGGCGCTGCGGGCCAAGCAGGGGGAGGTGTGGGCGCTCGAGGCGATGCGGGAGGCGCACGGAGTACAGCCGTTGCTGCAGTTCGAGGGGGACGTTGACGGGCAGCTACAGAATGTCGAGAAGGTGGCTCGCAGGCTCTATGCGCTGGGGCGGCTGATCATGGTTGATGCCATTGGGCCGCCGGGGTCGTTGACTTTCGGGGGTGAGGATCGCGGCGGACTGGGGGCGTTGGCCGACAGGTTGTCCGGATCGGACGAACTCTTCGGTGATCAGATTCCGTTCGTGCCAGTGGCTCGTGGTGATTTGCCGGCACGCCGGATTGCCTGGATTGGGCGACTGGGCAACGAACTCGGCGCGGGGGGCGCGATTCGGGTGGGGCAGGCCTGGGCGACGCCGGAGGATGTTGGTCGTGTGGTTGAGCTTCTCGAGTTGGAGGTCGCGCAGCTCGATCTGATCGTTGATCTGCAGTATGTCGATTCTTGTAGCCCGCAGTTGGTGGATCGGACGCTGGCGACGTTTGCTGCGCTGGAACCGTTGAGTGATTTTCGGTCGATGACGATCCTGAGTGGGTCGGTGCCGTCGACGCTTGACCAGACGTCATTGTGGGAACGGCCTCGGTTCGAGGAGGCGATCTGGCGGGGTG
>JAWVFH010000304.1:0-2772 GCA_033856255.1 Solirubrobacterales bacterium | reverse complement strand
GCCCGCCGTCACCGTCACGAGCGCGGGCAGCGGCACCTCGACCTCGTCGTAGCCGGCCTCGGTCTGGCGGTCGACCTTGGCCTTCCCGTCGGTGATCTCGATGTGCTTGGCGAAGGTCACCGACGGCAGGCCGAGCAGCTCCGCGATCTGCACCGGCGTGGTGCCGGTGTATCCGTCGGTGGACTCGGTAGCGGCCATCACCAGGTCGGGCTCGGCCCGCTTGATGGCGGCGGCCAGCACCTTGGCCGTGGCCAGCGCGTCCGAGCCCTGCAGCGACTCGTCGGAGATCAGGATGGCCTTGGCCGCGCCCATCGCGAGTGCGGTGCGCAGTCCGCTCACCTCGTTGTTGGGCGCCATGGAGACGAGGGTGACCTCGCCGCCGCCGGCCTTGTCGACGAGTTGGAGCGCCATCTCGACTCCGTAACTGTCGGAGTCATCGAGGATGAGCTTGCCCTCACGGACGAGGGTCTTGGTGTTCGGATCCAGCTTGCCGGGGGTCGCCGGATCAGGGATCTGCTTCACGCAGACGACGACGTTCATGGCGATGGATTGTGGTCGACAGTGGCAGCCAGGACCAACTCAGGGTGCCTGGTAGGGTCCCTCGACTGCAGGCCGACGAGAGCGAGAGGACGGTCCGGCGGTGCCCGACAAGCCCACGCGCGATGAAGTGCGTTTGGCCGTGCCCGCAACGCCGGAGTTCCTCCGTCTGGCGAGGGTCACCGCCACGGGGCTGGCGAGCAGGCTCGGGTTCACCTTCGACGAGGTGGAAGACCTCCGGCTCGCGATCGACGAGCTCTGCTACGCACTGATCGGCAGCAAGGGACGCAAAGGCAGCGTCGAGCTGCGCTATGTCGTGCTCGGCGAGGCACTCGAGGTCGAAGGGGTGGGCGACTTCGAGGACGCCGTCGGCGAGATCACCCTCTCCGAGCTCTCCGAGCGCATCCTGACCGCCCTGGTGGACGAGCACGACCTCATCCCGACAGACGGCCACCCGCGCTTTCGCCTGTTGAAGCGCCGCAGCGGGACCTGACGGTGTCGGACACCCCGGATCGCGACGAACTGCGCCGCAAGTTCGCCGAATTCGCCACCTCTCGCGACACCTCCCTGCGCGACCAGCTCATCGAGGCCCACCTGGGCCTGGCCGAGTACCTGGCTCGCCGCTTCTCGAACCGCGGCGAACCCATGGACGACCTCGTGCAGGTCGCGTCCGTCGGTCTGGTGAAGGCCGTCGACCGCTTCGACCCCGAACGGGCCGTCGAGTTCTCCACCTACGCGACCCACACCATCGTCGGCGAGCTCAAGCGTCACTTCCGCGACAAGGGGTGGGCGGTGCGGGCGCCGCGGCGCATGCAGGAGCTGTATCTGCGCCTCGGCAAGCTCGTGTCGGCGATGAGCCAGGAGATGGGCCGCTCCCCCACCATCCCCGAGCTGGCGGCCGAGGCCCAGGTGTCCGAGGAAGAGGTGCTCGAAGCGCTGGAAGCCGGGCAGGCGTACCGATTCACGTCGCTCGACGCGCCCGCGCCCGGCGACGACGACAGCGAGAGCCTCTCCACCCACCTCGGCGAGGAGGACCGCGGCCTGCAGGACGCCGAGCACCGCGCCTCGCTCTCACCCCTCATCGCCAAGCTGCCCGAGCGGGAGCAGATGATCCTGCACCTGCGCTTCTTCGAGGGCCTCACCCAGTCGGAGATCGCCAGCCGGCTCGGCATCAGCCAGATGCACGTCTCCCGGCTGCTGGCGCGGAGCCTGGCGCAGCTGCGGAGCGCGTCGGACGAGGATTAGGCGGAGGGGCTGTGCGGCTCCTCCTCATCGTCAACGCGTCCGCGTCATCGGTCACCGAGCGCGGGCGGGTGGTGATCCACAAGGCGCTCTCGGCTGACCACGACGTGGAGACAGCCACCACGTCGCGACGAGGGCATGCCACCCGGCTGGCTCAGGGCGCTGCGGCCGAGGGCATGGACGCGGTCGTCGTGCTCGGCGGCGACGGCACGCTGAACGAGGCCGCCAACGGGTTGGCCGGGTCTTCGACCGCACTCGGCGTCCTCCCCGGTGGGTCCACCAACGTGTTCGCCCGCACCATCGCCATGACCAACGACCCCATCGAAGCGACGGGCGAGTTGCTCGGCGCGATGGCACGCGGATCGCGGCGGCGCATCGGGCTCGGCATGGTGAACGGCCGCTACTTCCTCTTCCACGTCGGGCTCGGATTCGACGCGGCCGTCGTGCAGCAGGTCGAGAAGCGCTCCGCGCTCAAGCGCTACGCCGGGCACCCGCTCTTCGCGTGGGCCGCGGTCGTGACCTGGATGCGTCACTACGACCGCAGCCGGCCGCGGTTCGCGGTGCGCTTCGAGGACGGCACCGTGATCGACGACGGCGTGTTCGCCATCTGTCTCAAGACCAACCCGTACACCTTCGTCGGCAACCGTCCGTTCAACGTCGACACCGCGGCCGGGCTCGACACGGGCCTGTCGATGACGACCTTTCGCGTCCTCGGCTTCCTCCGCATCGCCGGCGCGGCCGCGTCGGCGCTCTCGACGGGACGCCACCTGGCGCGCGACCGCTGCATCGACCGCCGCCACGACCTCGCCGGCATGGTCGTCACCGGCCACGGGCCCTTCCCCTACCAAGTCGATGGCGACTACCTCGGCGAGACCGAGTCCCTCGAGTTCCGCCACCAGCCCGACTGTCTCGACCTGTTCATGCCCTGACACTCGCTCGCTTGCAAGCTGCGCTCGCTGCATTGCGATAGGGCCCCACGCGTTCAGCCGCGGC
>JAWVFH010000303.1:0-5111 GCA_033856255.1 Solirubrobacterales bacterium | reverse complement strand
AGCGGCGATGACGACGGCGGCAGCCCGATACTGGATAATCACGGGGCGCTCTACTTTGGCGGGGCCACCAGCTCGACCGACTTCCCGGTTACTCGCGACGCGATCCAACCGACCTATGGCGGCGGCGACATCGACGGCCTGCTTGCCAAGCTGACGCTCCCGCGACGGTGGAGGATGAACGCGCGCTGACGGAGACGCGATTCGATATCCGGGCACCTTGCCCACGGGCGCGAGCAAGCGGCGCACGAACTGCGAATTCCGGTCAGCCCAGATGCCCGCCGCGGAAACCGACGGACGATGGCCGCGTGGGCGCACGAGTCCTGTCGGGAGATCCGCGTCGTGGCCCCCTCGCCACGCCCTTAACCCCCGGCGCCGCCACAGGACGCGAGCGTCGACCCGCAGAATTTCACGCCTTTCCCCGTAACGCATCGGACGGCGGCGCGATGCGGACAGCGTTGTCGCGCCGCGTGCTCGTCATAAGTCCCGTTGCAGGGCGGAGCGGACGGCCGCAGACGCTGACCGTCGCCGTCCCCGCGTGGGCAGATGAGATCGACTGTCCACGGCCATCGGTTTCTTCGCTGTGGCGGCCATCAGCTATCCCCGGCGCGCCGTCGTCGCGGAGCCGAGGCGGCCGTGCTCAGGCTGCACCTGTGATTCGGCCGCGAGGCGCTGCGAGGCGGATACTGATCGGTATGTCACGCATCGCCCGCCTGCTCGCTCGCGTGGCCCAAGCGTTGCGGACGGAAGACGACGCCGGCGCGCACGTGCACTTTCACTCCGGCGACCACGGCCGTCCGTACGTCTGTGACAACGCGCGCTGCGAATCGCCGAGCCTTGACCCCGCTGAAGCCGAGTGGTGGGAGATCACGCGAAGGCTGCTGGCACCTTAGTCGCCGCCTCGAGCGCGTCGACAGCTGTTGGCGACTGACCATGACCCCGCGTCGGCCTCCGCGCGGCGTGCAACCTGCTCGGGACTTACAGCTAGTCAGCTGGTTGACCGTCGCCGCGAGCGCGTCGTCGACCCGTTGAGGTCGCACGTTTCCTCGACATGCAGAGACGCGACTGGGAGGCGTCAGGCTGGCGCTCCGCGGGCCATAAGGCCAGTTGCCGGGGATTGGGCGTCGGGGTCTGCGCGATAGCGGCGACGTCGACGAGTCGCTGCGCGTGAGGCGCCCGGCGACTCTTTAGCGTGTCGCGGTGGGCGGGGGCGCTCGGCCGGCGCGAACTTCGCGGGCGTGGGGCGGGTGTCCGACACGCGGGGGCGTTCGGGGGCGAGCCGGCCGATGTTGACGCCGCCATGGCGGGGCGCGGCGCGCGTTTGCGGCATCGTTCTTAACTGGTGCCGGTGACGGGGGACCGCAACCTGTGCTCGCCGTCGGCGTTGGATTGATCGATGCCCAGATTCGTCGCCTCGCCGTTCCGGCGCGACCGCGGCCGTGCCGTCGCCGTCGTGTTCGCCGTTTGCGCGGCGCTTTCGGTGGCCGCGCCCGCGGCGGCGGCGCCCATGTCTCCATCGGTCATCGGCGAGCCGTCCAACGGGGGCGGCGTGTTCCGTTTCCCGCAGGCGATTGGCGTGACGCCGGGCGGCTCGACGGTCTTCGTCGGCGACGAGTATTCCGGCATGGTGCAGGCCTTCGACCGCGCCGGCGGTGCGAAGTTCACGATCGGGTACCGGGCGACGCGTCGGGAGGACGGGAGGCTCGGCGTGGTCGGGGGCGTCGCGACGGACCGCTCCGGTCACGTGTACGTGCTGGACTCCGAGAACGATCGGGTGCAGGTCTTTGACGCGTCTGACGGCCACCATCTGGCGAGCTTCGGCGACGCGTCGGTCTTCGACCTCGTCGGCGGCAACTCGGCGACGGGCGCCGGTATCAGTGCGGGCGGTATCGCCGTGAGTCAGCCGACGGCGGACGGCGCGCCCGTCGTCTTTGTCGCCGACCAGGGCCGCGACCGCGTCGCTCGGTTCGCGTTGGACCAGACCACGCTGATGCCGACGGGGCCGCCGCAGACCAGCTCGCCTGGGCTGGGCCTGGCCGCCCCGCAGGGTCTCGCGCTCGATCCCGCGGCGACGCGCCTGTACGTCGCCGACGACGACAACCACCGGATTGTCGTGCTCGACCCGGTGTCGCTGGCTCAGATCGCCCAGTTCGGCAGCTTCGGCACCGGTCCGGGCCAGTTCCGGAACCCGTATGACGTCGCCGTCGATAGCCATGAGCCGCCGCAGCTCTATGTGGCCGACAACCTCAACAACCGGGTGGATGTGTTCGACGCCGCGACATTCGGGTTCATGGCGACGTTCGGCCGGACGGGGTACGGGCCGGGGGTGGGCAACTTCGAGATCGTCCGGGCTGTCGGGGCGCTCACCGGCGTCCCCGGCGGCGGGGTTGACGCCGCCGACACCGCCAACAACCGCATCCAGGCCTTCGACGCGGCGGGCTCGATCACCGCCGCCTGGGGCCTGCCCGGGCGCGGCCCGGGCTACGTCACGCGCCCACGCGGCGTGGCGATCGGCGCCGACGGCAGCCTGGCCGTGGCCGACAGCTTCGACCAGCGCATCGAGCTGTTCGGCGCCGACGGGACCTACGCCGGCCAGCGCGGGCAGGTCAGCCCGTTCACCGGCTTTGCCACGCAGGGCTCCAACCCCGGCCAGTACAGCCTCCCGGCGGGTGTCGCCTACGACACCGGCGGCAATCTGTGGGTCGCCGACACGGGCAACGACCGCGTGTCGGAGCTCGATCCCTCGGGCACGGTGATACGGACGACCCCCGGGTTCGCCCGGCCGCTGGCGGTGGCGACGTCGGCCGATGGCACCTACGTGGCCGACACAAACCACAACCGCGTCGTCCTGATCAAGCCGGACGGCACCAGCGAGCCGATCGGGCCCGCGTTCGCGCATCCGGCCGCCGTGGCGATCGACCCGGCGACGGGCCGGGCTGTCGTCGCCGACGACACCTCCGTGCGCGACGTCGGGACCGGGACGACGATGGCCGGCCCCGATGGGGCCGGGTGGGACCACCCGGCCGGGCTGGCGTTCGATGCCGCCGGGACGCTGTATGTCAGCGAGCGCCGCCCCGGCACGCCCGACGGCGCGCGGGTGCTGCGCCGCGCCGCCGGCGGCGCCTGGGAACGGATCGCCGGCGAAGGCCCGGGTGACGGCGACGTGGTCGAGCCGGGAGGCCTGGCGGTCACGCCCGACGGCGGGACCCTGTACGTGGCCGACACGGGCAACAACCGCGTGACGCGATTCGACACGCCCGGCCGCACCCCCCCGGCGACCGCCACGCTGACCGTCGCGATCGACCAGATGGCGCGCGGCAGCGTGGTCAGCGATGTGCCGGGCATCGCCTGTGTCACCGACTGCCGCCAACGGCTGTCGCGCGGATCGCGGGTGACGCTGACCGCCACGATCTCGCCGGGCTCGATCCTGGCCGGCTGGACCGGCGCCTGCGCCGCGGCCGGCGCCGCACCGGCCTGCACCATCAGCATGGACGGCGACCAGTCAGCCGGGGCTGCGTTCGCCCCGGCGCCTGCGCCAGCGCCCGTCGTGACGACCCCGCGTCCGGTGCCGCCGGCGCCGGCGCGGATCGCAGCGGTCCACATGGGCGCGCGCGTCCTGCACCTCGCGCGCCGCGCCGACCGGCGCCGCCACCGTCCCGCCCGCAGAGCGACCCGCGCCAAGGTCACCGTGACCCTCACCCGGCCGGCGACGCTGACCGTCGCCGTGCTCGCCGGACGCCCGGGACGGCGCCAAGGATCCTCCTGCCTGACACCGGCGCGCGCCAACCACCGCGGCCGACCGTGCACGCGGTTCGTCTCGACCGCCCGCCGGCGCACGATCGCGGCACCCGCCGCCGCCGCGACGTTCACACTCACTCCCGCGTTCGCCGGCCCGCCGCTGACGCCCGGCTCCTACCGGCTCGCCATCACCGCACTCGACCCACAGGGCAATCGCGTCGGCCCCGTAACGAAGCTCTTCCGAGTCGTCCGGTAGAGACACACTGAGTTCCGTGTGACGGCGCGCGTCTTCACTCAGGCCGTCATAAGCCCGATTGAAAGGCGCGTCGCGATTCTGGATCGCTCGAGACAGCAGTCGCGGGGTCGCCCTTCACGTTGAGCGGCGGGAGCCCGCCGAGCGTCGCCGCGGGGCACCGTGGCCACCGGCACCGTGCCGGCGACAGTGAGTCCCTCGCGGGTCGCGCGCAGTAGGTCGGAGCCGACCAGGATCTCGCCGGGACCGCTGGTCGCACTCACACGCTCCGTGTTCGCGTTGAGCGACCGTGACGGGCCTCGCCGAAGGTCAGGGCGGCGGCCGGCGCGGGAGCGCAAGCGCGATCGGCAGGGCGGTCAGGAGCGCATCAGCGCACCTTGGTGACGAGTTTTTGGCCAGGCAGCGTGATCACGCGCGGGATGCGCAGCGTCACATAGTTCACTCCGGCAGCCGGAAGGGTGACGCGATAGGAGCGCTTGTTGTCGCGGCCTTCGACGATGCGGCTGGCAGCGGGTTCGCCGCTCCAGGCGCGGGTGTCGTCACCGGAGATGAACGCGCCCCGGTCGCCGGTGTTGCCCTGCACGCGGAAGGTCACGACGACCTGGTCTCCGCGGCGGACCGCCTTCAGGCCGGTAGCGCGCGCCTCGGGTGGGCCGGAGCGCCGGACGCGCACGCTCATCGCGCGGGTGCGCGGGTGCAGGGCGCCGGGCGCGCCGTAGGCGAGCTCGATGGGAATGCGCGCGAGCTTGCGCGACGCGATCAGCTCGAGGCCGTCGAGCTCGAGCGGGCGAGTCCCCGCCTTGCTCATCCGCAGCCCGTAGGGGACCTTGATCCCACCGATGTCCGCGAACGCGCTCACCTCGCACGGGCCGCTGCAGGTAATCGGCAGGTGCAGCGCGCGGGCGTCGGAGATGAGCTCGCGGTCCTGGCGGCCGACGGTCATGCGCGGGGCCGCGGGGTCGGGGCGCTCGACGATCGCCGGCGAGGCGACGTGCAGGCGGTAGCGTTCCGCGGTAGGAAGCGACGTCGTCCACTCGACGGCCCGCGTGCCGTCGGCGAGCGTGAACGGGATCGCGCGTACGGGCCGCGACAGCCCGCCGCCGGCGAGATCGGTCAGCACGCC
>JAWVFH010000302.1:0-4137 GCA_033856255.1 Solirubrobacterales bacterium | reverse complement strand
GCTGGCGATCGGCACGACGCTGCCCAGGGGCTCGAAGGTGCGCGCGGTCACGCTCGACGGCCGCCGCGTGGGCAAGCCGGACGTGCGGGTAACCAACCGCGGCGTCGAAGTGACGGTAGCCGCCCCGCCGTCCGGGCGCCACACTGTGACCGTGACCGGCTGAACGGACGACCGCGGAAGCATCGGAAGACGACATGGCGCGGGGATGTGGGACGATGCTGGTTGGGCCGGGGTGGATGTGCTCGGACTTCTCCAAGCAAGGCGGTATCCGTGTCGCGTGCAGCGTCTCGTCTCGTCGCTGCACTCGCCGGCGTATTCGCGATGGCGGTGGCGGCGCCCGCGGTCGGGGCCCCGGTGGGGACGGTGACGGAGTTCCCGCTCGCTTCGGGCAGCGATCCGTACGGGATCGAGGCCGGCCCTGACGGCAACCTGTGGTTCACCAACCTCTCCGCCGGATACATCGGACGGATCACGCCTGCCGGGACGCTGACGCAGTTCTCCGCCGGGATCAGCTTGCGCGGGATCGTGACGGGCCCGGACGGCAACCTCTGGTTCGCCGACGACGCGGGAACGATCGGGCGTATCACCCCGACCGGGACGGTGACGGATTTCGCCGTCCCCGGCAGCGACCCGTACGAGATCGCGCTAGGACCGGACGGCAACCTGTGGTTCACCGATTTCGACTACCGGCGGATCGGGCGGATGACGCCGACCGGCACCGTGACGAGTTTCTCCGCCGGCATCACCAACAGCAGCCGGCTCTACGACATCGTCGCGGGCCCGGATGGCAACCTGTGGTTCACCGAACTTCGTGGGGATCGGATCGGCCGGATCACGCCGGCCGGGACCGTGACTGAGTTCGCCGTCACGCCCGGCAGCAGGCCGTACGGGATCGCCCTGGGCGCCGACGGCAACCTCTGGTACACCCAGCGCGGCGAGGATCGCATCGGGCGGATGACGCCGGCCGGCACCGCGACGGACTTCTCCGCGGGCATCACCCCCGGCAGCGTCCCACTGGACATCGCCGCCGGCCCGGACGGCAATCTGTGGTTCACCGAACTCGACGGCAACCGGATCGGGCGGATCACGCCGACCGGCACCGTGACGGAGTTCCCCGTGATCACCGCCAACAGCGAGCCGTACGGGATCGTGGCAGGCACCGACGGTGACCTGTGGTTCACCGAGCGCGCCGGCAGCCGGATCGGCCGGATCACCGCGACGGCGGCGCCGGACGCGCCCACGGCTCTCACTGCCACGGCCGGCGACGGCCAGGCCGCCGTCTCGTGGTCGGCGCCGGCCTCGGACGGCCACGCCGCGATTACCTCCTACACCGCCTCCGCCTCCGGCGTAGGCGGCCAGTCCTGCACCTGGTCGAGCGGACCGCTCACGTGCACGCTCACCGGCCTGACGAACGGTACGAGCTACACGTTCACCGTCGCCGCCACCAACAGCGCGGGCACCAGCCCGGCGTCGGCGCCGTCGAACCCGGTCACCCCTACGGGCCCCGCGTCGCCGACCCCGACGCCGACCACGGCGTCACCGACGCCGACGCCGACTGTCGCGGCGCCGCTCGACCCCGTCAGCCGCGCGCCGGCGCTGCCGTCGTACCCGGAGCTGATCGGCGGGCTGAAGCGGGTCACCGCCGTGAAGGTCGGCTCAGCGAGCGTCGCATTCACCCAGCAGGCCGCGGCGGCCGGCCGGCTCCGCTGGACCCTGGACCTCAGCTTCTACATCACCAGCAAGAAGCACGCCAAGACGAGGTCCAACGCCAACGTGCACAGGCCGGTGCGCAAGCCGACCCAAGTCGCGGCGAGCAGCCGCGCCGTCACCAAGGCCGGCACCGTCCGGGGCAGGCTGAAGCTCGGGACGGCGGCCCGGAAGCTCCTCAAACGCCACCCGGCCGCCCGCCTCGTCCTGCGGACGACGCTCACGCTCGACAACCGCTCCGTGATCCGCGCCACCAAGACGCTCTCGCGCCAACACCACTGACGCGCGGCGTGTGCCGGCGACGACCTTGAGCCCGAGTCGAGGTCTTGCTCCTCGCCGCGAAGCGAAGCCGCTCCCTACGGCGCGTCGGGCTGCGGGGTCTCGACCTGCCGTTGCGCGAAGACCTTCTTGACGACGTACAGCGCGTTGAGGACGCGCGGGAACCCGGTGTAGGGGATCAGGTGGATGAGGCTCTCGACGATCTCGGTGCTCGTCAGTCCGGCCGTCAGGCCGGTGTTGACGTGCAACTCGATCTCGCGCTCGGTTCCCTGCGTCACCAGCGACGCGATGGTGATGAGGACGCGCTGCTGGTTCGTCAAGCCAGGGCGCGAGTAGATCTCTCCGTAGCCGAACTCGATGATGTACCTGCCGACGTCCGGAGCGATGTCCTTGAGGTCGTCGGCGAGCTTCTGGTGCGTGGCAGCGCCGCCGCTGTCGGCCAGGGTGTACTCGCTCAGCTTGCGCACACCCCGTTCGCGGGCAGAGACGTGGGGCTGATCTTGCATCGTCAGGCCAATGTCGCGGCATACCGCGTCTGAGGAAGCTGCCCGAACGGACCGTCTAGCCGGTCCCTAGGACCCGCAGCCAACGGCCGGCACGGCGCCAGAGCAAAGACCAGGATGAACACCCGCGCTCCGACACGACTTCCGGTGCCGGCGGGTCGCCGAATCGGGCGGCCCTTTCGACCGGACGGGCGGGCGCCGCCCGTGGCCTGTCACACCTTAAGAGTGCCCCGTCTACCGCTGACCCGCCGTGCCCGCGGAGCGCGCGCCGCGCTGCTCCGGGTCGACTCGGCGGCGTTCGCGCGCGTCGCGGCGGCGCACACGCCGTGGCTCGACCGCGCCGTGACGCTGCTGTCGCGCTCCGCGAACCACTCCGCCCTCTGGGTCGTGATCGCGACCGGGTTGAGCGCCGGTGGCGGCCGGCGAGCCAGACGCGCGGCCGTTCGCGGCCTGGGCTCGGTCGCCGCGACCTCGTTGTTGGTCAACCAGGGGGTCAAGCGCGCCGTCCGGCGCCCACGCCCGTCGCTGCGCAACGTCCCCGCCGTGCGGCGGGTCCACGTGACGCCGCTGACCACGTCGTTTCCCTCCGGGCACGCGGCCAGCGCTGCCGCGTTCGCCGCCGGCGTCGCGGCCGAGATGCCGCCCGCGGCCGTTCCGCTTGCCGCGCTGGCGGCAGCCGTCGGCGCGTCGCGCGTCTACGTCGGCGTCCACTACCCGCTCGACGTCGTCGCGGGCGCCGCGACCGGCGCGGGCATCGGCACGCTCACGCGCCGCGTGTGGCCAGTCCTGCCCCGGCGCTCCGAGACCGTGCCCCCGAGTGCCGATCGACGCCGGTCCGCCGCCGACCCGGAGGGCCGCAACGTGACCGTCGTCGTGAACCCCAGCTCCGGCTCCGGAGCGAGCGATGTCACCGAGCGCGTCCGGGAGCGGCTTCCCGGAGCCCGCATCGTGGAGTCCGATTCCCACGACGAGCTGGCCCGGCTGCTCGAGCAGGCGGCGGGCGAGTGCGAGGTGCTCGGCATCGCCGGCGGCGACGGGTCGATCGCGACGGCGGCGGCGATCGCCGTCGCGCACTCGCGCCCGCTGCTGGCCCTGCCCTACGGCACGCTCAACCACCTGACGCGCGACCTGCGCATCAAGGGCGTCGACGACGCGCTCGACGCGCTCGCCGCCGGCGAGACGGTCGGCGTCGATGTCGCGACCATCGATGGCCAGCTGTTCATCAACGGCGCCGGGCTCGGCGCGTATCCGGAGATGCTGGCCAACCGCGAGCGCTTCGAGCCCCGGCTCGGCCGCTGGCTCGCACAGCTCGCCGCCGTCGTTAAGACCGCGATCGACGCCAAGCCTCTCGACGTCACGCTCAACGACGAGCCACGAGCGATCTGGACCGCCTTCATCGGCAACTGCCGCTACGAGCCCGCGGGGCTCGGGCCGAGCTGGCGACCCCGGCTCGACGACGGACGCCTGGACGTCCGCCTGCTGCGCGCCGACCTCCCGCGCTCACGGCTGCGACTCGGGCTGGCGATGCTCACCGGCCACCTCCCCCGGTCTGCGGCCTACGCGGAGATGACCGTGCCCGAGCTGCGCGTCGATTCCACATACGCCCGGCTCGCCATCGCGCGCGACGGCGAGCGCGCCGAGTCCAGCG
>JAWVFH010000301.1:0-2904 GCA_033856255.1 Solirubrobacterales bacterium | reverse complement strand
TGATGTAGAACACGCAGTTCGTAGCGGCGAGCAACCCGCAACCCAGCAGGATCGTGCGCCACTGGTGGCGGATTGCCTCGGTCAGCGGCGCCTGGAGTACCTTCGGCTGCCCATTCCCGGCCGCCTCCCGTTGCAACTGACGGAATTCAGGCGTGTCCTCGACCCTGGTCTGTATGTAGAGCACCACCGGGAACAACAGGGCGCTGCAGAAGAACGGAATCCGCCATCCCCAGCTCAGGAACGCCGAGTTCGACATCACGGCTGTGGCCATCAGGAACGCCACATTGCCGAGGATCACCCCGAGCGGGACACCCATCTGACCGAACGTTCCGGCGAAACCGCGGCGCTTGGGACTCGCGGATTCGGTCAGGAGCAGCGCGATGCCACCCCATTGGCCACCGCAGGCTATGCCTTGCGCAAAGCGCAACACGACGAGCAGGATCGGCGCGACCGCCCCGATCGTCGCGGTCCCGGGCAGACATCCGATGAGGAAGGTCGCCAGCCCCATCGCGGACACGCAGGCCACCACCACCGGCTTGCGCCCGTGCCGGTCGCCGAAGTGTCCGGCGATGACACCGCCGAGCGGCCGTGCCACGAACCCGGCCCAGAACGTGCTGAAGGACAGCAGCGTGCCCATCAGCGCTGTGGTGTTCGGGAAGAACACGTGCGGGAACACCAGGGCCGCGGCCGTACCGTAGAGAAAGAAGTCGTACCACTCGATCGAGCTGCCGATCAGACCCGCGGCAAGCAGCTTGCGATGCGTGCTCTTCGCATGGAGGTCGGCCTGTGCCGTCCCGGTCGAGTTCCCGCTGGGCTCCACGGCCGATGAGACCATCAGTACGCTCCCTTGCGTTCGGTGGCCTGGCTCATGCTGGACAACACCTGCACCGCCAGGGTCGGGTCCAGCTCCGGATCCGCTATGCCCCACTTCTGCAGATCCGCTATCCCCCGGGCATTACGGCGGGTGAACACCTTCATACCGGGGTGCAGCACGTCGTCCTGAGCGACCTCGAGGACGTCCGGATCATCCAACGCGGTGGGATCCATCGTCGACTTATACTCAAGCTCGACGCGATCTCCAACCCGACGGCCTCCAACAGCGGAGCGGCACGCCGGGGCGACGGGTCCGGGTGGGTCTACGCGACGGACGTCACGGACAGCTACGGCAGGCATCGGCGCAATGGTGTGTACCGCGAGCACCACGGCCAATGACCCATGTTGTTCGCGCCGCATTCTGAGCAACGGTTGTACCGCATTGTGCAACTCCAAGCGGGATTTGCAGACCGCCGGGGTCTGGGGCGACTCGCACTATGCCTACCCCGATGCGCGACGTGTGAACCGGCTTCTGAGGCGAGTTCGGCCGGTTGGCGGGCCTGCCGGGACGTGAGATACCGCCAGTTAGCGGGATCGCCGCCCGACATGGCCGCGCCGCCGGCTGGCATGACGCTCAGGCTGGCCGGCGCCGACGGTGGCGAGCGTTCGCAGGAGGATGTCCATCTCGCCCAGGGGTCCGGTTGCGGAATGTGGGTGGCGAACACCTCGTCCACGGTGGCCCGGCGAGCCAACTCCTCGGTGATCGTCTCCTCCGAGCCGGAGATCACCAGCGCACCGAGCAGATCGTCGGTCACATCGTCATCGTCGCCCTGTAAAAACCCCGCCGCGGCGAACATGGTCGCGTACACCGGCGACTGCACGAACCGGACCAGGTGTGGACGCGCCCACTCCCGAGCCGCCGCGCGGTCCTCGGTGACCACGACGGCCGCCTGCGCCACGATGGGCGGGATGTCCCGGCCGGCCGATGCAGCGCCGCGGGCCAGCGCCGGCCGGGCGACCTCGTCGAGGTAGGCGGGCGGGCAGTGCCAGGACATCGCCGCGTCCGCGACCGCCCCAGCGGCCTCGAATGCCTTCGGTCCCAGGGCGGCCATGACGACCACGGAGGAGTCGGCCCACCTGGAGACGACCATGGACACCTGGTTGACCAGCGAACTACCGGAGAGGACTATCTGGCCCACGCCCCGGACCCCGGCCCGTGTCACCGACATGCCCAAGGGGTGAGGACAGTGCAGCAAAGCACCGCGGTCGCGCTGCGTGGCGTTCTGGTCACGATCACCGGCTCGACAGACACAGCAACGCTGGCCTCGCTACGCGAGCAGGTCGACATTGCGACCCTGGGCCACGAGTTCCTGGCGGTGGACGTGTCCGCGGCCACTCCCGGCAAACCCGAGCTGTTCGAAGTGCTGGCCGACGCGATGACGCGGCTACCTGCGCGGCTGCTCGTCATCGGCCTGCGCGAGGAGGTACTCGCCTGCCTCGACAAGGCGACGTTGTGGGCAGTGTTCGCGCTCTACCGGGCAGGACTCGAGCGGTCGTCGCCGACCCGCCCCAGTGGCGCTCTGGTCGCCGGATGAGCCGGGCTCAGCAGTACCCCTACGAGCGAGCGCCGGCGTTCGATGTCGGCGACCGGGTCGTCGCCGCCGAGCACCTCGGCGGGTTCCTGCGACCACATGTCCGAAGCGGCACTCGCGGAGTGATCACAGCACGTGTCCCTGACGGTCAGTTCCTGGTCGCGTTCGTCGACGGACGGTCCCACAGCGTCACGGAGGCACAGCTCCTGCTGCTGGACCTCTACGGCCCGCGATAGCGCGCGGCGGCCGACACGCCGGTCGGGACAGGTGCGGTACCCGCCGTCAGGCCATGGCCAGACCCTGGTACCCGGCGTGAACGACCGACGAGGAGTCGGACGGTGCCGGTATGGACCGCGGGTCGGTATGACCTGCTCCGACGATCCGCAGGACCGCCCGCATGCTGATGATGCCCACGAGGCGACAGTTGTCGACGACAGGTACCACGCTGGTCCCCGCGACGAGCATCAACGATACGAGCTCAGCCAGGTCGTAGCCCGGC
>JAWVFH010000300.1:0-2539 GCA_033856255.1 Solirubrobacterales bacterium | reverse complement strand
GCCGCGGTCATGACACGCTCGCCCGACGTCCCAGGAACGATCGGGCGGGTCGGCCGTCGCCCAACCGTGCCGGATAGCGCACACCGGCCAGCACACCTGAGATTCGGGCTGCGTCCATGCGGGGTCTGGGCATGGCAAAGCCTCCTCACGTCATCTGGTCTACGGGCGATCACCAGGCTGTCTCAAGCCCGCTGTCGGCTGGATGTCTAATCTCTGCAGTTCGCCGAAGGCCCGCCGGGCTCGGACGCCGGCGCGGTAGGTGTCCGGCTCTTGTGCCTGCTTATGAAGGTGATGGATGGTCGCCGCGTCCCCACCAGTGCGTGGTCCATCGTCGAGCACAGCACGAGCCCGCGAAGCGGTCATACGACCGGGTTCCCACCCGACGCCCGTCTTACCCAAAATTGCTGAGAGGCCCGACACAGAACCTCAGGCCAAGAGAAATAGGGCCCCGAGTCCTGGCCGGCGCTCCCGCCAGCCAATGTGATCTAGCGCGTGCCACACGGTCACCCGGGTTGGATGCGGGGATCGACCTGGGTGGCGTGTTGGCAGTTTCGGGAAGGCGCCGGCGGGAATGCGGTGTGTGCCCCGCGGCTACGTAGTTCAGTCCGCGCTGCTGTCGTTGCC
The DNA here is from genome assembly GCA_033856255.1 of Solirubrobacterales bacterium. Classification (GTDB taxonomy): domain Bacteria; phylum Actinomycetota; class Thermoleophilia; order Solirubrobacterales; family 70-9; genus WHSW01. The sequence goes on along the minus strand of JAWVFH010000300.1, from coordinate 1,915 downwards.
CTCGCCCTCGTCGTTTTTCTTGTCGCTCCGGTCGCGGGTAGGAGCCCGGCCACCACCGACCCAGCGGAGAGGATCTTCATGGAATCGACTGATCTGTTGATCGTGGGCGGTGGACCGGCGGGACTGTCCGTGGCCACGGGCTACCGTGACGGCGGAGGAACCGGGTCCGTGCTGCTGATCGGCGACGAGTCGGTCCATCCCTACGCGCGGCCACCGCTGTCGAAGGACTTCCTGCGCGGCGAGTGTGCGGAGGACACACTTCCCCTGCAACCGAGTGCCCGATATGGCGAGCAGACGGTCACGGTGCGGTTGTCGCGGCGCGTCGAGGGTCTCGACCCGGACACCCGCGTGGTCACCCTCAACGACGGTGAGCAGGTGCACTACGGCGATTGTGTGCTGGCCACCGGCGCAGTACCTACGGTGCTGCCCGTGCCGGGGGCAGACCACCCGTCGATCCGCTACCTGCGGTCACTGGCGAGTGCGCAGGCACTGCGGGTGGTGGCGTCGTCATCGAGGTCAGCAGTAGTGATCGGGTCCGGTTTCATCGGCTGCGAAGCGGCTGTGTCGCTGGCCCGGCGCGGACTAGCGGTCACCGTGGCGAGCGCGGAATCCCGACCCCAGCAGGCACGCCTCGGCGCGGACGTCGGCGCGCGGATCGCCGACTGGCTCGACAGTGAGGGAGTCACGCTGATGAGCGGAGCGGCGGTTCGCGCCGTCGTCGACGGGTGTTCCGTCGAGCTCGACGGACACGCGCCGGTACGGGCCGACCTGGTGCTCGCGGCAACTGGCATCACGCCATGCTCCGGCCTGGCCAGGCGCGCCGGCGCCGAGCTCAACGACGACCGCGTCGTGGTGGACGAACGAATGCGCACCTCGGTGCCTCGCCTGTTCGCCGCCGGCGACGTCGCCTACGCCCGCAACGCCACCGCCGGTCGGCATCTCGTCGTCGAGCATTGGGGGGAAGCACTGGAAATGGGCCGCATCGCCGGCAACACCATCGCCGGCGGGCACGCCCGCTGGGCCGAGGTGCCGGGATTCTGGTCGACCGTCGGCGACCGCACGCTGAAATATGCGGCCTGGGGCGACGGGTATGACACCACCCGGTTGGTCGAGCACAGCGGGGGCGGCTTCACCGCGTGGTACACCCGGGAGGACGTCGCGGTCGGTGTCGCAACGCACCAGGCCGACGAGGACTACGACCTGGGGCGACAGCTCATCGAGCGCGGCGACCCGGCTCCCTAGCCACCATCCGAGGCCCACCCGCCGATTCCGGCAACCGCGCCCACACCCGAACCCGGGACCGCTGCCCACCACACCACTGCCAAGCCCGGCCACCACACCAAGATCGCCGCCATGTTGGCAACCAGACTGGCCAAAACCGGCTTCGCTGACCTACCCCCCGGTCGGCCTAGCATTGGCGTGGGCTAGGCGGCGCGGTGCCGCATTCCGACTCGGAGGCGTGTCAGCTGCCGGGGCGGAATTCTTGGAGTTTGGTTTTCGCGCCCTGGACCATCAGATGCAGCGCTGACGGGTCTCCCCTGAGTACAGATTCCATCATCGACTTGGCCTGCTCAAGGGTGGCGTGCGGCGGGATCGGCGGCACCTCCGGGTCACAGTGCACGTCCAGTACCGTCGGTCGGTCGCTGGCCAGCGCGGCCTCCCAGGCCGGCCCGAGCGCCTCAGGGTTGTCGACTGTGATCCCTTCCAACCCGATGCTGTCAGCGAAGTCGGCGTAGGACACATCAGGCAAGGTCTGGGATTGCTCGAACTTGGGTGCGCCGCCCATCCCGCGCAGCTCCCAGGTGACCTGGTTCAGGTCGTTGTTGTGCAGCACGCAGATCACGCAGCGCGGGTCCGACCAACCCGGCGCGTACCGAGCAATGGTCAACAACTCGGCCATCCCATTCATCTGCAT
>JAWVFH010000299.1:0-2711 GCA_033856255.1 Solirubrobacterales bacterium | reverse complement strand
CCGGGCATCTGTCCGGCGCCGCGATCGACGTCTTCCCGATCGAGCCGAAGGCGCAGGGCGACCCCTTCGAGTCCCCGCTGCGGGGCCTCGACAACGTCATCCTCACCCCCCACGTCGGCGGCTCGACGCAGGAGGCGCAGGAGGAGATCGGACACTTCGTATCCAACAAGCTGCTCGGCTTCGTCACGACGGGTGGCACTGCACTCTCGGTCAACCTGCCACAAGTGGTCCTGCCGCAACCGGCGGGCGCGTTCCGGATGGGCTACCTGCACCGGAACGTGCCCGGCGTGTTGGCGGGCATCAGTCGGATGCTCGCCGACACCGGGGTCAACGTGGTCGGACAGTCCCTGTCCACCCGAGGTGAACAGGGATACGTCGTCACCGACACCGCCAGCGTGTTGACCGACGCCACGCTGGCTGGCCTGCTCCAGTCGCCGAACACCGTCTGGCTGCGGTCCTGGCGACCCTGACCGGGCTACCGGAGTGAGGCGCGCGCACTTGCCGGCGCAGAAAGGCAACCGCTCGGTCGGCGTGGCTGGCTCACGAAGATGTTCAGCTCGGTATGTGGGCCGACGCGGATGACGGTCACCGTCTCGTTCCCGTCCTGCCCGTGGGCGCGGGTGGGTCCGACGTCAGCATCGAACACCTCGGCGTAGAACCGGCCCAAACGGACGACGTCGAACGTGGGCCTTCTCCGACAACAGAACATTGCTGCCGTGCTCGGCCGCAAACAATGCCGCCATGGTGCCCGCTGTACCTCCGCCGATCACCAAGACATCGCACTCGAACTCGCGCCGCCGGGACTGTGGTGGGATCTGCACGCCAGTACCTTCCAATCCGGAGTGACAGTTTCTGATCACTCGTGGTCGGTCGTCCTGGTCATGTCCGGCCGCGCGGCGCGCAACTCCTAACCCTTTCCAGGGTTACCGTGCGGCCCTCATGCCGAGGAATGTTTGGCGGCACGCGTTACAGACGGCGACGGGTATGTTCCACCACGGGGTTCACCCTGGAGCAATGACGGGCAACGCCGCAGCTCGGCCGTACCCCCGCTGTGTGCCGGAGGCCTGCGTAACGCCATCGGAATAGTGAGGTGGCTACCGTGCTCATCTGGTAGCGCTCCGAACAGCGACGGCAGAGGCTTGGGATGGACACGCACGACGGCCGAGGCCATACGAATCAGGAGCCCACCGGCCGGGACGACCCGCGGCCGCGCGCCGAGCGCGCGCGCAACCTCGCCGACGTCCTGCGCTACCAAATCACCACCGGGGCGTTCGGCGGCGGTTTGCTCCCGGGCGAACACACCCTCAGCCAGCAACTGGGAGGCACCCGCAACGCGGTGCGCGAAGCACTCGGGCTGCTGCGGGCGGAAGGACTGATCGAACGTCGACAGGGCGTCGGGACCCTCATCGTCATGCCCAAGTTCGGGCATGGCCTGGACCGTCTCGCCGGGCTCGCTGAAGCACTCGTAGGGTTCGGAACCGTCACCAACGAGGTGCGGACCGCCCATCGCGTCAGCAGCCCGCCGGAGGCGATCGCCAGCAGGCTCGCCCTCGCACCGGGCCAAGGCACGATCTACATCGAACGGCTCCGCCGGCTGGCGGGAATCCCGCTGTCGTTGGACAGCACCTACCTCACCGAGGACATCGGCGAGGGTCTGCTCGAATGCGACCTCGCCGGTCGCGACGTGTTCGCTCTCATCGAGGAGACCACCGGGCACCAGCTCGGATCCGCCGAGATTTCGGTCCACGCCGTGAACGCCGGACCCGACACGGCCAGCCTTCTGGAGATCCCGGTCGGGGCGGCGGTGTTCGCCATCGAACGACTGACCCGACTTCAGGACGGCCGGCCCGTCGACCTGGAATCGATGCATATCCGCGCGGACCGTCTCACTCTGCAGGCCACCCTGCACCGCGCCCAGGACCCGAGCTAAGGCGGGCGCCGCTATAGCCACTGGCGGGCATTGAGGGATCCCAGCGAGCCGGTAGGTCGGATGGGTACTCACGGTGAGGACACGCCCCCGGGTGGATTGCCACTCTTAGCCGTGACAAGTGTCGGCACCTCGGACGGGCCCCGCCCTCAGGCCGACCGCCCGGGAGCCCGAGGAAGGAATGAGGAGCTATGACTGTGACCAATGCGTATGCCGTGTCCCATGCGGGGGGTCGGTTGGCGCCGACCACCATCGATAGGCGTGAGCTGCGTCCGGAAGACGTAGAGATCGACTTCGCCTACGCGGGGATCTGCCACAGCGACATCCACCAGGCCAAGGGCGAGTGGGCGGGTGCCTTCTTCCCGATGGTGCCGGGCCACGAGATCGCCGGCCTCGTGAGCGCCGTCGGCGCCGCGGTGACGAAGTACCAGGTCGGCGACCGCGTCGGTGTCGGCTGCATGGTCAACTCCTGTGGCGAGTGCGAGTACTGCCGGGCCGGAACAGAGCAGTTCTGCGTCAAGGGCAACGTGCAGACCTACAACGCTGTCGACTACGACGGCGCCCCCACATACGGCGGCTACAGCCAGCAGGTCGTGGTGAAGGACGCGTTCGTCTGCCGGATCCCCGACGGGATCGGCCTCGACGCCGCGGCGCCGCTGCTGTGCGCCGGCATCACCACCTACTCTCCGCTGAACCACTGGGGAGTGGGCCCGGGCAAGAAGGTCGCCGTGGTGGGGCTGGGTGGCCTGGGACACATGGGGGTAAAGATCGCGGTCGCGATGGG
>JAWVFH010000298.1:0-4582 GCA_033856255.1 Solirubrobacterales bacterium | reverse complement strand
GTTCGCGATCGCGCCGACCTCGCAGCCGAGCTCGGCGGCCGCCGCGGCCGCGGTCGGGACCGCCTCGTCGAGGATGCGGATCACGCCGGTCGCGCCGGCTGCCTCCAGGGCGTCGGCGACCAGTTGGACATTGGGATGAGTACTCACGCCTCAGACCCTACTTCTGGTAGATGGCGGTCAGTCGTCGGTAAACGGTTCGGTCTTCGAGCAGATCGGTGTTGTCGGCGAACTGGTCGATGCTGCCGACCAGCTCCAGCCCCCGGAGCCACGGATCGCCGACCTTCTCCAGACAGGCCTCGGTGAACCGGCCGGCCTGCAGCACCATCGCCGGCCGATCGTGGTACTGCCTCGGCGTCGGATCGACGTACGCCGTGATCCCGAGCGCGTTGTGCCGCCGCGCGACCTTCTCGTAAGCCGCGGTCAGCGCCTTCTCCCGTTGCTCGTGCGTCTGTGCACTCGTGGCGTCGCCCAGGTCGCGGTCGAGCCCGTCGGGATGGGGGAGCCGGGCGAACGCCGTACCGAGCCATTTCGTGTACGGCGCGTAGGCGCGCGCCATCAGCAGGGCCAGCCGGATCAGGTCGCGGGCGAGCCGGGCAGCCACGATTCTCGAGCCGAGCTCGTCGCCGACCTCCGAGGTGCGCTGGACGAACGACTCTTCCTCGGCGATCCGTTTCCACTGGCAGGCGAGCAGCCAGTGCCAGACGTCGTCCGGATACCAGGCGAGTGCGTCGCGGATCTTCTGGAGCCGGCCGTCGTCGGCGTACACCGGACCGGCCACGACCCCGAGCAGCTGCTGCTGCGGCGTGATGAGCCAGTCCTCGGTCGTCATCGCGTCGCTGACATCGCGACCGAGCTGACCCTTGAGCCAGTCGCCGACCGTCGTCACGGTGATGTGGTGCACCGGCACCTGAGTGTCCCAGCCGAACCGGACGTCATACCCCTCGTACTGCGTGGGTAGGTGCGCCTCGATCAGCTCGGTGACGTGGCTGACCTGGTCCGCGTCCACGAGCACGTGCAGCCGCGGACCCCAGCCGTGGTCGGTCGAGCGCTCGGTGTCGTAACCGAGCACGTCCGAGCCCCAGCCCAGAAGCCCTGCCGCATAAGGGATTCCGCCGAGCAACGGCCGGACCACGCCATCGTGGAACCCGGCACTCAGCCTCCTCGCCGAGACGAACTCTCCTGTCATGCACCGACTTTAGTCCGACCGGGCTGTTCGCTGCCCAAGGTTTTCCACAAGGTCAGCTGCGGTCGAGCTCGGCTGCTCCGAATGAGACGTTGAAGCGGTTGCACCAGATCGAGACGCTCTTGAAGCTGGCCGGCTCGACGTCCGCGGGGATGACGTAGTTCTGGTTGCCTTTGTTGCCCTTGAGCTGGCCGAGGCTTCGATAGGCGCCGTCGTCGAACACGTGCCAGCCGGCCTTGCCCTCGATCACCTCGGCGTCGCTCAGCCAGACCTCCAGATCGGGGCCGTCGGAGGTGTCGAGTCCGGTCAGCCTCAGTACGCGGGTGCCGTCGGGAAGCAGAACGATCGTGGCCGTCCCCTCCGTGTGGTGCTCGTGCGAGACGAACGTGCCGGACCTCTCTACTACTGGTGCCGGCCTGGAGGGGGTTGGCGGTGTCTTCGGAAGGCCTGGACCCGGCTCGCCGGAAATTGTCGGTGGCGCCGGTGAGGATGAGGTCATGGAGATCGGACCGGTGCCCGGGAGCGCTTCGTCGACGACCTTGTCGGTGAAGAGCCGCCAGGGCTGGAACAGCGGCAACGCGACCGCTGCGACGACGGTTGCCGCGGCGACCGCGGTGCCGGCGACGACGCGGCGGCTCGGTGTCGGCATCGGACTCCTCGGCTCGGTGCGGGCTGGAGTTCCAGTCTGGCCCGCCGCGGACCGGCCGGCCGCCACGCCGGTCTTACGGCCCGTTGACGATTGTCGGCGGGCACCGCTACTCTTTCAGTGTTCGAACAGATGTTCGATTGACCCCGCCGGCTCGTCGGGAGACCGGCCGGGGTCGATCGGATCAGCTGGACGACTCCGGTGCGGAGTTGCGGCCGCATCGGTAACCGGTGGTCCCGGTGGGCCGGGCGCCGGGGTGGACCACGACCCCCACCTGGCGCCCACCCACCGGGCCGCTGCCCAGGGGAAGTTCGCGCACAGGAGGCGATGGAGCATGTGGGAGTTCGACGAGGCCGTTGAGGTGCGTTCGGTGTTCGTGGACGGCATCGAGACTCCAGAGCAGTTCCTGTGGCGCGGCCGCCTGTGGCGGGTTTGCGCCATCGAGGCGCACTGGGTGGAGACCGCCGCCTGGTGGGAGCGCGGCGTGATCGGCTCGGGCGTCGGTGTGGCGACCGCGACGGCAGTGGCGGGATCATCCGCGGCCGTCGGGGTGTTGGACGCAGATTGGGGGCCGCAACGGGCGGTCTACCGAGTAGAGGCGGGGTGTGGCCGGCACGGGCGACGGGAGATGTTCGATCTCGCCCACGACCCGGACTCCGGCCGCTGGCAACTGGAGAGGGTGACGGACCGATGACAGTTTCACCGGTATCCCCGGCAGCCGCTGGTTCGGCAAGCCGCGACCTGGCCCGCGCTCGGACTGCGCTGGGCGAGGCCCGCGAGTCCGCCGACCACCTGCTGAAGTACTCGAGCGCGCACGTGGCAGCCCTCCGGATCGCCGCCGCGGTCCTCGCCGTCCGGGCCCGTCCGGTTCGCTCCGGCCCGCGCCGCCGCGTCCAGCGCAACGCCTGGGTCCTCCTCGCCGAGGTCGCCCCCGAGTTCGGCGAATGGGCCACCTTCTTCGCCGCCGGCGCCACCCAACGCGCCGCCGCCGAAGCCGGCCTGGAACGAGCCGTCACCACCCGCGAAGCCGACGACCTGGTCCGCGCCGTAGAGACCTTCTACGCCCTGGTCGAATCCAGCCTCCACCTCGCAACCCAACCCACCCCCACCTTCGCCCCCGACTCAGTCCTAGCCCAACCCTGGATGCAAGCCAGCTAACCCCGCTGCATCCCAAGCCCGCCACGCCCCAACCGCAGCGCCGCCCCGCCGCCCGGAGCCCCCAGGCGAGCAAGCGGCAACTGTTGGGGCAACTCTGGGCCGATTTGGGCGCTCTCCGACGCTGCCGGCACTCAAACGGAGCACAGAGCCTCCCGCGCCCCTGGGTGCGGGTAGAGCACAGCTAGCGGCGAATTCCTGGCGACTTTGTGCCTGAGTTGAGCGTTTCGCGGGGCCCCCGATGCTCGAACCGGGCGTTGTCAAGCTGCTTGGAGTCGTTGGGTGTCTTTTGCTGGGAGGTCGGTGTTGGGGAGGTTGATGCCGACCGTCGGGGCCGGTGCGGGTGTTCGGGGGCGGTGTCGGAATCGTTCGGGATGTAGGGCGTAGTAGGCCTGCTGTGTCTGGTCGCGCCGGTGCCAGTGGTGTTGCCAGGTGCCGTCGTGGACCTGGTCGGGTGAGAACAGCGCGATCCCGGAGTGCTTGTGCTGGCCGTTGTACCAGGGCACATAGGTCGCCAGGTGGGCGCGGGCGTGGTCGAGGTCTTGGAAGGTGCCGGGGTAGTTCGGGCGGTATTTCATGGTGCGGAACTCTGATTCGGAGAACGGGTTGTCGTTGGACACCCGGGGCCGGTTGTGGGTCTGGGTGACGCCGGCGCCGGCCAGGAGGTCCTTGAGCGCGTTCGAGCGCATCGCGGGTCCGGAGTCGGCGTGCACGGCCTGCGGTGTCCCGTGGCGAGCGAAGGCGTGCTGGAACATCTCCACGGCCAGGTCGTCGGACTCGCGTTCCTCGACCCTCCAGCCGACGATCTTGCGGGAGTAGATGTCGATGATCGAGTAGGCCTTGAACGCCGTGCCCCGCCACGGCGACCGCAGGTCGGTGATGTCCCACGACCAGACCTGCCCGGGCCCGGTCGCCACGTGCACGGGTATTTCACGCGGTGTCTTGCTGCCGCGGCGAGTGGGCGCGACCGGGCGCAGGGACTGGTCAGCGATGCCGGCTGCGATCCGCCACCACGACCGCCGCGACGCCAGCATCAAACCGGCGTCCCAAGCAGACGCGAACGCGTGGTCGACGGAGTTTCCAGCCGCCCATCCCGCAGTGATCCTGGCCGCGATCAGGACCCGATCAGCTACCGAGATCCGGGACCGGTAGGCCCGATCCTTGTGCGACACGGGCTCAGCTACCGGCTCACGCGGGCTGGTCCGGTAGTGCCACGTCGAGCGTGACACCCCGGCGATCTCCAACGCGCGCCGTTGCGACCCGGTCAAGCCGGTCAGCTCCACGACGAGCTCGTTGTCAGCGATCAGGAAGTCGACGGATCGCTGCTCTGCGGGGCATCGTCGGGCTCTTGCTCGTTCATCGCGTGCAAGAGCCCGATAGCTTTTCCCAACGCGTCGTTGGTGCCCTCCAGCACACGGATCCGCTCGCTCAAGGCGGCGACCTCAGCCGCATGCGCCGCGCGCTCAGCCGCCCGTGCCTTCTCCAACGCGGTGCGCTTGGCCGGTGGAACAGTCATGGCACCAGTTTCTCGCGGAACCAGACCCCGGTCGAGATCACCCTCGAACACCGACGCCTGCCACCGCCGCAACCGCCCAATC
>JAWVFH010000297.1:0-2565 GCA_033856255.1 Solirubrobacterales bacterium | reverse complement strand
CGCCTGGGAGCCGCCGCACCGGTACGCGCACCAGAGCGACAAGGCCGAGGACGGCTCGTTCATGGCGTTCGAGTTCCTGGTCCAGGGGCGCGGGCAGGCCAGCACGCTGGTCCGGCTCGTGCACAGCGGATTCCTCGGCGGGGACGACTGGGAATCCGAGTACGACGCGCTGCGCAAGGGCAACCCGATGTACCTGCGGACCCTCGGTCAGTACCTCACGCACTTCCCCGGCCGGGTCGCCGTGCCGGTCACCGCGTGGGGTCCACAGCAGCCGGATCAGGGCACGGTGTGGGCCGGGCTCCGGCGCGGGCTCGGCCTCGGCGACGAGGTCGTCGAGGGAGCGCCGGCGCGCCTCACCATCGACGGGTCCACAGTGGACGGTGTGGTGGACTGCGTGCTCGAGCCGAGCTTCCTCGGCGTACGCACCTCGGACGCCCTCTACCGGTTCGTCGGGCGGAACGGGATGATCGGCGTAGGCCACCATCTCTTCGCGCCCAGCGTCGACCGCGCCGCCTCCGAGTCCGCCTGGCGGGGCTGGCTCACCGACCTCTACGCCTGATCCGCCCGGTCGGGCGCGGTCGTACGGACGAGGCGGGGGCGCGGGTTGACGTCGCTGTAACCGCGGCGCGAGGGGCGGATCGAAGCGACCGACTTGGGTCGACTGCCGGCGCGGCACGCGGTCACGCGAGGTTCAGGTCGTAGAACACGACGGTCCACGACTCCCCCTTCACCACGCGGAAGTCCGGTACGACGCGGCCGCGGGTGAAGCCGGCACGCTCGGCGACCCGCTGGGAGGCGACGTTGTCGAGATGGGCGTGCAGCTCGACTCTCCGCATGCCGCACTCCCGCGCCCAGCCCACCAGCAGGCGCACCGCGCGCGTCGCCGCGCCGCGACCCCGGCCCGCGGGTGCCAGCCAGTAGGACATCTCGCCGGTGGTCGGGTCGTCACCGGCCGGCGCGAGCCCGGCGTTGCCGAGCCGCTCGCCCGTCGCAGCGTCGGTGATCACGGTGCCGAGAGCGGCCCGGGTGCGCACCATGTCCGCGATCGCCCCCCGCACCCGCCGCTCGTCGAGATCCGCCAGCTCGGTCGTCCAGCGCTGGATGTCCGGGTCCCGGGCGGTCTCCGCGTACCAGCCCGCGTCGTCGGGTTCCCACAACCGGAGCAGCACGGTCCCGTCGTCCAGCGTCCCGTCGGGAAAGCGCACCGGCCCAGCATTGCCGGTCTGTCGATCGACTTACGCCCGCTGCCGGATCTGAATGTCGGCTCGGTCGTCCGCGTCAGCTTGTCGTACCCGGACCGTATGTTGCCGGCATGACTTCCGCTCCGAGCACGACGGAGCCCATCACCGCGCGGCAGTTCCACGAGGCACCGGCGCCGAGGACTGGCGTGTGGTGGGCGAAGGAGCCTGCACCTAACTTCCGGACCGGGTCGTTCACGGGCGGCGCCCGTCTGGTGGCCGCGATCGGCGAGCTGTCCGGTCTCGACGACCATAGTCCCGACGTGGACCGGCGCTCCGAGGGCGCGACGGTGCGCCTGATCGTGGTTGATCAGGTTTCCTGCGCCGAGCCGATCTAGCCTCCCGAGACCGACTGACAGAAGGGCATGGCGCCATGCGGAAACTGATCTACGGCATGAACCTGACCCTGGACGGGTACATCGCCGCGCCCGGCGACGACCTCGGCTGGAGCGGGCCGAGCGACGAGCTGTTTCAGTGGTGGCTCAACCAGGAGTTGGCGATCGGGCTGTTGATGTACGGGCGCAAGCTGTGGGAGGCGATGAGTTCCCACTGGCCGACCGGCGACCAGCAGCCCGACGCCACCCCGGCGCAGATCGAGTTCGCGCGGAACTGGCGGGACACGCCGAAGGTGGTGTTCTCCTCGACGATCGACAAGGTCGACTGGAACACCCGCCTGGTCACCGGCGACGCTGTAGCGGAGATCACCCGACTCAAGGCCGACGACGGCGAGCCGATGAGGGTCGGTGGCGCGACGGTCGCTGGGGCGGCCATGCGGGCCGGGCTGGTCGACGAGTACGAGATCGTCACCCATCCGGTGCTGGTGGGCGGCGGCACACCGTTCTTCACCGCGCTGGACAGCTGGGTGAACCTGAACCTGGTGGAGACGCGGACGTTTCCCGGCGGCGTTGTCCTGACCAGGTACGAGACGAGGCGGTGAGGCCGACCTGCGGGTGTGTGCGGTGTTCTCCGGGCCGTCTGCTGACGATCTGCTGACTTCCGGAGGGTCGTGACGTGGCTCGGCAGAGCAAACGTGCTGGTGGAGACGGGGGGGACTCGAACCCCCAACCCCGCCTCGCAAAGGTGTCGTACGCCGTTGACCACGGCCTCCACCAGCGCACCTATGACCACAGCCGCTCCCCACGAGAGTCCCGGGAACCTCCGGTCGCCTGCGTTTCGTGTCATGACCGGTGTCACGCGCGCTCTGAACCGTCCCGGGTTTCATGCCGTCTTCTTGTTGGCGGCGTCACCGGGTGGTGGGCCGGTGGGTGGAGCGTAGTAGGCCTGCTCGTACTCCTCGGGGGTGAGGTTGTCGAGTCGGCTGTGGAGG
>JAWVFH010000296.1:0-4572 GCA_033856255.1 Solirubrobacterales bacterium | reverse complement strand
GGGGGATCAGCGTCTGCCACTCCCCTGCCGACCTCGACCTGGCAGTGGCGGAGGCGGTCGGGCCCTCGGCGTCAGGCATCGTGATCGCCGAGGAGTACCTGGCCGGCGATCATTACGCCGCCGAGGCAATCGTTGCCGAAGGCAAGATTGTGCTGTTCGCGCTGGGCAGCCGGATGCTGACCCCGGCGCCGCATTTCGTCACGCTGCAACATCAGATGCCCTCCGCGCCAGAACTGACGGCCAGGGTGCGCGCGATGCTCGACGAGGCCTGCGCCGCGCTCGGCTATCGCTGGGGGTCCCTGAACGCCGACGTCCTCGTCACCCCGGACGGCGACGTCGTCCTGATCGAGCTCGGCGCCCGGTTGGGCGGCAACGGTTCCGCGGAGTTGCTCGGACTCGTGCACGGCATCGATGTGACCGAGACCTTCGTCCGGATGTCCGTCGGCGAAACCGTCGGGCTACAGGCCACGGCCGGCGCCCACGCGCTGTTCCGCGCCTTCGGTGTCGACCGGCCCGGCAAGCTGGTCGCCCTCCGCGGCATGGAGGAGATCCTCGCGTTGCCCGAGGTGGTGGAGCTTGTGCTGGCCGCCTCGCCAGGCGAGCACGTCGAGCCGTATCACCAGGCCGGCGCGAAGATCGGGTACGTCGTACTGTCGGCAGCCGACACCGATCGGCTGCACACTGCTCTGGATCTCGTCCAGAGTCTGTTGTACGCCCAAGTCGCCGAGGTGCCGTGAGCGGCGGACTCGCAGTCGCGCTCCGCGAGCTGGCCCGGCTGCCGCAGGTCTGGCGAGCACCCAAGAAGTCGCCCGCCGAGCTCGAAGAACGCGCCCTCACAGGGCTGAACGCGATGCTGGTTCATTGCCACGAGCACGTTCCGGCGTACGCGGGAGCGGAGTACAAGCTGCCGTTGTCCTCGGTCGGCGAACTGGCCGCGTTGCCGTTGCTGACCAAGCGGGACGTGCTCGACGCGGGAGTCGAATCGTTCCGTACGCCGGGGTTGCCGCCCTCGCAGTACCGCGTCGATCTGACCAGCGGGACGACGGGGACCAAGTTGGAGGTCTGGCACGACGCCGATGCCTACGGCTATCACGGAGCGACGGTGTTGCGACGGTTCCTGCTCTCGGGCTATCGGCCGTGGTGGCGGATCGCGCACATCAAACCCTTCCCGCGGCCGGTGCGCTGGTTCCAGCGGCTCGGGTTGTTTCCGCGCACGGTCGTCGGTGCGGGACAGTCCGACGAGGAGATCAAGAACCAGGTGCTGGCCGTGCGGCCGCAGCTGGTCATGGGCTATCCGGTCGTACTGCGTGGGTTGCTGCGCTCGCTGACGTCGGCCGAGTCGACCCGGCTGAAGCGCACCTTGCGGATGGTGATGACTGATTCCGAGTTGCTCACGGATGAGGTCGCGGGACTCCTCGCGGACGGGTTCGACGTACCGGTGCTGGACGAGTATTCGGCGTACGAGGTGTTGACCGTGTCCAGCCAGTGCCGTTCCGGTGCGATGCATGTGGATGACGATCGGGTGTGGCTGGAGATCGTCGATGCCGACGGGCAGCCGGTGCCCTTGGGCACGGAGGGCTCGGTCGTGGTGACGCACTATCGCGAGCGGGCGATGCCGTTGATCCGTTATGCACTTGGGGATCGGGCTGTGCTGTTGCCACCTGGTTGTGCTTGTGGTTCGAATCTTCGGCGGATGAAACTCGTGGACGGCCGGACGAACGACTTCATCCTGTTGCCGGGTGGGCGGCGCGTTTACAGCGGGGTGTTCCTGTCGCTGGCGATGTTCACGCCGGGTGTTGCCGAATGCATGGTTCGGCAGGATTCGGCCGGGGCGATCACCGTGCACCTGGTGCCTGAGGTCGCGGCGGGGGTCAGTTTTGACGAGGCCGTCGCGGAGTTCCGTCGGCGGTTCGGTGAACTGGTCGATGCTCCTGTGGAGCTGACTTTCATGCAGACGGATCGTGTGGAGTTGACGCCTGGCGGCAAGGGCCGGTTCGTCGAGTCGGCGTACGGAGGATAGGCCGTGCTGATGCTGGCGAGTGTGCGACAGTTGTCGGCCGGGTCGCGCATGGTGGTGGCGCTGATCGGCGGACGGCTGGTCTACCGGCTTGCGCTCTATACGGCAGGTCTGGGGCTGCTCGCCTTCTGGGGACCGACAGTTTTTGCCGGGTATGCGGGGGCGATCGGGGCGGTCGGCTGGCTGTTCGCGTTGACCTCCAGTGGGCCGGAGAAGGCTGCGCTGACGTTCATGCCAGTGGGGGCCGGCGCGTCGCTGGAGCGTCTCTTCATTCGTCTGGCGGTCACGCCTTTTGCGCTCTTGCTGGTCGGGTGGCTGGTGACTGTGCTGGTTGCTCCTTCGGCCGGGATCCAGGTGGCGGCTGCCGCGTTGATGGCCGGCGTGGGGTGTAGCGCCGTACTGGTGGGGCTTTATCGGATCCACGGCCGGCCGCTTGCCGACGTACTGGCCTATCTTGCGATCGCCGCGTCGTACGGGCTGGTGCTGGCGCTGGCTGTGCTCGCCGGGTTGTCGGTGCACGGCGTACTGGCGGTGCTGATCGGATGCCTGCTGGTCGTGGATCTCGTGCTGGTCATCGGTCTGCTGCGACGAGCCTCGCACGAACGCCCAACGCCGGCGGCGACCAAGTTGGCGCTGCAGGCGTCGGTGGTGCTCGGCGTCGGCGAACTGCTCGAGACCGCAGCAACCTCAGTGCTCTATGCCTTTCTGGCCATCGCCGGTGATGCTCGGGAGACGAGCTTCTTCTATGTGCTGATGATTGTGGCCGGCAGCATGTCCGTCGGTTGGTCCTATCTGCTGCGACTTGCCCGGCCGCGGCTCGTGAGCTGGCTGGCCACTGCTTCCGGAGGCACCGGCCGAGCGCTGGTTCGGCGCATGGCCGCATGGACCTTCGGACCGGGCGTGCTGCTGACCGGCGCCCTGGTGCTGGTGGCCGTTGCCTGGGGTTCGAGCCGACCGATCGCGTTGCTGACGCTGGTCGTCGAGGTCCTTCTGTACTTCGCTATCACGGCAGCCGCCGTCGTACTGGAGTCCGTGGACGCGCGCGGCCGGCATGGTTCGGCCGGCGGCGCGATCCTGCAGTTCGCCGCGGTCGCCATCGCTGCCTGGTGGTTCATCCCGGCCGCTGGTGCTGCCGGTGCTTTCAGCGCACTCTGCATCGGGTGCCTGGTCAAGGCGGCCGTGTTGTACCGAATCTCTGCTGTCGTGGAGGACTGAATGGCGCGAGGACTTCCGTCCGCTATCCCGATCGTCCCGGTCGCGGTCACCCTGATCCGGGCTGCGACTCGGGACCGGCTCTCGCCATCGCTTGTCGAGCAGCTCCAAGCGCGATTGTTGCGCGAACTGGTCACGCATGCGCACGCGACCGTGCCGCACTATCGAGAGGCCCTCGACTCCTCGGTGGTCGCCCGGTTCGGTGGGCCGGCCGATCTCGGCAAGCTGCCGATCCTCGATCGCTCGGAGCTGCCGGTCCTGGGTCCGAAGCTGCTGGCCGACGGGTTCAGCCCGGTCAACACCAGGGAAGCCAGATCCAGCGGTACGACGGGGCAGCCGGCCATCACCTACTTCAGCGAGGGCGACCTCGGCTATCTCCGGGCGACCTACCTGTGGGACCTGCTCGCAACCGGGATGCGGCCGACCGACCGGATCGGCTACTTCCGGGTCGGCGGCTTCCGGCGGCACCGGCTGGAGAAGCTCGGCCTGGCCCGCAACGTGCACGTCAACACCAGCCTCGGCCTCGACGATCAGGTCGCCGCCTTCCTGGCCGGGCGGCCGAACTTCCTCTGCGGCTTCCCCAACACGATCGCGGCCGTGGTCGCCGAACTCAAACGCCGCGGCATCCGTCCACACCACGTCCGCGGCGTCGTCTTCGCAGGCGAGAAGGTCACCCCGGCCGCGCGCGCCGAGGTCCTCGACTACTTCGGTGCCATCGGCAACGAAGTCTACGCATCGGTCGAGACCTACACGATCGCCCGAAGCTGCTCTCGGGGCTCACTGCACCTCCGCTCCGGCGACGTCGTCGTAGAGGTAGAGGACGACAATGGCGACGTCTCGCTCCCCGGCGACCGACCTCTCGAAGGCAAGATCATCGTCACCCGCCTGCACGCCGAAGCAATGCCCCTGCTCCGCTACCGCCTGGGCGACCGAGTCTCGATCACCCCCGACACCTGCTCCTGTACGACCTTCAGCACCCCGATCATCCGCCAGGTCATCGGCCGGACCGTCGACCAACTCCAGACCCTCGACGGTCGCTTCCGCCACGGCGATTTCATCATCTCCCTCCTCCACCCGGTAGAAGGCGTCCGCCAGTTCCAACTCGTCCAAACCGAGCCAGGCCAGGTAGAGGTCCTCATAGTCCCGGCCACCTCCCCCGCCGACCTGGCCGACCTGGCCGACCGAGTCACCAAGGCCCTCTCCTCCACCTCCGACTTCGACATCACCGTCCGTCTGGTCGACTCGATCCCACCGGGCCCCAACGGCAAGATCCGCGTCGTCCGCTCCCAACTGGGTTAGTCCAGCGCCGACCGCCATCCCCGCGGGCGGCCGGCGTCTGGGAG
>JAWVFH010000295.1:0-2582 GCA_033856255.1 Solirubrobacterales bacterium | reverse complement strand
AGTCGGCGGGTGCGCCCGGCACGGTCCAGCTGGGCGTAGCCGTTCTCGCCGACCTGGCGGTAGAGCGCGGCCAGCGCCGCGTGGTGGCGTTCGGCGTGCTCCCGGATGTCCAACGCGGCCAGGTGCAGCCCGATGGCCTTGGCCACCCGCAGCACCCTGGCCACCGTGCCGTCCGCGATCCGTCCGCCGAGGTGCCCACGCAGCGAGCGGTCCATCACCTCGAGGTCGGCGATGAACGCCTCGGAGCCCAGGTAGTCGATGCCGGGCCGGTGTGGCTGGTCGGCGGCGATCCGGTCGCGGGTGTTGGCCAGCCGCGCCAGGATGTAGGAGCACTTGAGCCGGTAGGGCTCTTCGGCGTTGAGCCGGATGTAGCGGTCGTAGACCTCGGGCAGCAGCCGGCGGTCCTGGGCCAGCGACTGGCGCAGCCCCTCCGACATGCCGACGATCCGGGTGGACACGCCGAGCTCCTGGACCAGTTCGTCGAGCAGCGTGGTCTGGATCCGCAGGGCCCGGTCGGCGTAGAGCCGCAGCGCGTCCATGGTGACCGCGGGGGAGACGTTCGGGTTGCCGTCCCGGTCGCCGCCCACCCAGCAGCCCAGCTGGATCGGCCGAGCCTGCTCGGGCAGCTGCAGCTCGGCGGCCTCCAGCGCGAGGTCCAGCTGCTCGAGCACGTCGGGCACGGTGGATTCGCCGAGCCGCTCCAGGTAGTAGGCGATAGCCCTGGTCTCGTCCGCGACGGTCGGCTTGCCCGGGCGGATCTCGTCGGTCTGCCAGAGCAGGTCGATCAGCTGGGCGAGCCGGCGCTCGGTGTGCGGATCGGCGGCGTTGGAGCCGGGTCCCCGGTCCAGGACGTCGGCCACCCGGCGCAGCGTGCTCAGCACCGACTGGCGGGAGGCCTCGGTCGGGTGCGCGGTGAATACCGGCCGCAGCTCGGTGCGGCCCAGCACCTCGGTGAGTGCTTCACCGCCGACCTCCTTTGTCAGCCGCCGGATCAGCTCGCCGAGCGGGTCCGCGCCGGTTTCGTCGGCGATCTCGCGTGCCCTGTGCAACTGTTCCGCCACGTTGGCCAGCAGGAAGAACGTGGTGAAGGCCCTGGCCAGCTGGGTCGCGGTGCCCGGGTCGACGCTGGCGAGCAACCGGTCCAGCTCGGCGGCCGCCGCCGGTGCGCCCGATCCCCGGTCGCGGCCCGCGATCCGGTCGCCCCCGGCCACTTCCCTGGACAGCGTGCGCACCCGTTCCACCAGCTCCAGCAGCTGTGCACCTCCGTGTTGCGTGAGGGTCTGGCCGAGGAGGCTGCCCAGCCGGCGGATGTCGGCGCGCAGCGCGTTGTGCGCCGGTTCGGACACCACACCGGCGTGTCGGGCCTGTGTGTCCCGGCTCTGGGCGTTGTGGCGCTGGTTGTTGCGCCGGTCGTCGTCGTCGCGTTCGAGTTCGTCGCGTTCGAGTTCGTCGCGTTGCAGTTCGTCACGTTCCTGGTCGGTGGGCTCGACGGTCACGGGCGTGCTCCCCACTGGCTGCGGTGGATCCCTCGGACTGCTGCGCCCGCTTCGGCGAGGGCGTCACTGGCACCGCTTCTGAATCAATCCCTGAATGGATTGAGTATCCCGCCCCTCCGGCCTCAATGCGAGTGGGTGGCGCGCAAAGGTTGCTTCCGGTCCTCAGATGGCCGTCTGCTGGGGCTGGTGGGCTCGGTGGGAGCTTGGACGGTGTGGTGGCGGTCACTGCTGGGTGCGTGTCGTCCGTGCTCCGTGACTTGGTTCCGGTTCGGTGGCTGGGCGCGTTTTACCGAAGCTTTGGACGGGACAGGGATCAGTTAGGTCGTTTGAACTCTCGCCTTTGGGTCTGGGTCGGGGACGCTTGTCGGGGACGTCCGGCGGGGTTCGCAAAAAATCATGAAATCTTTTTTCGGGGGCGGCGGTATCGGCCCGGAAACTGTCGGGGCTCTTCGGCATAATTTTGGGTATGTCGGAGAGTTCGATTGTTGCGGCGCGGCGGGTGGTCATGGATTCCATGTCCGCGTTGCGCGCACTCGAGCTCACCGGTGATGCGGATTCCCAGATTGACGGTTTGAAGTGTCATCGTGATTTGCGGCGCCAGTGTGAGTACGTCTCCTTGGTGTTGGTCGCCGGGTTGGATCGGGACGGGGAGTTCCTCGAGCGCGGCATGCACTCGATGAACGCGGTCAGCGATCTCCTCGGGGTGAGCCAGCGCGACGGCCGGCGGATGGTGGCGGTGGCCGCCAGCGTGTTCCCGACCCGGTCGTTGGTGGGCGAGGTGTTGGAGCCGAAACTGCCGGCGACGGCCATGGCGTTGGGTGCCTTCGAGATCGACCTCGCGCACGCCGAAGTCATCGAGTCGGTGCTGGCCACGGATGCCGCCCGGCGGATCACGGTAGAGCAGTGGGTGGCGGCCGAGGTGCTGTTCGCCGACTGGGCCCGGCAGTACAGCCCGGAGTTGTTGGCCCGCAAGGCCCGCGAGGAACTGGACCTGCTCGACCAGGACGGCGCGCCTCCCGGGGAGGACGATCCGCAGGTCAACGAGCTGCACCTGGCCAAGTCCCGCCACGGGGTGGGCGGGAAGAT
>JAWVFH010000294.1:0-6484 GCA_033856255.1 Solirubrobacterales bacterium | reverse complement strand
GCCAACACGCTGGCGGTCGTCAAGTCCCTCGTCATGGTCGTATCGTCGGAGCCACCGGAGATCGGCGAACCGGCCCGGCAGAGCCAATCCCGCCCGTTCCCCGGTCACGTCGAGGCAGATCTCTGGGACCCCGCACCAGCGTTAGTCGCGCGGGCAGCGGGCGCGACGCCTGTCGTCACCGAGCTGCGCAGCGGACAAGTTCTGGGCCCCCCGAAAACCTGCACCCGTGTGCAGGTCGGTAACAACCGTGACCTGACCGGTCGGGTCGGCACCTCGGGGCGGTGCCGCGGCCTGACAGGACCAGCGGCCGACAGATCCGATGCCATAGCGGGTCGAACCTTGCCGGACCGCCTTGCGACCCGTCTCCGGACCGGCCGATCGTGCTCTCGGGATATCGCTCCTGTGGGTGCCTCGCGCGGATAACCGCGCGGCTGCAGGTACCGCCGGCCAGGACGCTGAACGCTCCCAGGAGGGACCGGGCCTCATGCCGCGACGGGCGACGGACTGGGTCGAGGCGACGGCCGCTTGCGTGCTCGTCGTGCTGGGGCTCGTCGCGGTGGTGGGCGCGGTGGTGATGGGAGTGCGGGTAGCCGCCGACGGGCTCGGACGGGCCCATGTCGAATCCTCGCGGACGCAGATCAACGCGGTAGTGCTCGAGGACGTCGCCGTCGCGGTCGAGAGCCGCGAAGACGGACGCGCAATGCTCACGGGCGCGCCGGTGCGATGGAGAGGTGGCGACGGCGTCGAACGCACCGGTGTTGCCAGAGTGCGTGGCCCGCTGCAAGCCGGGGACCACATCACCGCCTGGGTGGGCCAGGGCGGGCAACTGGTGGGCGCACCTGTCACCGCCGACGAGGCGGTGTTCATCGCGGTCGTGGCCGGCGGGCTGTTCCTGATCGCGGTCTTGGCCGTGCTCGCCGCAACGTGGTGTGGAATAAAACGCTGGATTCTGGTGCGGAACTGCGCCGGCTGGAAACGGGAATGGGAATCTATCGAGCCGCTCTGGAGTGGGCGACAGCGCCGGCCCTGAACATGTGAAGCCGGCACACGCAACCGCAGAGTGCGTCGAGAGGGAAGTGACGTGATATGCCAACGCATGGAGCGCCTGGACCCCCGCCGCGAAGCCGGCCCGGGGCGCGCAATCGACTGAGGCCTCAGGTGTTGGTCGTCCTGGGGGCCACGGGGGATCTTGCCAGTCGCAAGCTATACCCAGGATTGTTCCATCTGTGGCAGGCCAACCTCATGCCCGAAAAGTTCTGTCTCATCTGTTCGAGCCGGGACGAAATGGGTACGGCGGAGGCTTTCCGGGCCTTGATCCTGAAGGCGGTCACAGCGGCACGCGGCGAGGTTGACGACGAGGTGTGGCAGGAATTTGCCATCCGGATCAGCTTCGTGACCGCTTCCGATCAGGCCGGTGGCGAGCTGGCCCGCGCTGTACGGGCGGCCATGACGGAGCTCGGTCCTGGTACGGAGGCCCTGATCTACCTGGCGGTACCGCCATCGGCCACCGAGTCCATGGTCCGCATGCTCGGTACCTTCCGCCTTGCCGAGGGTGCCAAGTTGGTTCTGGAGAAGCCGTTCGGTACGGACCTGGAGTCGGCGAGACGGCTCAACGCGGCCCTGCACGAGGTGTTCGACGAGCGACAGATCTATCGTATCGATCATTTCCTGGGTAAGGAGGCCGTTCAGAACATCCTGGCGTTGCGGTTCGCGAATGGATTGTTCGAACCGGTGTGGAACTACCAGCACGTTTGCTACGTCCAGATCGACGTCCCGGAGGAAATAGATATCGAGGGGCGGGCAGATTTCATGGAATCTACCGGAACTTTCCGCGACATGGTCGCGACGCACCTCTTCCAACTGCTTGGGTTCGTGGCGCTCGAGCCGCCTGTGCGGCTGGACGCGGATTCGCTGCACCACGAGGTGGTGAAGGTTTTCCGCGCGATCCGGCCCCCGGACCCTGACCGGTTGGTCTTCGGTCAGTACGAGGGATATCGCGATGAGGTCGGGGTGGACAAGTCTTCGGTCGCCGAGACCTTTGTCGCGATGGAGCTCTATGTCGACGACTGGCGATGGGTCGGCGTCCCCTTCTACCTGCGGACCGGCAAGGCGCTGGCGCAGAGCCGGCGCACCATCACGTTGGGCTTCAGGGAGCCGCCACTCAAGATGTTTCCCGGGGACGTCGACGACACCTGCAACGAGCTGGTACTCGAGCTCACCGACGACCCCCAGATCTTTGCCGACGTCCGGGCGAAGGTGCCTGGCCCGGAACTGGAGCTCGGTCGAGCCAGGATGCGGATCGACCTGGTGGAGGCCTTCCCGGGGTCAGGGCCGCTCGAGGCCTACGAGCGTCTGCTGCTCGACGTGATGCGCGGCGACTCGACGCTGTTTATCAACACCCAGGAGGTCGAGCTCATCTGGGAGCTGTGCGACCCGCTGCTGCGGAATCCGCCGACGCCCCAGCCGTACCCGAGGAGATCGTGGGGACCTGAGGCGGCACTGGGGATCCCGGGGGAGCGCGGCTGGCGTTTGCCGGACTGAGGCGAGCGCATCGACGGACGCCGGCGCGTGTCGGTCGGCATGGGGGCGGGCATGAGAATCGGGGAGGGCGGGATCGTGGCGCGCTCCTGCTCATGGCGATCACCACCTGTCAGACGCCGGCGCTGTGACTCCCGCTGAGACTGCCAATGAGGTGCTCGTGAACCAACCGGACCGCCATGGCCCCCTCGCCGACGGCTGAGGCGACGCGTTGGACCGAGCCGCTGCGCACGTCCCCGGCGGCGAACACGCCCGGCGCGCTCGTTTCCAGCGGCAATGGCGGGCGGCCGAGTTCGGCGAACGCCTCGGCGGCCCGCTCCGCGGCGGCCGGGCCGGTGCGGATGTATCCGCCGGAGTCCAGCTCGACGGCGTCCGCCAGCCAGGCTGTGCACGGGGTGGCGCCGATGAACACCATGAGCTCCCGGGCGTCCAGGCGCCGGCGTTGGCCGGTGGTGCTGTCCTCGACCACGACCGCCTCCAGCATGCCGCGCTCGCCGATCAGCTCGCGGACCTCGGTGTGCGGCAGTACCTCGATGCGTGGGTCGGCGAGGATTCTGTCGGCCAGGTAGCGGGACATGAACTCGTCGAGCGTGCGTTCACGGATCACCAGGCGGACCTTTGCGGCGTGGTCGGCTAGGAACAGGGTCGCCTGGCCGGCGGAGTTGCCGCCGCCGACGACAACCACCGGGTCGTGGTCGCAGATCTGCGCCTCGATCTGGGTGGCCGCGTAGAACACGCTGGTCTCCTCGAACTCCTGGAGCCGGTCGACCGGCAGCTTGCGGTACCGGGCGCCGGTGGCCACGACCACGGTCCGTGCCAGGGTCTCGGCGCCGTTGTCCAGTTGCACGCGGTAGTGGCCGTCCTCGCGGCGCAGTGCGGTGGCGGTGACCGGCACCTGGGTGTGGGCACCGAACTTGTCGGCCTGGATCACCGCGCGCTCGGCCAGCTCGGCACCGGAGATCCCGGCCGGGAAGCCGAGATAGTTCTCGATCCGGGAGGATGTGGCGGCCTGCCCGCCGGCCGCCACCGCGTCCAGCACCACGGTGTGCAGCCCCTCGGAGGCTCCGTAGACGCCGGCGGCCAGCCCCGCAGGGCCGGCCCCGACCACGAGCAGGTCACACGCGGCGGTGTTGTCCTCGGGCGCCGTGCGCATCCCGATCATCGCGGCCAGCTCGGCGTTGCTCGGGTTACGCAGCATCCGCTTGCCCCACACCACCAGCGGGACGTCGCGCGGCCCGATGTCCAGCTGGCGCAACGTGTGCTCGGCCTCGACGTCCGTCTCGAGGTCGATGAAGCGGTGCGGCAGCCGGTTGCGGCTGGCGAACTCGCGCAACCGCAGGGTGTCCGCGGAGTACTGGGAACCGATGATCCGGAAGCCGACGCCCTGCCCGATCGAGAGGCTGCGGCGGATCAGGTAGGCCCGTAGAATCTCGTCACCCAGCCCGGAGTCCTGGGTGACCAGCTTGCGGATCTTCTCGACGGGTACCGCGAGAACCTCCCCCTCGGCGACGACGACCGAGGTGAACAGCGACACCTGGCCGGTCAGCATGCCCAGCTCGCCGAGGAACCGGCGCGGCCCGTGCACCCGGACCATGCGTTGCCCAGGGGTCTGGTAGCCCTCCACCACGGCGACCAGTCCGCTCAGCACGACGTAGAACGCGGGGTCCGGTTCGCCCTCGGTGATCAGGACGTCGCCCACCTCGGTGCGGCGACGCTCGCCGTGTGCCGCGAGCGTCTCGATCTGCGCCGGCTCGAGGCGCGGGAATGCTCCGGCGAGGTCGGGCGTCTCGGTGAACGTGCCCTCGCCGAGCTGGGTCTGGGATGACGGCACCGCCGTCGGCGACTCGCTCACACGTACGTCTCGTCGACGTAGCACCAGCGCCACGACTCGCCCGGCTCGAAGGATCGCACGATCGGATGGCCGATGGCGCCGGCATGCGCCCTCGCATGCCGGTTCGGTGACGAGTCGCAGCAACCCACGTGCCCGCATGTCAGGCACAGCCGCAGGTGCACCCACGGTGAGCCGGTCCGTAGGCACTCTTCGCAGCCCTGAGGGGTGCGTGGTGCGACCGGTCGGACGAAGGCCAGGTGCGGGTCCGCTGGCATGGTCATGTCGGCGGAGATTCCGACGTCGACCCGGTGGAGGATGGCAGGGCCTGGAGGACCCATTCGCGGAGCGCGGTGAGCGGCATCGCACCGGGTTGGCGAGCGAGGACGGACCCTCGGTCCAACACGATCAGGGTAGGTACCGCTTGAACGGTGAAGCGCTGCGCGATCTTCGGTGCCCGGTCGACGTCGACCTTGACCAGCTTGATCCGGCCGGCGAGCTCGCCGGCGAGCTGCTCCAGCGCCGGGCTGACCATCCGGCACGGCCCGCACCAGGTCGCCCACAGGTCGATCAGCACCGGCACGGAGCCGTGCTCGGCAACCTCGGCGAAGTCGTCGTCGCCGGCGTCGGTGATCCAGGGCAGTGGCTGGTGGCAGTTGCCGCATCTGGGCACGCCCTCGGCAGCCGCCGGGACGCGGTTGCGCCGACCGCAGTGCGCACAGGTGACCATAGTGGTGCGTTGCGGAGGGGCACTCATGCCGGGCTCCCGACCGGTTGCGCGGCATAGGTGACGGTCAGCGACCCGTCACGCAGCTCCACCCGAACCGTGGCGCTATCCGAAACCGCATCCCGCAACAGTGCCCTGGCGACGCGGGTTTCGACCTCTCGGGCGATGAACCGGCGCAGCGGGCGGGCGCCGTAGACCGGATCGTAGCCCTCGACGGCGATGAAGTGGCGGGCCTCGTCGGTGATCTCGAGGGTGAGGTTGCGGTCAGCGAGCCGGCGACGGAGCTCGTCGATCATGAGCTCGACGATGTGCTCGATCTCGGCCGGGTTGAGCGGGGTGAACAGCACGGTGTCGTCGACCCGGTTGAGGAACTCGGGTCGGAAGTGCCCGCGGAGCTCGGCCATCACCAGGTCGCGGGCGTCGGGTTTGAGCTGACCGTCCGGGGTGACGCCGTCGAGCAGGTACTGCGACCCGATGTTGGAGGTCATGATGACCACGGTGTTGCGGAAGTTCACCGTCCGGCCCTGGGCGTCGGTCAGCCGGCCGTCGTCGAGAACCTGCAGCAGCGTGTTGAACACGTCGGAATGCGCCTTTTCGATCTCGTCGAAGAGGACCACCGCGTAGGGGCGCCGGCGTACCGCCTCGGTCAGCTGTCCGCCCTCGTCGTATCCGACGTACCCGGGTGGTGCTCCGACCAGCCGTGACACCGTGTGCCGCTCCTGGTACTCGCTCATGTCGAGCCGGACGATGTTGTCCTCGGAGTCGAACAGCGCCTCTGCCAGTGTCTTGGCCAGCTCGGTCTTACCCACTCCGGTTGGGCCCAGGAAGATGAACGATCCGGTGGGCCGGCGCGGGTCCTTCACTCCGGACCGGGCGCGGATGATCGCGTCGGCGACGGCCTGGACGGCCTCGTCCTGGCCGACGACGCGCTGGTGGAGTAGTTCGTCGAGGCGCAGCAGCTTCTCCCGCTCGCCCTCGGTGAGCCGGGCGACCGGGATGCCGGTCCACATTGAGACGATCTCCGCGATCTCCTCGGCGGTGACCTCCTCGCGCAGCAGCCGTTGCGCGCCCTGCTTCTCGGAGAGCCGCTTCTCCTCGGACTCGAGCCTGCGCTCCAGCTCGGCGAGTCGGCCGTAACGCAGTTCGGCGGCCCGGTTGAGGTCGTAACGGCGCTCGGCGTCGGCGATGTCGTGGCGGAGCTGCTCCAGCTCGGCCCGCAGCTCCTGGACGCGCCGAATGGCCTGCCGTTCGGCCTCCCACTGGGCCCGCATGGCATCGGCCTCGGCGCGCAGGTCGGCGAGCTCGCGCTGCAGTTCGTCGAGCCGGCCGGAGAGCTCGCGGCGCAGGTGGTCGACCCGACCCAGCCCCACTGCCCCCTGCTCCTTGGCCAG
>JAWVFH010000293.1:0-2846 GCA_033856255.1 Solirubrobacterales bacterium | reverse complement strand
TCCGCGCCGGGCTGGCGGATGATCCGCCGACTGCTGCGGCCACTGGAGGTGGTTAACGCCGGGCTGGACTCGCCGCCCACCTCGCATCGCCGGCGCGCCAAGCTGGATGTGATCGCCGTGCTGCTGGTGCGCTCAGCCGAACTGAACCGGACCTTCTGGGGCTGGACCCGGCCGGAATGGGTGCATCGCCTCGGCCGCGACCAGGCGGAGTTCCGCCGCCACGCTACGGTCTGGGCCGGCGACGAGGTCCGCCCCCTACCTCGCGGCGCAAGCTTATCTGTTGGGCGGCTTCAGCGAGTTTCACCTGCTGCGCAGCTTCCAGCGGCTGACCTTGTCGTGGAGGATCTTCGGACGCGATCGCGTGAACGGCGAGACCACCGGGGTCCGCGGATCAGCGCCTCGCCAAGCAGGCGCAGGCACCGTTGCCGGTCGAGTTCGGCGGACGGCGCCCGTGCGGTGTCGGCGGTCTCCATCGGCTGCACGGCCCTTCGTCAAAGTTGCCGCAACACCACCACGGTGCCAGCCCGCCCCCGCGGGCAAACAGGGTCGAAGGGCGAGTGTTGGGCGGCCAAGGGCCCGACCCCCGGCGGGCTCAACTGGGTCCTCTGGACCGGGACAGACCAGGTGCGCCGTGCGGCCCGACCGGCGGAGCACGTTGGCAAGCCCGGCCGTTGCGGGCCCACCTGTTGTTCGGGTTCGAGATGTTTCTGACATCGCGGTCGGTAGCAGTGCGCAGCAGCGCTCCCAACTCGCCGCGTTGCGGCACGCCCGAAATACCGGTGCGTCCAGCTTCTCAGCCGGCGGCGCTGCCGGCGGGCGTCGAGCCCCGCCCAAGGCCCTGGGACAGCCGGCGCAACATATCGTCGAGCAGCTCGGAATCCGGCCCCAGGATCTCCTGGAACTGCTGCTGAACCTCGGCCACAGCGGTTTCCCAGTTAGCGAGAGCCTGGTGTCCGCGAGGGGAGGCGACGACGAGCACGCGCCTGCGGTCGTGCTCGTCCGCGCGGCGCAATACCAGGTTCGCCGACACCATCCGGTCGACGAGCTTGCTCAGCTTCGGCGCCAGCAACATGGCATGGTCCGCGATCACATTCATTGGGCAACCGCCCTGCTCGACGAGCAGCGACAGGATCCGCCACTGGTCAATTCCCGAACCGTGGGCCTTGAGTGCCTCATCGAGACGTTGAGTGAGGGAGCGCTGCACCAGCGAGAGCAGCCGAAGGGACTCATCACTGACCAGCGTCGGTCGGTACGGGCGTGCCGCCATTGAGGAATGTTAACCCTACGATTGGAGCAACACGATCGTTACAGCTAGGACTAGCGTGACGCCATGACCCTGCGTGTGGCGCCGAAGCGCCTCACGGTGCCGCCATCGCGTGGGCGCGACGTCCTGAACATGGCACTCGTCGTTCCTCTGCAAGGGCCCGCCGGCATATTCGGGCCGTCCTGCGAGAGCTGCGCCGCGCTCGCCATGGAGGAGGTCAACGCAGAGGGCGGCGTGCTTGGCCGTGAGCTGAACCTCGTCCCCGTGGACGGTGGGGCCGCGCCCGAAATTGTCGCGACGGAGGTCGACGCGCTGATCTGCGCTGGTGCGGTCGAGGCCGTGACGGGCTGGCATATTTCTGCTGTTCGAGAGGTTGTTGCGCCTAGGATCGGCGGGCGCGTCCCGTACGCCTACACCGCTCTATACGAGGGCGGAGAGCACCGACCCGGTGTGTTCCTGACCGGAGAGACGCCGGATCAGCAGCTGGGCCCGACCCTCGACTGGTTCGCCAGTTCGGTCGGGGTCCGGCAATGGACGATCGTCGGCGACGACTATGTCTGGCCGCGCCAGTCCGCTCGGGCCGCGCGGCACTATCTGCGGGAGATCGGCGGAACGATCTGCGACGAGATGTACGTCCCTCTCGGTACTGCTGACTACTCCAAGGTCCTGCGCCGGGTCGAGGCGAGCGGTTGCGAGGCTGTGCTGATGCTGCTCATCGGCGCCGACGCGGTCGAGTTCAACCGCGCCTTCAGCGCGAGCGGCCTGGACCGGGATATCCTGCGCTTCAGCTCGCTGATCGATGAGAACGTCCTGCTCGCCTCTGGAGCGGAGAACACGCGCGGTCTCATGACCTCCGCCGGGTACTTCGAAGATCTTGCGACGACGTCCGGCCTTGACTTCGCGGCCACCTACTTCCGACGGTTCGGCCCGGACGCTCCCGTGCTCAACAGCCTGGGCGAGTCATGCTACGAAGGCGTACGGCTACTCACCGAGCTCATCCGCCGCGCAGGCTCGGTCGAGGTTAGCTCGCTGACCTCTGTGTCTGAGGGGCTCGCCTATGAGAGTCCGCGCGGCACCGTCGAACTTCGCGACCGTCACCTGCGGCAGCGGGTGTTCCTTGCGGCCGCCGATGGCCTGCTCTGGGACGTCATCCAGGAGCTCTGACCTCCCGACCTGCCACGACTCGCGGCTTGGGACGCGCTGATGGTCATGCTGACCGCTCCGGCTGTGTCAGCTGTGCTGCTTGGGATGCTCGTCTCCGCGTCAATGTTCGACGCCGTCACCAACTGTTCCAGTGGCCCGTCCACGCAGTGGTCTCGTGTTCGGGGCGTATTAGGTGATCGTCGAGCGGCGGTCGCGGTCACAGCGGGTGCTGGGCCTTTGGGCTGAACGGACCGTGATCGGAGCCCCCGTGCCACGATCCGTTGACATCCATGTTAACGCAGAGTATTTTCCTAGGAAATAATTTCCACTGAGTCACAGTCTACTTACGCAGCTCAAGAGGCCGGCGGAGCGTAGGCCCCGAAGCTCGGATACGGAACGTAGACAGAGTCGTCTACATCAAGGGGTGGCCTAGATGGCT
>JAWVFH010000292.1:0-4144 GCA_033856255.1 Solirubrobacterales bacterium | reverse complement strand
ATCCACATATAGGCGAGATCGGAGAGCAGGTTCACCACGAGGCCGACCAGCGAGAAAATGAACAGCGTCCCGAACACCACCGGGTAATCGCGGTTGAGAACGCTCTCAAATCCGAGCAGACCCAGACCGTCCAGCGAGAAGATCGTTTCGATCAGCAGCGAGCCGGAGAAGAATGCGTGAACGAAGGCGCCGGGAAACCCGGCGATCACGATCAGCATGGCGTTGCGGAAGATGTGATTGTAAAGCACCTGCCGTTCGCTGCAGCCCTTGGCGCGCGCGGTCATCACATATTGCTTGCGGATTTCGTCGAGAAACGAGTTCTTGGTCAACAGCGTGATGGTGGCGAAGGCGCCGAGCGCCATCGAGATCAGCGGCAGCGTGATGTGCCAGAAGTAATCGATGATTTTCCAGTACCACGGGAACTGGTCCCAGCCGTCGGAGGTCAGTCCCCGCAGCGGAAACACGCTGAGGAACGAGCCGCCGGCAAACAGGATGATCAGCAGGATCGCGAACAGGAATCCGGGAATGGCGAAACCGACAATGATCACCGCCGAGGTCCAGGTATCGAACTTCGAGCCATCCTGAACCGCTTTGCGGATGCCGAGCGGAATCGAGATCAGATAGGTCAGCAGCGTCATCCAGATGCCGAGCGACATCGAAACCGGCAGCTTCTCCTTGATCAGCTGCAGCACGCTGACATCGCGGAAATAGCTCTTGCCGAAATCGAACCGCGAGAAATTCCACAGCATCAACGCGAAACGTTCCGGCGCCGGCTTGTCGAATCCGAACTGCTTTTCCAGGCTCTTGATGAAATCCGGATCGAGGCCCTGCGCGCCGCGATATTTCGAGCTGACGGCGTCGCCGGACGCACCCATTTGCGTTCGCGCGCCGAAATCGCCTCCGGTGGAGCCCGACACGCGCGAGGCCCCGGTGTCGGCGCCGCTCAGCTGCGCGATGACGCGCTCGACAGGTCCGCCAGGCGCGAATTGAACGACAATGAAGGAGACGAACAGGATACCCAGAAGCGTGGGAAACATCAGCAGGACGCGGCGGGCGATATAAGCGGTCATATTATTTCGCCTGCCCGGCATTCGCCGCCTTGTTAGGGTCGGACCACCAGGTTTCCGGGATTCCTCGCGCGTAACGCGGCTTGGTCGCAGGATGTCCGAATTGATCCCAGTAGGCGATCCAGAATGAAGCCTTGTTCCAATGCGGAATCCAGTATTGGCCGACGCGCAAGACGCGATCCAGCGCCCTGCAGGCCGTCACGAGTTGTGCCTTGCTCGTGGCGGCTATCGCCTTTGCGATCAGCGCATCGACAACCGGATCGGCAATGCCGGCCAGATTTTTCGACCCGTTGGTATTGGCAAGTTCGCTTGAAAAATAGAATTTAAGCGCAGTTCCGGGAATCTGCGGAAAGATGAATCGATCGACGACGACATCGAAGTCGAAACTTTTCGTCCGCTCTGTAGCCTGTGTCGGATCGACAAACCGCATTTTGGCGTCGATACCGAGAATACCCAGATTGCGTATGAATGCAGCATGGTGCTGTTCGAAGGTGCGTTCGGTAAGCAGGAACTCCATGGTAAATTGCTCGCCATTCGCGTTGACGCGGCGCCGATCTTTCACGGTCCAGCCCGCATTGTTCAAGAGTTCCCCGGCGGCCCGCAGCAGCCGGCGATCCTGACCGGAGCCATCGCTCACAGGCGGAACCCACGCGGGCCCAAAAACCTCCGGCAAAACGCGATCGCGAAACGGCTCGAGCAGCCGGATTTCCTCCGGCGAGGGCTCGCCCTTGGCCATCATGTCGGAATTCTGAAACACCGAATGGGTGCGCTCGTAGGAGCCGTACATATAATTCTTGTTGGTCCACTCGAAATCGAAGACCATCGCCAGCGCTTCGCGAACCCGGCGATCCCTGAATTTTTCGCGCCGGGTATTAAGCAGCCAGCCCTGCGCGCCGGAAGCGCGCTCATCCGGAATCACTTGCTTTTTGACGCGACCCTCGCGAATGGCGGGAAAATCATAGCGCGTGGCCCAGACCCGCGATGTGAACTCCTCGCGAAAAAGATAATTGCGACCGGAGAAGGCTTCGATTCCAGCCTCACGGTCGCGATAATACTCATCACGCACCAGGTCGAAATTGTTGATCCCGCGCGAGACCGGAAGATCCTTCCCCCACCAGTCCTTTACCCTTGTGAATTCGACGAAATGACCTTGTTCGAAACGCGATAAGCGGTACGGACCGGACCCGAGCGGCGCTTCCAGCGACGTTTCCTCGAATTTCCGGGATTCGTAATACTTCGCGGAAAGGATCGGCATCGCGGCCACCATCGGCGGCACATCAAGTCCGCGCGTCGGCGCGAAGCGCAGCATGACGGTGCGATCGTCTTCGGCCTCGACGGTCTCCAGCACGCTCAGAATCGACGCCAGGCTGGGATGTCCCTTTTCCTTGATCGCCTTCAATGAAAACACCACGTCGGCTGAACTGATCGGCGTTCCATCGTGGAACGAGATGCCGTCGCGCAGGTGAAACCGATATCGGGTACCGTCGTCGGAAACCTTCACCCGATCCGCGGCCTGGAGATATACGGCGTCCGCCTCGTCAAAGGCCCGAACCATCAGCGAAGCAAAGGTGAGGTCCATGCCGTTGGCAGGCTCTCCCTTCAGGATGTAGGCATTGAAGGAGTCAAAGGTCGATCCGCCGGAGCCGACGATTTGCGAGAATACGCCGCCCTTCGGGGCATCCGGAGTGACGTAGTCGAAATTAGGAAATCCGGCAGGATATTTGAGTTCGCCAAAGGCCGACAGACCGTGGAGTTCTTGCCCGGTTTCCGGCCCCGCCGCGAACGACGTCTCGAACCCGGCCGCTACGGCGCCAAGCCCAAGTCCAAGACCCAGCACATGCCGACGATTGAGTTGCGCCATGCGCGTCAAGCCGCTCAAGATCGTTTGCCGATCCTGGCGGCTTTTTCGGAATCGAACCACCACAGCGCCGGCAGGCCGGATCGGCCGTATTTCGGCATCGGTTCGGCGCGGCTGAAACGATCCCACCGCGCATAGCGCGAAAAGCCATAGGTGAACTGCGGCACGACGTAGAAATTCCACAGCAGCACACGGTCGAGCGCCCGGGTCGCGGCCAGCAACGTGGAACGGTCCTTGGCGAAAATCACTTTCTCGATCAGCGCATCAATGGCCGGATTCTTGATGCCGAGGGTATTGCGCGCGCCGGGCTGGTCCGCGGCCTGCGATCCCCAAAACTCGCGCTGCTCGTTACCGGGCGACAGCGACTGTCCCCACTGGTCGATGATCATGTCGAAATCGAAGCCGCGCAGCCGGTTCTGATATTGCGCGTCGTCCACGGTGCGGATCGAGGCCGTCAACCCCATGCGTTCCAGCGACGGTTTGTAGAACAGCGCGATTCGCTCCGCCGACGGATCCTGAACCAGGATCTCGACCGTAACCGGCTTGCCGGCCGCATCGACCAGCTTACGATCGCGCACCTCGAAGCCGGCTTCCTTTAAAAGCCGGGCGCTCTCACGCAGATTGGCGCGCACCGCTTCCGGATTGCCGCCGACTGGATTGGCATAGGGTGTCGTAAAAACCTCGCCGGGCACCTTGTCGCGCACGGTTTCCAGAATCTGCAGCTCTTCACCCTGGGGCAGCCCCGATGACGCCAGTTCGGTGCCTTCGAAGTAGCTGTTGATCCGCTTGTACTGCCCGTAGAACAACTGCTTGTTCATCTCCTCGAAATCGTAGGCGTAATTGAACGCGCGGCGAAGTCTTGCATCCTTGAACAGACCGCGGCGCAGGTTGAAGGCGAAGCCCTGCATCCGCCCGGAATCGTTGATCGGGAATTCTTCCCGGACGACGCGCTTTTCCTGGATCGCCGGGAAATCATAAGCCGTCGCCCACTGTTTCGCTGAATTCTCGGCGATCCAGTCGGCCTGATCGGCCTTGAAGGCTTCCAGCGCGACCAGGTTGTCGCGGAAGAACTCGAAACGCAGTTCGTCGAAGTTATTGGTGCCGATGCGGACCGGCAGGTTTGAGCCCCAGTAATCCTTCACCCGTTCCACCGAGACCGATCGCGCCGCGACGAAATCCTTGATCCGATAGGGACCGGAGCCGAGCGGCTTCTCCAGCG
>JAWVFH010000291.1:0-2841 GCA_033856255.1 Solirubrobacterales bacterium | reverse complement strand
CTGGCTCGACGTCAGCGTGCCATCGTTCGCCACGACGTTGAAGCTGTAGGAAGACTTCGTCTCGAAGTCCGGGGAGGCGTTGAACGTCACCGCGCCCGTGGCATTGTCGATCGCAAAAGCGCCCGCGTCGGCTCCGGTCAGGGTGAAGCTGACTGCGCCGCCCTGCACGTCGGTGGCCGCCGCCGTATAGACGACGGTCGAAGTGCTGGATCCTTCAGGCACCGACACGCTGGTCGAGCTGGTGATCGCCGGGGCAACATCGGTCACCGCGATGGTGACTGCCTGGCTCGACGTCAGCGTGCCGTCGGATGCGACGACGCTGAAGCTGTAGGAAGACTGAGTCTCGAAGTCGGGGGACGCGTTGAAAGTTACTGCGCCGGTGGCGCTATCGATCGTGAACGCCCCCGCATCCGCTCCAGTCAGGCTGAACGAAACCGCTCCACCCCGGACATCCGTCGCCGCGGCCGTGTAGACGACGGTCGAGGTGCCGGTACCTTCGGGCACCGAGACGCTCGTCGCGCTCGTGTTCCCGGGCGCGACATCGCTGATCCCCACCGTCACTGCCTGCGTTGAAGTCACCGTTCCATCCGAGGCGACCACATTGATGCTGTAGGAAGACTGCGTCTCGAAGTCGGGCGAGCTGTTGAACGTCACCGCGCCCGTGGCGTTGTCGATCGTGAAGGCGCCGGCGTCCGCTCCGGTGAGGCTCCAGGTGATGATGTCCCCCGCATCCAGATCCGTGGCAGTGCCGGTGTACACGACGGTTGAACTGCTGGTGCCTTCGCCGACCGTGACGCTCGTGCTGCTGGTGATGGTGGGCGCATGGTTCACCCAGCCCACGTCGATCGTGACGGTATTGGGCGCCAGGTCGAACAATGCGGCGTCGCGGACGCTGAAGCTCAGGCTCGCGTAGCCGGCGCCGCTCGCGTTCGTCGCTGGCGTGAACTGCAGATTGCCGGCGTCGATGTCGGCCCGCGACACGACCTGCCCGGCCGTGACGGGGCCGAATCCGGCGAGCGTCAGGCTGCCCGCGACCGGAATCGCGTCGATCCTGACCGCGCTCATCGAGTCGCCGGCGTCCGGGTCGCCGAAGCCGAAATCCGCGGCGGCAAAGACGTAAGCCGTGTTCTCGTTCGTGCCCACGGTCCGGTCGGCGCCGGCCGGCGCCTCATTTACATCGGTCACCGCGACCGTGACCGCCTGGGCGCTGGTGAGCGTGCCGTCCGAGGCGACGACGTTGAAGCTGTAGGAAGACTTGGTCTCGAAGTCCGGCGAGGCGTTGAAGGTCACCGCACCGGTCGAGTTGTCGATCGTGAAGGCCGCCGCATCCGCCCCGCTCAGGCTGAAGCTCACCGCGCCGCCCTGCACATCGTTGGCCGCCGCGGTGTAGACCACCGTCGCGCTGCTCGTGCCCTCGGGCACCGAGACGCTCGTCGCGCTCGTGATGGACGGCGCCACGTCGGTTACGGAGACCGTCACCGCCTGGCTCGAGGTCAGCGTGCCGTCCGAAGCGACGACGTTGAACGTGTACGAGGTTTGCGTCTCGAAGTCGGGCGAAACGTTGAAGCTCACCGCACCCGTGCTGTTGTCGATGGTGAAGGCTCCGGCATCCGCTCCGCTCAGGCTGAACGTCACCCCGCCGCCCCGCACGTCGGTCGCCGCCGCCGTGTACACCACCGTCGCCGGGCTCGTGCCCTCCGGCACCGTCACGCTCGTCGCGCTCGTGATCGCAGGCGCCACATCGGTGACCGCCACCGTCACCGCCTGGGCCGAGCTCAGCGTGCCGTCGCTCGCCACGACGTTGAACGTGTAGGAGCTCTTCGTCTCGAAGTCGGGCGAGGCGTTGAACGTCACTGCGCCCGTGCTGTTGTCGATCGTGAAGGCCGCCGCATCGGCGCCGCTCAGGCTGAACGTCACCCCGCCGCCCTGCACATCCGTCGCCGCCGCCGTGTACACCACCGTCGAGCTCGCCGTGCCCTCCGGCACCGATACGCTCGTCGCGCTCGTGATCGAAGGCGCCACGTCGGTCACCGACAGCGTCACTGCCTGGCTGGAAGTCAGCGTGCCGTCGCTCGCGACGACATCGAACGTGTAGGAGCTCTTCGTCTCGAAATCCGGCGAGGCGTTGAACGTCACCGCACCTGTGGCATTGTCGATGCTGAAGGCCGCGGCATCGGCGCCGCTCAGGCTGAAGCTCACGCCTCCGCCCTGCACATCGTTGGCCGCCGCCGTATAAACAACGGTCGAGGTGCTCGCGCCTTCGGCCACCGAAATGCTCGTTGCGCTCGTGATCGAGGGCGCGACGTCCGTCACCGCGACTGTCACGGCCTGGGCAGAAGTGAGCGTGCCGTCGCTCGCGACAACATTGAACGTGTAGGAGCTCTGGGTCTCGAAGTCCGGTGAAGCGTTGAACGTCACCGCGCCCGTCGCGTTATCGATTGTGAAGGCTGCCGCGTCCGCTCCGGTCAGGCTGAAAGTGACCGCGCCGCCCTGTACATCGTTGGCCGCCGCCGTGTAGACGACGGTGGAAGCGCTCGTGCCTTCCGCCACTGACACGCTGGTCGCGCTCGTGATGGAGGGCGCGACGTCGGTCACCGTCAGCGTCACTGCCTGTGCCGAAGTCAGCGTTCCGTCCGACGCCACCACGTCAAAGCTGTAGGAAGACTTGACCTCGAAGTCCGGCGAGGCATTGAAGGTCACCGCACCTGTGGCATTGTCGATCGTGAACGCGCCCGCATCCGCTCCGCTCAGGCTGAAGCTCACCGCGCCGCCCCGCACGTCCGTCGCCGCGGCTGTGTAAACCACGGCCGAGGTGCTCGTTCCTTCCGGCACCGAGACGCT
>JAWVFH010000290.1:0-2526 GCA_033856255.1 Solirubrobacterales bacterium | reverse complement strand
TCTTCGTGATCTCGGGCTTCCTGCTGTACCGCCCGTTTGTGCTCGCCCGTTTCAGGGACGACGGGCTCCCGCGCGTGCGCTCGTACGCGGCCCGGCGCTTCCTGAGGATCGTCCCGTGCTACTGGGTCGCGCTCACCGTCGTGGCGCTCGTGCTCAAGGAGGACGACGTGTTCACCGCGTCCGGCATCCCGACGTACTACGGCTTCCTCCAGGCGTACTCGGACTCGACGTTCGCGGGCGGCATCGGGCAGGCGTGGACGCTGTGCGTCGAGGTCGCGTTCTACGCCTTCCTGCCCGTCTGGGCGCTCGTGATGCTGCGGGCCGGCCGGCGCTCACCGCGCAAGCTGGGCGTCGAGGCGATCGGGCTCGCCGCGCTGTTTGTCGCGAGCACCGCGTACATCGTGGTAGTGCTCTACCGGGTCGCGCCCACGCCGGCGAGCCCGTACGTGCGCTCGCTGCCCGGGCTGCTCGACACGTTCGCGCTCGGGATGGCGCTGGCCGTTGCCAGCACTTGGGCGCAGACGCGCGAGGGCCCGCCGCCGCGCTGGGTCGCGCTGCTTCGGCGGATGCCGTCGGCGCCATGGCTCGTGGCGGCTGTCGCGTTCTGCGTGGCCTCGTCGCTGAAGGGCGGGGTGCTCGGCACGTCATCGTCGACGACTGCGTACCTGGCGCAGCACGAACTCTACTCGCTCACGGCGGTGGCGGTGGTCCTGCCGGCGGTCGTGTTCGGCGCGGAGCGCGGCTGGGGATTGGCCGGGCGCGTGCTCGGCAGCCGCGCGCTGCTGTACGCAGGGCTCTGGTCGTACGGGATCTACCTCTACCACGTGGCCGCCGTCGCCAAGCTCGCGGGGCCGGTATACGACACGCTGCCGCACGGCGCCGGCTGGCAGACGCTCGGGCTGGGCGTGTCGGTGCTCGTGGTGAGCGTCGCGGTGGCTGCCCTGAGCTATTACGTGGTCGAGCGGCCTGCGCTGTCGCTGAAGCGCCGCTTCCCGCTGTTCGCCGGCGCGGCCGCCCGCGATGAGGCGATCGCCGAGCCCGCGCCCGCCACTCCACCCGGCTAGGGCTTCACGTCGCGCGGGTCGAGCGCCCGCATGTGGGCCAGCGCCCGGGCGGACAGGGCAGGGTCGGTCTGCGCGGTGACCTTGTTGAGCAGGAGCCACGCCTCGAAGTAGTTCGGCTGGTCCGCCAGCACCGACTCGAGCCGGCGGATGGCGGTGGTGCGCTGGCCGAGCCGCACCTCCACGAGCGCCCTGTACGCACGCGCCTCGTAGGGGTCGGGGTTGAGCGTGCCGATCCGCTTGGCGTCGGCGAGCGCGCCGCGGAGGTCGGGGGGCAGCGAGTACGGATCGTTGTTGATGCGCTTCACGGACTCCGTAAGCTGCGCGTCGTGGTACTGGGCGAGCAGCCACGCGCACGCGGCCAGGGCGACCAGCACGAGGCCGGCGCGGGTGACGATGGAGGCACTCGCTCTCACGACGGCAGCGAGCGTAGCCACTCGCGCTCCTCGCTCCGGCTGCTCGTCGGGCTGACGGTGGCCGCCGCGGCGGTGCGGTTCGCGACGATCGACGTGCAGAGCTTCTGGTTCGACGAGGCACTGACGGCCAAGCTCGTGAGCTCGGGCTTCGGGCACATGCTCGACCTGATCCCGCACAGCGAGCTGACGCCGCCGCTGTACTACGTGCTCGCATGGCCCTGGGCGCACGTGATCGGCCACCACGAGGCGGCGCTGCGCACGTTCTCGGCGCTGTTCGGGATCGCGCTCGTGCCGGTGGCGTTCCTGCTCGGGCGGGAGGTCGTGTCGCGCACCGTGGGCCTCGTGCTCGCCGCCCTGTGCGCGTTCAACCCGCTGCTCGTCTGGTACTCGCAGGAGGCGCGGCCCTACTCGCTGTTCGCGCTGCTGTGCACGCTGTCGCTGCTGTTCCTCGCGCGGGCGGTGCGCCGGCGGGAGGCGCGCGACCTGTGGCTGTGGGCGGGGGTCTCGGCGGCCGCGCTGCTCACCCACTACTTCGCGGCGTTCGTCGTCGTGCCGGCGGGGCTGTGGCTTGCGTGGATCTGGCGGCCGCGCCGGCCGGCGCTGATCGCCGGGGGGATCGTGGGGCTCGTGGGCGTGGCGCTGATCCCGCTCGCCGCGTACGAGCGCTCGAGGATCGGCACGGGCTACATCGACGGGCTGCCGCTTAAGCGGCGCGTGATCGGCGTGCCGGAGGACTACCTCACGGGGTTCGTGATCAAGTTCGACACGACCCGGGAGCAGGTGCTCGACGGGCTGGCGCTCGCTGTGGCGGCGCTCGGCGTCGGGCTGGCGCTGGTGCGCACCTCCAGGCGGGCGCGGCTTGGCGCGCTGGCCGCGGCGGTGGCGGCGCTGTTCGCCGCGGGCGTGCCCGCCGTGCTCGCCTTGGTGGGCCCGGACTTCCTGAACACCCGCAACGTGATCGCCGGCTGCGTACCGGCGCTGCTCGTGGTGGCCACGGGGTTCGGCGCCGCGCGGGTCGGGCCTGCGCTGCGGGTGTCCGGTGTGGCGGC
>JAWVFH010000289.1:0-2545 GCA_033856255.1 Solirubrobacterales bacterium | reverse complement strand
CACGATCAGCGTGCGCTGAGCTACCCCGGCCCGGCGGCGATCTGGCCGCCGGGCCGGAAGGTTCCTAGGCGATCAGCGGGATGATCAGGAGGGCCACGATGTTCGCCACCTTGATCATCGGGTTGATGGCCGGCCCGGCGGTGTCCTTGAACGGGTCGCCGACGGTGTCACCGGTGACCGAGGCGGCGTGCGCCTCGGAGCCCTTGCCGCCGAAGGCGCCGTCCTCGATCAGCTTCTTGGCGTTGTCCCACGCGCCGCCGCCGGAGGTCATCATCACGGCGAAGAACAGGCCGACGACGATGACGCCGATCAACAGGCCGCCGAGCATCGTGTAGGAGAGCACGCCGACGATCAGCGTGACCACGATCGGGATCAGCGACGGGATGATCATCTCGCGCTGGGCGGCGCGCGTGACGATGTCCACGCACTGGCCGTACTCGGGCTGCTCGGTGCCGTCCATGATGCCCGGCTTCTCGCGGAACTGGCGCCGCACCTCCTCCACGACGGCGCCGCCGGCGCGGCCGACGGCCTCCATCGAGAGCGAGGCGAACAGCAGGACCATCATGCCGCCGACCAGCAGCCCCATCAGCACGAGCGGGTCGTCGAGGGCGAACAGGACGCTGTGGCCGAGCTCGGCCGTCAGCTCGATCTTGAACGCCGCGAACAGCACCAGGGCGGCGAGCGCGGCCGAGCCGATCGCGTAGCCCTTGGTCACGGCCTTGGTCGTGTTGCCGACCGCGTCGAGCGGGTCGGTGACGTTGCGGACCTCTTCCGGCATGTTCGCCATCTCGGCGATGCCGCCCGCGTTGTCGGTGATCGGGCCGAAGGCGTCCAGCGCCACGATCAGGCCGCACAGCGAGAGCTGGGCCATCACGGCGACGCCGATGCCGTAGACGCCGGCGAGCTGGGAGGCGCCGTAGATGGCGAGCACGATGACGATGGCGGGAGCGGCCGTGGACTGCATGCCCTGCGCGAGGCCCTGGATGATGTTCGTCGCGTGGCCGGTCTCCGACGCGCGCGCCGTCGAGCGCACCGGCGAGAAGCGGGTCGAGGTGTAGTAGTCGGTGATCACGAACAGGCACGCGGTCACGCCGAGGCCGATCAGCGCGCACAGATAGATGTCCGACCAGCTCGGCGCGCCCGCGCCGGGGAGGTTGTCCATCAGCCACTTGGTGATCGGCAGGAACAGCAGCGCCGACAGCACGCCGGCCACGATCATGCCCTGGTAGAGCGCCCGCTCCACGTTGCCGGACTCCGACTTCACGGCGAACGTCCCGATGATCGAGGCGACGATCGAGACGGCGCCGAGGATCAGCGGGTACATGACGACCGCCGAGTCGCCCGAGAAGGTCAGGACGCCGAGCAGCATGACGGCGACCGCGGTCACCGCGTAGGTCTCGAACAGGTCCGCCGCCATGCCGGCGCAGTCGCCGACGTTGTCGCCCACGTTGTCGGCGATCACGGCCGGGTTGCGCGGGTCGTCCTCGGGAATGCCGGCCTCGATCTTGCCGACGATGTCCGCGCCGACGTCGGCGCCCTTGGTGAAGATGCCGCCGCCCAGCCGGGCGAAGACGGAGATCAGCGAGCCGCCGAAGCCGAGGCCGATCAGCGCGTCGACGGCCTTCTTGGTCTCGACGTTGAAGATCCAGGTCAGCACGCCGTAGTAGCCGGCGACGCCCAGCAGCGCGAGGCCGACGACGAGCATGCCGGTCACGGCGCCGCCGCGGAAGGCGACGTCGAGCGCCTTGCCGATGCCGCCGCGGGCGGCCTCGGCCACGCGCGTGTTGGCCCGCACCGACACGTTCATCCCGATGAAGCCGGCCGACGCGGAGGCCAGGCCGCCGATCGCGAAGCCGATCGCCACCTCGATGTTCTGCAGCGGGATCAGCGCGACGAACAGGACCACGCCGACGATGCCGATCGTCGTGTACTGGCGTTTGAGGTACGCCTGCGCACCCTCCTGGATCGCGGCCGAAAGACCCTGCATGGTCTCGTTGCCCGGCGACAGCGCGAGCAGCGAGCGCGTCGTCAGCACGCCGTACGCCACGGCGAGCAACGCGCAGATAACGGCAACCAGCACGCCGTGGTCGGACAGGAAACTTGTCAAGGTAACCCCTCTTGGACTCAGACAAAGCGAAACGGCAGCCCGGGTCGGGCCGCCGTGGAGCGCCGGAAGTCTACCGTGGAGGGTGGCGGGAAGGTCCGCTTATTGACCTGGGACCCACAACCGGCCGGACGACTGCGCCGGTCCGGTGCCGGGCTGCTCGGGCGGCGCGTCCTTCGGCTCCCCCGCCGGCGGCGGGCCGCCGGAGAGCTGCACGTAGGCCATCTGCAACCGCGAGAGCGCGTCCTTGAGCGGCGCGATCTCCGCGCCGTGGCGGCCCTCCAGCAGCGGCAGCAGGGCGCGCGCGCCCTCGATGGCCTGGCGCGTCTGCTCCAGGTCGCGCTGCGGCTCCTCCTCTGCGGGAGGCGCGGCCAGGCCGGCCTTGCGCGCGCCGAGGTTGATCAGGGTCACGAGGGTCTGGAGCAGCACGTCGTCGACGGT
>JAWVFH010000288.1:0-3060 GCA_033856255.1 Solirubrobacterales bacterium | reverse complement strand
GTGTGCCGTTCGAATATACGGCGCCGCCATCAGTGCCGCGGATGACATTGCGGTAGCAGCGACAAATTGTCGTCGAGTAAGCTTCCTCCGAGACATGGCGTTCTCTCCCTGGTGAGCCATTCGTGGTGAGCTAAATTGTGCTGTTGTTCTTGTTTCTCCATCTGCCAGCGAGGCCACAATTGGGCACTGCCGGACGCCGCAGAGATTTTGGCTTTCGGCAATCAGAGCAGAATTGCCGGCGTCTGTCGAGAAATCAGCTTGTCGCGGCCTCTAGAACTTACGTTGTGTCCGGGAGCGGCTGGGGCGGCTCCTTTCGGGACGACGGACTACCCGCTTCACGACCGCATACTGCGCTGCACACAGGAAAGTCACTCGATAGGCTGCGCGCGATTGCCGCGGGCTGAGGGCAGGCCACGATCCGCGCCGTGGACTTGCACGATGCGAAACCGATATTGTCCGAATCGGCGCAACCGCGGAGCGGCGCGGCAAGAAATGGATCGACCAGGGAATAGCGAATGCTCAGGATACTGACGACGCGCACCAACCGAAGACGGCATTTGGCGCTCGTCGCCGGAGCCGTGGCACTTATCGCCGCGTCGCCCGCCGCGCATGCTCAAGGATTGGTCAAAGGCGTTCAACAAGGAGCACAGGCGGGAAACAAGGCGGCCGGACCGGTGGGCGGTGTGCTGGGCGGCGCCATCGGTGGGGTGGTGGGTGTCTTCACCGGGGTGCTCGGAGTTCCCGGCAGCAATTCCCAAGCGCCCGCCCAACCCGAAGCCAAACAAGGCAATCCGCCAAAGGGAGCCAAAACAGCAAAGGGCAAAGCAGCCCAACCCGCGGCGCAGGCGGTTCAACCACAATTGACCGCCGAACAGATCGTCGCCAACAGCGACGCATATATCGACCGGATCAAGACCGAATTGCAGTTGACGCCGGAGCAGGAGAAGCACTGGACGGCTTTCAACAGCGCCATGCATTATCTCGGCCATAACGGCGCCGATCGCCTGAACCTGCGCATTGCCCGCGCGCAACGCGACCCTCCCGACGACATCGTCGAACAGATGCGCAACGAAGCCCAGTTCCTCAACGACCGCGCCGTCGACCAGCGCAACGTCGCCGACGCGGCTGAGCCGCTTTTTGCAAGCCTTAATGACAAACAGAAAGCGATTTTTATCGACCAGATGGTCCGCTTGAGCCGCGAGCGGGGACTGGACTGAGACGAGAGCTGAACCGTCCGGATCTCACAACGCGAAGGCGCCCAAACGAAATTCTTCAACCGCTTCGGTCGGGGACTGCACAACCAGCGTGAAGGCGGCATCCGGGTATTGCCGCCAAACTGCGAGATCGGCGTCGGTAATCGTCAGCCAGCCGAACGTGAACAAATATCGGCCGGGCTCGGCAACGCGCCCGACCTGTGCCCAGGTGACTTTATGGACCTCGGGATCGATCACTTGAATCCGCCTTCCATGCCCGGCTGAGCAGACATGATCACTGACGGAAGCGGGCCGCGGCAAACGAAAAAGAGGGCCGAAGCCCTCTTTCCCGATCAGTAGCGGCGATAGCCCCGGCGAACTCCGTAGGCATAGCCGCCCCGGCGCACGCCGTAGCCATAACCACGGCGGACGCCGTAGCCATATCGGACGGCCGGTCGGGTACGGATGCAACCGTTCGGACCGCAAACCAGCGCAACGCTCTCGACATTTGCGATTGGGGACAGCGGTGCGACCGGCATGGCCGATGCCGTTCCGGCGGTGAGCGCCGCGCCGCCCAGCGCAACAAGGCCAACAAGTGCAAACTTAAGTTTCATGGTTTCCTCCGGTGGAATCTGGATCGTAGCGCACAGTACGAAGTCGAATGTGAACAGAAGATGAGCGCTGCATCGGCAGATGGACGGATAGTTAAAGGCGGAAATAAGTTCGACATCGAAGGGTTTCGGCCCCAGCGCGGCGCCGAACCCGCTCATCCCTTACGCCCCCTGCTGTCTATGATGCTTTGAGCAAGCACCTGCACGGCCGCGGTCGGGAGCTGGATGCCTGACAGTTTCCACCCATTTCCTTCGAAATGGATGCTCACGGCTCCGGCATTTTCCGTCTCGCCCAGCCGAACCAGAAATTCGACGGGCTTTATGGGTGATATCCGACCAAGCATTTGGAATACTTTGGTGGTATCGATTTCGCCCAGCCCCCGCATGTTGCCGATCGGATCATCGCCTGCGCTGATCGCGCCGTTTTTCAGGATGCGCGTGAGATTTTCCTCGGTAAGCATTTTCGCAATCAGCGCATCGGCGACAGTCGCGCCATAGGTGTTCGCCAGCACCCGCTCCAGGGGCTTCACCGGTCGATCTCTCCCCAATTGCGTTAGATAGGCGGACACGATTTGGTCCACCAAAGAGCGCCGAAGCCGCTCCGTATCCGTTCGCGCAAGAACAGCGGCGCCGTCTCCAGCCCGCGCTGCTTCGACCAATGCGCTGAGCGAAACGAGGGCTGAGCCAAGATAAATTGCCACACCGACCAGGAGCGCAATCAAGGTTCCAAAAAACCACCGCACGATGTCACCCTCCTGGAAATGCACAGCCGTGCTTGGCCGAGCTTTATGAAGCAAGTGAGGCGGACTTACATTGCCGCCGGCAGGATTTCCCTGCAAACGTCCCGCAGGCGGCAAGTTGCGAGCTGCAAGCGATCAGCGCGGAATGCGCTGCTTTGGCAGAACCGCCCAATATTTTCGCCCGTTGGAGTTCGGGTCTGAATTGTCGCTGCTGGAAAAAATGTACCCGACGTCAACCCAGTGTGAAAACCGGCCGAGGCCCAACTTCGCAATGTCCGAGGGCGCGCTGTGCGGTGGTCCGAGAGGTTTCCCGTCCTCGTAGAGGACCATCGGCGATCGCTGTAGCCCGGTCGGTCCATCGGCCATGACGTTGTACGACAACGTGGTGCTTTCGAAGGCAAAGCCGCCAACTTTGGTTTTGGAGTATGGTCTGCGTAGCTCGATCACGCGGTCGGTGGGTTCATAGGATGCCTTGAGCCACCAAAAGATCGGCACATAGACCGCAAAAATCGCGGC
>JAWVFH010000287.1:0-4264 GCA_033856255.1 Solirubrobacterales bacterium | reverse complement strand
CGAACGAGACGTCAGCCTACAGTTCATCCTTATCCAAGATCGATCAGCTCACGGGGATTCGACGGGAGCGGTTGCAACTAAGTGCCCAGGGATTGCCCACAGTACTCCGGGTTGTTCTCTTGATCGGATCGATACTTTTCATTATCCTGGCGTACCCTACGGACATCAAACAGAGGGGCGTCCGCCTGGCAGTAGTGGGATCGCTTGCCGGCTTTGTCGCTTTTGTCTTCGCTTTGACAATCCTACTCGACTTTCCTTTCGTCGGCCAGGATGCCACCAGTAATCAACCATATAAGGAAGCGGCCTTGTCGCAGTACTGGCCAAGCCTGTGAAGACAGAAATCGTGGGAGGATTGGGGCCGATGTCAGAACGACAAGACGGATTGACGCTGCCTGGTACGTCCAGGCGCCACTTCCTCAGGATGTTGGGTGCCGGCGCCGCGACCGCAGCGCTGGCGCCTGCGCTCGCTTCCTGTACGGGCCAGCCCTCGTACGGCGATAAGGCCCACCCGTACTTCTCGGGGTACTTCTTCAGCGGGAAGGAGTACTCTCGCTTCAATATCCAGGAGAACAGGGTTGACCTCGGCTACCCAAAGCTCATCTCCGAGGGCTGGCCGGGTTTATGGCCCGATGGGATCGATGCTGCCACGCCGTGGACAAATGGTAAAGCGTACTTCTTTAAGGGTTCCGAATGGATTCGTTGGGATCTTGCATCAAATAAGATCGATCCTGGCTTTCCGAAGCCGATTGGACCTGACTGGCACGGAATTTGGCCCGACGGGTTCAACGCCGTCATGCTCTGGATCGGCGGGCGCGCGTACTTCTTCAAGGACAACGAGTACATTCGCTACGATCTCGGTCGGGAATCCGCCGATGAAGGCTACCCGAAGCCGATTGCAGGCAACTGGCCAGGCGTTTTTTCGAGTGGCCTTAATGGCGCCACTATCTGGACCGAAGGAAATGCATATTTCTTCAAAGGTCCAAAATATGTGAAATTCGATGTCGCTACGTTGAAGAACGTCGGGGGCGAAAAGTCGATCGAGTCCGGCTGGCCTGGCATCTTCCCAAAGGGTATCGATGCCGCCGTACTCTGGCCTCAAGGCAAGGCCTGAGCAGGCTAGCCTCAAGGGCGACAGCTACCGGCTCAAGGACCGAGACCTTGGGGAGGGTGCCTACCGAC
Source organism: Solirubrobacterales bacterium (assembly GCA_033856255.1). Lineage (GTDB taxonomy): Bacteria > Actinomycetota > Thermoleophilia > Solirubrobacterales > 70-9 > WHSW01. The sequence continues at coordinate 3,085 of JAWVFH010000287.1, read as the reverse complement.
GACGGAGGGTGACTGTGATCCCGGGCAGCGGGGTCAATTTTCATCTGCCGCAGGGGGGTCAATGTTCGGCCGCCGTTGACAGCAAGGTCAGAGCGACTGCGCACAAAGCGCGGATGAGTGACTTCCCGGAAACGGCTGCCTCCTGGCCGAGTTCGCCAGCCGCTACCAGCTACCCTACCGGGCGTCCCGGCCGGCCTCACCCTTGCCTATCTGGCAGCGTTCCGCACGGCGATCCCTCATACGAGAGGCTCGCGGGCCGCTTGGGACAATTCGGGGAGTCGCAAATAGTCGTCTGGGAACTTCGGAGAGCCGACCGCTGGCAGCCTCCGGCAGTCCGGGCAGATGGTGCTCGTGGCGGGCTGGAGCCCGCGGGCGGTCTCGGGCACCCAGAGGGCGACCGATGCATGACCCCCACAGTCTTCGTGTGGGCAGGCGATGAGCGACAGCGCAGATCCGACCTCTCCGCCTCGGTCGCCGTCCCACGCCCCGACGCGTTGCACTGACGGCGCTACGCCCGGGGCCCTCTTTCCCGCTGGGTAGAACCTCGAGTACTGGAACATCCGGGACCGAGGGATGAGTCTCTCGAGCTGCTCTCGGTAGACAATGCCCCCGGCGTCCTTGATGACGTCGATCGTCTCCTGGCGCTTCGATACATCGCGCGACCACGCGCGGGTCCACACCAGCGAGGGATCGGTGTAGACCCGCACAATGAGTGCCGCCCAGTCGGGATCGATGTCCGCGGGCAGGGCTCGCCCGTCGACGTGGGCGAAGACGACGCGCCCGACGTCCGGGACCAGCGAGTGCATCACGACCTGCGATGGCCGCACCGGAACCCCCCGGTCCTGAAGCGACTTGTACATCAGGGTCCGCCATAAGCGAACCTGGTTGACTCCGTGGAATCGGGCTGCCTCCTCGAGGCTCTCGCCATCCCACAGGACGCGCTCGAGCAGCAGGTCGCCCCGGTTGAACCTCGTCCGGCGCTTGACCGTGCCGCTGCGGTAGGTGAACGATCGATTTGGGACCTCGCCACTCGTGGACAGCCGAACGACCCCGCCGTTCGCGGCCACGGCGACCGAGCACGTCCACCGGACGCGCACGCCATCGACGTGGAAGCGAAGGCGGGCGATCACCTCGGTGATCGATCTAGCCACCTCCCTGCTCACCAGGCGCGGGGCATCGGCAAGGTTGGCCATCGCCCTGGCCACGAACGCCGCCTCCGCGTGAAACCCAGCACCGAGGTCCAATTGCCGGGATGGCAGGGTCTCGACGGCCTCGCGGTCAGCCTGCAGCCGCCTGAGCTCCGTGAGCGACGCCGCGGCGTCCGCCAGGAAGTCCGACTCAAGCTCGGCCCCCCAGGCCTTCTCGCTGTCGCTGGCGGCGGCCGCCGCCCGACGCAGGGAGTCGTAGCGGGCCTTGGCCTGCCCGATCTGGCGGTCCAGCACAGCCAACCGGTTCGCCCGCACGTCCACGAGCCGGGCTCCGCCCATGGCCTGCAGGCCCGACCATCCGTCGAGCTGCTCCGCCTCGATCCCGTCGCGGATCGCCTCCATCACCGTCGTCGCGATCGAGGTGTGGAGCTCCGCCGAGTTCATCGTCGCCAGCCGCTCGCCCACCGGCTGCTCGCGATACGACCAACCGTTGAACCGCGCGCCAGGATCGTCATCGCGACAAATCAGCATGTAGCTGCTCTCGCTCGCTATGAGCTTGAAGAGCTGGCCACCCGACCGATAGCCGAGGCCGACGAGCGGTCGGACCATTCGGTGGGACCTCGCTCCTCCCCGGCCGGCAGGTACGGCCACGTTGGCTTCGGCCGCCTCGATGAGAGCGCTGGCGGCCCAGCCGCCCTCGGGCAGTCCGAAGTCGTAGACGATCTCGAAGCGGCCGGTGCCGCCGTCGTCGATGGCGACGAATCCTCCGAGCTGCTTCTCGCCGGGAAGAGGGTTGCGGAGCCGGTAGAGGTACTGGCCCGTGCGGTACACCGGCAGCCATTTCCGGATACCTTTAAGATACGATTGGGAATTCCTGAGCAACCCGACGGAACCATCGGAGGTCGGGTCACGCTGGATCAGATGTGGCGACTTCACGCCCGCTTCGGCGAGCCGATCGACCAGTTCGTTGTTGGTCAGCCCCGGTGTCGCCAGTAGCTCCAGCATTCGCCCGACCGCCGGCTTCACCGAGATATCGGGCTCGACCTTTCCATCAGGTCGCAGGCGGTACCCGAACGGGATAATCGACCTGCCTTGCACCCACCGACCGTCGGCGGCATTGATGAGCATGCCGATGGTCATTCGCCGGAGCAGGTTTTTCCGCTCCCACCCCGACAGGATGGTTCCCATCTGCCAGAGCGTCCCGCTCTGTTCGTTGGAGAGGACGATCGTTGGTAGATCCCCGGAGTACACCTCGTCGACGTGGCGCCGGGCCGCGCCGAGGAGCTTCCCCGAGTACTCCTCTGCCCGCACCAAACGGGAAAACACCGCGACGACGAGCTTGCGAGGTCGGATCGCGATGAGCTGGTCGATGAGCGTCTCGACGAAGACGTTCTCGGCGCTGCGCCATCTCCTCACGTTGTTCAGATCCTCTTGTGCGGCGGAGCCCTCGACCAGGCAGAACCAGGTGCCGTCGATGCAGTAGACGACCCCTCGCGTCTCGCCCCTGCCGATCCGAGTGGCGTTCCACGCTGCCGGTCGGAGATAGGGCTCAAGGCCCGCTTCGATGGCTGTCGCGACACCTGGAACATTGGGGAATGCCTTGAGTGTCTGGTAGAGCATCTTCCGGAGCGGTACAAGCCCCCTGACCGATTCGCGGGCCAGGAACATGTACTCCGGCCGCGATACGTCGGCATCCGATCGAATCTGGATGGGCGCGCCCCCGGGCGGTTCGTCATCGTCATTTGGATTCATCTCCGGGGCGAACGTCCGATTCCGTGACATGAGGTTCCTCGTCGAGCTGGGGGTAGTAGTCGTCGTCGTACTCTTCTGGCTCAGGCAGGTGCATGGTGGCCAGCACCTCCCACGCCCGCAAGAGCATTCGTTGCCGGTGAAAGGTCCACTCGGGCCAGGGCTCCTCCTCTTCTGGCTCCTGGGGC
>JAWVFH010000286.1:0-2908 GCA_033856255.1 Solirubrobacterales bacterium | reverse complement strand
GCACGGCATCCTGCCGCGCTTTCGGCAGCGGCTGGTCCGACAGCGCAAACCCTAGGAACGCCCAGTAAAAGATTTGCGCGCGGGAGCGCGCCACGCCGGGCGCCACGCCGGACCGCTCGAACAGCTTTTGCACATAGCTCAGCCTGCGCCGGTCGGTCGCCTGCACCGCCGCCCGGGCCTCCGAATCGAGCGTGGCCCAGCTGCGGACCGCGTTCTCCAGCGCCAGCCTGCTGGAGAAGGTCCGGCGCAGCAGAAGCAGCAGCGGATTGTCATGCTTCGACGACGCCTCGAGATCGGCGATGACCTGCTCGGCGGCGACCTCGCGCCAATGCTTCAGGATCGCGGCGCGGTAGGCGCCGATGTCGGCGAAATGCCAGTAAAAGCTGCCGCGCGAGACCCCCATTTCCTTGGCTAATGGCTCGGCCTTCAGCGCCGTAAATCCGCTTTTGGCCAGCGTCTTCAGACCCAGATCGAGCCAGTCCTTTGCGGATAATTGATCGGCCATGATTCTTCCTGCGACATCGTACCATACACCACTGTATTGACAGGCGCCAGCGCCGGGCGTAAAGCACCCATACAGTCCTGTATGGAGGAGAGGCCGATGCGCGATCTGCTGCTGCAATGTTCGGGCGCCGCCGCGATCGCGGTAGCGCTGATCCACGGCGTGCTCGGCGAAACCAAAGTGTTCGCGCGCGCGACCATCGAGCCGCCGCGGCTGCGCACGCTGCTTCGCCTCGTATGGCAGGCCGGTACGGTGGCATGGATCGGCGGCGGCGTGCTGCTGATCGCCGCGCCCTGGATGGCGTCGGAGCCGGCGCGGCACTGGATCGTGGCGACCACGGCGGTGGTGTTTGCGTTTGCGGCGTTCTGCAACGCCTGGGCGTTGCGCGGCCGGCATTTCGGCTGGGTGGCGCTGAGCGCCGTGGTCGCGATGGCGGTGGCGGGGTATTAGGCGGGGCCGTCATGTGTCCCGGACGCGGTGCAGCGTTCTTCACGCTGCTCCGCAGAGCCGGGACCGTCACGAACGCCTGACTCTGTTGCGGCCCCGGCTCTGCAGCGCACCGCTGCGCAAGAGCTACGCGCTGCGCTGCGTCCGGGGCACGGCGTTGACTACCGCGCTTGTGTTTCGCGCAGCCAGTCCACGTAACGCATCGGGCCGATGCGCGCGCCGTCGTCGGGCGTGAGGGTTCGCTCGCTCAGTTCGGCGCCGGAGTAGCGTGCAAGGCCATCTGAAATGACCTCGCGCGTATCCCCGGTGGCGCGAAGGAAACGTCCGATGAGGTCGGGCAACGGCATGGCTTCGGGACCGCCGACCTCGACGACGCCATTCACCGGCGCAGCGACGGCGACGTCAGCCATTGCCGCGGCCACGTCATCCGACGAGATCGGCTGGATCAGCGCAGGCGGCACGCGAACCGTTTGTCCGACCGTGCCCGATTGGGCGATCCAGCCCACGAACTCGAAGAACTGCGTCGCACGGACGATGGTGTAGGGAATCCCCGACGCCTTGATCAGGTTTTCCTGCGCCAGCTTGGCGCGAAAATATCCGCTTTCGAGCAGGTGCTCGGTGCCGACGACCGACAGTGCAACATGGTGGCCCACGCCGGCGGCCGCTTCCGCCGCAAGCAGATTGCGGCTCGAGGTTTCGAAGAACTCCAGAACGGCCTTGTCCTCGAATGACGGCGAGTTCGCCACGTCGACGACGACCTCGGAGCCCGCCAGCGCCTCCGCAAGTCCCTCGCACGTGAGGGCGTTGACGCCCGATCTCGGAGACGCTGCCACAGCCTCGTGGCCATTGTGCCGCAGCCTGCCGACAAGTTTCGATCCGATGAGGCCGCTGCCTCCAATAACGACAATCTTCATAGCCGTTCTCCGGTTCGTTGCCCCGCCACCGCGCTAATAGCAGGAGAAGGACGGCCAGCGAAGGGGCAGGGCTGGGTTTGTCATGCGCGGGCTTGACCCGCGCATCCATCCATCTTCAGAAGAATCTTGCGAAGAAGATGGATCACCGGGTCAAGCCCGGTGATGACGCTTCGTTATTGTCTTGGCGCAGCGCCGATCCGATCTGGACCTGTAACCAAGGCTCCCTTACGGTTTGGGCACGCGGCAACGCCGATCGGACGTCGATCGGCAAAACGACCGCGCCACATCAGGGAGAAAGCCGAATGAGTTTGACCCGCCGAGGTGTATTTGCGGCCGCAGGCGCCGCGGCGACCGCGATGGCGCTGCCACCAGGCGCCGGCGCGCAGTCCTTTGAGTTCAAGCCGAACCAGCGTTATCCCGACGCTTCGGTGGAGATACTCGATCCAAGTTTCGGACGGCACCGCATCTTCTCCAGCAGCGTCGAACAATTGGCCACCGGAATGCGATGGGCGGAGGGCCCGGTGTGGTTCGGCGACGGCCGCTATGTGCTGGTCAGCGACATCCCCAACAATCGCATCATGCGCTACGACGAAGCAAATGGCGGCTGGGGCGTGTTCCGGCAGCCGTCCAATTTCGCCAACGGCAATTCGCGCGACCGCCAGGGCCGGCTCTTGAGTTGCGAACATCTGACCCGCCGCGTCACCCGCACCGAATATGACGGCAAGATCACGGTGCTGGCCGACGGTTTTGACGGCAAGCGGTTCAACTCGCCGAACGATATCGTGTGCAAGTCCGATGGCTCGATCTGGTTCACCGATCCGCCATTCGGCATCGCCGGCGAATGGGAAGGCGACAAGGCGGCGCCCGAACTGCCGCATTCGGTTTACCGCATCGCCCCTGACGGCAAGCTCGGTCTCGTCACCGCCGATCTCGCCGGCCCCAACGGATTGGCGTTCTCGCCGGACGAGAAAAAACTTTACGTCGTCGAATCGCGCGCGCAGCCGAACCGGGTGATCTGGTCCTGGGACGTCGGCGCGGACGGGAG
>JAWVFH010000285.1:0-2783 GCA_033856255.1 Solirubrobacterales bacterium | reverse complement strand
CCCCTGCCTTCGCGGGGACGACGCTGAGTTTGTGGAAGCGTTTGCCGTTAGGTCGTCCGCGCTCACCGCAGCGACGCGGTGCGCATCACGAACGACTGCGTCGCAAGCTTGGCGATTGCCGGTCCTGTGAACTGGTCACAGACGAGGCCGAGTTGCGGATCGTCGGAGAAGGTCATCGCCACCGCAATCTTCGGCTTGACGAAGTAGGAGCGCATCAGCGTCAGGTCGGGATCGCTCATGGCCGACACCGACATCGAGGTGCTGGCGCTCGGCGCCAGGATCATGGCGCGCATCCAGACATCGTTGCTCTTGGGGGCCGCTGCGAGCCGCGTCGAGGTCGCGACCAGACCCTGCGAGCCCTTGGCGACCACGGTGGTGATATTGTTTAGCGCCATCGGGTTGCGGGCCGGCGAGGCCGGGCGGACGATCCGCGGCATCGGCGCGCTGGCGGCGACGACGCTCGGACGTTCAGCCGGCGGTGCCGCTGCCGGCGCGTAGGCGAGCGCCTGGAACGCGGCGGAGATGCTGGCGGTCGACTGCGGATCCGCTCCGCCGACGGCCTGGCGGGCCCGAAGCGCCGCGATCTGTTCCGGCGTCGCCTGTTTTGCCGCGGCAGGAGTTTCACCCCAGAAGCCGCGTGCATTGATGATATCGGCCGGCGTTTCCGGCTTCGCCTCGGTCCTGGCGGTAGCCGGAGCAGCCGTGGGCTTGGCGGGCTTGCCGAGCGGGACGGTCTGCACGTCAGCCGACGCCAGCTGGAAGGTCGCGGCAGCCGCCGGCTTGGCACGCGGCACCGGCACGGGGTCGGCGGATTTGGCGGGGACGGCTGCGGCCATCAGGCTGACAGCGGATGGTTTTGGCGAAGCGGCAGTTGCAGCGCCTTCATCGTCCTCATCGTTCGATGATTTGCCCCTGAACAACGAGGCGAACAGGCTGGGTTTGCTCTTCGAATAGGAATCGTCATCGCCATTGCCGCGTTTTTCGATATCGGCCTTGGCCAGCTCGTAACCGGGCAACGGATTGCCGTCGGACGGAACGTGGACGGTGCGGCCGTTGGGGAACACGCGGGCAAGCTGGTCGTGGGTCATGCGCGGCCAGTGGCGCACGCTGCCGACGTCGACATGCACGAACGAGCCCGGATAGAAGCCGACGCCGCCGCGCTGCAGCCGCATCGCGACCGCGCGCAATTGTTCGACCGAGACCCCGTTGATGTTGAAGTCGATCGCCTTGCCGAGCATGTGCTGGCTGAACTGGGCGACGCCGCGGCTGCGCCGGCGCAGCATCGCGTTGGTGGCGGGCGAGCGGTAGGAGGACACGATGCGGATCGGCGTCTTGGCGTCCACCTCGCGATAGACTTCCCACAGGATGTCGAACAGCTGCGGGTCCATCCGCGTCTGGTCGTCGTTACGCCAGTCGCGCAGGAAATAGTTGAGCTTTTTCAAGCCGTCTTCGTCGTAGCGGCCATTGCGCTTGAACGTGACGGTGATCGCGTCGTCGCGATGGGTGTGCTGGAAATTGATCGAGCGGGTGTCGCCATTGGCGACCACGGTCTGCAGCGAGTCGGTGCTCACGATCAGGCCGAATGACGCCAGAGCGGCGCAGAAACTCGCGCGGAGCGGATGACAGATCGATAAAGCCTGGCGCGCAAAGCGTCTCGGCACGTGCAATCCCGCGTAAACGTCGCTCCGAAGAGCTGACCGCGGCGTCCCCCGCCGCGTGCGATAGTTAGCGCAGTCTTATCGGGATCGGTTAACGCGGTATTAGCGTTGCCCGTCCCCCCTTAGGGTTAATTGTCTAAGGGGGCAGTGTGGCGAAAAATAGCCTTTTGGGGCCAGAGCCTTCGGGTTTGGTTAACGGGAGGTTGCCGGCCCTATCGGGTGGTGGTCCGCTGCGCCCGGCGCTGCTTTTGCTGCACCGGCTCTGGCCGGATCGGATTGCCGAACAGGCGGTCGAAGAACGACTGCCCGCCCGAGTAATTGCTCTCAAAGCCACCCGGCAGCCGCACCGCCGGCCGGTTGTAGCTCGGCTGCGCCCGCGCGACCGGGATTTCGGCCTGGCGGTGATCCTGCTTGAGCGCGGCCAGCAGGCTGGCGTCGCGTCCATAGAGGTCCTCGCGGATTTCCAGGTGACCGGATTCGTCAACGAAAGCAGTCTGATAGGTGATATGCACCGGGATCGGGACGGTGAAGCGCAGGTCGATCTCGGAGTTGCCGAACATGCTCTTGATCTTGTCCTGGGTGTAGTTCGAACCCGGCATGCCGAGCGCCGTGATCACCTCGGCGTATTTCGCCGGGTCCTGCACCCGCATGCAGCCGTGGCTGTAGGCGCGCTTGGAATGCGCGAACAGATGCTTGTCCGGCGTGTCGTGTTGGTAGACCAGGAAGCGGTTGGGGAAATTGAAGCGGATGCGCCCGAGCGCGTTGCGTTCGCCCGGCGGCTGCGAGATGTGCACGCTGCCGTCCCGGTTCTGCACCAGGTTGAGACCCATGCGCTGGAGCACGGTCGGGTCCTGCTGCAGCGCGGGCAGGTATTCATTGTAGACGATCGAGGGCGGCACGTTCCAGGTCGGATTGACCGTGACGTATTTCATCGTTTCGGAGAGCAGCGGCGTCGCGTGATTGCCCGGCTTGCCGACCACCACCCGGGTCTTCCAGATCGAAGCGCCGTGGTTGTAAACCTGCAGCGTGAAGTCCGGAATATTCAGCACCACGTGGGCCTTGCCGAGGTCGCGCGGAATCCAGCGCCAGCGCTCCATATTGGCGATGATGATCTGGTCGTCTTTC
>JAWVFH010000284.1:0-2600 GCA_033856255.1 Solirubrobacterales bacterium | reverse complement strand
ATCCACGGGTACCACCGCTCGAACGCGGCCAGCCGCTCCGCCATCAGGTCGGGGGCGAACAGCTCGGTGAGCGAGGACGCCACCGCCTCCACCCACGGGCGGGTCCGGGTGAAGTTCACGTAGGCGTCGACCGCGAACCGCACCCCGGGGACCAGGTGCCGGTGGTCGCGGACCTCCTCGCGGGTCAGCCCGGCGGCCTCCCCGAGGCGCAGCCACGCCTCGATGCCGCCCTCGCCGGCGGCGGTGCCGTCGTGGTCGACGATCCGGCGGATCCAGCGGCGGCGGACCTCGACGTCCGGGCAGTTGGAGAGGATCGCCGCGTCCTTTCGGGGGATGTTCTCCTGGTAGTAGAAGCGGTTGGCCACCCAGCCCTGGATCTGCCGGCGGCTCAGCCGGCCCGCGTTCATCCGGACGTGGAACGGATGCTGGTCGTGGTAGCGCCGCGAGTGGGCCCGCAACCTCTCGACGAAGGCGTCGGCGCCGGATCTCGTGGTCCCGGTCGTCGCCGCGGTGGTCGCAGTGGTCCCGGTTGTCCCGGTTGTTGTCGTCACGGCCCTACACCTGGACCTCGAGGCCGTCCATGGCCACCTCCATGCCGCTGTCCTCCACGATGCGCCGCTCGGGCGCGTCCTCCAGCAGGATCGGGTTGGTGTTGTTCATGTGCACGAAGATCGTCCGCCCCACGCCGAGCGACGGGAGCTGCGCCAGGCTGCCGTCCGGGCCATCGATGGGCAGGTGGCCCATCTCCCGGGACGTCTTGCCGGCCAGGCCGAGCCGTACCAGCTCGTCGTCGCGCCAGCAGGTCCCGTCGATCAGCAGGCATTCGCAGCCCTCGATCTCCGCGCGCAGCGCCGGCGTCAGCGACTGCACCCCCGGCAGGTACACCAGCGTCCCCCCGCTGCGCTCGTCGGTCAGCCGGTAGCCCACGACGCGGCCGTGGTCCACCTCGGCTCCGAACCGAGCCCGCTTGGACGTGGGCACGTCGAACGCTCGGCAGGACAGCCCGTCCGCCAGGGCAACGTCGGCGCCGGGGACCACCGCCCGCCACTCGACCGGGCAGTAGCGCTCGAGCGTGCGCAGCATCCCCGAGCCGTCACACAGCGTCTTGTGCACCGCCGGCGTGGCGTACAGCCGCAGGGCGCGTGCCTCGCGCAACAGAAGCAGGCCCAGCGTGTGGTCCAGCTCGGCGTCGGTGAGCAGCACCGCCTCCAGCGGCGTCGTCCGGTCGTCGTGCGGGTGCAGGCCGGGGAAGGCCTCGATCTGGGTGCGGACGTCGGGTGAGGCGTTGATGAGGAACCACCGGCGGCGGTCGGCGCTGACCGCGACCGACGACTGGGTGCGCGGGAGGCCGGCCCGGGAGCGGACAGCGGCGCACACCGGGCAGCCGCAGTTCCACTGCGGGGAGCCGCCCCCCGCCGCCGAGCCCAGCACCCGCAGCAACACCCTGCACTCCGTCCGTCGCCGGCTCGGCCATCTGTGGTCGTCCTGAGCCGTCGGAGGGCGCCGGACCGGTGTCCGGCGCCTTCCCCACTTCCCGCTAGTCCTCCAACTGAGCGATGTACATGGTCACCTCGGGGGCGACGCCGATCTCCTCGAACTCCGGCGTCTCCCACACGGCGAGCTGAGACTCCATGGATTCACCTCCTCTCCGCCGAATTGCGCGGATCCCGGTCACGGCGCTACGACGATTCCGGGAGGGCGAAGACGATCAGAGCGCTTCCGTGGCCGGCGCCGAGCATGCCGGGCAGGAACCCCTCGGCCCATGCGCCCCACCCGACCGGCACGGCGATGTACTGCCGTCCGTCGATGCTGTAGGTCGTCGGGCTGCTGTGGTGGCCGCTTCCGCACTGGAACTGCCACAGCAGCTCCCCGGTGCGGGCGTCGAGCGCGTTGAACTCCCCGGAGGGCTCACCGGCGAACACCAGATCGCCGCCCGTGGCCAGCACCGACGCGCACATCGGGAGCTCGTTGCGCCAGCGCCACTTCTCCTCGCCGGTGCCGTCGAACGCGCTGATCGACCCCGCCATGTCCTCGATGTCCACCTGAACGCCCGCACCCCAGTACGGGATGCTCTCCTTGAACTCCCTGCGTCGCCGGGTGGCCGTGGCCCCGACATCCTGGACCGGGACGTAGAAGAGCCCGGTCTTCGGGCTGTAGGCCGCGTGGGTCCATTCCTTGGCGCCGGCCGGACCCGGGTAGAAGTGGACCGGTTCCCCCTCCTTGTCCGGGTACACCTTGGCCGTCACCTGGCCCTCCCTCGTGATCGCCCCCCAGGTGATCCGGTCCACGAAGGGGGTGATCTGGACCAACGCGCCGTTCGTGCGATCGAGGACGAAGAAGTAACCGTTCTTGTCGAAGTGCCCGAGCAGCTTGCGCCCGTCCAACTCGAACAGGATGCACTCCGCGATGCTGTCGTAGTCCCACACGTCGTGCGGGGTGCACTGGTAGTGCCAGCGAATCTGGCCGGCGTCGGCGTCGACGGCGATGATGCTGTCGGTGTAGAGGTTGTCGCCCTCGCGGACGCCTCCGTCGAAGTCGGGCGCCGGGTTGCCGGTGCCCACGTACAGCAGGTTCGTCTCCGGGTCGAAGGTGCCGGTGAG
>JAWVFH010000283.1:0-3497 GCA_033856255.1 Solirubrobacterales bacterium | reverse complement strand
GCGCGCCGTACCCGCGGTGAGCCAGGCGCCGCGGGCGACGCCGGTACCGAGCACGGTGGGCAGGTTGAGGCTGGTGGCCCGTACCTGCAGGCCGCCGCTGTTGCCCGCCGGGATCATCGAGCTGCGGTAGACCTTCTCGTCCTTCATCAGCCCGGTGTGCGCGAGTGCTTGGACGCGGTCGAGGAGCGTGATCCGCCCGGGCGCCTCGACGGGCAGCTTCGCGTCCTGGCCAGTGAGGCTCTGCCCCGCCTCGACGGTCAGCAGGTTCGTGCCTAGCCGGTCGATCTCCGCGAGCAGCCCGGCCTGTGAGGAGGAGGACAGCCCGAGGATCGCCACGATCGCCGCCGTGCCGATCGCGATCCCCAGCGCCGACAGCGCGGCGCGCAGCGGCCGGGCACGCAGCCCGACGCTCGCCACCCGCAGCCCGTCCTTCAGGCCCAATCGTCCGCTCACGGCGCCCATGGCAGCTCGTCCTTCGCCGCCGCCGCGAGAACGTCGCGCTCACGGCGGGTGTCGGAAACCACCTGGCCGTCCAGTACCCGGATCTGGCGCGGCAGCTGCTCGGCGAGGCCGCCGTCGTGCGTGATCATGATGATGGTGGCGCCGGCGGCGTTGAGCTCGCGGATGAGCTCCATGATCGACGCGCCGGTGGTGCTGTCGAGGTTCCCGGTCGGCTCGTCGGCGAGAACGATCGCCGGACGCCCGACGAGGGCCCGGGCGATCGCCACCCGCTGGCGCTCGCCGCCGGAGAGCTTGGTGGGCTTGAAGCTCGTGCGGTGCGAAAGGCCGACCCGTTCGAGCGCCTCATCGGCGCGCCGGTAACGCTCGCCGGCCGGGACGCCGGCGTAGAGCAACCCGTCGGCGACGTTCTCCCGCACCGTCGCGTGCTCGGCCAGGAAGAACTGCTGGAAGACGAAGCCGATCTCCCGAGCGCGCAGCCGCGACAGCTGACGGTCGTCCAGCCCCGCCGCGTCGACCCCACCGATCCGGACCACGCCGCTTGTGGGCCGTTCCAGCGTCCCCATGACGTGCAGGAGCGTGGACTTGCCCGACCCGGAGGGTCCGGCGATCGCCACCAGCTCGCCGCCTTGCACGGAGAAGGACACTCCTCGCAGAGCGGCGACCGGGGGCTGCTCACCGTAGACCTTGGTCACGGCGTCGAGTTCGAGCACCGTGTCGGTCACAACGACGGCACCACGACTGGATCGCCTTCGCGAAGGTCGCCTTCGACCTGGACGCGCCCGTCGGCGGTGTCGAACAGGCCCACCGTCACGGCGACCAGCTCGCGTCGCGCGCCGGCACGTACCACCTCGACCGCAAACCCGCCGCCGGACTTGCCGACCAGCGCGGTGACCGGGACGCTCAGGGCGTTCTCCACTCCCTCGGTCGTGATGTCCACCTGGACCGGCGCTCGGTCGAGCCCGCGTGCCTTGCGTGGATCGTCGAGGCTGATGGAGGTGGGGATGGTCGCTTCGGCGGCGCTGCCGTCCTTCCCCGCGGGGGCTTGGGCGATTCGTCCGAAGCCGACGACCTTCCCGGTCACCATCGTGCTGCCCGGCAGGGTGATCTGCGCGCGATCGCCCGTCTTGACATCGCCCTGCTGCGACGGGTCGAAATCGACCTGCACGTGCAGCGCGCCGGACGTGACGCTCAGGACCTGCGCACCCGGCCGGGCGGGGCCACCGGTTTCACCGCTGACCTTGGCGATCCGCACCGACTCCGGCAGGAACACCGCGTCACCACTGGCCAGCGCTCCGGTCACGTGGACGCCCTTGCGGCGCTGGAGCACCTCGAGCGCCTTCTCGGTCTTCGCGGTGAAGTCGTTGTCGCCGGGGTCGATGCGGGTGTGGGCGTCGGCCTCGAGGTCGTGCAGATTGCGATTGAGCTGACGGACGTCATTGCCCCTGTCGCCGCTGTGCAGCTCGCGGTAGGCCGGCACCGTTCCGCACAACAGCAGCACCGGCTTGTCGTCCACCCGATAGAGCACGCCGCCGCAGTCGACCTTGTCCCCGGTCTCGGGCAGTTTGGTGTACACGCCGTGGGCCTGGTTGATGACGGAGTAGGGCGAGCCGTCCGGTCGCGCCCGATAGGTCAGCGTCCCGCTCTGGGAGACGACGGCCGAGAGCTTCCCCTGTTCCACCTGCGCCGTGTTCGCCGGCGCCGCCTGGGCGTCCCCGGTCGTGGGGTCAGCGCCCGACAGCACGCCGCCGATGACCGCCACGGCAACCAAGACGGCCGCTCCGGCCAGCACCCACGTCCTGCGCTTCACGAGCCCGCCGCTGCCTTTTCCACGGAACCGCGGCACTTCTGCATCGCGGCGTTGAGAATGGTCATGCCGCCGGGCTTGTTGGAGGATGGGATTCGATACGTGTTGACGAGGGGCTCACCATTGATCGGGTCCGGAAAGTCCTTGACGCCGTTCTCGCGAATGCACTGGGCGAACTTGAGGCTCGCGGACTGCTCTTTGGGGGTTCGCTTTGAGCTCAACGAGCCCGGTGGCTGCAGCGCCTTGCACGCGTCGACGGCGTTCTTCCACACTGCGGGGCTCACACTGACCCCATATTCAAAGTCGCCCTTCGCGTTCGCGTCTGGGAAGTCGGGGACGCCGTGCTCCCGGATGCACTCGGCGAACTTCACCGCCTTGTCCTGATCGGTGGCGTTCTTGTTACCGCCGGTGCCGGTGCTGCTGGCGGTGGCGGTGCCGGTGCCGGTGTTGCCGTTCTCGGCAGGTGCGTTCGAACAGCCCGCGCTGATCAGGGCGACCATGGCGAGGGCCGCCAGCGGCCGGAGTCTTCTACTCATTCTGCTGCATCCTTGGGTCGCGAGTTGGGTCGTCGTACATGGGAGGGCAGCCGTGAGCGATGGCCTCCGGGCGCAGTTCGTAGTGCCACGGCTCGTTGCCGTAGATCTGGCACAGCCCGTACGCGGCGCCGTGCTCTGACAACCACGCGGCGGCGGCGGAGGGCCCGATGTCGACCGCGTCTCCCGACACGTGAGCCGACGTGTTGGGGGTGGCCACCCATCGGGCAGCTTCCGCTTCTGAGCCGTACTTCAAGACCGCCTGACGGAGGAGCTGCTCCTGGTACTCCGGGGAACGCCATCCACTGTCGACGACGAACTCGACGCCGTCGGCTGCGGCATCCGTCGCGGCATGGCGCAGGGCGCCGAGGAGTGCCGAATCGAGGTTGACGACACCCGGAACATCGTTATCGAAGACCACCGTGCCGCCGGGAACGGCACCGCCGGCCTCGCCAAGCGCATCACGCCGCTCGTTGCGGGAGCGCTTGACGGGAGATGCGGCCGACGAGGGCCAGGACGCCATGGAGGGCGAGGGCACCGTCAAGGACGACGACACCAGCGACTTGGAACCGAGAGCTGCGGCGATCGCCACGATGGCGACGAGCACGCCGCCGGCACGGCGCCTGTGAATCCGGCTCCGCCGGGTCGTTGCTCGTGCGGGTCTCCTGGGGGCCACGCCGCCATTGAAGGCAGCGCGG
>JAWVFH010000282.1:0-8160 GCA_033856255.1 Solirubrobacterales bacterium | reverse complement strand
CGAGCGGTGACCTCGTCGCCCGCCGCCCCGTCGACGAAGTCGAAGACCGCCCGGGGAACCGATCGGCGGGACAACTCCCGCAGCTCGGCGACGTTTCGGCAACGCTCCAGGCGCGCTGCGTTCCTGCCGCGCCGCGCGCGTTCCGGAAGCCCACGCGCGTCGCTGGCGACCTGCGCCGCGAGCAGTTTCACGAACTGATTCACGTTTGGTAATGCAACAGCACCATTTTGGTCCTGTCAAGTACCCACGGGGATCGTGAGGTCCGCTAGGTTTCACACATGAACCCGCCGGCGCCCACGCACGCACCATTTCGTCCCATCCGGACGCGGCGGACGTTCGAGGAAGCCGTGGAACAGATCGCCGAGGCGATCTCCTCCCGTCAGCTGCAGCCGGGAGACCGGCTCCCATCCGAACGCGTTCTCGCCGACGTAATGGGAATCGGGCGCCCGACCATCCGTGAGGCTCTGAAGGTGCTGGCCGATGCGGGTGTCGTCGAGCTCGCCGGGCGCGGCCGGACCGGCGGTGCCTGGGTCCGCTCGGACATCCTGCCCGCCGGGCTGATCGTGGATCGGACCAGCCTCCGCGTCAGCGAAGTTGGCGGGGTGCTCGTCGGTCGTCGCGTGCTCGAGCCGCGCGTCGTCCAGCTCGCGGCGATCCAACGAACCGACGAGGACGTCGAGCGCCTGGACCGGCTGGTCGAGATGCAGCAGGATGCGCTCGGCATGCGCAGCCGCTTCCTGGACCTGGATCTGCGCTTCCATCTCGAGATCGCGCGCTGCACGCATAATGCGACGCTCGAGGCGTTGATGAAGACGCTCATCAGGCGTGTCGAGAAGGCCTACGATCTGGCCCTTCGAGACCCGCACGAGTTCGCATGGAAGGCCGTCGTCGAGGATCACCGTGCGCTCGTGAAGGCGATCGCGGGGCGCGATCCACAGCTGGCCGACTCCCTGATGAGCCGGCACCTGCGTGTGCTCGAAGAGATGTGGGAGAAGGAGAGCGGGTACTCGTTCCACCGCACCCTCCCCACGTTCCTCCTCGACGGTGCCGAGCGTCCTGGCTCCGGCGAGCCCGCCTGAGCGGCGCCCGGCTACGGCGGCGGCGCCGCGCCTGCGTACTCCTTGGCCTTCTCATCTCCGGGATCCTGAGCCGCCGGGCCGACGGCGTCGGTCCACGCGCGGTGCGCAAATTGCCGGATGGTGTCGTCGAGCGCGACCGCGGCGATCAGCGTAAGCCCGATGAAGACCTGCTGCAAAAACTGCGACGTCCCGGTCACGACGAGGCCGTTCTGGAGCGTCCCGACGAAGAACAGTCCCGCGACGACGCCACTGATGCGGCCCATGCCACCCGCGAACGCGACACCGCCGAGCAGCACCACGGTCAGTGCGTTGATTTCCAGGCCCTGGCCGGTGGTGGGCGTGGCGGCCGCGAGCTTGGAGGTGACCATGAGGCCGCCGACCGATGCGGCAAGACCGACGCCGACGAACATCAGAAAGCGGACGCGCCGGACCGGCACGCCCATGAGGAACGCCGCACGTTCGTTTCCGCCGACCGAGTACAGGCGCCGGCCGAACGGAAGCCGGTTCAACACGAACCATCCAAGCGCGATCACCACGAGGAGCACGAAGATCTCGATGGGGATGCCGAAGATCGTCGTGGTGGCGAAGTTGGTGAACGATTCCGGCAGCCCGGCGACGGTCTGACCCTCGGTGAGATACAACGCCATGCCGCCCCATACCGACAGCGCACCGAGCGTCACCACGATCGAGTTGAGATTCAGGTAGCTGACGAGGAAGCCGTTCAGCACGCCCGCGGAGAGCCCGAAGGCAAGCCCCGCCAAGACCCCGACGAGGGTCGACCCGGTGCTGACCATGACCTTCGCCGCCAGGATTCCGGTCATGCTCGCCACCGACCCGACGGAGAGATCGATGCCTCCGGTGATGACCAGCAGGGCGAGCGGGATCGCGATGACGCCGAGCACGGATACCGCCTGGCCGATGTTCTTCGCGTTCGACCACGTCAGGAAGTGGCTGTTCTCCACGCTGAAGAACACGACCAGGAGGATGAGGCCGAGCAGCGTGCCGTTCCTTGCGACGGCGTAGCGGACTTGGCGACCGAAACGATTCATGAGGCTATGGCTCCTTGACGGTGTTTCACGCGGCTCGGACCATCAGGCCCTGAAGCAGTCGCTCTTCCCACGCCTCACCCGGCGAGGACTCGGCCCATTCGTCGCCCTCGCAGATGAAGGCACGGTCGCAGAGCAGCGCAATCTCATCGGCCTCCGACGACGCGACGACGACGGCGACACCCTCGTCGCTGAGCCGACGAAGGGCACGTGCGATGTCCATGCGGGCGCCGACGTCGACCCCCTGGGTGGGCTGAGAGAGCAGCAGGACGGACGGACGGCGGCCGAACAGCCAGCGTCCGACGACGAGCTTTTGGCGGTTGCCGCCGCTGAACGACCCGACCGGGGCGTCCATATCGCCGCCGCGGACGTCGAGCGCGTCCTTGGCCTGGCGATAGACGGCCGTCGCCTTCGCGCGTGACACCGAGAGCCGGCGCGTGTGCATGTGCAGCCACGGCATCACGAGGTTGTCGAGCGCCGACATCTCCGGCAGAAGCCCTTCGCGCTCGCGGTCTGCGCTGACGTAGTAGACGTTGCGCGCGATCGCTGCGCGTGGCGATCGCGGTGAGAACGGGCGCCCGTCGAGCTCCGCCTCCACCGGCTCGCCGAGCCCGTAGAGGGAGCTGAGCACCTCCAGCTGTGGCCCCGCGGCCATGCCGAACAGCCCCACGATCTCCCCGCGACCGAACGACATGCGTTGGCCGCGCCGCTCGATGGTGAGCGTCGGCTTCGCCGCGGCGTCGCGCGCGGCGCGGCGCTCGTGACGCACACTCTCCACGCCGGGCGCGAGCGCCTCAGAGAGACCGGCGACGGAGAAGCCTCGTGCCGGCTCGTCCAACACGGCCTTCCCGCCTCGCAGGACGACCAGTCGCGTGCAGACATCGATGATGTCGCGGAGGCGGTGTGAGACGTACACAAGGCCGTGGCCCTCGGCGGCCAGCTTCCGGAGCAGCACATGCAGGTTCTCGGTCTGGTGAGGACCCAAGGCCCCAGTCGGCTCGTCGAGGAAGAGCACGGACAGGTTCGCTGAAAGAGCGCGCGCGAGATCGACGATCTGCCGCTCGCCGAATTCGAGGCTGAACACCGGCCTGTCGACGTTGAGCCGGGAATCCAACAGCGCCAGAGCCTCACGGGCGATCCGCCGACGCTCGGCTCGCGGCGCGCGCTCCGCATCGCGCCCGAGGAGGATGTTGTCGCAGATAGAAAGGTTGGGCGCCAGCGCAGGGTCCTGGTGGATGACCTTGATCCCCAGATGCTCCATCTGGCGTGGGTCCCCTCGCAGCGCAACCGGCTCACCGTTGACCTGCATCGTCCCGCGCTTAGGACGCCGCGACCCGCTCGCCACGTTCACGAGCGTCGACTTGCCCGCCCCGTTATGTCCCAGCAGACCAACGATCTCACCAGGCCACACGGCGAAGTCCACGCCGTCGAGGGCCACCGTCCCCCCGAACGTCACCAGCACGTCCTTGAGCGCGACGAGGGGCGCGCCGGCGGCGCGCCCCTCCTTCGCAACGGACTGGTTCACCCGAGATACCGCTTCGGGAACTCAACGCCGCACGTGAAAAATCCCGTCGTGAACTGGTAGACGTTGATCCGCACGAGCGAGTTCGCGGTCATGTGCAGGTACGCCTCGCGCTTGCTGATGCCGTAGTCGGCGACGAGCCACGCGATCATGTTGAGAAAGCAGTTGTTGAGCGCCTTCTCCATGCTGCCCGCGTTGCGGGCACTGTCGACCTGCACGATCGAGTCCGGCTTCTCGATGCGGCAGACCCCGGGCGTGGTGACGCCCTTGAGCACGTCGCAGGTCATGGTCACGTCCGCGGCGGTCTCGTCGGCGATGCCGGTGAGCTCCGAGTCGCCCTGCGACGCGTGCACGTCGCCGAGGAACAGCAGACCGCCGGCGTGTGACGCGTTGAGGTGGATCCGGTGGCCAGCCGCGATGTCTCGTGTGTCGATGTTTCCGCCCCAGGGGCCCTGGCCCACCAGCGTGTTCTCGATACCGCGTTCCGGAGCGGTGACGATGGTTCCGATGAACGGCGCGAGTGGCCAGCGCACCTCGCGCCCGACGTTCATGACCGCCTCGCCGTCGGAAAGCGTTCCCGACGGACCAGGCACGTGCCGGATCACCGTCGAAAACGGCTCATCGATCTCCTGGTACTCAGTGAGCCCTGCCAGCGGCCCGAAGCCCGCAATCGTGCCCGTCCAACCCCAGTCGCGGACGGCGATCTCCTCGATGCCGACGACCAGGGTGTCGCCCGCCTCAACGCCGTTGACGTGGACTGGGCCGGCCACCGGGTTGCCGCGCACGTACTGCCGTGCGCCCACGGGCGGGGTGGTCACGTCCGGCTTCGCGCCCTCCTCACCGAGCAGGTTCCACCAGTTGTCGTTGGTCTCCACCACGAACCGCTCGCCGAGCTCGACCGTCAGCGCCGGTTCGAGATGTGCGCCGTACTCGACGTGGAACGCCTGCTCGCGGGGAAGGGTCTTGAGCTGTCGCTCGTCACTAATGGCCATGTCGTCCTCCCTGGACTACTTGTTGCCGTTGCCGACGTAGAACTGCTTCGCGTTGTCCGCCGTGACCTTCTCGAAGGAGACGTACACGTCCTTGACCGGTTGTCCGGACGCCGCCTTGATCAGCAGGTCGGCGTTGACCTTGGCGAGGACGGTGCTGCGGAACGCGAACGCCAGCCGGTAGATGCTGTCCGGGATCCGGATCAGGTTCAGGTCCTGGTTGGTCACGTCCATCCCGGCGAGCAGGTAGTTGGGGTCGTCCTTCTTGACGTGCGCGTCCATGAGCGCCTTGTAGACGCCCTTCAGGTTGTCGTTGGAGTAGGAGAGCCAGACCTTCGTGTCGGGGTGCGCGGTGAGCTGGCGCTTGGCGGCGTTGAAGCCGTCCTCGAGCGTCAGCGCCGGCACCTTCACGACCTGCGCGTTGGGAGCGCCGGCCTTGACGCCGTTGTAGATGCCGTCCACGCGCAGCCGCGTGAGGTCATTGGACTCGTCGCTGAGCACGGCGACCTCGACCGGCTTGTCGCCGTAGGTCTTCTTGATCCAGGCGACGGCCTCGTCCGCCATCCGGCCGCCGTCCTCCTCCGGCTTGGTCAGGAGCGATCCCTTGACGCCGTCCCACGCCACCGCGTAGCCGAGCACGGGGATCTTGGCGGCGGTCGCCTGCTTGGTCACCGGGATCAGCGCGTCGACCTGGATCGGCCAGCCCATGATCGCCTTCACCTCGCCCTGCGCGATCCACGCCTGCCAGTCCTGGACCTGCTTCTGGACCTTGAACTGCGGGTCGTCGACGAGGAACTTGTACCCCGCCTTCTCGATCATCGGCCGCATCAGGTTGATCTCGTCGTTCCAGAGGGCGATCGTCGAGCCGCCGAAGCTCATCGCCACGGCGCCCTTCGAGCCCTTTGCGCCTGCGCCAGACCCGCCTCCATCACTTCCGCACGCCGCTACACCGGCGCCCAGCATCGCCGCAGCGGCCAGCGCCACGATCACACGTCGCATCTGCTTCTCCTCCTGCTCGCGGCGTCCGCTACGGAGGACGAACCGCCCCGCCCCGCGAACTCCAAGATCAATGGAACCCTACAGGACCATTAGAGGAAATGTACGCACCCAACTCCCGCTTCGTCAAATCGATCCGGCACACGGCCAGCCGGCACGGCTTGGCCATTCGGCCAGTAAAGCCCTGCATATGGCAACTATACTGACCGTGGACGCCCCCTCCGGACATGGATCAAGGGGCTGAGAATGAGATGACAGCCTCGCATTCCTATTGACTGTATGCTGATCCAAAACCGGTGTCCGAGTGGTCCATAAACGGACCCTCGAATGACCGGCTGGAGGAGGGGACCTATGCAGCGTCTTGAGGAGACCACGAGGGCCGCGACCGCCGGCGCTCGCTACGACGTCCGCGTCGAGCGCAACGTGCTCGTCCCGCTCGCCGACGGCGCCGAACTGGCGGCCGACCTGTATCTGCCGGATGCCGGTGGGCCGCATCCGACGCTCGTGAGCTACTACCCGTACCACAAGGACGACCTGATCGGCTCGCTGTTCGAGTACGCCCGGCGCTACTTCGCCGCCCGCGGCTACGCGAGTCTGCTGGTCGACTTCCGCGGCACCGGAGGGTCCACCGGCGTGTGTACCGACACGTTCGATGCGGCCGGCGAGGGCAAGGACGGCGCGGAGGTGGTCGAGTGGGCGGCGGCCCAGGAGTGGTCCACCGGGTCGGTCGGGATCTGGGGCATGTCCTACGGCGGCATCCTGTCGCTGGCCATTGCCGCACAGCGCCCTCCGCACCTCAAGGCCATGGCGCCGCTCTACGGGTGCGACGACATCTGGCGGCACTTCGTCGCGCCGGGCGGCAGCCCCAACTGCCTCGGCAACTACGCGCGCGAGTCCTTCATGCTGGCGATGGACCTCGCACCGCCCATGTACCAAGACGCCGACGGCCGCTGGCTGCGGGTCTGGAAGCAGCAGCTCGAGCGATTCGAGGCCGGCGACATCCATTCGCTGCGCTGGCAGGCGCGGCCCGACTACGACGAGCACTGGCGGACTCGCACGATCGACATCGAGCGCATCCAGGTGCCCGGCTTCTTCGTCGGCGGGTGGCGCGACATCTTCCCCGAGGCCGTGCCGGACGCCTTCGCGCGCCTCCAGGCCCCCAAGCGGCTGCTCATGGGCCCGTGGGTGCACACCCCCCCGGATTGGTCCCCGCTCGAGCCGGTGGACTGGCTGTATGACGTCACGCGATGGTGGGATCGCTGGCTCAAGGACGACCACAACGGGGTCGACGCCGAGCCGGCGGTGACGCTGTTCGTTCAGGGCTGCGACGCATGGCGCCACGAGGCCGAGTGGCCCATCGCCCGGACCGAGCGGATGACGCTCTACGCCGCGCAGGACGGCGGTCTCACGCACGAAGCCGGCGCCGCTGCCAGCGACGTCTATGAGGCAGACCCGGCCGTCGGAACCGCCGCCGGCCTGTGGGATCCACTCGGCATCGGCG
This sequence comes from Solirubrobacterales bacterium, assembly GCA_033856255.1. Classification (GTDB taxonomy): domain Bacteria; phylum Actinomycetota; class Thermoleophilia; order Solirubrobacterales; family 70-9; genus WHSW01. The sequence continues at coordinate 1,027 of JAWVFH010000282.1, read as the reverse complement.
TCGGCTACCCGCTCGAGCAGTCCGGCGATGACCTGCGCTCGCTCACCTACACCAGCGAGCCGCTGACGGAGGACGCCGAGGTGACCGGCTCGCCCGAGGCCGTCATCCACGTCGCGCTCGAGCACGGATCGGAACTGCACATCGTCGCCAAGCTCAACGCCGTCGCTCCCGACGGCCGCTCGACGCTGCTGTCGACCGGATGGCTGAACGCCCGCCACCGCGACGGCGCCGACCGACCTGCTCCGATCGAGCCCGGAACCACGATGGAACTCGTCGTGCCGATGTGGGCGACCTCATACCTGGTCCCGCGCGGCCACCGGCTCCGGTTGAGCCTCGCCTGCGCCGACTTCCCGCGGATCTGGCCGACTCCCGAGAACCCGTCCATTCGCTGCCACATCGGCACCGGCGCCCCGACGGCGATCCGCGTGCCGATCGTTCCGCCATCCCCCTCACCCCAGGCCGGACCGCCGCTCAGCCGCCCAGAGCCCGACGTCGACCGGGCCCCGTGGATCGGCGCCGCACAGCCCGTGTGGGAGATCCGCCACGACGCCGTCGACGGCACCGCGCGCGTCAGCCTCGGCGCAGACCTGACGCTCCAACTGCCCACCGGCGCCCGGCTGGCGTTCGCACACAAGGGCGAGGCCAAGGTCACGCCGAGCCGGCCCCACGCCGCGAGCGTCGACGGGGAGGCGGCCATGGACATCCGCATGGCCGGCGGCGAGCACGTACAGGTCGACACGCGCAGCAGGTTCACGCGCGAGACCATGCTGCTCAACGCGCGCGTCCTCGTCGACGGACGCGTGTTCTTCGAGGGACGGTGGGCCAACTGAGGACGCCCCCCGACGGTCGCGCACGTGGCAGGCTGTCGTGACACGCCGGCCGCGCCTCACCGCGCGACCGGTGGAGCGGGTCGCGGCCCCGCTCCACCGACCGGCGGGCCCGGCGCGTCAGCCGAGCGCGGCCGTGGAGGCGGCCGCCGGCGCTTGGTTGGCGCGCAGGGACTCGAGCAGCGGCAGTACGTCGCGTG
>JAWVFH010000281.1:0-4234 GCA_033856255.1 Solirubrobacterales bacterium | reverse complement strand
ACCCGAAGGTCAGGGCGTAGCCGGACACCACCCACTGGATCTGTTGCGGTGAGGCGTGCAGCCCGCGCTCGATCGAGGGCACCGCGACGTTGACGATGCTGACGTCGAGCAGGGTCATGAACCCGGCCATCTGGGTCACGACCAGGGCGCGCCAGCGGCGGGGATCCGGTGACCAGATTTCCTGACGGGTGGACGGCTCGCCGTTTTGGCTCGTCACCACATCCATCGTCCGCGCTCCGGGAGCGCGTGGCCACCCGCTCGCCAGGGCGGCCTGCGGCGAGCGCGTGCGCCCTGCCGGAGTGCCGTACGGGATCCGGCGTCCGATCCGCTCGCGGGAGAGCAGCTCGTCGACGACCACGAACGCCGCCCCGAGCATTCCGGCCCGGCCGCTCAACGGGGAGCGCGCGATCCGCAGGTCGCGGGTGGCCAGCGGCAACGAGCGCCGGTAGACGGCCTGCCGGATGGTGGCGGGCAGCAGGCCACCGGACGCCCCGACACCGCCCCAGGTGATCAGATGGGCGCCAACGCGCTCCGGTGGGGCACCCGTGTGTCCTGTTGACCGGCCACAGAGGTCAGCCGGAACCGAGGGATGGCGTGACCCACGAGCGCGCCGGCTCCGCACCTCGACCTCGAGTACCGGCGCGATCGGCGCTGCGCCCCGGCGGGCAGGCGCCGTTCCGGATCCCCGGCCACCGGCAGTCGCGGTCGCCGCCACCCACGGCCCCGATGGGCCCGCGCTGAGCGGGCACAGGCCTGGCCGCCACCCGCGGCTCTGCTCACCGCCACGCGCGGACAGGTCGAATGGTGCATCAGGTGCAATTCGTACTAATTAGCCGATCAGCGTCCGAACACGGTGGCGGCGTTGTCCTCCCAGGCCTGCTGGACGCGCATGTCAGAGGTGAGCAGTGGCGATCCCAAGACCAGCCGTAACCGATTCAACGATGTTGCGTTGAATAGAATATGAGAGGGCAGTGTCTTCCGGCTGCCGTCAGGACGGCGGGTGCACGGGCGAGGACTACGTCGGGGTGATGCCGAGGTTGTCGCTCCCGAGTTCGGGCTGTACCTGCAGGGCAGGCCGCCCCCGCCGATGGGTTGGTCGTCGCGCTGGGTGCGATGGCCCGACATGCGGCTTCCGGTCGATCGCGTCGACGCCGAGACGCTCTACTCGAGCTGTGGCGACGGCCGGAGGTCGAGCGGGTGGAGGTGGCCTGCAGCGGCGGTCGGGGTCGGACAGGCTCGGCGCTTGCCTGCTTGGCCATCCTCGACGGCGTTCCGGGGGCCGAAGCCGTGAGGTACGTCTGCGAGTACCACTACCGGAGAGCGGTCGAGATTTCATGTCAGAGCACCCGGCGACTGGTCCATCAGCTCGAACAACCCGGTCATGCCGTCGCAATCGGAGCCGCCATCCGAATAACGGGCCGCCCACCCGAGCTTCGCGCCCGCGGCCACTGATTCATACCTCGGCTTCGAAGGGCTGTTAATGGCGAACGTTCAACTAGTTTTGGTGCTGGTACCGTCTGGCGGGCATTCAGGGGGGTGACATGTCCAGCGACGATGGGCCGGTTCGAGGAACGCGGCGAGGGGCGCGAGGCGCGCCCTTTCCGTCACACTTCGCCTCAGGTAGGCCCTATTCGGGCAAGGGTAACGCCGACGTCTGTGCAGAAATAGGTGCAGACCGGGTGGATTATCTAGTCGCTCTCGATGAGTTGGAGGGTACGTGAACGTAGCGAGGCACGCCGAGGGCCGACACCCGGTGCCGGCGGGGCTGCAGCCGACGCTGTTCGAAGCGGATCCCGCCGAATGCCAGATCGACTTCGCCGCTATTCAACGAACGCCCGAGTTCCGAGCGCTTCGCCGTAAGCAGCGCAACTTCGTGTTCCCGATGAGTCTGCTTTTCATGCTCTGGTTCATGGCCTATGTCTTACTGTCTGCCTATGCTCGCCAATTCATGGCGATCAAAGTGCTCGGGCTGATCAACGTCGGGATCGTGATGGGCCTGGCGCAGTTCCTCACCACCGTCGTGATCATGGCTCTGTACTGTTCGTACGCGGACAAGACATTGGGCGCGGCCGTCGAGGACGTCCACCTTCGCGCCGGGAACGAGTCGTGACCGCGCAGTTGGTGGCGGGAACGACCCTGGCCGCGACCGGCATGGACACCAAACCGATGTTCAGCCTGGCACTCTTCATCGGGTTCGTGGCGATCACCCTCTATGTGGTGCGTCGGGTCAGCGGCGGGAATTCCACGACCAGCAACTACTACACCGCCGGTGGCGGATTCACCGGCGCGCAGAACGGTATCGCGCTGTCCGGTGACTTCCTGTCGGCCGCATCGTTCCTCGGTATCGCCGGGGGCATCGCGGTACACGGCTACGACGGGTTCGTCTACTCGGTGGGCTGGGTGGTGGCCTGGCTCGTCGGACTGCTGCTCATCGCCGAGATGCTGCGCAACACCGGCCGGTTCACGATGGGTGATGTGGTGGCCTACCGGTTGCGCCAGCGGCCGGTCCGGATCGCGGCGGCCACCTCGACGCTGATGATCTCGTTCCTCTACCTGCTGGCCCAGGTGGCCGGCGCCGGGGGCCTGGTCTCGCTGCTGCTCAACATCAGCAGCCGTCTCGGGCAGTCCATCGCCATCGCGGTGGTCGGCATCGTCATGATCGTTTATGTGCTGGTCGGCGGGATGAAGGGAACCACCTGGGTCCAGATCATCAAAGCCACGCTGTTGTTGCTCTGCATGGTACTGATCACGGTCTACCTGCTGGGGGCGTTCGACTTCAACTTCTCCACGATCTTGGCGAAGGCCTCGACGGGCAGCCCGATGGGAAGCGCCATCCTGGATCCCGGCGCGCTGTACGGCGCCAACGAACTCGATTTCGTGTCACTCGCGCTGGCTCTGGTGCTCGGCATCTGCAGTCTTCCGCACGTGCTGATGCGCTTCTACACCGTGCCGAACTCGAGAGAGGTCCGCCGATCGTTCCGATGGGCGATCTGGGCAATGGTGGTGTTCTATTTCTGCACGCTTATCGTCGGCTACGGGGCGACCGCGCTCGTCGGCGCGGACACGATCGTGCACGCGCCGGGTGGGGAGAACTCCGCGGCGCCACTGCTCGCCTACGCCATCGGCGGGCCGATGCTGTTGGGGCTGGTCTCGGCGGTGGCCTTCGCCACCATCCTGGCCGTGGTCGCCGGACTGACCCTGACCGCGTCGGTGTCCTTCGCCCACGACATCTACGCCAGCATCATCAAACGCGGCCAGGCCGAGGCGGGCCGTGAGATCCAGGTCGCCCGTCTCACCGCGTTGATCATGGGCGTCCTGGCCATCCTGGGCGGCATTCTGGTCAACGGGCGCAACGTCGCGTTCCTGGTGGCGCTGGCGCTGGCGCTGGCAGCCTCGGCGAACCTGTCCGCGCTGCTGTACTCGCTGTTCTGGAAGCGGTTCAACACCGCCGGGGCGCTGGCCAGCATCTACGGTGGCCTCGGCTCGTGCGTCCTGCTGATCGCCCTGTCGCCGGTGGTGTCCGGCGCGAAGGACTCGATCGTGAAGAGCGTCGACTTCCACGTCTTCCCGCTCAACAACCCGGGGATCGTGTCGATCCCGTTCTCGTTCCTGTGCGGGTGGGCGGCCACCCTGATCAGCGGCCGCGCGGAAGACCCGGCGAAACAGGCCGAGATGGAGGTCAGGTCGCTCACCGCGATCGAAGCCGATTGACCGTCCTGACATCTCACTCACCCATGAGCCCGTGCCGTGCTAGGCGCGGTCCACTCGAGCGGCGTCTGCCGAAAGGGGTAAATTCGTTGCCAACAGGTGGTTTTCTGGACCGGTCACGCATCGTCGCGTCGCGGGGGTGGAGCCGGTGGCTGGTGCCTCCGGCCGCGCTGTCGATCCACCTGGCCATCGGCCAGGTCTACGCATGGAGCGTGTTCAAAGACCCGCTGGGTGCCACCGTGCTCAAGGGCAACAGCTTCGCCGGCACCCTGTCCGGCCTGCCGTTCACGCTGGGCATCGTGATGCTCGGCGTCTCCGCCGCGTTGTTCGGGACGAAGGTCGATCACAAGGGCCCGCGCTGGGCGATGTTGGTGGCCACGGTGGTCTTCGCCGCAGGCTTCCTGATCTCCGCCGCGGGGATGGCGCTGGGTCAGTACTGGCTGGTTGTGGTCGGTTACGGGTTCATCGGCGGGATCGGGCTGGGCATCGGGTACATCTCGCCGGTGTCCACGTTGATCAAGTGGTT
>JAWVFH010000280.1:0-5803 GCA_033856255.1 Solirubrobacterales bacterium | reverse complement strand
ATCCGCCACGCGCCACGCTCGGCGGCAAGCACCGGCACCACCCTATTGGTCGTCCTGACCAGTCGGGTCAGGCGCAACGGTGTCAGAGCTTGTTGGCGATCACGTCGAGATTGTTGATGTCGGGTGGCGAGGCGAAGAGTTAGTCGGCTTTCTCCGCGCGGGCCTTTCCAACGGGGCCGCCAAGATGCGCCTCGCGTGCCGCCTCGTCCGGGAACGCGTCGATAATGCCGAAAGTCGACGGGCCGAACCGAACGGCTAACCATGGTCTCGTGCCGGGTTCCTGCTCGACGAGCGGCAGCGCCGAACGAAGAAACGGACGCACGAACGCCCTTGCGCGTCCATGTCGGTGACTACTCAGAACCGCTTCATTTCCTACGACGCCCAGGGGGCGCGTTAGTCGGGTTCGATCAGCTGGGCCTTGCCGGCGGCGGGCCGTCCTACCGCGACAGCAGGCCGATCAGAAACAATACCGCGCCAACCAGCGGGGCAAGGTGCGCACAGTGATTCCACCACGTCCACGGCACCATGAACTTGCGCCATTCGTGTGCCGCATCCGACAGTACGGCCGGATCGACGCCAGCCAGGTTGATGTTGAGCGGCGCGTGGAACAGCACCGTGGTGAAGGCACCGATGACGTCGAACACGGCGCCGGGGATGGACTACATCATGCTCGACGCGGACGGCAAGATCGCGGAAGTGACCATATGGTGGCGCCCGCTGCCGTCCGGCGTCCAGATGCAGGGGCACCTTGCTGGTCTCCTCGGCATGCAGCCCTGGGAACTTCTCACCGATATGGAGTAACGGTGAAGCCCGATCCCGAGGTGGGCCAGTGGTCACCGCACCGGACGGGCCGCTGTCGCGGACGCCTTCGGGGCCGGCTATTTCGGGCCGAACCCGGCCACCAACCCCAACTTCACCCACCCTGGCCACCGGCCCCCGGGTGGTGCGGACGCTGCGTTCGACCCTGTCGCAGGCGACTATTGGCTCCGATCACTGAAAGCCCTGACCGGGGCAGGCATCCTCGTCGCTTACGGATTTTTTCGGAATGGTGAAACTGGTGAACGAGCCCGATGTGAGCCTCGGTCCAACGGATCGGTGGGTAAGGCGGCGTACCGGGGCCCAACCACCCGCAGACTCGACTGCCGAATCAGCAAGCCGTATTCAGCTGAAGGTGATTAGGCGTCGGCGTGTTCTGCGCGGAAGGGAGCTTGCGACTGCTCGCCGCACTCGGCCGCGGTGACCTGCTGGAGCAGTGCGTGGAGTGTGGCTCGGGGTCAAGGCAGAAAGCACCCGTTGTTCTGCGGCGCCGAGTGCGTTTCGTACGTCGGCTAGTCGGCGCGTTCCTGCCGGCGTGAGGCTCACCGTGTGACGGCGGCGGTCATGTTGGGATCGTCGGCGCTCGATGAGGTCCGCGGTTTCAAGGTCATTGAGCAGGCCAACCAGGTTGGTGCGGTCGACTCGCAGCGCCTGGGCGAGGTCTGACTGGCTCTGCTCCCCCACGAGGTCCAGAAGCTCCAGCGGCCGGTTGCACCACTCGGTCATCTCACCGATCACCTTGATCCGGCTGATGGTGTCCTTGGTCGCCGTCGCCCGTAGCTATCCTGGAAGTGGGCAGCGACCTCTTCGGTCGTCAATCCCTTTGGCGTCAAGGAGAATACGATCTCGTCGATCCCCTTCAGCCGGCGTTGGCGCTCGTTGACGATCTGCGGTGTTTTCAGCAGCGAATTGTCGAACGGCAGCAATGTAAGCGTGGAGCAGTCATCGCACCCGCGCGATGACGTCGAGTTCGACGCCGCGTGCCTTCGCCATGTGCACGGGATGACGCGCTGATCCGCGGTAGAGGTCGACGGGCCCGTGCGGCGAGTCCCAGCCCCACTTGCTGAATGCGCGCCGCGCGTCCGCCACCGTTGGTACCGACGTGCTCGCGATACCTGCCAGCAGGTGCACTCCCGAGTAGGTGGTCTCCGCCATGGTGCCGGGAGGCGGCGCTGCGGACTCTCCGATCGGTCCCGTCCCGTTGAGTAGATCGAAGGCGCGCGCGAAACCCACGGTGAACTCGGCCGCCGCTGCGGAGCCAAGGCAGGCGAACCACCCCGCGGAGATGAAGAGGTTCGTGGTGGCGTCGGCGCCGCTGGCGAGGATCACGGTTTCGTCGGTGAAGGGACTGAAACGGGTGACCGTCGCGTCCAGTCCCTTTTCGGCGAACGCACGGTTGAACCGCACCGCGTCGGAGCCCACCAGTAACGAGATGACTCCCTGTGCCCGACTGTGGATTACCTCGTCGAGCACCCGATCCCAGGTGGCCTCGTCGTCGGTGCCCAGCGGCAGGAACCGTTCACCGAGGATCGAAATGTCGCTGTGCTGCAGCCCAACTCGCGTCGCGACGGCTGTGCCCCGTGGCCAGACGTAGTCGTTGCCGACGATGAACCACCTGCGCAGCCGCGACTCGGTGCGCAGCCAGTGCAGCGACGCCACGATCTGATCGCCGGGAACCTCCCCACTGCACAGCACACCGTCGGTGCGTTCACCACCTTCGTAGGCGGCGGCGTACACATAGGGCACTCGCCCGCGGACGACCTTGGCGATGGCCTGGCGGGCGTTGGACAGATGCCACCCGGTGACGGCATCGATGGCGCCCGAATCCAGGAGGGCCCTGATGGTGGCGGCCACCGTGTCGGGGTCGCCGCCGGCATCGACGTCGACGAATTGCACGCTACGGCCTGCGACTCCACCACACGCGTCGATCTCGGTAGCCGCCAGTTCCGCGGCGGCTCGACATTCGAGCCCGAAGATGCCCGCTGGACCCCTTCGCGGCAGTGCGAGAGCGACCCGGAAATCCGTGGCTCGATGAGCCTTGGGTTCGAACACCGGCATGCTATCTGGCATGCTGGTGCACCTCCGAGCTGCGGTACGACCACGGGCTGGGAGTCATCTCAGAAGGCAGGCCATGGAAGTTGTCGCGGACGCGCTCGCGTTGCTCAGACAAGCATCCTTGGTCGCCGCGCGCATCGAGAACGCGCTGTCTCGCACCGATCTCACGGTGGATCGCTGGCGCGCGCTCGCATACATCGAGTCCAGCCCGGGCTGCTCGATGTCGGACGTGGTCGACGCCCTGGTGGTTCCGTCGACATCGGCGACCCGGATCGTCGACTTCCTCGTCGAGATCGGCGCCGTGTTCCGGACGTCGTCGCCGCGCGATCGTCGCAGGACTATTTTGCGACTGTCTGCGCATGGTCAAACGCTCCTCCGTGACGTCGAGCCGGCGATCCTGCGGACCAGTGGGCGCCAGGTGACCGAGCAGTCCCTGCCGTAGGCGCGTCGTTCCATCATCCTCCGCCCGGCACCTCACCGCAGGGGGCGGGCGCCGATGTTGACAACGTGTAACACGTGGTCTGTGTGACACGCGATTTGTGACCCGCGTGTAAACAGATTTCCCGATGCGTGCGATTCCGTCGTCTGCCCTTGACCCGACTTGGCGAGAGGGTATGTTCAGTCCTGTTATTCCCATATGGGAATAACAGGACGGTCACTCCCGGAAGGGCACCGGATGGCTCGCTATCAATATCGTTGTGTCACACACGGATCCATTCAGATACAGTTTCCGATCGGCACCGCCCCCGGCGCGGTGAACTGTGAATCCTGCCAGGTGCCGGCGCAGCGGGTGTTCGGTTCGGCGGCGCTGACCAGGAGTGCCGGCGCCGGGGCGAAAGCGTTGGAGATGCACGAGAAGTCGAAATCTTCACCCGGGGTCGTCGTGCGGACGGGCGACAGCCCTACTGCCGCCCCGCGGCGTGGCGCGGATCCTCGCCACGCACTTCTCCCACGTCCCTGATTCTGACCGATGCCACCGATTCATCAGTCCCACAAGCCAATCGAGGAGTCCACATGCCCGACGTCATCTTCTCCGTCGACCAGAGCAAGCCCTTCCGGGAGCAGGAACTGGTCGGCCACAATCGGTGGCACCCCGACATTCCGGCGGTCGCGACCGTCAAGTCCGGTGACGCGTTCCGTGTCGAGTCGAAGGAGTGGTTCGACGGAACCATCCTCAACACAGACGACGCGAACGACGTCCGTGATTGCGACCTGTCCATGGTCCACCAACTGTCCGGGCCGTTCGCCGTCGAAGGTGCGCAGCCCGGGGATCTTCTCGTGGTCGACATTCTCGACGTCGGTCCGGTGCCACAGCAGAGCGGTCCGGTCGCCGGGCAGGGCTGGGGATACACCGGCATCTTCGCCAAGGAGAACGGTGGCGGCTTTCTCACCGACTGGTTCCCGGCGGCGTACAAGGCGGTCTGGGACTTCACCGGACAGAAGGCGACCAGTCGTCACATCCCCGGTGTGGAGTTCACCGGGCTGATCCATCCCGGCCTGATGGGGACCGCGCCGAGCGCAGACCTGTTGGCCACCTGGAACGCACGGGAGGCCGCGCTGATCGCGACGGAGCCTGATCGCGTCCCCCCGTTGGCGTTGCCGCCGCAGCCGGTCAACGCAGTGCTCGGCAACCTCGCAGGTGCCGAGTACGACCGTGTCGCGGCGGAGGCGGCGAGGACGGCGCCCCCGCGGGAGAACGGCGGCAACCAGGACATCAAGAATCTCTCCAAGGGCAGCCGGATCTTCTATCCAGTCTTCGTCGACGGTGCCAACCTCTCGCTGGGTGATCTGCACTTCTCCCAGGGCGACGGTGAGATCACCTTCTGCGGCGCCATCGAAATGGGCGGATACATCGATCTGCGGGTCGAGATCGTCAAGGGTGGGATGGAGACCTACGGTGTCACCACGAACCCAATCTTCATGCCCGGCATCGTCGAACCGCGGTACTCGGAGTTCCTGACGTTTGTCGGCTTCTCGGTCGACAAGAACGGTACCCAGCACTTCCTGGACAGCACGCTCGCTTACCAGAACGCCTGTTTGAATGCGATCGAGTACTTCTCGAAATTCGGCTGGACGCGCGAGCAGGTATACCTCATCCTCGGCGCCGCCCCCGTCGAAGGGCGCCTGTCCGGTGTGGTGGACGTCCCGAATTCCTGTGCGACGCTCTATGTTCCGACTGCGATATTCGATATCGACATACGGCCCTCGGGCCGGTCCCCGCAACTCATCGACCGCGGCCAGTGCGCGGTCAGCACCTAACCGTCACCGCCACAGGCCGACAAGAAAGAACTGAAAGGGATTTCATCGTGCCTGCACCCAACGATGCCGAGTACTTCGATCTCGGCGACTTCACCCTGCAGAATGGTTTCACGCTGCGAGCAGCGAAACTGGCCTACAAGACCTACGGCACCCTCAACGCCGACAAGACCAACGTCATCGTCTATCCCACCTGGTATTGAGGGTGGCACACGGACAACGAGTGGCTCGTCGGCACCGACAAAGCCGATGTCGAGATGCAGCGAAGATTGACAGGAATCGCCGGGCTACTTTGACAAAACATCGGCGTGTCGCGGACGCTTGTCCATCTTCACTGCATAATCCCTGTCCACAGCAATTGGGTTTCGCCTTCCGTGAGGGCCATCGGACCGTGACAGCATCCCGTCGCCGACCGCCTAACCGCCTAACCGGCAACCCGCGCCCTGCCGCAACCCGCGGTCACTGTGCTTAGTCGTCGGTGAGTGTGATGCGTTCGGCCAATCGCTGTTCAGCGAGCGGATCGTGCGCGGGCAGCAGCACGGTCGGTTCGGATCGGGCGAATGCGGCGATGCGGTCGAAGGTGTCCAGCGACACCCCGATGTTCTCAGAGAATCCGTCGACGATGCGCTGCTTGAGCAGCTCCTCGTCGTAGGTCGCGTCGCCAGCGAGGAAGTAG
>JAWVFH010000279.1:0-2504 GCA_033856255.1 Solirubrobacterales bacterium | reverse complement strand
CCGAAAAAAAGCCCGGCGGCGCCGGGCTTTTCGTTCACAGGTTATCGAGATACGTTCGCAGCTTGTCCGAACGGCTCGGGTGCTTGAGCTTGCGGATCGCTTTCGCCTCGATCTGGCGAATGCGCTCGCGCGTCACGTCGAACTGCTTGCCGACTTCTTCGAGCGTGTGGTCGGTGTTCATCTCGATGCCGAAGCGCATGCGCAGGACCTTCGCTTCGCGCGGCGTCAGCGTATCGAGCACGTCCTTGGTCGCATCGCGCAGGCTCGCGTAAACGGCCGAGTCCGACGGCGCCATGGTCGCCTGGTCTTCGATGAAATCGCCCAGGTGCGAATCGTCGTCGTCGCCGATCGGCGTCTCCATCGAGATCGGCTCCTTGGAGATTTTCAGGATCTTCCTGATCTTCTCCTCGGGCATCTCCATGCGCTGCGCGAGCGTTGCCGGATCGGGCTCCTGGCCGGTCTCCTGCAGGATCTGGCGCGAGATGCGGTTCATCTTGTTGATGGTCTCGATCATGTGCACCGGGATGCGGATGGTGCGCGCCTGGTCGGCGATCGAGCGCGTGATGGCCTGGCGGATCCACCACGTGGCGTAGGTCGAGAACTTGTAGCCGCGGCGGTATTCGAACTTGTCGACCGCCTTCATCAGGCCGATGTTGCCCTCCTGGATCAGGTCGAGGAACTGCAGGCCGCGGTTGGTGTACTTCTTCGCGATCGAGATCACCAGGCGCAGGTTGGCTTCGGTCATCTCGCGCTTCGCGCGCCGCGCCTTGGCCTCGCCCGTGGACATCTGCTTGTTGATCTCCTTCAGGTCCTTGATCGAGATGCCGATCTTCTGCTGCACGGCGGTGATCTTGCCCAGCAGCTCGAGGATCGACGGCTCGACGCGCGTCAGCGCCTCGGTCCACGGGTGGCCGGCGCTGAGCTCGGTGCTGAGCCAACGCTTCGACCCCTCGGTGCCGGCAAAGATCTTGATGAAGTGCGGGCGCGGCATCTGCGCCTTCTCGACGGAGACGTCGTGGATCTCGCGCTCGTGGCGGCGCACCTCGTCGACCAGGCTGCGCACGCTGTCGGAGAGCCGCTCGACGGTGCGCGCAGTGAAGCGGATCGTCATCAGCTCGTTGGAGATCTGGTCGCGAACCCGCAGGTAGTCCTTGTCCTTCGAGCCCTTGTGCTCGAGCGCCTTCAGCAGCTTCTCGAACAGGCGGCGGATGCGCACGAACTTCTCCATCGCCTCGCCTTTGAGCTTGAGCATGCTCGCCGACTGGGCGGCTTCGGCGGCCTCTTCGTCCTCCTCGCCTTCTTCTTCCTCGATCTGCGCTTCCTCGTCCTCGGGCGTCGGGGCGGCCTTCTTCGGATCGAAGCTGTCCTTGGCGTTCGGGTCGATCAGGCCATCGACCACCTCGTCGATGCGCATCTCGTCCTTCTCGACCTTGTCGGCGAGATCGAGGATCTCTTTGACGGTGGTCGGACAGGCGCTGATCGCGAGGATCATGTGCCGCAGGCCGTCCTCGATGCGCTTGGCGATTTCGATCTCGCCTTCGCGCGTGAGGAGCTCGACCGAGCCCATCTCGCGCATGTACATGCGCACCGGGTCGGTGGTGCGGCCGAACTCGGAATCCACCGTCGAAAGGGCGGCCTCGGCCTGCTCCTCGACATCTTCATCGGTCTGCGCGACCGGCGCCGCATCGGCGGCGATCAGCAGCTGCTCCTGGTCGGGCGCCTGGTCGTAGACCTGGATGCCCATGTCGCCGAACGTGGAGATGATCGCTTCGATCTGCTCGGCATCGACCAGATCGTCGGGCAGGTGGTCGTTGATCTCGGAATAGGTGAGGAAGCCGCGCTCCTTGCCGAGCTTGATCAGGTTCTTGAGGCGCGTGCGCCGGGTCTCGGCGTCTTCCTTCGGCATCTCGGGCGGGATCAGCCAGCCGTCCTTGCCGCCGCGACGGCCGCCGCGGCCGCGCTTGCCCTTGGCCTTGACCTCGTTGACCTTGGCTTCGAGCAGCTCGAGCGCCGCCTTCGCGCTCTTGATCGGCGCCTTGGGCGCCTTGCCCGTCTTGTCGTCGGGCTTGCCTGCGACCGCCTTGCCTGCGACCGGCTTGCCTGCGAGCGGCTTGCCGGGCGCGACCTTGGCTACAAGTGCGGGCTTGCGCGAGTGCTCGAGCGGCTTCGCGCGGACAAGCTTTTTGTGCGCGCGCGCCTTAGGGACGTGACGGTTCAGCGCGCGAACGACGTGCGCCTTTTTCTTCGCTGCTTGAGCTTTTTTGACCTTGGGCTTGCGCTTCTGCTGGACCATCCGTCCCCCGACAAAGACTGCGTAGACCGCGTTGTGACGCGCGGAAAAAAGAACCGCGCATTATAGTTGACCGCTCAAGGGCTTGGAAGTGCCCCCTGCAGCCTTTTGTAGGCCAGATTTTTTTCCTGGAAGGCTCGCTGGTCATCCTTGGACGTCAATCCGCCCCCACGGAGCTCGTCGAGCTCCTTTTTTCGCCGTGCCAGGTCGAGTT
>JAWVFH010000278.1:0-2630 GCA_033856255.1 Solirubrobacterales bacterium | reverse complement strand
GCGGTCCTTGAGCAGGTAGCCGACGCCCGCGGCGCCGCCCTCGAGCAGCTCGCGCGCGTAGCGCTCCTCGAGATGGGCGGACAGCACGAGGAGGCCGACGCGCGGCAGCTCGGCGCGGATGATCCGGGCGGCCTGCAGGCCCTCGTCGCGGTGGTCCGGAGGCATGCGGATGTCGATCACGGCGACGTCGGGGCGGTGGGCACGGACCTTGCGCAGGAGATCGTCGCGGTCGCCGGCCTGGCCGACGACGTCGAAGCCGGACTCCTCGAGCAGCCGGACGGTGCCGGCGCGCAGCAGGACGGAGTCCTCGCCGACGACGACCCGCAGCGCTTCCTCGTGCCCGGGCTGCAGACGGAGTTCGCGGGTCTCGAATTGGCTGACGGGCGGATACATGCCGCCGAAGCTACGGCGGGAGGTTCGCGCGCGAAACCGGCGGAATCGCCGGTTTTAGTGCTCCGGGGAGCTCGGCCCGCGAGCGGATGCCGAGCTTGCGGTAGACCTTCGAGAGGTTCCACTGGACCGTCTTGGGGCTGATGAACAGCGCGTCCGCGGTCTCCTGGTAGGTCCGGCCGGCCGCGATCAGCTCGGCGACGCGTCGCTCGGTGGGCGTCAGCGCGCCTTCGGTGGGCGCGCGGCCGCCGACGCGCGCGAGCTCGGCGCGCGCCTTCTCGGCCCACAGCGGCGCGCCGAGCGCCTCGAAGCTCGCGAGCGCCGCGTTGAGCGCCTCGCGGGCGGCGCGCCACTGGCGATTGCGTCGCTCGCGCGCGCCGAGGACGAGCAGCGTCCGCGCGTGCTCGAAGGGCTGCCCGCCGGCACCGTCGGCTCGCGCGGGCTCGCCGAGGAGCAGGGCGCAGCGGGGGGCGACGGTGCGCGTCCACGGGCGGCTGAGATCGAGCGCCACGACTTCGCGGCCGAGCAGGACCTTCGCCTCGAGGGCGTCGGCGTGGAAGCGGAACAGTGCGGGCTCGCGCAGTCCGCCGGCCGCGGCCCTGGCGCGGAGATCCTCGAACGTGGCGTCGGCCGCGGCCGCGTCGCCCTCGGAGAGCTCGAGGAAGCCGCGGGTGGCGAGCAGCTCGAGCCCGGCAGGGATGACGCCGAGCCGCTCGGCGAGCTCGAGGCCGCTGTCGATCCGCTCGCGCGCGAGCTCGACCTCGCCACGGTGCGCCGCCACCAGTGCGACGATCGCCGCCGCGTACGGGCGCTCGCCGACCTGCCCGCTCTGGACGGCGGTCTCCTCGCACTCGCCCGCGTGGCGGTGCGCCGCCTTCCAGTCGCCGAGCAGCAGCTCGACCCGGGCGAGCTGGAAGAGCACGAACGGCAGCGAGTGCTCGTCGCCGCGCTCGAGCGCTTCGGTGTGCAGTGCCGCAAGGCGCTCGCGCGCGCTTTGCAGTTGCCCGTCCCAGAGCAGCAGCAGCGCGTGGATCCAGTCCGGCCGGCCGAGGATCTGCGTCCAGCCGGGGTCGGCGTTCAGCGCCAGCGCCCGCTCGATCTCCGCCATCGCCATGCCGTCGCCGCCGAGCGAGTCCAGGAACGCGACGTGCGAGAGCGCGTGGGCCAGCAGCGTCGGGTCGCCGAGCGTCTCCGCGAGTCCGAGCGCCGTCCGCGCGTGGACCTGCGCGGCGGCGACGGTGTCGATCGAGTGTGTGCACCACGACAGTCCCTGCTCGATCTCGATCCGCAGCGCGATGTCGTCCGTCGGCTCGGCGAGCGCCTCGCGGAAGACCGCGGCGGCGGCGCGGAAGCCGTCGCGGTGCGCACGGACCCAGCCGAGCCGGGCCAGCGCGTAGGCGCGATCGCGGCCGGGCGGAACGTCGGCGAGGACCTCCTCGAGCAGCGTTCGCGCGCGCTCGGCATCGCCGGCTTCGAGGTGGCGCTCCGCGGCCTCCACGCCCCGGCGCCAGGAGGGCCCGGGCGTCAGCCGGCGCGCCTGCTCGAGCAGGGCCGCGGCGGCATCGGGTGCGCCGCGGGCCTGCGCTCGGCGGGCGGCGTCGTCGAGCGCCGTCGCGACGACCTCGTCCGGCGCGTCCGCGGCCAGCGCGAGGTGGCGGGCGCGCTCCTCCGGCTCGTCGACGAGCGCGGCGGCGCGAGCGTGAAGAACGCGCTTGTCGGCCACCTGCTCGTAGGCGACGGACGCGAGCAGAGGGTGGGTGAAGCGCACACGGCGCGGGGCGTTCGCGGGCGAGGCCGCCCGCTCGGGCCGCGCCCCGCCGACGGGCGGCGCGCTCGCGTCGACCTCCAGCACCCCCGGCGCGATCGCGAGGTCGACCTGCGCGGTTGTCGGGCGCGACAGCGCGGCGGCCAGCTCGACCGCCACGCGGCCCGCGGGCGAGAGCGCCGCGAGCCGGTCGGCGACCAGCGCACGCAGCCCGGCGGGCAGCGTCTCGCGGCCCAGCAGCTCGAGCGCGAAGAACGGGTTCCCGCCCGACGTGCGCTGCACTCGCGTGAGCTCCGGACGCGAGACGGGCGCGCCGTTGCGCGCCGCGAGCAGCCGTCCCAGGTCCTCCGGGGCCAGCGGCCCGACGGTCAGGCGGGCCTCCTCGGGGAGATGCAGTGGCATCGCTCCTCCATGGCGGCGCGCGACGAGCACGCCCACGCGGGCATCGCCCAGCCGCCGCGCGACGAAGGCGAGC
>JAWVFH010000277.1:0-13053 GCA_033856255.1 Solirubrobacterales bacterium | reverse complement strand
GCCGCGATCCGGTCGGCCGCCACAACCTGGTTGGCGTGCACCAGGAGCAGCGCCAGGAGCGCCCGCTGCTGGGCCCGTCCGAGGTCGAGGACGCAGTCGTCGTGAACAACCTCGAGCGTCCCGAGGATCAGGAACTGCACCCCGGAATTCTAGGCGTGCGTCTCCGCCCTGACAGCGTTACACCGTCTTTCGAAGGCTCTCGCGCCCCCCTCGAGGGAGCACCTCTCGGGGCTTCCCGCATGAACGAAAGGGGACTTCACTGGCCGAACAGGCGTTCGGGATTGGAGGAGGGACTGCGCCGACCCGACTGGCTGAGGCGCTCGTTCGTCGCCGGCGCCTGGCGAGTGAAGCGCCGGAGAACGTGAACGTCGTCGACTCTGATCGAGTCACCCAGGAGGTCGCCGGCCCCGGCACCCCGGCGTTGTCCAACGTCGGCTCGGGCTGGCCTACGGCCGGTGACTCCTGGCTCGGACCGTCGGGACGGTATCCATCCGACCTGGGGGCCTGCGCAACACGGCCGATCCGTCGGTGACGGAGCGGAACCTCGGCACCCGTAGCGAGGCGGCGACAGGTACCCGCGGCCCACGTCGATACTTTGAGACCGCCCGAGCCTGGCCGTGGCGCGAAACCGCATATCAAGCATTCCTCGTCGGGTCGCGGGTCTGGGGCAGCCCGGGCGTAACCGCGAATGCCGGATGGGTGACCTCCACGCGTTAAACCACCCACATCGGCACCTTTGCGTGGACACCGGCCTCGGCGAACATCGACGATATCGGCGCCGCCACCTGGACGACTGGGGGAACGCTCGTTCGGGCTGCCTTCGACCGAGACTACAACGCCAGCGTGACCAACCGGCACCAGCGGGCCCTCAGGGCACAGTTGGACGACCGCCAGGCGCTAGCACCTCCGGGCGAAGGCGCATGCCCCAATCTGGCGCTTCACACGGCGATGTAAACGGTGACTGTGCCGGCGACTGCTGCGGCGACACGACTGGTCCCGTGCAGGAGGTCGTCGATTCGCCTAAGCCTCGCCACATCGACGGTCAACCGTCCCTCCGCCTGATCTGCCCGCGTGGCGGCAAGCACTGCGTTTTGAAGGTGGGGCTGAACCAAGGCGATCGACACCCGACCTCGTGACGGCCGGCCAACGAGCACGTTCGCGAACTGAATTCGTGTATGCCCCCTAGCACCGTCGAGCCACACGGCGGTTGAAGACGAGCGGGGCCCAGCTTGAAGGTCCGCAACAAGGTTGCCCTTCTCCAAGCTCCGGATGTTCTTGGTTGCCTGTGCCGCCAGCTGTTCAAAGGCCTCGCTCGACACCCGGCGTGCAGGAGAGCGGGTGGGGGATGCCTTTACATGAATTAGAGTGAGGTTGCCATCGTGGGCAAGGTGGACAAAGTCAGCTACTTCGTCGGTGCCATCGTCACAGACCAGCCATCCGGCGGCCCACTTAGCAACAACCCACCCGAACAACGAGTCGTCTCCCGGTTCACCGGTAAGCCGCTGAATGTCCACAAGGCTACCGTTGCCCGGCTTCTCTCGCCCAATGTCGCACCCAAACACCTCAGGCTGCCAATAGTCAAACGGGTGGTCCCTCCACTCACGGATCACAACCCGGTGGTCACTTATCGTATGTCCGGAGAGGTAGTGGATAGCGGGAGGCACCAGCTTGATAGCGTCGCGGGCAGACTCGACTGTCTCACGAATTCCGGGCTGTGCCGTGACGGGAATACCCGCTTCGATGACAGCCTTCTTGCCGCGCATGCGCGGAAAAAGCACTAGTTGCCCTACGGCGTTGCCGTCATCAACGACATTGACGGTCACGGATGCACTGTTCGTGGAGAGGATTTCGAAGTGGAGCGCATCAAGTAAAATGGCCGCATCGAATTCATCTTCCGTAACGTCAGGCTTAAGAGCAATTGCCTCAGCATTGACGGGAATCACTTCGTAGGCGTCCCTCACGTCCGTCAAGTCGGTGGCGATGCGTGCCAGGTACGGAAAGGGCGCGGCAAGGCCGGCGCCCAACCGAGCGTCTTCGAGAACGGCGAGTAAGGCGTCGACAACCAGCACGAATTCGGACCAGTTTGTGCTCGGTCCGTACGACGCTCGTGACTCTTGGGCGTCGGACGTAATCGCCTTGTTAAGGATTACTGACTGGCCTTCTTGTAACGTCGCCCTTACGGCTGAGTCAAAGAATGTCTGGTCCTCGAGGCGATCCAACGCGTTCTGAAGACTAACACCCCGTATAGTCTTGCCGTCGGGCTTCACGGCCTCGCTTGGGTGGACGCCCGAAAGCCAGAGGATCTTGGCTTGGCCCGCGGCGAACGCAGCGTACATATATTCTGGATCTACTCGGCGGAGGGATGGAATCGGAGGCCCGTCGAGCCACACTTGCAATCGATTGATAATTGCCTTGTTCGAGCAATACACCGCCATTAGGGACCCGCGGAGCCCCCACACCACGAGGTGATGTTCGATATCTATCCAAGGCGCGCCTGCTGAGGCCCAACCTGGCACGGTTGCTTGCGAGAACAGTAGCCCGTCGGTTACAAGCTCACTGTCGTCTGGCTGCCCACTAAGTCCGTTCCCCACAAGTTGCATATCGGCTCGGCGAGCGACTGATATCTCGACTTGGTGGCGAACGATGCTCATCGCCGACCCTTCGAGGCCCGCTGGCACTTCGAGAAACACTACGCTCACCCACGGTCGCAGCTGGCCGACGTGCACTGTCTGCAGAGTCACGACAACACTGTACCGACCATGCTCCGACTGAGCGTGCGTCTAGATTTGCTACACAGCGCCGAGTTGTAGGCGTTCGCGATATTGCAGGCCCCTCGGGAATCCGTACAACGGCGCTACGCAATAGGTGAGCGGGTCGCGCCGGAGGGGATTGCGGTGAATGATTGGCTGGCGACTGCTGATTTGCCGGTTGGCTCACACTCGCTGCGCAGCGTGAGCCCGGCAACGACACCGGGGCATGGCGCCCAGGCCTGGTCGACGAGCATGCGATGGCGACGATTCCTTGGTTGGGGTATTTGGCGCGCACCAGGAGCATAGGTGCCGATGCGAGCATCAACTGGTAGTCTACGAACTTGTGTTCGGGAGTGGCAAGCTATGTAACGACCGCCTCCGCGCTGCGGCGACTTTCGCGACCGCAGTTGAGGGAGGGACTGGTGAAAAGGGACCGAGGCGCGCGAAGTCGACGCCAGATTGTTGGCCCTTAGTCTTACTCTGCGGCGCCCTTGCGGTGTCAGTGGCCGTCAGGAGAATTCCTCGAAGGCGAAGTAGCCGGACCGGCTCGACCCCGGCTGAACAGCGAATGGCCCAGCCAGCTAATGGTCAAGATGCTCCAGGATCCCCCTTCTCGGATCGGACAGGTGACCAACACACTGCGCCTGTCGATCGGGATTATGCCCCCGAACGAGAGCGCACGGATCATCTGGTCTCGGGAATCAACGGTCGCTGGGTGCGATCGTACTACGAGGTTGTTCGTACACAGTCATGGCTGTGGGTACTGCCTATTCTCTTTCTCCTCATGGCGTGGACTTCCGATCAGGCTGCGAGTTGGTTTGTCACGATTGTGCTCGCGTGCCTTGGGGCAATGGTGCTAAGTTCCTTCGTTCCGCTGACGCCATGGGCGTGGTGGCGGGAAATGGGACGAGGTCCAACGTTAGCGGAAACACTAACCAGAGTAGTCGTTCTATTTCTGGTCATGTCGGTTGTTATTCTGGGCCGAGCGGTTATGGGCGGGTCAGATCAGCTTGGCACATGGCTGCAGACCCACGGACGACACGTCGACAGCGACGTGCTCTTGGCGACATGCGTCGTTGCGCTGGCGGCCACGATCTCTGTCGTCGACCGGTTACGCTTACAGCTGCAGTATCGCCGACACCCCGGTTGCGCAGTACTTCGACATCGACTTCATGCTGCCCATGAGCGCACGTGGGTCCTTGGCCTCATCACAATAGCATTACTTCCTGCGGCCGTTCGGGCATCATGGGCCCCGAATATTCTGGCAAACGTGCTCATCCCGATTGGCGTACTCCACGCGCGTGAGCACCGACGGAGGTTCCTCATGATTGAGGCAACGGATTCGACAAGTCAGACTAACCTGCGGCGAGAACCGAAGGCGTCACCCCAGAGTCGCACGTCGACGGCATCGACCACACCCGCCGAATCGGAGCGTGCCGCCGAGGCCGAGAGGTGGTTAGCGGACCAGCCCATTGTTGTCCGCTACACGTATCTTCTAATCCTCGTCGGTGCCGCTCTTCAAAGCCTCGCCATGCTTGTAGCCCTCGGCTGGGTATGCGCAACAACATCTACGATTGCCTTTCGACTGATCCTGAGCTGTACTTATGCATTCGTACTCACTCGATTGATGACGAGTGATCTGGGGAAGAGTGCGTGGGAGATCGCCTACCCAACCCTTCTCCAGATCCTTCAAGGCTCAAGTTATATTAGGAAGAGGTCAGGATTCGTCTAATCGGCAGGCCCATAACCGACTATCTCTTGCGTTCTCGGCTCTTCGCTTAGACGCTAGCTTCAGGGACCCGGGTATGCCCGAGATCCGGCTCGTGGACACGGGATGCGACGAGCAGAAGTCTCTTCCGCTGACTGTGCCGGGACGCCCGGTGCAGGTGCCCATAAACCGCGCGTCCGAGGTCCTGGGGACGATCCCGCCGCAGGCCATCCGACATTGCCGGCGATCGGGCGTTCATCGAGCACCTTCGCCATGCACATCGCCCCGGCCTCGTGATTTCGCGCTTGCTCCTCGTGCTCGGCAGAGGCGCGCTGGACCTCCCCAACAAGGAGGTTCCCGATGCAAGCAGCAACGACCGCCCAACTCGTCCCCCCGAGCCCACCGCTGTTCGACGAGACCCGCCTGGCCGTCAGCGGGTTCCTGGCCCGCTACTCCGGCACGACCCGTAGTGGCTACGCCACCGACCTGCGGGCCTGGTTCTCCTGGTGCGCCGAAGCCAGCCTCGAGATCTTCGGCGTCCGGCGCGCCCACATCGAACTCTTCGCCCGCTGGATGGAGGAAGAGCGCCACCTGGCCCGAGCCACGATCGGCCGCCGGCTGTCGACCGTGGTCGGGTTCTACCGCTTCGCCGTCATCGACGGCTACATCGCCGAATCGCCCGCCGAGCACGTCCGCCGTCCGAAGATCGACACCGAGTCGACGACTCTCGGCCTTGACCGCATGGAGCTCGGCGCGTTCCTCGCCCAGGCGGCCGCAGCCGGGCCGGTCGACCACGCCCTGGCTTGTGTACTCGGCCTCCTCGGGCCTACGCGTGACCGAGGCCTGCTTCATCAACATCGAGCACCTCAGCACCGAGCGCGGACATCGCACCGTGAAGCTCATGGGCAAGGGAGGCAAGGCCGCCGTGATCCCTTTGCCTCCACGAGTTGGCCGGGCGATCGACCTGGCTGTTGACGAGCGGAGGAGCGGGCCGGTGCTGCTGTCCCGCTCCGGGCAACGCTCGACCGCCACGGTGCCACGCGCATCGTGCGGCGAGTCGCCCGAAAGGCCGGGATCTCCAAGAGGATCTCGCCCCACTCCCTGCGCCACAGCTTCATCACCGCCGCCCTCGACGCCGGCGTACCGCTCCGTGACGTCCAGATCGCTGCTCGTCATGCCGATCCCCGTACGACTACGCGCTACGACCGGGCCCGCCACAACCTGGGCCGGCATGCCAGCTACGTCGTTTCCGCATTCGTAGCCGGAGGGGCGTAACCGCCCCTCCCGGCACGTTCCGGACGGCTGAACGGAACTCCTCGATCCGTTCGAACGCTCCAACAGGGAGCGATACCGAACGCTCCGACGGAAACGATTGCATCAGCGCGACTGCTCCATCTTTCGCGACAAATACATTCTGCGACCACATGGCACGTAGAGACGAGGTCGCGAGGTCTTAACGCTTCGGGGTGCATCGTCGGTCACGATGAGCCCCCACCGATACTTGCATAGAACGCAGTATGGGGTTTGCTTCGCGTACATCTCCGTTTGTGAGATGCGCTGGGCCCGTACGACGCCGGACCTCGTCTACAAACGCCGCAGGCTATGCTAGGCGGGTGTTTCGGATCGGTTTGGTCGCGTTCCTAGCTGCGCTAGCGGGACTACTCGCCAACCTTATCGCGGGCCATTTCCAGACTCGCTATTCGGCCTGGATCAAGCGTTCACGGTGGAACTTGACCGCAAGCCTCGTGGCGTGCGCTCTTCTTGCGGCCCTGCCAGCGACCCTCCTCTCCGGAGACGATGGTGATAACCAAACGGCAGCTGGGTCCACGACGGTCCCTGGTGGGTCCGTCATAAACAACGGCACGAATATCCAGAACTGTGCCCCAGGTTCCAACTGTGAACAGAACAATGTAGTCACCACCGTCACAACGCAAGTGCCGGTTTCTGCGACCCAGCTGTGCCGTGATCCTGATCCTACCGATCCGGCCCTGCCTAATGTGGAGGTCTGCATTATAGCATGGTGTAGAGGTACAGTTCTCGATAGCACTGGCAAGCCCATCAAGGATCAAGGACAGATTAAGCTTAGACCACGGATCATTAACAACGCCTCAACACCGCTGAGCGTTTCGATAGAAAGACCGTCCGCATTGCGCCTACTCGTTTCCACTAATGACGTTCCCAATCGGTGGAAACCCCCCCCGGGAACAGTTCGTGGGGGCGATATCCCACAACTCGTAGAGTGGAACGGTGTGAAATACTGGGCCATCCCGCCGAACGTACCGGGTGATGCTCGACCGGTTCAGTTTGAGGAGGGCGGGATCACTTATACGACGTATGATGGTTTCGCTACCTACTGGGACGCTACAGTGCTTCAGTCCGGAGGAATTTTGTACAAGCCGATCGTGCGCGATTCCGACGGCCACGGTCGACGGGAGACCGACCTTGTCTTCAACGTTCCTGCCGAACCGGACGGGTCTCTTGCCGTCTTTGGCTTGGCCGTCGTCGATCCTGCGACGACACCGGGCCGCGTACTCGGCGTATCCGGGAGAAATGCTTGGCCACCTCAGGTACGACCGGATTCTTTCTAGAATTAGTACCTTCGTCACTAGGCCGGTCGTCGCGCGGTCCGTCGATGGCGCGTATCCCATCCTGCCTCTCTACTCGACGTCGATCCGTTAGGCTTACCAGAGTGGACACAGAGCCTGAAACGCGCACCACCACCCTTGGCGCCGAACTCACGGACAGGCTGCCCGTGGATACCTGGTCTGAAGATCCGGCTGTGCTCATCCTGCCGGAACGCCTCCATAATGCAGACGGCATCACTTACGCAGCTTTCCGCCAAGAGGCGCAGTCGCTTCGGACGGCGTTACGGGACGCCGGCTTCACGGTCCACTTGGCTGTGCCGCCTGGTGCCCGAAAGGCTACCTACGAAGAACATGATGCTAGTTGGGTGCTCCCCATCCTAATGAGCCTTGGACCACTACCGATGGAAGTTCTCGGGTCCGTCATCGGTAATTGGATCACCGCCCAAATTGAGAAATTGGGACCAAAGGCCAGAATCACATATCGCGAGGGGCATTGCAGTGCTGATGGTGCCATCGACGTACTGGAGATCACGGGCGCTGCCGATGGCGTTGTACGGGCGATTGAAGCGCGATTTGAGCAATGAGCCCATTAAAGAGGGTAGACATCGATCTCCGGAAGGCCGGGTTGCGCGCACTGCGAGAGGCAGAGATGTGGGAGGATGTCGACCGAGAACGTTCCGAGCACGCCTATCGGCAGGCTGTCAAGTATCTCGTGGAGGCGTTTCTTGAAGACCGTGAGGCGAACCGCAACCTCTTCGTGATCGCCCACCGCGCAGGCGCCATTATCGAGGAGCGTTTTGGCTGCACTTACGAGGCACAGCCGGGGGCACAGACCTTCCGACTGAACTGTCCAATCGACAAGTTGCATAGTCGAGTCGGTGCCAGTATTGCAGCTATTACCGAGAGCAAATGCTCAATTTGTGGCGCTGGTGAACTCGATTGCGACCATGTTCCGGGCCAGTACTACGATGGCGACGAGTGTATCCGCAGAGTGACTAAGTTCGTGGCGATCGACCACGTGGCCCTGACGTCCAACCCAGACTTTGCATACACCTTCATCGGCCAGCCGGACCTAACTCTGAAGGAGCTTACGACAACTCTTGGGCGTGCGCCGCTGCCAGGTGAATCAATCCGATCGCGACACTGCCGTGATTGCTACGGACGGCACTACGCTAAGCCGGACGACCTTGATACATCGCTCTGGTCGGAACTCGTTGCGCCCGAGCCCGGAGCGGACCCATCGATCTAGTCGCAGCGGCATTGGCAAAGGGCCAGCCAGAATTTGCCTGCCTTCTCGGCCCGGTTTGGAAGTCTCTTTAGCGGAGCGCAGCTTTACCCTCTCGCCGCCCACGGAGAAGTGCCCGCCGACTCGGCCCGATTGACCAACCACCAGCGTAAAGCTTGGTGCCTGCCCGGGCCGGCTCCTCCGTGAAAGACCCTGGCCGCGGAGGGTACTCCCGACCGCCGGCCGAGAGACACCATGCGCTGCAGTCGGCGACGTGTCCGTTGGGCGGACCATGGTCGTCCAGCCCCCATAACGTCGCCGCCGCAGTCATTGGTGACCCACGCGCAAATGCCGGATGTGCGTGTGAGCGGGCGCATACCTTCGCTCGGAAACGCCGGCGCGTCGTGCTTCACGCGGCCGGCGGTTTCGGGGCACGGATCTTAAGAGCCGGCCGCCCAGGCGTTGGGCACGGGACCGTGTCCCCCGGACCCGGCGATCTGGGACGGATCCTTGGCTGGTCGGCCGGGAGTTATTAGGACAGTCAGCCGTGGCTCTCGGCTTGAGCGCATAGAGAGCGTGGGGGTTGGCGCACACCGCCGGCCGCCCGACCGCCTCCAGCCGCATGTCCGAGATGCGCCCGGCACCGGCCGAGACGTCGAGGTCAATGCTAAGCGGCCAGCCCGAGGGACCTCGGAAACAGCCGCCGTCGTACGTGATCCACCTTCCCTCGGCTTTGCCGTCGTAGGTCCAGATCCTGTCCAATTACACTCATGTCCGTCCGACCTGAATTGGAGGTTTCACCGCATCTCGACGCCCCTGCTGTACCGAGCGCGCACGGCGCCGCCGGCGATATCGTCTTGTCGCTCGTCGGTGGGCTCGCCGCAAGCGGCCTCGGGTATTTCGCAGGACGGGCAGTCGCAGAAGCGGCGCGCGGCCCCGCTCGATCTACATCCCGGCGATCTTCTGCGGGGTCACCTTGACGATCACCCGCTGTTCGCCCGGCTGGCGGAACGGGTAGCTGTCTTGGTCAAGGTACTTCTTGGCCATGAAGTCGATGTGCTGATCCGCACCCTCCTCGACGATCTCCGCAGTTCCACGAATCTCGAACATCCGGTACGGGTTCTGATCGTCCACGAACGACAGCGCCACGGCTGGATTGGCGAGGATGTTCCGGTACTTCACCCGGCCCTTCGCGGTGTTGAAGATGACGTTCGTCCCGTCGGTGTCGATCCACACCGGCGTGGTTTGCGGCGTGCCATCGGGCATCACGGTCGCCACATGGACCATCAGTGGCTTGCGGAGAAGGGCTACGAGTTCTTCGTCTAGTTGGGCTGCCATGTGCGAACACTAGCTTCGACGCCTGGCCAGGCCGCTCCTATCGACGGGCGAAGGGGGTGAAACGGACTGTCGAGAACCGTACATAGCCGGCGATAGGGCGGTGAGCGGACCGACCCATAACGACGACGCCGGCGAGCCGCGACGACGTGCTCAATGTGCTGTTCCGGGGCACCATCGAATTACGACTTCGATCGCGCCGACCAGCCTCAGGAGAGACAGGCTTCGTAACTCGAGTGCCGACGCTCGACCCACCGACCGGGAGGTAACAGCGGATCCTGGCCATACCGGTCGCGTGTTCGCGGCGACACCAACGTGCCGATCCGATCGGGTGGCGGGGGCGGCGGCGCGGGGCTCACGGTGGGCGGCATCACTCTGGAGCGATGCCTCCCCGAACAAACGACCACGTCGAGCGGCGGCCCGCATCCCCTATCGCGGGCTGGAGGGCGCGCCACGAGTTGCGCGGATCAGCTCAGTTTCTGTGCCCCGCTGCGCCGGCCGTGGCGCTGGCATGAAAATGGCGCTGAGCGAGCCCGTCACGCCGTTGCCGGGTTGGTCCTGAGGCCGTAGTTCAGTTTGGTGTGGGGCCCGATCAGAAGGGCCGCGCACTGTTGCCACGAGCACGACGATCAGATTTTCGTAACCCTCCTGGGCCCCCGGGCTCGCTCGTCTCGTCGGTTCCGAGCCCCGGGGGGTGCCCTTGAAGCCAATCAGCAACGATGTCGAGGAGATCGACAGCGACGAAGCGGAACGGATCTTGACCGTGGCGGCCGCGGTCGATGTCGCCAAGGCATCGGGGATGGTCTGTGTCCGTCGCCCGCATCCGTCGATCGAGGGACGTCGCACGTCGCGGGTGTGGGAGGTGGGCTCCACCACGAACGCGATCCTGGCCCTGGGTGACGAGCTGGTCGCCCTCGGGGTGGAACGGGTGGTGCTGGAGTCCACGTCGGACTACTGGCGGCCGTTCTTCTACTTGCTGGAGGCGGCCGGGCTGACGGTGTGGCTGGTCAACGCCCGAGACGTCAAGCAGGTGACGGGCCGGCCCAAGACCGACAAGCTCGACGCGGTGTGGCTGGCGAAGCTCAACGAGCGGGGCATGCTCCGCCCCAGCTTCGTGCCTCCTCGGGAGGTCCGGGCGCTGCGGGACTACACGCGGTTGCGGACCGAGCTGGTCGAGGAGCGTTCCCGGCACAAGCAGCGGCTCGAGAAGCTGCTGGAGGACGCTCTGATCAAGTTGTCGTCGGTGGCGACGGACCTGCTGGGGGTGTCGGCGCGGGCGATGATCGAAGCGCTCATCGCCGGTGTACGAGACCCCAAGGTCCTCGCCGACCTGGCCCGGGGCAAGCTCAACGCCAAACGGCCAGCGCTCATCGAAGCGCTCAACGGCCGTTTCGACGACCACCACGCCGACCTGGCCCGGCTCCTGCTCGACCAGATCGACGCCTGCACCGACAAGGTCGACCGGCTCACCGCCCGGATCGAACAGCTCGTCGCCGTGCTCCCCGAGCCCCGCCCCCCAGCCAGCGGCGACGACCGGCCGACCCCGGTGGCCAGCGATGTGCCGGTGGGGCAGGACCCCCAGGCGTGCCAGCTCAGCCCGGTGGAGCGCCTCGACGAGGTCCCCGGCATCGCGGAGCGCGCCGCCCAGATCATCATCGCCGAGATCGGCCTCGACATGAGCCGGTTCCCCACCCCCGCCCACCTGGTGTCCTGGGCGAAGCTGTCACCCCAGACCATCCAGTCCGGGCCTCGTGTCAAGGCCGGCAAGACCGGCAAGGGCAACCGCTACCTCAAAGGCGTGCTCGGCGAGGTGGCGACCGCCGCGGCCAAGACCGACACGTTCCTGGGTGAACGCTACCGGCGGCTCGTCCGCCGACGCGGCAAGCAACGAGCCCTCGTCGCCGTGGCCCGATCGGTCCTGGTGATCGTCTGGCACCTCCTCGACGACCCCGACGCCCGCTACGTCGACCTCGGCTCCGACTACCACGCCAACCGCCTCGATCCCGACCGCCGGACCCGAGACCTCGTCCGCCAACTCCAAGCACTCGGCCACACCGTCACACTCGCACCCGCAGCAGCCTGATCGCAGCCCCGCCGGGGCTCACACCCCGAGCGCCGCTTCGCCCCGCCACCGAACCCGCCCCGAGCGGGCAGGCCGCCGCGGTACTACACGGTTGTTATTTTCCGGTCAGACGGGAACGAGGCGGAGGTTCGGGTCTAGCACCCGAAGGTCGTCGGGGTCCGAAGTCGCAACCTGCTGGCCTGCTCTTCGAGCGCAGATGACGACGTGCGCATCCACGATGTCGGAGGTTCCGCTCGCCGCGAGCAACCGGCCGACGTTCGTGGCGTCGACCCTACCGAGGGGGACGACATCGGTCGTCGGCTGTCGGACGAGGCGGGCGAGACGCACCTGGCGGGCCGGCGCCCGGAGGACCTGAGCGAGCGCAGTCGCCGGGACCGTGACGATGGCTCCGGTTTCGCGGGCTCGCGCGAGCAGGACGAGGACCCGGCGGTCGTCGCGTTCGAGCGCCGTCAGGGCACCGGCGTCAAGGGTCACGCCCCGCATCAGGCGGCGGAGCTGGCGGCCGGCGAACCACCGAGGATCCCATCGGCCCAGGCCCGCTCGTCCTCGGACAAGGTGCCCCCGGTCGCGCCCAGGGCCTTGGCCAGGAGAGCGCCCCATCCGGCCACGTCGTCCAAGGAGATCTCGACGGCGTGCTGGACGAAACCCGAGACGCTCCGTGCCGACCCCGCCTCGACGAGCGCCCGGATCCGAAGGAGCTGTGTCTCGTCGAGCGTCACGGTCACCTTCTTGGTTGCCATACCATCGACCATACCATCGCGCTCCGGGCCAGCGTCGCCCTGTGACGGTGCGAGCCGTACCCGCAGGATCGCCACCCATGCTCGGCGGCCCCTCCCGAGACCCCGCCCGGCTCGCCCGCATTCGGTCCGGCGAGCGAGGTGGAGGGGACCGCGCCAGCTCTTGGCGCGGGTTGTCCGAGAGCCAGCGCTCACTGCCGACGCAGGACTACGGCTCCCGCCGAGGTTCCTCGCCGGCCAGGCCGGTGACCGTCTCGGAGGCGAGGTCGAGGACGGTCGCCGTCCGTCCGCCAGAGGCCACCGCCACCCGACCGGACGGGTCCAAAGTGCCCACCACCGCCGCCTCGATGCCCCGGTCGTGGAAGGGCCGCAGGCACTCGTCCTCCCGTCCCGGGGGCACGCACAGGAGGAACGCGAAGCAGGGGAAGCAGGTGAGCCACCGGGTGAGGCCCACTCCTGCGGGGACGGGCAGCGAGTCGAGATCGACGGTCACGCCCAGGCGATTGGCCTCCAGCAGCATCGCCAGCGAGCCGACGAGGCCGGCCATGCTCACGTCCTTGGCCGCCACGCACGACCCGTCCGCCGCCACCCGGGCGAGCGTCCGGACGTCGCCCGCCAGCCGCCGGTCCC
>JAWVFH010000276.1:0-2675 GCA_033856255.1 Solirubrobacterales bacterium | reverse complement strand
CTTCTCGCCGCCGGCGGACCGGCCCGCCGTTCATACCTCCAGCCCGTCCATCCGCAGCAGGTACGTGGCGAGCATCCCGATCGCGCCGGTGCCGAGGACGAGCGCGCGGCGCGGCCCCCACGGCTGGCGGCCGCCGATGGCGCGGACGTGGCGCAGGCCACGCTCGGCGACGGACGCCGGCTCGGCCAGGACGCCGAGGCGGCCGAGCGCCGGCGGCACCGCGACGAGGTGCTCGGGCGCCTCGGCGACGAGCTCGCTCGCGAACCCGTGCAGGCGCGTGATCCCGCGCTCGGCGTACTCGCCAGTGGCGCACGCGTCGGGCGCCCCGGCCGCGCACGCGGCGCAGCGCCCGCACGAGCGGCGGACGGTCGCGGCGACGAGGTCGCCGCGCGCGAAGCCGTGCCCGCCGCGCTCGACGACCCCGACGAGCTCGTGGCCGAGGACGAGCGCCTCCTCGCCGTCGGGCGCGACGCCGAAGAGGCCCGCCGAGATCTCCCGGTCGGTGCCGCAGACGCCGACCTCGAGCGGGCGGACGAGGACGTCGCCGGCGCCCGCCCGGGGAACCGGGACGTCCGCGACGTGCGTGGAATGCGGGTGTTGCGGGACCGTGAGCAGGGCCTGCATCGGCCCACATACTGACCGCTCTGCGTCGTTCGGCATGAGGACCCCATCCGGGCCTCCCCGGCGCGCCCGGGGGCGGTTGTCGTCACGCACGGGGCGGTCTGCGCCCTTGGCGCTTCCGGGCTGCGCCGCGATACTCGGAACCGATGGCGTTCGTACCCCCGGCCCGGCATCTCCTCCGCGCGAAGGACCTCATCGACGCCCGCTACCGCGAGCCGCTCGACGTGGCCGCGCTCGCGCAGGCCGCGCACCTGTCGCCGGCGCACTTCAGCCGCGAGTTCCGCCGCACGTTCGGCGAGACACCGCATCAGTACCTCTTGACGCGCCGCCTCGAGCGCGCCGCGGCGCTGCTGCGCACGACGGACCGCTCGGTCGCCGACATCTGCCTCACGGTCGGCCTGACCAGCGTGGGCTCGTTCACGACGAGCTTCGGGCGGAGCTTCGGGATGTCGCCGACCGCCTACCGCGCCGCGCACCCGCCCGCTTCGAACCGGGCGCGGATCCCGACCTGCGTGCTGCGCGCGTGGGAGCGCCCGCCGTCCAGCAGTTTTCGAGAAGACAGCTGGCCGCGGCGCCTCTAGCTTCCGGGTCGACCGCACGTCAACCCCACAGGAGGATTCGCCACCATGATCACGCAGGTCAGCTACGTCAACGTCTGGGTGCACGACCAGGACGAGGCACTCGCCTGGTACACGGAGAAGCTCGGCTTCGAGGTCCGCGAGGACGTCACGCTCCCCGAGCTGGGCGGCTTCCGCTGGCTCACCGTCGGGCCGGTCGGGCAGCCCGACTTCGGGCTCGCGCTCATGACCGTGCCGGGCCCGCCGGTCTTCGACGCCGACACGGCCGAGCAGGTCAAGACGCTCATGGCCCGCGGCGCGGCCGGCGGCCTGTTCTTCGCCACCGACGACTGCCGGGCGGACTACGAGGAGCTCAAGAGCCGCGGCGTCGAGTTCACCGAGGAGCCCGAGGAGCGGCCCTACGGGATCGACGCGGGATTCCGCGACCCGTCAGGCAACAGCTTCCGCCTCACCCAGGTGAATGAGCGGGTACCGAGCTAAGGCTGGGTGCGCAGATACCTGAGCGTGGCGCGGTTCGAGAGCTTCGGCCGCGCCACCGCCAGGTAGGCGACGCGCCCGCGCCGAAGGCCCACCAGCAGCCGCCTGCGGCGCTCGCGCTTCGCGAACACCGTCACGCCGCGCACGCGGCCGAGGCGGCGCTCCCCGCGAACCTTGCGACGCGCCACCTTGCCCCGGGTGCCCTGCCGGATGCCGTGGGTGTCGAACGGGCGGGAGTTCGTGAGCACCAGGTCCGCGCCCGTCCGGCCGAAGCCGACGACGAGCCGACCGCCGCCGTCGAAGCACCAGGTCATCCAGCGCTTCGACTCGGTTCAGCGGTAGCCCGAGCGCGCGCCGCGCAGCCGCCCGTCGCATGCCGAGCGTGACGCCGCCGATGCCGCGCCCGATCCGCCCGCCAGGGACGCGGCATCGATCCGGCTTCGAAGAGGGCGATCCGCCGCCGCCTCCGCTGCCGCCTCCGCCCCCGGGCCCGGATGGCCGACACCAAGGACCTCGGCGTGGTGGACCACCGGTGCGAGGCGTTCGACAACGAGGGCCTCTTCTGCATCGACTCGAGCGCGATCCCCAGCTCGCTCGGCGTGAACCCGTCGCTGACGATCGCGGCGGTCTCGGAGAGGGCGGCCGCGCAGCTCGTGAAGCGGGCTCACGGCCTCGGCCTGCCCGCTCCGCCACCCGGGTTCACGCCCGGTACGCCCGCCGTGCACGTGGGGCAGCGCGTCGTGCCGCACCGGCACTGAGGCGCACGGCCCGTCCGCTACCCGGCCGACCGCTCAAGTTCGGGCGAGCGGCGTCCGAAAACATGGTCAATGACCTCTCGCCGCGTCTTTCTCTGCCTTGGTGCGCTCTCGAGC
Organism: Solirubrobacterales bacterium; assembly: GCA_033856255.1. Taxonomy (GTDB): domain Bacteria; phylum Actinomycetota; class Thermoleophilia; order Solirubrobacterales; family 70-9; genus WHSW01. The sequence goes on along the minus strand of JAWVFH010000276.1, from coordinate 127 downwards.
GCCCTGCTCGCCTCCACCGCGAGTGCCTCCGCCGCCTCGAGCACCGCACCGGTGGTCAAGTCGATCAGCCCGATGAGCCTCCATGTCGGTGAGAAGCTGACCGTCAAGGGCAGCGGATTTCTCCCGG
>JAWVFH010000275.1:0-3789 GCA_033856255.1 Solirubrobacterales bacterium | reverse complement strand
TGGGGCCACGCCGCGCTCGACTTCGAGCAGCGCCTCACCCGCCTTCTGCACGCCACCGCCGCCGGCCTCATCGCCGCCGACAGTCCGTCCGGATGAGTGCCGCTCCGCTTCTCCGGATGCCGGTGTTTGGGTCCCGGGTCGTGCTCGGGGGCTCGCGGCCCGAGGTCGACCAGCGCTAGCCGCGCTTCGACTACCGGCCAGCGGGAATCCGACGGTTACGGGTAGCCGCACAGGGCGATGGTCGCTGGCCACGATGCTCTCAACGCGCGTGCTGCACGAGGCTGTTTACATGCCGAGCGGTGCGGGGGAGTCCCGGAGGTCGGGGACGTCCGCCGCCGGCACAGCCAAGGGGTCAGTGACCTGGCGCAATCCGGTTGGCGCGCGGCGGAGGAGTCGTCACGGTGCGGAGGTGGGGCAATGACCAGCACATCCAGGCTGCTCCGGGAGGATATGAGATGACCCGCAAGAAGGTGGGCAGTGACATCCCGCCGGGCCAGATCGTCGAGGTCGTGAAGCGATGAGAGCGGCCCTCCCGTTGGTCCTGTGCTCGGCGTTTGCACCGCCCGAGCAGCCGTATCTGCTGGCGGCCAGACAGATGCAGGCGCTGTCGTTCATGGTGCACATTCCGTTGGTGTGCTTCGGGATCGCGTTCCCGGCGATGGTGCTGTTCCTCGAATGGCGCTACCTGCGCACCGGGGACCAGCTGTTCCGGGTGTTGGCCCGGCGGTGGACGAAGGTGATGGTCACGCTGTTCGCGGCCGGTGTGGTGACCGGGACCATTCTGAGTTTCGAGATGGGCCTGCTGTGGCCGAACTTCACGGCGACCTTCGGCCCCGTGTTCGGCCTGGGATTTGCCATCGAGGGCTTCTCGTTCTTCCTCGAAGCGATCTTCATCGGGATCTACGTCTACGGCTGGGACCGGCTGCCGGCACGGGTGCACTTCCTGAGCGGGCTTCCGATCGCGGTGGCCGGAGTGGTCGGCGCGCTGATGGTCATCGCGGTGAACGGGTGGATGAACCACCCTCAGGGGTTCCAGCTGGACGCTGAGGGGCGGGTGGTGGACATCAACCCGGTGCGGGCGCTGTTCGCCAACACCTACTTCTGGCACGAGCTGGTGCACATGTACCTCGCCGCGTTCATGGTGACCGGATTCCTGGTGGCCGGCGCGTACGCCGTCGGCCGACTGCGCGGGCGGTGGGGCCGCTACGAGCGCACCGCGCTGGCCGTGCCGCTGACCGCCGCCTCGGTCGCCGCGCCGCTGCAGGTACTCGTGGGCGACTGGGCGGCCAGGGACGTGGCGACCGAGGAGCCGATCAAGCTCGCCGCCATGGAGGGCCTGGCGCGGACCACGGCCGGCGCTCCGGAACACCTGCTCGGCTTCTACACCGACGGACAGGTCCGCTACGGCATCCAGATCCCCCGGCTGCTGTCGTTGCTGGCCTTCCACAGCCCGAACGCCGTGGTGCGCGGCTTGGACACGGTCCCGGTCGCCGACCAGCCACCGGTCAACGTGGTCCGCTTCGCGTTCCAGACCATGGTCGGCATCGGCACCCTGCTCACATTGCTCGCCGTGGTGTTCCTCGTGGTGCGCTGGCGGCGGGGCCGGTTGCCGAACAGCCGCCGGTTCTATCAGGTCCTGGTCATCGCCGGCCCCCTCGCCTACGTCGCACTGGTCGCCGGCTGGGTGACCACCGAGGTCGGGCGGCAGCCCTGGGTGGTCTACGGCGTGATGCGTACCGGGGACGCGGTGACCGGGGCGACCGGCGTCCCGGTGAGCTACGGGCTACTGGCCGGGACGTACGCGCTGCTGGCCGTGGCGGTGTTCTGGACGCTGCGACGGCTGGCCAAGGTGCCCATGCCGACCGGTGCGGGCAACTCGGTGACCGGCCCGCTGGCCGGCGTGGGAGCGGGGTGAGGTGGTGCTGCTCCAGACACTCCCACTGCTGATCTCATGGGTCGGCCTGGTCCTCTACACGATGCTGGCCGGGGCCGACTTCGGTGCCGGGTTCTGGCAGCTCACCGCCGGTGGGGGCGAGCACGGCCGCCGGCTCCGCGACCACGCCCACCACGCCATGGCGCCCCTCTGGGAGGCCAACCACGTCTGGCTGGTGTTGGTGCTGACGGTCATGTGGACCGCGTATCCGACGGTGTTCGGCTCGGTGTGCTCGACGCTGGCGATCCCGATCTTCCTCGCCGCGATCGGCATCGTGCTGCGCGGGATCTGCTACGCGCTGCAGACCGCGACCGAAGAACCCGCCGAGCGGCGGTTCATCGACACCGCGTTCGCGCTGTCCTCCATCCTCACCCCGTTCATGCTGGGTACGGTGATCGGCGGCATCGCCTCCGGTCGGGTCCCGGTCGGCAACGCCAAGGGCGACATGGTGACCAGCTGGGTCAACCCGACCTCGCTGGTCAGTGGGTGTCTCGCGGTGGCGGTCGGTGCGTATCTCGCGGCGGTCTTCCTGGCCGCGGACGCCCGGCGGCATCCGGGATCCGGGCTGGAGCGCGCCTTCCGGATCCGTGCGCTGATCGCCGGTGTGGCGGCCGGCGTCCTGGCCCTGGTGGGATTGGCGGTGCTCGCCGGTGACGCGCCGAGGATCGTCGCCGGGCTGTCGTCCGGGTGGGGGGCGGCCGCGGCCGTGGTCTCCGCGCTCGGCGGCGTCGGCTCCCTGGTGCTGGTGTGGTTGCGCCGATTCGAGTCGGCGAGGGTCGCGGCCGGGCTGGCGGTGGCCGCGCTGCTGGGCGGCTGGGCCGCGGCGCAGCGGCCCTACCTGCGGCCCGGCCTCACCCTCGGCGACGCGGCGGCGGACAACGCCACCCTGTGGGCCGTGGTGATCTCGGTGCTGCTCGGCCTGGTTGTCCTGGCACCCAGCCTCGCGCTGTTGTTCCGGCTCAGCCTGGCCGGCCACCTGGACCCGGATCCCGGCGCCCCGGTTCGCCACGCCACCCGCGGTCCGGATGCGGTCCGGCCGCCATGGGCGGGCCGGGTCGGCATGGCCTGTTTCCTCGTCGGTCTGGTGCTGCTCACGCTGGCCGACGCCGGGGTGGCCCATGTCTTCGGTGTGCTCGCCCTTGCCGGGGCCGGACTGGCGATCTTCACCGCGGTCGGTCCCGACGAGGTGGCGGCCGAAGAGCCGAGGGTGTTCGTCCGTGGGCGGCGCTGATGTTGCTCTGATCGTCTGCATCCGCCACGCCCGTGCTACCGCTAGTCAATCTGAGAGGTAAGAACATGACACCCACGGTCCTGCTGGTACACGGCGCCTTCGCCGATGGATCCTCCTGGAACAAGGTCATCGCACGTCTGCGGGCGGCGGGCATCGCGGCCCAGACGGTCGCCAACCCGCTGCGGGGACTCACTTCGGACGGTGAGTACGTTGCCAGCGTTGTCAGCCAGATCGACGGCGACGTGGTCCTTGTCGGCCACAGCTACGGTGGCCCCGTCGTCACCTACGCCGGCAGCTCGGCCCCCAACGTCAAAGCCCTCGTTCTCGTCGCCGCATTCGGTCTGGACAAGGGGGAGAACGCACAGGACGCCCCAGCCGGCTTCCCGGAGACTGAGCTGTCCGACGCCCTGCGGGCGTGGACGTACCCCGGTAGTGACCTCCCGGAGCTGACCCTGCAACCGGGGAAGTACCGCTCGGTGTTCGCCGCTGACGTCAGCGACGAGGAAGCGGCGGCCGGCGCGGCGAACCAGCGCCCCGCCGCGGCGCTCGGTTTCGGCGAGCCACTCGCGGTCGAGCCGGCCTGGCGGCGCGTGCCGACCTGGTGGGTCATCCCGAGCCGGGACAA
>JAWVFH010000274.1:0-2959 GCA_033856255.1 Solirubrobacterales bacterium | reverse complement strand
GCACCTCGGCTGGCCCACCCAGCACGCCGCGCTGCTGCAGGCGCTGTGGAGCGTGGCGCAGATCACGGCCGCCCTGCTGTTCCCCGCGCTGGCCGAGCGGCGGCGGCGGTGGGCGTGCTGGTCCGCGCTGTCGGTGGCCAGTGGCCTGGCCGGCACGGCGGGCGCGCTGTGGCTGCCGGAGCCCCCGGTGGTCGGGCCATGGGGGTGGGTGGTGCTGATGGCGATCGGTGTCGGCGCCGGGTTCCCGCTCGGCCTGTCGGTGATCGCCTGGAACTTCCCGGACGCGGCGAGTGCCGGGGCGGCCAGCGGCCTGGCGATGGGGTTCGGCTACCTAGCGGCCGGCGCGGCGCCGCTGCTCATGGGGGTGCTGCTCGACCTGACCGGCGGCTACCCGGTGCCGCTCGCGGTGCTGCTCGCCGCCGGTGTGCTGCAGGCGGCGGTCATCGCGCTGATCCGGGCCCGGTCCCGCGCCGGGCGGGACCGCTCGCCGGGTGCACGCTCCTAGATGTGGTGCTGACGTTGGTCGGTGACGGTCTGGGGTTGGGTCTTTTGTAGCAGTCTCTCGTACGGTGTTTGGCCGCCGAGGCCGCCGTGTGGGCGTTGGAAGTTGTAGTAGTCCTCCCACTCTTTGAGCTTGTCGTTGAAGACGCCGGCGTCGTCGAGCACGACTCCTTCGAGGAGCCGGTAGAACTCTTCGGCGTCGATCCGATGTGATCTTTCGACCTTGCCGTTGAGACGGGGGGTGGCGGGTCTGATGTAGATATGGCCGATGCCTTGGTCGAGCACGTGCCAGTGGAACGCGGACTGGAATTCGGCGCCGTTGTCTGTCTGGATCTTCTCGATCTGGAACGGCAGCCGGGAGATGAGGTAGTCCAGGAACTGGATCGCGGTCTTCTGGTCCGAGCGTGGGTAGATCCGCAGGACGCGTAGGCGGGTGCAGTCGTCGATCGCGGTGTACTGGTAGTAGCGCTTGCGCCGCTCTGGGCCGGTGGTGATGGGTTCGATGAACTTGACGTCGACCTGCACGTGATGCCCGGGGCGTTGCTTCTCGTAACGCTTCCACCGCTGTTGATGACGCTTGTGCCGCTGCGAGGCCGGTAGCCGGTTCATGTCCAAGCGTTTGAGGATGCGCCACACGCCGGACTGGCTTATCTGGATGTCGTGATAGCGCTGGAGATACATGGTGATCTTCATCGGTCCGAAGTGGTAGTGCTGCCGCAGATGAATGATCTTGCCGACGATTTCCGGATGGGTCACGGTCGGGCAGTGCAGCGGCGCGCTCGAGCGGTCCTTCAAACCCTCGAGGCCTTCGTCCTCGTAGCGCCGCTTCCAGCGGTAGAAGATGTTGCGACTGATGCCGTAGTAGCGGCAGGTCGCGGCGACATTGCCGCTGATCTCCGTGGCATGCCGCAGCACAGCCAGACGCCGATTGGCGCGGCGAACAAGGTCCTTCTGGCTCCACACTCGCTCGGTCATGGATCTCCCTCGTCTCAGGAAACCCAGACTGTCAACGACGTCTGTCAGTTTTAGAGCCGCGCCATGGACCGCCGCCCGGAGACCGGTACCGAGACGCCGACCAACTACACGTTCCTGGCGGTGACCAAGGACGCCGACGAGGCCCACGTGCGGGTGCTGCTGGTGCAGTCGCTGAGCCGGACCGACTTCGCGCTGCGCTCGGTGACCAGTTCGAACGCCGACGGCGCCGGCCTGGTCGAGGTGCGCGCGGAGCTGTCTGCCGAGCACCGCGACGACAAGCAGCTGGAGTCGGCGATCAGCCGGCTGTCCCTGGAGCCGTCGGTGACCAGCGTGCGGTGGCAGGCCGACTCGGCGGTGCTGGACACCGCCGAGGAGCGGTAGGCCTGAGCGGTCGCAACGCACACCGGGGCGGATGCAGTCAGCCGGTGCCCGGCTCGTTCTCCGGGTGAGGTGGAACGGGGGGACCTTCGAGCGCTGCGCTATGCCGTGACGTTGGCGGAGGAGCTGCACTTCGGCCGGGCCGCGCGGCGGCACTACATCTCGGCACAGTCGTTCGGCCAGGTGGTGCGCCGGCTGGAGCGCGAGCTGGCCTACCGGTTGTTCGAGGGGACCAGCCGCCGGGTCACGCCGACCGCGGCGGGGGAGCGGTTCGTCGCGCGGGTGCGCACCATCCTGGCCGGGGTGCGACGCGCTCTCCGACCTCGGTGACCTGGCCGGCCTGGCTGACCTGGCCGGCGTGGGTGACCTGGCCGGCGTGGGTGACCTGGCCGGCCAGGCCGACCGGTGTCGGGCCAGCGGGGCGGCCGGTCGGTGAGGTGACGGTCGGCGTGCTGGGGTTCGGGCTCGCCGAGCGGTGGCGCCCACTGCGCCGGCTCGTGTCCGACCAGCACCCGGAACTGGTGACCGGCCACCGGGACCTGGACATGCCCGCGCAGTGCGGCGCGGTCCGGCGTGGACGCGGCACGGCGCGGGCCGCCCGGCGCCCGGCGCTGAGTAGGTCGCCCGGCGCGCCTTTGCTCTGCGTAGGGATACGCAACAACGTGAGCTGTTGCGTATCCCTACGCAGAGCAAGGGCCAGCCCGTTGCGTATGTGTGCGCAGAGCAAAGGCACGTCACGACTCGATCGCAACGGATCTGCCTGCTGATCCGCCGGCCGGTAGGTGCTGTGCTGGCGGCATCCGAGCGGACGCCAGCACAGCATGTCCGCCACGTTGCAAGGGCACAGGTGGCCAGGTGACCCGACAGCGCACTCTCGTCCGCGGCGGACATGTACTGACGATGGACCCGGAGATCGGCGACCTCCCCGTCGGCGACGTGCTGATCGAGGACGGCGTGATCGTCGCGGTGGCCCACTCGCTCGGCGAGGTGGACGCCGAGGTGATCGACGCCGCCGGGCACATCGTCGCGCCCGGGATGGTCGACACCCACCGGCACACCTGGCAGACCCAGCTGCGCGCGATCTGCGCGGACTGGACGCTGATCG
>JAWVFH010000273.1:0-3610 GCA_033856255.1 Solirubrobacterales bacterium | reverse complement strand
GCCAGGCAGGGTCCGACGCCCGGCAGTGTCGCTGCTCCGAGCCAGATGCTCGCGAGCTGCCAGATCCCTAGCGCTAGCACTAGCGCTACCAGCCGCCGTCCTACTGCGGGCATGGGGCGCCTGAGCGAAGGGCTCAGCGCGGCGGTGGTCACTTGGCGCTGCCGAGGACAGCGGCCAGGTCCGGCTGCTTCGCGAGCAGGTGGTATTTGTTGGCCAGGGCAAGCATCTTGGTCATCCCGGACGTGTCGGCGGCCTGCTCGGCGAAGACCGGCATCTTGATCGTCTCGAGGGTCGCCGCCGGCAGGCCGGTGAAGGTGCCGGCAATCGTTCGGGCCTTGGTCGGGTCGGCGTTCGCGTCCTTACTGGCTGCCGAGAGCGCGGTCATGAACTTGCTGATGGCCGCCGCGTTGGCGTCGGCGTACTTGCCGGACGAGACGAAGAGGGTGGAGGGCAGACCCGCCACCGAGTAGGCCTGCGGAGCAAGAACGGTCTTCAGCCCGGCTTTGGTCCCGGCCGAGAGGAACGGCTCAACGACCAGGGCGGCATCGACCCGCTTGGCCTGGACCGCGGCGGTCATCTGGGGGAACGGCAGTTCGACGAACTTCACCTTCGACGAGTCGCCGCCCTTGGCGTCGATCGCGGCGAGGGCGGTGAGCTGGGCGCCGCCGTTGAGCTGGTTCACCGCGACGGTCCGGTCGCTGAGGCCGGCGACGTCATGGATGCCGGCGTCGCCGGTCACGATCCCCGAGTAGTCCAGAGCGGGATCGCTGGGCGACACACTCGCCACGCCGACCACCCGCAGCGGCACTCCGTTGCCGGCCGACTGGAGCGCGCCGACCGCGTCGCCCAGGGCGATGTCGAGGGAGCCGTTGAGCAGCCGCGGGATCGCCTCGGCGCCGGACTGGATGACCGAGAGGTCGACGGCCAGCCCCTGCTCGGCGAAGTATTTGTCCTTGGCGAGGTAGACCGCGACCGACACCGTCGTCGGGCTGACGCCGACCTTGAGGTGGGTGAGGCCGTCCGAGGCCGCGCCGGCCTTGGCCGATCCCGTGGAGCCGCAGCCGGCGCACGTCAGTGCGGCTGCGAGGAGCAGTACGCCGGTGGTCGGCCATCGCCTCATGTTTCCTCCAGGTTTCCGATGGCTCACCACCCTGCGCCGCAAGTTACCAAGTGTCAAGGTCTCTTGGTGACTTTGGCTGCTGGAGATTTCCTGAGAGTTGTCGGAGCCGGGAAACGAGCGCTCAGCGGCGCATGATCAGCTCCGCCACCGCGGTCGCGAACCGCGGGTCGGACAGCTTCATCTCGCGGTCGATCTTGGTGCCGGACAGCTTCCCGGTCGCGTTGCTGTGGTACTCGCTGACCGCCGCCCGCAGCCGGTCCGCGTCCCGGGCCGCCACCGCCTCGACGATCTCGGCGCGGAGATCTGCGAGTGCCTTCGTCCAGTCGCGCCAGAAGGTGGCGGACTCGGGGAACACCTCGATCTCGAGGACCACGAGGGTGCGCACCAGGAAGTCGGCGAACATCCCCATCAGCGGCCGGTGCGCGGCGTGCGCCAGGGCTCGCAGGAAGGACTCGACCCCGAACAGGATCTCCTCGCGGGTCTGGCCGGCCACGATGGCGTCCCGCGCGTTGGCCAGCTGGACGATGTCGTCCGCGGTCGCGTTCTGGATCACGTAGTCGACCGAGCCGACGTTGAGCGTCTCCAGGAGCTGGATGATGTCGGAGGCGGTGGCGCCTTCCAGTTGCGCGGCCGTCGCGAGGGATGACAGCCCGATCTCCGCCGGGTAGGCGGTCACGTAGGTGCCGCTGCCGTGCCGGGACTCCACCAGTCCCAGTGCGGCAAGGGCGCGGATCGCCTCGCGGACCGTCGGTGCGCTGACCAGGAAGTGCTCGCCGAGCAGCTTCTCGCTCGGTAGTCGCGAGCCGCGCGGCAGTTCGCCGCGGGCGATCTGGTCGCGCAGCACCTCGATGATCTGCGCGGCGGAGTGGCTGCGGCTGACAGTGCCGTCGCGCGGCACAGATGCGGCGGGTCGTCCTTTAGTCACTTGGTGACTGTAACCCGTCAGGGGTCAGTCGCGCAGGACCACCAGCGCTTCCGGCAGCGGTTTGCGCTCGAGAGCCGGTACTTCGCAGTCATCGGCGGGGTACCCGACCGGGAAGAGGATGAACGGCCGCTCGGTGCTCGGCCGGTCCAGGACCTGGGTCAGAAAAGCCATCGGGTTCGGGGTGTGGGTCAGGGTCGCGAGTCCCATCCGGTGCACGGCGGCGATGAAGAATCCGCAGGCGATCCCGACGCTCTCCGACACGTAATAGTTCTTCCGCAGGCTCCCGTCGGGCAGCGGGGTGTGCTTCTGCGCGAAGGCCACCACCAGCCAGGGGGCGATGTCGAGGAACTCCTTGTGCTCGTCGGTCTCCAAGGGGGCCAGCGCCCCGTGCCAGTCCGGCAGGTCGCGTTCCAGATAGAACCTGCGTTCCTCCTCCTCTGCGGCGAGCCGGACGCGGTGCTTGATCTCCGGGTCGTTGGTCGCCACAAAGGTCCACGGCTGATGATGGGCGCCGCTCGGAGCCGTGTTGGCCGCGCGGACGGCCAGTTCGATCGCCTCGACGGGCACCGGATCGGGGGAGAACCAGCGCACCGATCGGCGCTGGTCCAGGTCCTGGTAGAACTCCTCGCCGCGGCGTAGTCCCTCCTCGATGGGCACCCGCGGCGGGAGGTACGGCACGAACGGATGAGCGTGGCTGCGGGTGGTGGTCTCCATCCTCCGACGGTGGCACGGCGCAACCCATGAGTCCACCTTGGATAACTGTGCTCATCCATATAGTGAACTCATGAGCCTGCCGAATGTCTCGCCGCGCCAACTGGAGTATCTGGTCGCCATCGCCGAGACCGGTGGCATCACCTCGGCCGCCACGCGGTGCCACGTCTCCCAGTCGGCCGTCTCGCTCGCGGTGGCCGAACTGGAACGTGCCCTGGACGTCCGGCTCGTACTGCGGGGCTCTCGCCGGGGCACGCGGTTGACTGCCGCCGGGCAGCAGGTCGTCACCGACGCGCGGGAGGTGCTGGCTGCGTTGTCCGAGCTCGGTACCGCGGCTCGCAGCCTCGGCCAGGACATCGAAGGCCGGCTCACCATCGGGTGCTACGCGCCGATCGCCGCCTTCCATCTGCCGACTGCGATCGCTGGATTCCGTGAGGTCCAGCCGCTGGTGGAGATCCAGTTCGTCGAAGGCGACCTGGAACAGGTGCAACGCGAAGTACTGGACGGGCGCTGCGAGCTGGCCTTCCTTTACCAGCAGGATCTGCTGCCGGGCATCGAGATCCAGGTACTGCACGACCGCCCGCCGTCTTTGGTGCTGCCGCCGGGGCATCGGCTGGGCAAGCGGCGGTCTGTGGCGCTGGCCGAACTGGCCACCGAGCCGTTCATCCTGCTGGACGTTCCTCCGAGCGAGCGCTACTTCCGTGCAGTGTTCGAGGCAGTGGGGCTGGAGATGGCACCTGCCTACCGCGCGGGGAGTGTCGAACTCGCGCGCGCATTGGTCGCGCGCGGCCTCGGCTACTCGCTCCTGGTCCAGCGTCCACTGGCGGATGTCAGCTACCTAGGGCTCCCGCTCG
>JAWVFH010000272.1:0-2707 GCA_033856255.1 Solirubrobacterales bacterium | reverse complement strand
CGGATGCAGGCGATCGTCGAGCGCCTCAAGGGATCCGCCGACGTCGTGATCTTCGACACCCCACCGGTCACCGCGGTGACAGACGCGGCCCTCATGGCCGCCAAGGCCGAGGCCACGATCATGGTCGTCCAGAGCCATCGCGCCTCGCGGCGGATGGTTGCCGAAGGGCTCGAGGCCCTTACGAAGGTCAACGCCAACATGATCGGTGTCGTGCTGAACAACGTGCCCGGTCATGTCGCCACGCCGTATTACGGGCGAACCCGGGGCGACGCAGACGCGGGAGCCGGCCCCAGCTCCGTGGAGCTGTCCATGGGCCGGATGACCTCGAACGGACCGCGCGAGGTCAGCGACCTTGGAGACCGCCAGGCGGCTCCGGACCAGCCGACCGAACCGAAGACGCGTCGTCGTCGCCGACCGGGGTCCGCCTCGCCGACCCCGCCGCGATCCTCCGGTGACCTCGCCGACGGTGCGAAATCATGACGAAGCGCGCCGTCATCACCGGGATCACCGGCCAGGACGGGTCGTATCTCGCTGAGCTGCTGCTCGGCAAGGGCTACGAGGTCCATGGCCTGATCCGCCGTTCGAGCAGCTTCTCGACCGGCCGGATCGAGCACCTCTACCGGGACCCCCACGACGAGGAGGTCCGGCTGTTCCTCCACGACTCGGACCTGTCGGATTCGTCCTCGCTGATCACGACGATCAACCAGGTCAAGCCGGACGAGATCTACAACCTCGGGGCCCAGAGCCACGTCAAGGTCAGCTTCGAGATGCCCGAGTTCACGGCCGACACGACCGGCATGGGCACCCTTCGCCTGCTCGAGGCCATCCGCCACGCCGACCGCCCGATCCGGTTCTACCAGGCGGGCTCCAGCGAGATGTTCGGCCTCGTCCAGGAGAGCCCGCAGCGCGAGACCACGCCGTTCTACCCGCGCAGCCCGTACGCCGTCTCGAAGCTCTTCGCCCACTGGATGACGGTCCAGTACCGCGAGGCGTACGACATGTTCGCGGTCAACGGCATCCTCTTCAACCACGAATCGCCCCGGCGCGGCGCGACGTTCGTGACCCGCAAGGTCACCCGGGGCGTGGCCGCGATCATCGCGGGCACCGAGCACAAGCTCTACCTCGGCAACCTGGACGCCCGGCGCGACTGGGGCTTTGCGCCCGAGTATGTCGAAGCGATGTGGCGGATGCTCCAGCAGGAGAAGCCGGACGACTACGTGGTCGCGACGGGCGAGATGCACACGGTCCGCGAGTTCGTCGAGCTGGCCTTCAGCCTCGTCGGGCTCGACTGGCAGGACTTCGTCGAGATCGACCCGCGCTACTTCCGCCCGACCGAGGTCGACGAGCTGTGTGGCGATGCGACGAAGGCCCGGGAGGTCCTCGGCTGGCAGCCGCAGACGACGTTCGAGGAGCTCGTCCGGATCATGATCCGATCGGACCTGGCCGAGCTTGGACTGGATCTCGACAAGGTGGCGACGCGGCCCCTCGGAACGGGACATCCCTGATGGGCAGCCTCGAGGGCCGGCGGGTGATGGTGACCGGCGGCGGCGGCTTCCTCGGCCGGGCGGTCGTCGAGCGGGTCAGGACCAGCGGTGCGTCCGATGTCTTCGTTCCCCGGAGCCGCGACTACGACCTGCGCCGTCGCTCCGAGATCGAGCGCGCCCTCGCCGACGGCCGTCCGGATGTAGTCATCCACCTGGCGGCCGTGGTGGGCGGGATCGGGGCCAACCGCGAGAACCCCGGCCGCTTCTTATACGAGAACGCGATCAAGGGGATCGAGCTGATCGAGGCCGCCCGACTGGCCGCGGTCGAGAAGTTCGTCACGATCGGGACCGTCTGCGCCTACCCGAAGTTCACGCCCGTGCCGTTTCACGAGGACGACCTCTGGAACGGCTACCCCGAGGAGACGAACGCGCCGTATGGGCTCGCGAAGAAGATGCTTCTCGTCCAGAGTCAGGCGTACCGGGCCCAGTACGGGATGAACGCGACGTTCCTCGTGCCCGTCAACCTCTACGGCCCGGGCGACAACTTCGACCCGAGCAGCTCCCACGTGATCCCGGCGCTAATCAAGAAGTGCATCGATGCCCGCGAGTCCGGGGCGAAATCGATCGAGGTCTGGGGGACCGGCGCAGCGTCGCGCGAGTTCCTCTATGTCGACGATGCGGCCGAGGGGATCGTCCTCGCCGCGGACCGCTACGACGGCGGGGAGCCGGTCAACCTGGGGGTCGGCCACGAGATCACGATCCGCGACCTCGTCGAGCTGATCGTCCGTCTGACACGGTTCCAGGGCGAGATCGCCTGGGACGCCACAAAGCCCGACGGCCAGCCGCGCCGGGCGCTCGATACGACCCGGGCTCGCGAGAGCTTCGGCTTCGTGGCGAAGACGAGCTTCGAGGACGGCCTGCGGACGACGATCGAGTGGTACGAGCGCCAGCTGGGTGAGGATGCGCGCGGCGGACCTGCGCTCGTCGCCGGCTAGATTCCGACGCGGGCTCCCGGACCTCGATCGGGCGCGGCTCGAGACGATCGCCCGGGCGGCGATCTTCATCGCCGTCGGGACCCTTGCGGGGATCGCAGGCGCGTTGAGCCCGCTGGCGCTCGCGATCGGCGCGGTTGCGGTGGGAGCCACCTGGCTGCTCGCCTGGCGCTGGCGGCCACAGTACGTCTTCCATCGAGCCCTCCTCGTCCTGCTCATCGGCTATGCGCT
>JAWVFH010000271.1:0-3175 GCA_033856255.1 Solirubrobacterales bacterium | reverse complement strand
GAGGACGAGGTCGAGTACCTGCGCCGGCTCGCGCACGACGGGCTGCGGGCGCGTTACGGCGAGCCGCCACCGGCCGCCGCTGTCGAGCGGCTCGAGATGGAGCTCGACGTGATCATCAAGATGGGCTTCGCGGCCTACTTCCTGATCGTCTGGGACTTCGTCAAGTTCGCGAAGGACAACGGCATCGCGGTCGGGCCGGGTCGTGGCTCGGCGGCGGGCTCGATCGTGTCGTACGTCCTCCGCATCACGGACGTCGACCCGCTCCGCTACAACCTCCTCTTCGAGCGCTTCCTCAACGCCGAGCGCGTCTCGATGCCGGATATCGACATCGACTTCTCGGTCAAGGGCCGCGACCGCGTGATCCGCTACGTGAGCGCCAAGTACGGGACCGAGTCGGTGGCGCAGATCATCACTTTCGGCCGGATGTTCCCGCGCGCCGCCACGCGCGACGCCGCCCGCGTGCTGGGTTACGACTACGGCGCGGGGGATCGGCTGGCGAAGATGATCCCCGACCCGATCATGGGCCGGGCGCCGTCGTTCGAGGAGTGCCTGAAGCCGGGGGAGGAGCTCGCCAAGGCGTACGCGTCAGACCCTCAGGCCAAGGCGATCGTCGACGTGGCACGCGGGCTCGAGGGCGTCGTGCGCAACGCCTCGATCCACGCGGCCGCGGTCGTGATCGCGGACCGTCCGCTTACCGACATCGTGCCGCTCCAGCTCGCCGAGGACCGCGGCCAGGTGACGGAGGACGGTGGCCGCTCGTACAAGACGGTCACGCAGTACTCGATGAAGCCGATCGAGGAGATCGGCCTCCTGAAGATGGACTTCCTCGGGCTGCGCAACCTGGACGTGATCGAGTCGGCCCTCGACATCATCGAGCGCTCGGCCGGTGAGCGGCCCGACATGACCGAGCTCCCGCTCGACGACCTCAAGACGTACGAGATGCTCGCCCGCGGCGACTCGATCGGCGTCTTCCAGTTCGAGTCCGAGGGCATGCGCGAGGCGCTGAGGAAGGTGCGTCCGACCGAGTTCGAGGACCTCGTCGCGCTCAACGCCCTGTACCGCCCGGGCGCAATGCGCTACATCGACACCTATGCGCGCAACAAGCGCTCGCCCGACGAGGTGGCGTACATCGACGAACGGCTGCGCGCGATCACCGAGTCGACCTACTCGGTGATCCTGTACCAGGAGCAGTCGATGCAGATCGCCAAGCAGATCGCGGGCTTCACGGGCCCGCAGGCGGACAACCTGCGCAAGGCGATCGGCAAGAAGGACCGCGCGAAGATGGCCACGATGCGCGACGGCTTCTTCGAGGGCGCCCGCGCCACCGGCACGGCGGAGAAGGTGATCGACGAGCTGTGGGCGGTCAACGAGGCGGCGGCTGACTACTCCTTCAACAAGTGCGCATCCGCGACGACGCGGGTGATCCTGCCCGACGGCCGGCGAATCAGGCTGTCCGAGGCCTACCGGCTCCAGCCGGCCGAGATCATGTCGATGTGGCCCGACGGCGAGGTCCGGCCGCACCGCGTGGCAAAGGTCGTCCGAACGGGGCGCAAAACACTGGTGCGCGTCCGCACCGAGAGCGGCAGGCAGATCAAGGCGACGCCCGACCACCGGCTCCTGACGACCGATGGCTACAAGGAGATCCGCGAGATGCGGATCGGAACCGAGCTGATCACGCTGCCGATGATCACCGAGAAGAAGCGCGACGCGCGACGCGCGACCATGACGCGTCTGGCGCACAGCCCGCAGCGGAGGGGGTGGGACCTGACCCGTGCCGGGACCGCGGCCATGCACGAGCGGGTGAAGTGGCTGCACGCGAACGATCCCGAGTGGCGCGCGATGCATCTTCAGGCGAGCATCGCGGCGACCCGTGCCACCTACGACACCGGGCCCGGCTACGGACGCTGCTCCATCGCGAGCAACGGGATGTGGTGCGCCAGCCAGCCTGAGCGCGACATGTGCGAGTGGCTGATCGCGCAGGGCATCGAGTTCGAGATGCACAAGGTGCTGGCGAACGGACGCATATGCGACTTCTACTTCGATGGCGTCTATTGGGAGATGGACGGTATGGACCGCACGTCCGACTTCTTCGCAGAGAAGTACGGCGACCTGCCGCACGTCGTCGTTACGCCCGAGGACTACAAGTTCGTCGTGGAGGCGCACCTCCAGAAGAGCCATGCCGAGAACGGGGATCCGATCGTCGCCATCGAGCAGTACGGCGACGAGATGACCTACGACATCGAGATGGCGCCGGACGGCCCCCTCAACTACATCGCGAACGGAATCGTCTCCCACAACTCGCACGCGGCTTGCTACGGGCTGATCTCCTACCGCACGGCCTGGCTCAAGGCCACCTACCCGGCCGAGTACATGGCCGCGCTGATCTCGTCGGTGATGTCGACCAAGGACAAGGTGCCGTTCTTCGTCTCCCGCTGCGAGGAGATGGGGATCGACGTGCTGCCGCCGGACGTGAACGAGTCGAACCACGACTTCGTCGTCACCGAGGGCCGCATCAGGTTCGGCCTGGACGCGGTGAAGAACGTGGGCGCGGCGGCGGTCGACGCGATGATCGAGGCGCGCGAGGAGGCTGGCCCGTTCACGTCGATCTGGGACTTCTGCGAGCGGGTCGACTGCCGGGCGGTTAACAAGAAGGCGATCGAGTCGCTGGTGCGCTGCGGCGCGTTCGACACCCTGCACGCAAGCCGCACCGGCGTGCTGGCGATACTGCCGCAGGCGCAGGGTGCGGGCCAGAAGGCGCAGCAGGACGCCCTGCTCGGCCAGGGATCGATCTTCGACTTCGACGAGCCGGCGGCGGGCGGCGGAGGCCCGGGCAGCGGGTTCGCCGCGCCCACGCACCCGCCGGTGCCGCACCTCGACGACGACCCCAAGGAACGCAACGCGATGGAGAAGGAGACGCTCGGGCTCTTCCTCTCGTCACACCCGCTGAAGGAAGTGCGGCCGGCGCTGCGGGCGAGAACCGACTGCACGCTCGCGGAGCTCGACGACAAGAAGGATGGCGACTGGGTCACCGTCGGGGGGATGATCTCCGAGGCGAAGAAGATCCGCACGAAGAAGGGCGACATGATGATGTTCGCCACCCTCGACGACCTCGAGGCGCAGGTCGAGACGATCATCTTCAGCTCGACGCTCGAGGCGAACGCCGACAAGCTCGACG
>JAWVFH010000270.1:0-2561 GCA_033856255.1 Solirubrobacterales bacterium | reverse complement strand
CACGCGCTGGCGCCGGTCGGCGGGGACGAGCGCCTCGAGGCGCTCGGCCTCGACGGGGTTGTCGAGCACGATCGTGCCCACCCCGGCGTCGAGCGCCATCGCCAGCTCGGCGTCGGACTTCGCGTTGCCGTGCAGGTACAGCCGCGCGGGGTCGAAGCCGGCGCGCAGCGCGAGGTGCAGCTCGCCGCCCGAGGCCACGTCGCAGCCCAGGCCCTCCTCGGCGAAGACGCGCAGGACCGCCGTGGCGGAGAACGCCTTGGAGGCGTAGACGACCTCGCCCGGCCCCGCGTGGTGCTCGGCCAGGGCGGCGGTGAACTCCCGTGCCCGTGCCCGCAGGTCCGCCTCGGCGACAACGTAGGCGGGCGTGCCGAACTCGCGCGCCAGCTCGACGGCGTCGCAGCCGCCGATGCGCAGGCGGCCGTCCTCGATCGACGAGTCGGCTGGGTAGAGCTGAGAGGTGGCGAGGGCCATCACCGGGCGGTCAGCCTACGCGGCCGCCCGCGCGCGCGCCGCCGCGCTCGGCGCGCCGCGGCGCATCCACAGCCACCCGCCGCCTGCGGCGATCAGCACGAGCGAGATCAGCTGCGGCTGCGTGAGACCGGCCAGCACGGCCGCGTTGCGGCGCACGAACTCGACCAGGAAGCGCTCCGTGCCGGCCAGCACGAGGTAGAGCGCGAACAGCGTTCCGGGCCGCCAGCGATGCCGGTGGCGCCACAGCAGGATCGCCACGAGTCCCATCGCGAGCGTCTCGTAGACCGGCGTGGGATGGACCGGCACGGTGGTCGGCACGGTCCCGTGTGGATAGGTCATCGCCCACGGTCCGTTCCAGTCGGAGCCGTAGTCGCCGTCGCCGGCGAGCTGGCAGCCGATGCGGCCGATCGCGTATCCCGCCGCCAGCGGGACCGCCGCCACGTCGAGCGTCACGAGGTCGAGCACGCCGCGCCGGCGCGCCCAGGCCATCACGGCGAGCGCGCCGCCGAGCGCGCCGCCGTACCAGACGAGGCCGGCGCCGGAGAGCAGCGACCCGAGCGCGTCACCGCGCGCCTGTGACCAGTTCCCCGCCACCCACCACAGCCGCGCGCCGACGATCCCGCCGGCGAGCGCGGCGAAGACCATCTCGTAGGACCAGTCGACCGGGCGCCCGAGCTCTCGCAGGTACACCCCCGCCAGGACTCCGGCGACGATGAACCCGAGGGCCAGCATCAGCCCGAAGCTCTGGACGGTGACGCCGAGGACGTGGATCTCGGGCTGCACGGCGTTGAGGGTATTCGGGGCGGGGCGGGCGGCCGGCAGCGCCGGCGGACGTCAACGGCGGCCGGGTACGGGTGGGGTTCGGGCCGTCGTGGCGCCCGGCGCGGCTTCTGGGCCGAGTTGAACTCGCTATGCGAGCTTAAGTCGGCCCAGACCGGCCGGAGGAGGCGTTCGGCGCGTTGCGCCCGTCGCCGGCCGGCAGCCCCGGTGAACGTCAACGGCGGCTGGGTAGGGATTGGGTTCAGGCGTTCGTGGCGCCCGATCCGGGATCTGGGCCGAGTTGAACTCGCTATGCGAGCTTAAGTCGGCCCAGACCGGGCGGAGGAGGCTGGCGCGTGGCGCCCGGCGCGTCGCGCCCGGCAGCGTGGGCGAACGTCAACGGCGGCTGGGTAGGGGTCGGGTTCAAGCGCCGTGGCGCCCGATCCGGGATCTGGGCCGTGTTGAACTCGCTATGCGAGCTTAAGTCGGCCCAGACCGGCCCGGGGAGGCGGCTCGCTCGCTCGGCGAGGGAGATAGCTCGGTCGGTGAGGCGGTCACCTCCGTGGGCGAGGCATCAGGCGCATTTCGTGACACGAAGGACCGTCGGGCAGGAGCCGACAAACGTGACACGGACCCGAGCCGACCCGTCCTCGTGTCACGTTACGCGGCCTCCCACGGGCCGCCGCGCACCACGGGGTCGCCGCCCACACTCCGACTCACCCCTTACCCAGCCGCAGTTGACGTTCGCCCGCGCCACCGGCCGTGCCGGGCGCCACCGCCCCGCGAACGCCTACAGGTACCCCATCGGATCGACGGGGTTGCCGTTGATCCGGGTCTCGAAGTGCAGGTGGGGACCGGTGGAGTGGCCGGTGTTGCCGGAGTAGCCCATGACCTGGCCTTGCGTGACGCTCGCGCCGACCGAGGTGCCCAGCCGCGACTGGTGGCCGTAACAGGTGGAGAGCGCGCCGGCGTGCTGGATGCAGGTGTAGTTGCCGTAGCCGTCGACCCAGCCGGCGATGATCACGCGGCCCGACGCGGCGGCGCGCAGCGGCGTCCCCTCGGGCAGGGCGATGTCGATGCCGGCGTGCAGGCGGCCCCAGCGGTAGCCGAAGCCGGACGTGATCGGGCCGCTCGCCGGCCAGATCAGGCCGCCGGAGCCCGACTTGACGGGTCCCATGACCGGGGCGCCGGCAGATTGCGAGAGCTTGGCGGTGATCGCCGCCTGAGCCTTCTCGAGCGCCACCATCTCGCCCTCGAGCGACTTGCGGCTCTCGCGCGTGGAGGCGAGCACCGTGTACTTCTGGCTGCGGGCGGAGCGCCAGCGGCTCTGG
>JAWVFH010000269.1:0-2886 GCA_033856255.1 Solirubrobacterales bacterium | reverse complement strand
CACCCCTGTCGACCTGACACCCCGCGAATACGAGCTGCTGAAGACGATGCTCTCGAGTCCGGGCCGGCTGCTGACAAAGGCGCGCCTGCTGCGGGCGGTCTGGGGAACGGCCTATGCCGATGAAGGCCACTACCTCCATGTCTACGTCAGCCGGCTTCGCCGCAAACTGGCTGCGGCCGATGCGACGGGCGCAACGCGCACCTTGATCGTCGCCGAGCCCGGCGTCGGCTACCGCATCGCCGAGGCCAACCGACCGGATCGTTGAGCCGATGTTGAGCGCCGCGGCAGGCAGCGGAGGGCGCTGCCTCTTGGGGCCCGGACTACGTTGGATTCGTGGAATACATCGAGCCGACTCCGTTCCCGCGCGCGCTCGAGCCGTCGGATGACGAGCTGGAGAACGCCCTGGCCGAGGTCGATGCCGCGATCGAACTCGTCAGCCGCGGCGCAGCGGTCCGGATCCGCCTGATCGGGTTCGCCCTGGTCGATGTCGTTGCCGGCATCGCCGCCGCCCATGCGCAGTTGGCCGGCGTCGAGTTCCAGGTCAGTCGACTGGCTCCGGCCGGAGCCGCGGGGATCATCGTCGGTCCGCGCGTCTGACCCTATCGACGACCGAGCCCAACGTGATCCATGAGAGCGCCGGTGACGAGCCGGCCGACGACCCACACGCATTGAAGGGTGTGCTTGCCGGCGATCGTCGGGTTCGCGTCGAGCGTCCGCATTCCCGCTATTTCCGTTACGCGGCCCCGGGCGTCATGACGGCCAGACCCGAAGCAAGCGCGCCGACCCAGCCGAGGGAGCGGTTCGTGGCGAGCATTCGGCGGCGCCTCTTCGGGCGACCCCTTGCAACCGACGAGGAGCTCGAGGAGCGGCTGCCGAAGATCAAGGCCCTGGCGACGTTCTCGAGCGACAACCTGAGCTCCGTGGCCTATGCCAGCGAGCTGATCATGTTCACGTTGTTCGCTGCCGGTTCGACCGCTTTCTGGCTCGTCATGCCGATCTCGCTGCTGATCGTCACGGTCTTCGTCATCATCGTTGTCTCCTACCGCCAGACGATCCGGGCGTACCCGAGCGGCGGCGGCAGCTACATCGTGGCAAAGGAGAACCTCGGGATCGGCCCAGCGTTGCTGGCGGCGGCCGCGCTCCTGACCGACTACGTCCTGACCGTGTCCGTGAGCGTCGCCGCCGGGGTCCTCGCGATCACGTCAGCCTTCCCGGAGCTCGAATGGCTGCGCGTGCCGATCGGCGTGGTCGCGATCCTCTTCGTGATGCTGATCAACCTGCGCGGCCTGCGGGAAAGCGGCACCCTGTTCGCCGCCCCGACGTACCTGTTCCTCGCCATCACCCTCGGGCTGATCGGCTTCGGCATGCTCCGGACCCTCCTCGGCGACACGCCGCATGTCACCGGTGTCGTCGCGGCTGCGGTCCCGGCCGAGACACTCGGTGTCCTGCTGCTCATGCGTGCATTCGCCGACGGCTGCAGCGCGATCACCGGTGTCGAGGCGGTCTCGAACGGGGTGCCGGCCTTCAAGCCGCCCGAGTGGAAGAACGCCCGGACCACGCTGACCGTGATGGGCGTCCTCGTCGCCGTCATGTTTCTCGGGCTGTCGTATCTCGCTGGTGTCGCCGGGGCCACCCCGTCAGACCACGAGTCGGTCGTGTCGCAGATCGGCCGGGCCGTGTTCGGGCTGGGTCCGCTCTACTACACCCTCCAGCTGGCGACGACCGGTCTGCTGATCCTGGCGGCCAACACGAGCTTCGCCGACTTTCCGAGACTGTCGTCGATCCTCGCTCGCGACGGCTACATGCCCAGCCGGTTCGCGTTCCGTGGCGAGCGCCTGGCGTTCAGTGCCGGCATCGTCGTCCTCGCTCTGGTTGCGATCGTCGTGCTCATCGCATTCGGCGGGTTGGTGACGGCCCTCATACCGCTCTACGCGATCGGCGTGTTCACGTCGGTGACGTTGTCGCAGGTGGGGATGGTCCGCCATTGGCTCCGGGAGCGCGAGGACGGTTGGCGTCGGAGCGCGGTGATCAACGGCGTTGGGGCGGTCGCGACGGCGATCGTCACCCTCATCTTCGCGATCGCGAAGTTCGCACTCGGTGCGTGGCTGATCATCGTCATCATCCCGATCCTCGTCGGTGCGATGGTCTTCATCCATCGCCAGTACGAGCGTCGGCGGCTCGAAGTCCACGTTCGGCCGGAAGCCGTCATCGGCTCATCGCTTCGGCGCCAGCGGGTCATCATCCCCGTCCCTGAGGTGACCCGCGACGTCGTCCAGGCAGTCAAGTTCGGCCGATCGATGTCGCGCGACATCACGGCAGTTCACGTCACCGACGACGTCGACGGAGCGGAGGAGCTCCGGGCGAGGTTCGAGCGACAGATCCCGGGGATCCCGTTCGTCATCGTCGAATCGCCTTATCGCCAGCTCGTCCGGCCACTGATCCGTTACCTCGAGTACACCGCCGGCCGGTTCGAGGACGAGATCCTCGTCGTTCTCCTGCCTGAGTACGTGTCGCGCCACTGGTGGGAGAAGTACCTTTACAACGAGAACGCTCGACGGATCCGGGAGGCGCTGCTCGGCCGCAAGAACATCCTCATCGCCGACGTGCCGTTCCGCCGCGACCTCTGACGCTGGCCATGTCGCCGCTGGCGCCGCTCCCCCCGAGCTGCCGCTACTGAACCAGGCGCTCGAAGAGGCGCTCGAGCTCGGCTGCCGGGTCTTCGCACAGGCCGGTATGGACCTCGGATGGCTGGATGACCGTGCTCGACGGGGCGACGAGCCAGTGGAACCGCTCCGCGGCAGTCAGTCGCGCGAGCGGCCCAGCGGATGGGTCGCCCTCGGCGATCCGCTCGATCGCGGCGAGGTGCGGCAGGATTGTCGCGGGGTC
>JAWVFH010000268.1:0-6513 GCA_033856255.1 Solirubrobacterales bacterium | reverse complement strand
GCAGGCCGTCCACCCACCTGTCCCCCTCCCGCTGCTGACCAGCATCACAACCACGACGCTCGTCGCCCACACCCCGGTCACCCTCCCGGTGCTGACCAGCATCACAATCAGGCCGGCCTGCTGGTGGAGGAACCTGGTTCTGGGGTTCTGGCGCGCCGTTGTATGGGACAGCGGGCGGGGAGACATCAGGCGGTGGCGGTGCGACGGCCGGAACAGCGTTCGGGGACGGGGTTCTGTCGCTCGTACCGGAGGTACCAGTTGGTCGGTAGATGATCTGGTCGGTCGCGGGATCCACCAGGGTGAATTCGGTGATCTCCGAGGGGGCTGGCTCGACGGTGACTACTTGGCTGGATTTGAATGCGGGCCAGCTCGGGCCGGTGTACTGAGGTGCATCGGGCTGCGCGGCCGGACTCAGCGGGTTGCCGCAGTAGCAGCGCGCCCTGGGCACACCGAACTTGTCGACCAGCACCGCCGTACCGGCCTGCAACACCGAATGCAGCGTGGTGGCCTCACCGTCGGCGAACCCATGATTGGTGACTGCGGTATCCGAGCGCAGGATGACCGGAGTCAGCCCAGCTACGTAGTCCGGTATCTGAGCAGGCGTGATCTTCTGCACGGAAGCCCATGCCGCCCCCTTGTCCGGATGACTGCGCAGGAACTCGACCATCGCCTGAGAGTCACATTGGGCGTTGTTGAGCGTACCTCCATAGAGACCCGACAAATTGCCCGAGTACGTACCGCTGGCCCCCGGAGGCGGTGTGACGCCAGGACGGTCGTGACCGACATTGGGCATGAACGGATTTACCCCGGGCGTTCTAATCGGCTCCAGAATGATCTTCGACGACTGCGCGTCCGAGTTCAATGCGAAGGCCGCCCCTGTACCCACGGAAGCGAGGATGAGGGCGACAATCGCCAACAGGATCAACCACCTCCGCCGGCGGTCCGCTGGCAAAGGGTCCGGCGGCGGAGGCTGAGTGAAGCCGGGCAGGTACTGCGGCCCCGGCTGCGGGGAGGGGAAGGGGGTCTTGTTGTCCCACGGTTGTCGGGCCGGCTCGGGGGTCGTGATGGTCACCGCGCCCTGTCGGCCGATCAATGCGGCGCGGGCCGCGGTGGCGAGAGCCCCGGTGCTCGGGTATCGCTGGTCAGGATCCTTGGCCATGGCGGTTGCGATGACGTCATCGAGTCCGGCGGGGATCTCGGGTCGCAGCTCGCTGGACCGGGGTGGCGGGAGGTTGAGATGGCCGTGGATCATCGCGGGGAACCCTTCGCCAGGGAAGGGCTTGCGCGCTGTGAGCGCTTCGTAGAGCAGACAACCCAGGGAATAGACGTCGACCCGGTGATCGCCGTGGCCGCCGATGAACCGCTCCGGGGCCATGTACTCGAGAGAGCCGACGGTCGCACCGGTGGCGGTTAGCGAGGCGGTGTTGCTGCTTATCGCGCGGGCGATACCGAAGTCCGCTACGTAGACGAACTCGCCGTCACCGCCGGCACCGGCGTTGCTGGGGTTCGTGAGCAGCACGTTCGCCGGTTTGATGTCACGATGCACCATGCCGGCGGCGTGCGCGGCATCCAACGCTGCCGCCACCTGCGTGATCACGTTTACCGCGCGCTCCGGGGTAAGCGGGCCGTGCTCGGTGAGATGCACTCCCAAATCGACACCCTCGACCAGCCGCATATCGATAAACAGCCGGCCGTTGATCTCCCCGTAGTCGTGGATCGGCACGATGTGTGGTTCGTTCAACCGAGCGGCCAACGCCGACTCCGACCGGAACCTCGCCTGGAACTCAGGGTCGGCGGCCAGCGCGGACGGCAGTCGCTTCAGGGCTACTACGCGGTTACGCCCCGTATCGAACGCACGGAAAACCTCGCCCATCCCCCCGCGCCCGAGTAATCCTTCGAGGCGGTACGGGCCGAACATCTCCCCAGCCACAATGTGCGCTCCTGCTGACCCGATTGTGCAGCCTCCTGACCACCCGAATGGGTTTGGGACAGTAGCGTTCACCGCTGGTTCGCACCTCGTCCATTTGAGGTACCTCGTCTGACGAAGCTGGCTCAGGAGCGTACGGTTCCGGCACTACCAACCGAGGTGTTGCGTTGTCGGCGTCCGGCGGCGAGCACGCGAGGGCCGGTAGCGCCTCCGGAGTCCACCAAGCCTGAAGACCGACCAACTCGCGCAAAGGGCCAGGCACGGAGAGTAGGTTTGGTGGAACGCAAATTCACCGCAACCGGAGTCTCGACCGAACCAGAGACCCTCGTTCGGCGGTATCTGGTGTGGAGTATCGGGCCTTTTAGACGCTGATCAGCACCCAGGCGTCTTGGCGCTTGCCCTCCGCGCCAGGCCCGGCAGGGTGCCTTCGCCAGAACGTTTGACAGGTTTGAGGGTCATCTCGTCGGCGGGGCGGCGCCGCCGGAACCTGAGACCGAACACGTTAGCGGTGTCCGACCAGCAGTAGTCCAAATCTCAGCCAGATGGCGAGGGCTAGCAGGGAGATCACTACGACCACGGCGGCTACCAGCGCGACCAAACTCCGGTGCGGTTCGCGTGATGGCACCCGTTCCGCGTCTTGAGGGGTGGTTGCGGGTAGGGCGACGGTCTCCTGCGCGCCGATCTGCTCGACACCGCCGAGCAGCCGGCATTTCTCCGCCGCGTATTCCTGGTCGCTGATCATGCCGTCGCGGTGCTGTGCCGCGAGGTCACGCAGTTGGCGGGTTAGGTCGCCGTCGCCGCTCATCCAACCCTCCGCATAAGCTAGTACCCAGAGCAGTGCGACTTCCGCAGGGGCGAGCCGGTAGTTCAGCGTCCCACGCTAAGGCTAGAGCGTGCGTCGTGGAACGTCTGCAAAGCGGCCAGCGGGGTGACTATCGGCGCTGTGCCGGGCCGCTCACCCAACTCTCGTGTCGACGGGCGTTAGCTACTTCGACCTGAAACACGAGCCGTGTGGCAGGCCTTTGACCTGCGAGAACGTACCGCGCCTCCCATGTTGCGGGTTGGTTTGACGCGAGAATGGCCTCGTACCCGCTGTGAGCTGGGGAAACGAGGCGACATGCTGCGGACGCGTGCACCTGGGGTGAGCTTGTGGGAGGCAGCGCTGTCCGAGGACGTGCTCCGGCTGTCCGAGGAGCTGGCTCGACTCGATGCGCTACTTGACGATCCGGCGTTCTTCGCCCCGTTTGTCCCGTTCTTCGATCCGCGGGTGGGTCGGCCGTCCACGCCGATGGAGTTCTACCTGCGGTTGATGTTCCTCAAGTTCCGCTACCGGCTGGGCTACGACACTCTGTGCCGCGAGGTGAGTGATTCGATCACCTGGCGGCGGTTCTGCCGGATCCCGCTCGAAGGGCGAGTGCCGCACCCGCCAACGCTGATGAAACTCACCTCCCGGTGCGGTACCGCGGCGGTGGACGGGTGCAAAGGCGCTGCTGGCAAAGGCGGTCTAGGTGAAGCTGCTGCGCACCGCGCGGTTGCGCGCGGACACGACAGTCGTGCCGGCGGATGTGGCTTACCCGACCGACTCGGGGTTGCTGGGTAAGGCGGTGCGGCGGATCGCCGCGGCGAGTAGCTAGCAACTTCCAGTCGCTGTGGGCTGGCTCGAGCATCAGACTGGCGGTAGGCCCGGGTCACCTGCCTACAGCATCGGCACGCAACTACTGCGGACCTGCCGCCTGAACTGAGATAGTGACCGCCCGTCAGTGCGGTGTGATGAGAGGGTGTCGATGGGTTGATGGGTTACAGCCTCGGAGTGGACCTGGGCACCACCTTTGTCGCGGCCGCGCTCCTGCGCGGTTCGCGGGTGGAGATGGTCACCCTGGGCGGCCGCTCGGTGGTCATCCCATCGACGGTGTATCTCACCGGGGACGGCCAGCTCATCTGTGGTGAGGCCGCGGTGCGGCAGTCGGTGAGTAACCCTGAACGGGCAGCGCGGGGCTTCAAACGCCGCCTGGGTGATCCGACCCCGCTGCGGATTGGGGCTGAGACGCGGCCGGTGACCGAGTTGTTGGCCGTGCAGCTGCGCGAGGTTCTGAAGGTGGTCACCGAAACCGAGGGGGCGGCTCCGCAGCAGGTGATGCTGACGCACCCGGCGAACTGGGGGCCGTTTCGGCGCGGGCTGTTCGAGGAGGTCCCGGAGCTGGCCGGGTTGGGCGCCACGGAGACGGTGACGGAGCCGGAGGCCGCCGCCGCGCACTACGCGGCGAGCCGCGACTTGGCTAGTGGCGAAGCTGTCGCTGTGTACGACCTGGGCGGCGGCACCTTTGACGTCACCGTCTTGCGCGCTCACCCAGACAAGGTGGAGATCCTCGGGGTTCCGGAGGGTATCGAACGGCTGGGCGGGATCGACTTCGACGATGCCCTCTACGCCCACATCGACCACGTGTCCGACTTGGCGCTCAGCGGACTCGACTCGCAAGATCCCCGGCTGACGGTCGCTCTCGCGCGAATCCGTCAGGACTGCGTGCTGGCCAAGGAGACCCTCTCAGTGGACACCGAGACGGTGATCCCGGTGTTTCTGCCCGACCGGAACTTCGACGTGCGCGTCACCCGCGCCCAGTTCGAGGAGCTGATCCGGGCGTATATCGAGTCCACCATCGGCGCCTTGGAGCGCGCCCTGCGCTCGGCCCAGCTCACACCCGCCGACCTCGACGCCGTTCTGCTGGTCGGAGGCTCGTCCCGGATCCCGCTCGTCTCGCGAATGGTCACCGACGCCATCGGACGGCCCACCGTCGTCGACACACACCCCAAGTACGCCGTCGCGCTCGGCGCCGCCGCGCTCGCCGGCCAGACATTCACAGCGCAAAGCTCGCCACCACCCGCTGCGCAGCGACCCGAGAAGCGCCTCTTCGCTACCCCGCCTGATCGAACTGACGGTCGCCAGAACGCCGAGAAGCCGCCCGCGTTGCAGCTCAGGGCTGACGAGCGACGTATCACGGTGCCGTCGGAACAGCCGTTCGTCATCGGCAGAGGCGACGGGGTCCAGCTCAAGCTGAGCAACCCTCGAGTGTCCCGACACCACGGGGTTCTCGCGGTGGCCGACGGCTGCTGGACGTTCACCGACGCAAGCCGCAACGGCACCTTCCTTGACGACAAGCGCATCGGCCAGGTGCGGGTGGACCGACCGATCGCCCTGTATCTGGGTGGCCGGACCGACGGCACGAAAATTCAGCTCATCCCCGAGACCTCGGCCGCCGCCGCTGACAACCCGCGCATCGTCAGCCGCGTCACCAAGCAAGGCCGCCTGACCGCCGTACATGGACTGGCCGGCGGCCGGCTGCGGATCGGGCGGCTATCCGACAACGATGTCGTACTGGACGACCTGCTGGTCTCGCGGCGGCATGCCCAACTTGTTCGCACCGGGGCGAACTGGACCTTGATCGATGTCGGCAGCGGGAACGGCACGTTCCTCAACGGCCAACGCATCACCTCCCCCGCGCCAATCACCGCGTACGACGTCATCGGCATCGGCCGCGCCCTGCTGCAGCTCGACGGCGACCGGCTGGTCGAGTGTGTCGACGCTGGTGACAACGCCTTCGCAGCCTGGGGGATCACCGTGATCACCGACAAGGGCACGACCCTGCTGCACGAGGTGAGCTTCGCCCTTTCCGGCAAAGCGCTGCTGGCGGTCGTCGGCCCGTCCGGGGCCGGCAAATCGACCTTGTTGTCCGCGCTGGTCGGATCCCGCCCAGCGCAGGGAGGCGAGGTCCGCTACGCGGAGCGCAGCCTGTACGACGACTACGACGAGCTGCGCCACCGCATCGCGTTGGTGCCTCAGGATGACGTGCTGCACACCCAGCTCACCGTCGCCGACGCGCTCGGTTACGCCGCACGGCTACGGTTTCCCGCTGACACCACGGCCGCCGACCGCGAGCGGCGTGTCCGGGAGGTACTCGACGAGCTCGGCCTGGCCGAGCACGCGCGCAAGCGCGTCGTGCAGCTGTCCGGGGGACAACGCAAACGAACCAGCGTCGCACTCGAACTGCTGACCAAACCCTCACTGCTGTTCCTCGACGAACCCACCTCTGGGCTGGACCCCGGCATGGACCGCTCAGTCATGCAGTCCCTGCGCACCCTGGCCGACGACAACCGCACCGTGGTGGTGGTCACCCACAACGTAGCCAACCTTGAGATCTGTGATCGGCTGCTGCTGCTGGCCGCGGGCGGCTGGCTGGCTTACTTCGGGCCGCCCGCCGAAGCACTCGACTACTTCGGTGAACGTGACTACGCCGACATTTTCCTGCGCCTGGAGCACTCGTCCGGGCAGCAGTGGGCCGAGAAGTTCCGTAGCTCCCCGCAGCACGCCCGCTACGTCGGCGCCGCTGAACACCACCCGCAACCGCCGCGGGCGTCGGGGGCGACAAGCCGCGCACCCCGCCAGCAAGGCCCGCTCAGCCAGCTGGCGGTGCTGTGCCGGCGCTACCTCGCCGTCATCGCAGCCGATCGTCAATACCTGGTGTTCCTCGCCGCCCTACCGGTGGTGCTCAGCCTGCTCGCCCGCGCCGTTCCCGGCTCCGCCGGACTCTCAA
>JAWVFH010000267.1:0-5674 GCA_033856255.1 Solirubrobacterales bacterium | reverse complement strand
AGACCGAACTGGCCGACGGTGAGAACCCCGACGCCAAGACGCTGGCCCAGAACATCATCACAGCCCAGCAGCGCGAGATCACCGAGATGCAGACCATGCTCGCCCAGTTGTGAGCCTTCGGTAAACGCTGCCGGGTCGGCCGGAGCTCGAGCTCATCCCGGGTCCGGCCGTCCCGGCCGGGCATCCGACCCGGCAGTCGCATCCACTCGTACTTCCCTTGCCGCCCAACAGATCATTCCAAAGTGGCGGCCACCTCGGCCAGCCAGACGGCGCCGCTGCGGACCGGGCACGCCCCAGGACCACGACAGTGATCGGTGCCGTGCTCGTTCAGTGCCATCCTGCACCGGCGGCGGGGACGGCGGCCCGGGTCAGATCTGGTCCTCAAGCACGCCATCTTGGACTTAGGCACAGCTCCTGATCAGAAAGTAGGCGTCCTGGCGGAGTTCAGTACGTGGTGGGCCTCACTGTCCAACTACTCACATTGACACCCTACCCCTCCAGGGTATTGGCTCGAATTGAGGATACCCCCATGGACTATCTAGGAGGGTCCCTGGAATGAGTAAGCAGGCGTTGATCGCAGCGAGCTACAGGGCGGCGGGTAAGTCATGAATTCGTTGAGCCGTAGGGGTTTCCTTGCTGGTGGCCTGGCGTTGGCCGGCGCCGGTCTGCTGGCGGCCTGTGGGGCTGAGGGTTCCGGGCCCTCGGTGGTGCTGGTGACGCCGAATGGGCCGCAGGTCGATGCCGTGGACGCGCGCCGTTACCGGGACGGGGCGACGCGCGCCTTCGCCCACACCGCCGCCACCGGCGAGGTCGACCTGGGTGGTCCGACCGTGTCGACGTGGAGTTATGACGGGGTGGTGCCCGGGCGCGAGATGCGGGTGACCGCCGGCGACCAGGTCCAGCTCCAGCTCACCAACCGCCTGCCGCAGGCCACCACCGTGCACTGGCACGGTCTGGACATCCGCAACGACATGGACGGCGTCCCCGATGTGACCCAGAGTCCCATCCCGCCCGGGGGCTCGTTCACCTACCGGTACGTGGTCGATGGTCCAGGCACTTACTGGTACCACCCCCACGTGGGTGTCCAATTTGACCACGGGTTGTACGGACCGCTGATCGTCGAGGACCCCCACGAACCGCTGTCCTACGACGAGGACTGGACCGTGGTGCTCGACGACTGGCTCGACGGCGTTGACGGTCTCACCCCCGAGGTGGTCTTCGCCGCACTGCGCGGCGGTATGTCCGGGATGGACGGCGGCGCAACACCGAGCTCCTCAACTCCGATGTCCGGCATGAACATGCCGGGGATGACCACCCCGCCGTCGACCAGCGCGATGAGCGGCATGCCGATGGGTGGCAGTCCCATGCCGTCGAGCGGGTCGATGCCGGGATCCAGCGCGATCCTGATGCACGCGACCAGCCCGTTGCTCGGGGGCGACGCCGGCGATGTGAAGTACCCGTACTACTTGATCAACGGCCGGGTGCCGACCGCTCCCGTGACGTTCAGTAGCAAGCCCGGCCGCAGGGCACGCATCCGGTTCATCAACGCCGGCGGTGACACCGCGTTCCGTGTTGCCCTGGGCGGGCATCGGATGACCGTCGTGCACACCGACGGCCACCCGATCAAGCCGGTCCAAGCCGACACGCTCCTGATCGGCATGGGAGAGCGCTACGACGTCCTGGTGACCCTGGCCGACGGCGTGTTCCCACTCGTCGCGCTGGCCGAGGGCAAGAACGCCACCGCGCTGGCACTGGTGCGCACCGGCAGCGGCGCCACCCCGCCAGCGACCGCACGGCCCAGCGAGCTGAACGGGGCGCTGGTGGGTGGCAGCGAGGTCTCTCAGCTCACCGCTGCCAGCAGTGCCCAGTTGGCCGCACGTACGGTCAACGACGAGATCCCCCTCACGCTCACCGGCAGAATGGCGGACTACAGCTGGGGCATCAACGGCAAGCAGTACAACCCCGAGGTGCCGCTGGCGGTTCTCACCTCCGGGCAGCGGGTGCGGATGATCTACACCAACACCACCACGATGTGGCACCCGATGCACCTGCACGGACAGGCCTTCGCCGTCGGCGGACCCAACGGGCCCCGCAAGGACACCGTCATGGTGCTCCCCGGCGCCAGCGTGACCTGTGAGTTCGATACCGACAACCCGGGGCTGTGGGTCACCCACTGCCACAACGTCTACCACGAGAACGCCGGCATGATGGGCGTCCTCGCCTACCGAACGTAACTCTGCGTCCCCGTCGGTGGCCGGCCCCAGCTGTCCGCCCCAGCGGCCCAGGCTGATCGGCCGCGTGCAGGTCAAGGGCCCCACGTCGGCCACCTGATCGAGTTCCCAAGCTGAGAACGCGGGTTCGATTCCCGTCATCGGCTCAGTACCCGAACGCCCAGGTCAACCGGCGTCCACGCCGGACCTGGGCATTCGTCTTCGAGCCTCCCGCGGTCGATAGGCCTCATCGCGGCGTTCCGCCGGAAGATCGCCAAATTGGCTCAGATCAGACCGGTGCTGACGTGGAGGGCATCGGTGCCGTTGTTGATGCGGGTGACGGTGGTGGCTCGTGGATCTGCTCGAGCATTTTCTGACGCGACAACGCCGTGGCCAACCGCTGGTCCGGGGTCGCTGTCGAGATCGCCCGGTCGGGCGACCGGACCTCGCTCTCGGCCTCGAACAGTTCCCGGAACAGCTCGACAGCTTCGCGGGCCGAGGCCAGGGCCTCGCCGGACCGGCCGACCCCGGCCAGAGCGCCGGCGAGGGTGTCCAACGATGCCGCCAGGTTGAGCAGGTGCGCAGGGCGGTCGAGCGCGATCAACTTCTGGTGCAGCTCGACGGCTTCGCGGGCGGCGGCGACGGCCTCACGTGGGCGACGCGCTGTGGACAGGTAGACCGCGAGCGTGTTGACCCCGCCGGCCAGGTCGGGAAGGTGGGCCTCGCCTCTGAGTTCGATGAGCTCCCGGTGCAGTTCGACGGCTTCCCGGGCGGCGCCGAGGCCTTCGCGTGGCCGGCCCTCGTCGGCTAATCGATGGGTGAGGTTGTTTACCGTAATGGCGAAGATGAGCAGGTGGGTGTCGCGGTCGATGACGACCAGCTCCCGGTACAGATCCACTGCTTCCCTGGCCGCGGCCAGGGCCTCATTCGCACGGCCGGCCTCGGACAGGTCGACGGCGAGGTTGTTCACCGCGCCCGCCAATTCAGGCAGGTGACGGCCGCGGTCCAGGGCAACCCACCTACGCAGCGACGCGATGGTGCGCTGCCCGGTCAGCACCGGATCGTCGACGGCTTCACGCCCATCCACCAGGGTCACCCGCCCCCACCACCCGTGCCGGGCTGCCGTAGATCAGTGAGTGTTCATGCGGGGCGCGGCTGATCCACAACGCTGGGGGAACCGCGCCCCGCGCCGCCCAGGAGTTGCGGACGGCTCGCCAACCTCAACGAGGAGCCAACCCCCGAGTTTCTGCCGTCCCTCTCAGCCTGTGCCTGATCCTCAGCAGCAGCGGACCACGAGGAGTTCAGGGGCTGCCGGCGGCGGATTTGGCCCGGGGGGTACGAGGAGCCGCGGTGATCAGCGGTCGGAAGATCGTCGGATCAGCCAGACCCAGAAGGCTCACCAGGACGCGCCGCACGAGCAGGTACCCGACCAAACTGACCGCCGCGCCAAGCAGCAATCCGACCAGGACGTCGACCGGGAAGGCGGCGGCAATGTAGATCCGGGCGAATGCCATCACCAGCGCGGCCAGCGCCGCCCACCAGCCGAGCACCCGGTTGACCAGGCACAAGGTGGCAGCCACCGCTCCGGCCAGCACCGCGTGATCGCTGGGAAACCCCGGCGCCAGGCTGTGCTGAGCAAGGATCAACAGGTTCGGGTACAACATGTAGGGACGCCGCTCGGCGAACGTAGCCGTGATCGGTTGGTTGATCGCCAACGCAAGCAGCATGCCAACCGGAGTCCAGAGCGCGGCAGCCACCGCCGCCAGATCCGTCCGGCGCCGCGCCAGCCACCACCCCGTGAACATCAACCCGGCGAACACCACCAAGCCACCCTCGGTGGCATAGGCCGCCATCAGCGGTTGCAGCCACGGCGTGGACCGGGCCAGCGCATTGATGGTCAACAACAGTTCGACGTTGACATTCACGGCACGTCCTCATCCTCAACGTTGAGCAAGAGACCGATCACAACAACCGCGCCACGTTACCGCTCTTGTTACCCCTGGGGTGAATGGGGAGCGCGCCTGGTCGTCACCGTACGTGTTCGGGCCCGGAGAGGCGGCGTCGGCCCGAACAGCGGTCGAGGTCGTGACCTCGGCGGATCCACCTTGTCGCAGTTGTTCCAACCGTAACGCGGCGTGCTTGCCGCGTTTGCTAGGTTGCCTGTCCTCTGAGTTGTCTGACTCAGGCTGGAGGCCACCATGAAGCGCCGTGTCACTGCTCTCGCCGGGCTCGCGCTCGTCGGACTGTTAGCCGGATGCGCGGAACACAAGCCCGGCGTCCCGGCGGGGCCGCCGCCGTTGGCGAAGTTCTCCTC
Source organism: Solirubrobacterales bacterium (assembly GCA_033856255.1). Classification (GTDB taxonomy): domain Bacteria; phylum Actinomycetota; class Thermoleophilia; order Solirubrobacterales; family 70-9; genus WHSW01. The sequence continues at coordinate 1,150 of JAWVFH010000267.1, read as the reverse complement.
GGCCGGGGAGTTGAGCACCGCGGTGATGGAGCGGATGAAGGCCGACAAGACCGCGAAGATGACCCTCACCGGCGGGGTGGACGGTCAGCCCGACCAACAGTTCTACGGTGTCGGAGTGCTGCACCAGGATGAGGGTGGCACGTCGATGCAGTTCGCCGAGCAGGTCCAGCGCCCCGGCGCGGCCGCCTCGGAGGTCAGGCTCGTTGTCCAACCTGACGCGACTTTCCTCAAACCCCCGGCCGATGTGGTGCTGCCGCCGCGTAAGTCCTGGCTGCAGCTGGGGCGGTACACCACCGATCCGTTCTACCGGCGGTTCGTGCCGATGGCGGCCGCGTTGCGCGCCTACGCCGACCCCCAGGCGTTCTTCGCGCAGTACGGCGGCGCGATCACGATCACCCACTCCGCCGAGGAACCAGTCGACGGGACCCGAGCGGTGCGCTACGACCTGCGCGCCGACCCAGCCAGTGCGGGAGCCAACCAAGCCAGGCCCGCGATCGAGCAAGTGGCACTGCACCCCACCACCGCCGAGAGCCTGACCAGCGTGAACTACACAATCTGGCTCGACGAGAACAATCACCCGATACGCACCCTGGTCGACGAACCCATCCCCGGCACGCCAGGCCCGTACAGCCTGGACTCGCACTACACCCGTTGGGGAGACCCCGTCTACATCGGCGCACCACAGCCGCTACAGGTCACCCAGCAGTAGCCGCGATCGATCACCTCGTCTGCCCCGCATCATCCCCGAAGGCTGTCCTGTCGATGGCGCGGCCGGGTGACGTAGCGGTCCGATGTTCCGCCAGGCGTTGCCCTGACGAGCATGTCGTCGCTAGCGTCGCAGGCCCGATTCAGCTTCCCTGCGTGGCCGCTGCCTTCGAGCTAGGAGGACCGACGATGGGGTTGGTGATCGGAGTCGACATCGGCGGCACGAAGGTCGCCGCCGGGGTGGTGGACGACGACGGAACGATGATCGACAAGATGCGCTGCGACACGCCCGCGAGCACCGCGGAGACGGTCAACGACGCCATCGCCGACCTGGTGTGGAAGCTGCGGGAGAGACACGAGGTCGAGGCGGTCGGGATGGGTGCGCCCGGCTTCGTCGCCGGGGACCGCTCCACCGTGGTGTTCACCCCGAACCTGCCCTGGCGCG
>JAWVFH010000266.1:0-4594 GCA_033856255.1 Solirubrobacterales bacterium | reverse complement strand
GTGCCCCTACATCGCGGCGGCCGTCGAACTCCACGACCCCCAACACCCCGCATCCCAGTACGCACGCGACTACAAGACCGCCATCGCCGCGCGGCTCACCGAAACCGCCCGCGAAGCCGGCGCCACCGACCCCGAACAACTTGGCGAACAACTGGCGCTGCTCATTGACGGCGCCTCGGCCCGCACCCGAGTCCTCAACAGCGAATCCTTCCCTACCGCCGCCGCTATCGCCGCCGTCCTCATCGACAACGCCATCCCCGCGTCATCTCCTCGGCAGCCCAGCGGTGACCGCGGAACTACCGGGTCTGCTCCTGTTCCGGTGGGAGGCCAATGACGGCCCGATCACGCCTCGTCGGCCGGAAGACGACGTCGAGTTCGGCGCGGCCGGAGCGGTAGCTGCCGGGACTCGGGCTGGAGAGCGGGTCGCGAGATTCCGCCGGCGGTGGTTCATGACTCCGCCCCGAGACGCCTCACTGACGTCGGGGCCCAGCTCAGCCGGCGGGGGCCGCCGCACCCGGGGCGTCGCGCGGCGCCCGTCACCGCCCTCGGCCTGCCCGGACGGGGCCGTCACCGCCCCGACCGGAGCGTCCACCGACCCCTGCGGACGAGGTCCGTCCACAGTCAGATGACGAGGCGACACAGCGCGGCACCACCTGCTGAGCGCCCAATGACCCGGTCTGCAGTGGCCAGGTCATCTCACCCAGACCGACTTGGGACTGACGAAGCCGCGCGCTGCCGCAGCCTCAGATCGCTGAGATCAAGAGCGCGGGTCGAGATCCTCAGGTGTCAGACCCGAACGCAGCCCGCGAAAGGAAGGGTGTCGCAACCGACGCTCGCCCGTAGTCCGGTGAACGGTCAGGGAGCGGTATTCGACGTCACCGGTCAGCTCGGGCTGGACGTAGCGGGCGTTGCGGGCGTACTCACGCGGTAGCGGCGCGCTGAACGGGCTGGACTCGGTAGCCAAGTTGTTGAGCTGCTCGAGCAACCGGCGGGCGGTGGTAGCTGTCCATCCGGTGCGACGGCACCCACAAAGTGGAACTCGGCATGGTCGTGGGCGGCGGGTCGCGCGAGGAGGAGCGAGCCGAGGCTGTTCGTGCGGTTGCCCTGTCCAGGGGTCCACCCACCGACGACGACTTCGATGCGGTTACGCAGGCGTTTGAGCCAGGCCGGTGAACGACCGGGCCGGTAGGGGGAGTCGAGGCGTTTACCGACGACGCCTTCGATGTCATGGGTGCGGGCCAACTCGAGCAACGTTTGGGGGTCGACGTCGACCTGATGTTCCGGAACAAACAATGGAGCATGGGCGATCCCGAGCTCGGCCAGGAACTGCCGGCGCTCGACGTAGGGCAGGTCGATGATCGGATTGCCGTCGAGGTGCAACAGATTGAACACCACATAGGACACCGGTACCCGGGTGAGGAGCTCGGCGGAGGGACGGGTGCCGAAACGTTGCTGCAGCTGCGCGAAGTCCGGGGCCCCGGTGACCGGGCTGGACGCGACCAGTTCCCCGTCCAAGGTCAGTCGACGTCCGGGCAGGGCTTCGGCGAGCGCGGCGGCGACTTCGGGGAACACCGGGGTGAAGTCCTTGGCGTTGCGCGAGTCCAGACGGACACCTCCGTCGGGGCGGATCCGGGCGATCGCGCGGCCGCCGTCGTACTTCCACTCCCACCCGTACCCCCGCCCCGACGACGGCAATGGACGAGCGGTGGCCGGCATCGGCGCTATTGCCGGCGGCCAGTCCGCGCTCGCGGCGGCGTCGGTCATCGCGAGACGAGCGCCGCGCCGAGCGGTCGGTAGTCCAGCGGTCGGTGGCGATCACAGCCGGTCGACGAGCTCGACCCGGTAGCGGTAGGTCACGGCCTCATCGTCGCCCTCGGTAGCGCCGATAATGGCGTTGGCCACGATGTAGGCCGTGTCGCCGTCGAAGGTTGGCTCGAAGGTCTGGATGTGCACTTCCTGGCCGGCCCGGTTGATCGTGAAGTCATGTTGGGCGAACGCCGCGGTGAGCACGGAGACCGGGTCCAGCGGTGGCGCGTGGGGCGGGGTCCGGTCAGAGGTGGCGGCCATGTCAGGAGCGTATCGATCGATTGGTCGTCTTCGTGGACGATCGCGAGTTGCAATGGCCGCTATGTGTGCGTCAGGTGTCGTGCACGTGTGTTGGGCCTGCTCGCTAAGCGTGGTCGCTGGGTTCGAGGTTTCGCTGGTGAGGCACGAGGCCCGCGAGGCTGGGATGGGCCGGTCTGTTGCTCCGGCCTTGGAGGAAGAGATCCGCTGGTATGGGCCCGGGACGGCCGAGCGCCTGGCCCAGTTCGACGAGCCAGGTGAACTGTCCAGCGGTGGGGTGGTCGGCAGACACCGGGTCAGGGTCGTGTCTTGCGGTGTCGAGCGTCGGCGCCCGGGCGGGTGGCCAACTGGGGCACCGCGGAAGCCGCCACCCGCGCGACGGATGATCGCCGGTCTTCGCCATCACTTCGACTCGGCGAGAACCGCCACCTCTGTTCGTCGTAGATCGGCGTCTGCCTCATATCGGCTCACCATAGCGACGAGCCCGAGGCCGCATCATCCACAGTGGTGGATAAAGTGCCCCAGTTCGCATTGTTGTCCCCAGCCTGTGGATAGGCCTCGCCTGGGGTGCTGATGACTATGGGGCTGGTTAAGGCGGCAGCAGTCGCCGGGCCGGCTCGCGAGGTCTACCGTGCAGTGGTCACGGTTGACGAGCTCAAACCGATGGGTGACCAGCCGCAGTTTTCGCGTTGTGGTGGTTGACATAGCGCTTCTACCCCGGATGGTGGCGCTATGGATGCTCGTGAGTGCGGCGACGGCCGGTTGCGACACGTCGCGGACATGTTCGCCGATTTGGGGCGGCAGCTGAAGGCGCCGGATGCCCCGGCGGCCTTCGATGTGGTGGCTTCGGTGGCGGCGCGACAAGTGAATGGGGCGCGGGCGGCGTCTGTGACCTTGTTGCGGCAGGGGCGGTTTGAGACGGTCGGCTCAACTGACGAGCGGGCGACCCGGGCCGATCTGATCCAGTGCGAGTTGGGATCTGGGCCGTGTGTGGATGCGATCCTCGAAGACTCGGTATTTCAACCAGAGGATCTGCGGCATGAGGCGCGTTGGCCCGAGTACGGCGCCAGGGTGTCCGCCGAGCTGGGGTGGTTGAGCATGATTTCTTACCGGTTGAGCTCGGAGATCACCGGCGCCGATGTGCTGGCCGGGTTGAACCTCTACTCTGACCGGGCTCATGCGTTCGATGCCTCGGCGGTTGAGGTGGGTCTGCTGTTGGCCACCCACGCAGCGGCGGTGGTTGCCGCGCGGACGAATCAGCAGCGTGCGGAGAATCTGGAGAAGGCGCTGCGCACTAGCCGCCAGATCGGCATCGCGATCGGCGTGCTCATGGGTGCCCACAAGGTGACCCGAGAGCAGGCTTTCGACTTGCTGCGGATTGCCAGCCAAAACAGCAATCGCAAGCTCCACGACCTCGCTGTGGAAGTCGGCGAGACCGGAACCCTTCCTTACCGCAGTCCTCAGGCTAATGCGGGCGATGGCCGGTGAGCCGCAGCCCTCGGCGAGAACGCTGATCCGGGTTTGCCAGGTGTCACATGCGGCATCGCTATGACCGGCGAGGTTCGGGGCGAGAGCGGCTACTCCGGTTCGGCGGGCGCGTTGCGCGCGGGTCTGGACCGTAGCGGGATGAGCCACAGCCAGTTGTGGATCAATTACCTCACCTTGGGCGGCGAGCTGAGTGAGAAGGAGCTAGATGCCGGCCTGCGCGGGAATCTGGTGCTGGGCTGCTATGAGTACAACATGATCGGCCAAGCGCTCAATGACCAGTTCATCGACCGTGGTGAGGGCCATCCAATCCCTTACTTCGAGCAGCTCGACCAGCGGCGGGCCAACGACTGGCCCCGGCCGCCGCCACAATTGTCGTCGGATCCTGAAATCTGCCCCTAGCGTCTTCTGAATCTTGACCCCTTACGCTGGGGAGGTGATCAACGTGGAGGACCGGGCGGAAATCAGGCCGGTTGCCCCGGGGTGGCGTCCGACATCGGTTGACGCCGGGCGCGCGGATCCGGGTGGAAACCCAGCCCAGCGTAAGCATCCGTAGTACAGGTTGAACCCGTCGACGTACGTTCGTGCGCATCGCCGCAGGCTATCGACGACTGCCACCACTTCCCGCGAAGCCCTGCACGGGGCAGCAGCACCGCGTACCCGCGTCACAGGGCCCCCAGTTGCCTCAAAGCTTTGGCAACGCGACAGGAGTCTGACCCAGTGGAGAACCGCCGGGGCCGGCATCCTGCACGTCGTGGCGGCGGGCGACCAGGCCGGCCCCCCGTCCGAAGTCCTCGACCGGTTCCACGACCGGGCCCCGGCGCGCTGACCGCACAGCGGCGACCCGTCGTGGTGCCATAACGCCGCCCGCCCTGCTGTGCCCGGGGGTTGGCCGGTGTAGCCACCTACCTCGGAAAATTTCTTAGAGTTTCCTTGGAGTCCGTCGCTGACAATGTACTGAGACAGCTCGCGCGCTGCGGTTAATGCCACGCAGCGCGGGTAAGGCACCTTGGGTTCAACAGAAAAGCCCACCTTGGATGGCAGC
>JAWVFH010000265.1:0-6061 GCA_033856255.1 Solirubrobacterales bacterium | reverse complement strand
CCGCAGCCGGGCGGGCCGGCCCTGGCCGGGCTGATCGGCGAGAACCTCGTGGAATGCCTCGCATTCGGGGGCGGGCTCGCCGTGTTGGTGCTCGGGAGGCGATGGTTCGACTCGCACATCGGACCCGGCCTACCGGCGAGGGCCGCCTGGCTTGCGACGGTCTGGCTGCTCGCGTCCTGGTTCCCGCACGGCACCCTCCACCTACACATCGGCACCCAGCAACCGGAGGCGCTCGTCGGCGTCGAGTGGGTGTTCCACGGGGGCGCGATCGTCGCAGTCACAGCGCTGGTGTGGGCCCTCAGCCATGCCCCTCTCGCCGCCGGTCACCCGGCGGCCCGGCAACCCGACGACACAACAATCCGACATCGAGGAGAGTTCCGATGACCCCCGTCCCTGACACATGCCCAGCTTTCGTGGTGTCGGCCGAGAGCTACGACCGCCTGATGGGCCGCTACCTCCCCACACTCGCACCGGCGCTCGCCGACGCGGCTGGGATCCGCGGACCCGCCCGCCTGCTCGACGTCGGCGCCGGCCCCGGTGGCCTGACCCGCGAGCTCGCGCACCGTGCCGGCGCCGACAACATCACCGCCATCGACCCCTCGCCGCCGTTCGTCGCCGCCTGCCGCGAACGCAACCCCGGCGTGCGGGTGCACCAGGGCGTGGCCGAGGACCTACCCTTCCCCGACGCGACGTTCGATGCCACGCTGGCCAGCCTGGTCGTCGGGTTCATGGACGATCCCGGCCGCGGCCTACGCGAGATGGCCCGCGTCACACGCCCAGCAGGCACCGTCGCGGTGTGCTTCTGGGACCTCGACCGCATGCCCGCCCTGAGGATCTTCTGGACCGCCGCCGCCCGGTTGGACCCCGACGTCACCGGCGAGCAGCACAGGCCCGGCGCAGCACCCGGTGAACTGGCCACGCTGCTGCGGCAGGCCGGCCTCCACAACGTGCGCGAAGACGTCCTCCAGGCCCACGCCGACTACACCGACTTCGACGACTGGTGGAACCCCTATACCCTCGGCGTCGGCCCGATCGGCACCTACTACAACGCCCGCACCACCGCTGAGCGCATAGCCCTCCGCGACGAGTGTCGACGGCTGCTGGGCCGACCGGCCGGGCGCTTCACCCTCCACGCCAGCTGCTGGTTCGCCGCCGGCAACCGTATCGACATCAATGCCGATCACGCGGTCGCTCCGCGGCCAGTCGAACCTGCGTAGCAAGGTGCCGGTGGCACCGGACTACTCGGACTCAAGGACCACACGGAAGCGCAAGATCCCGGCCAGCAGCGGGCGTGCCAGACGACGAAGAAGCATGAACACGACCTTCCCCCATCGGGCCCACTCAAACCAGCTCCGCCCAGCTGGGTGAGCAAACCAATAGCCGCACCGACGTGACCGCGACCCCCCGGGCTTCGGATCCACGGTGACCTGCAAGCCCGCCTGACGGTGGTCGTCACGCGCTGTTTCGCTGAGACGACCGCAGATCCGCTGGGTGCCGGACACCACCCTCGGGGACTAGAGAAGCCGCGAGGCAAGTATTCGCGGGGTGGCGGGCGGTCCGTCCCAGTGGTACTCCCACCGCCGTTCCACCGGGACAGACCCCCTTCCAGCTGGATTCGTCGGGCGGCCGCACGGGTCTGTTAGCAGTTCAAAAGGGTCGCCAACTTCGCCGGCTCTTAGCCGAGATGTGGGATTCCGGGCTCAGCGCCTTCGCCCACCAGTTTCAGGAGCGTGTCCCATCGGCCGGCCGACGGACCGGCACTGTGGGCGGCTGGTCAGTGCCAGTCGAGGCAGACGGCGGTGGCGTCGTCAGCGAGTTCGCCGTCTCGGAATGTGAGGACGGCGGCGGTGAGCTGGCGTACGAATTCGGCGGGTGAATGGTGTGCCTGCGTGGAGAGCAGCTGCGCGACTCGCTCGGTGCCGAATGCCGCTTTGCCGGGCAAGTGCGCTTCGGTGATCCCATCGGTGATCAGTAAGAGGCGGTCCCCGTGTTGTAGATCGTATCGCGCCGGTCGATACACGGTGTCGCTTTTGAGGCCGAGCGGCAGGTCCGGGGCCAGTGGTACCTCGACGACCACCCCGTCGCGGCGCAACAGTGGCAGCGGGTGACCAGCATTGATGATCAGAGCTGACCCGCTGGCCACGTCGATCTCCAACAGTTGGCCGGTGACGAAGCTGGAATCCGGGAATTGCTCAGCGAGGTGTTCATTAGCCGCGCCGGCCTGGGCGAGGATGTCCCCGCCCCCGCGACGGATGTTGCGCATAGCGGTAACCGCCAAGCTGCCCAGCAACGCCGCCCGCAGGCCGTGACCGACCGCGTCGGTGATGGAGATGGTCAGCCGTGACGCGCTGACCGCGTAGTCGAAAGTGTCACCACCGATCTCATACGTGGGTTCCAAAGCTCCGGCGATAGAGAACACGGGCAATTCGTAGGCCAACACCGGCAGCAGCTCCCACTGGATTTCCGCAGCCAACCCGAGATCCTTTCGCCGGCGCAGAGCCTCGAAACGATCGGTGTATCGGCGGGCACCGGCGAGCACGTGCGCCAACACCGTCGCAACATCGACCAGAACGTCGGCGATGCCATCGGCGGTGTCGCGCCCCAGACCAACCATGAGCACCCCAAGGCATTCGCTGCGGATCGTCACCGGCACACATAACACCAGTTCACACCCCTGCGCGTCCTGTTGCTCGCTGTCGCGCACGACCCGCTGCTCGCGATAGCAGACCCCGGCGGCACCGTCGCGCACCGCGTGGCGGCGCCCGGCGGCAGACCCCGAACCACGACCGGGAACCGGTTCCAACACCGTCTGGCTGTAGTCCGCGAGCAGCAACGTGCTCCACCGCGCACCCACCCGACGCCGCAGCCACCCCTCACATACCTCGACCAGCTCATACGGTGCAGCGGTGTCGAGTTCTCGAACCAGTTCGCCCAACACTTCCCTGTCTGGCAAAGCACCCGGGGTGGCGTTCACGATTGATCTGTTCTCCTAAGTTCGCACCCGGCAAGACCGCGACACGCACTCCATGTTCGGCGGGCACGCCGCCAGGTGAAACCTGGCCACCCTAAACGCGTCCGCTCTCCACCGTGTGGGCATGCGGCTGGCGGCCTCACAGTTGTAGACGGCGAACGAGGCTCCTCGGCACCTCTTGCCAGCCCCGTTGCCGGCTGCCCGCGCGGAGGGGCTCCCGACCAAGACCGGGTAGGAGTTGGGTGGAGGACCCCCAGGTCGGGTTCTACCGCGCCAGTTGGAGCACCAGGTCACGGATCGGCTGAGTGGTCGCTGGTCGTCCTGGTCGTCGTCGAGGTTAGGTCCAGCGGCGCTTGACCAGTTGGGCATGCCAGCGCAGCAGCGTGCGGGGCGAGCGATCCGGTGCAGGCGAAGCCGGTGGGGGAGCAGACGGCTCAGTCCGCTGAGTAGAGCTCGATCAGCCCAGGTCAGTCTCGGCGGTGCGCTTTGGCGGCGGAGGACGGCGATTTCGTGGCACAGGACGAGGATCTCGATGTCCTTGGATGGGTCTGATCGAGTCACAACGCCAGCCAGCTCAGTACACGCAGAAACATCAGGTAGCTCCGGCGGAACACCACGATCGCCGATCATGCTCCCCCGCCGGCCGTCTGGGAGTGCGGGGCGTACGTGGCGACGGCGAGCGAACAACCAGGTCAGCGTGGGTGACATGATTCTCGGCACCCACACGCCTACACCGCCGCGCTCGACGGCGAGAACGGCATCTACAACCCGACCGGTTCGATGCAGACCGACGGACCCACCACGTGCCTGGCCGCGCTACGGGCCAACAGCGACGTCACCGGCAAACACCTCGACCTGAACCAGACCTACACCAACGAATTCATCCAGGCCGCCCAACCTCGAAGGGCAACTAACCTCGGGCCGCGCGGTACCCGACGGAGTTGCCAACCGTGAGGTAGAGCGCCTTCAAACCCCACCTGCGCGGACGGGCGAGGCGGCCGGCCCACGAGACCTATGGGCTGCGACAGCGCACATCGGGACCGAGCCGTGCTCGTTATCCGTACCGATAACAAGTTTGTCGCCGCACGACCAACGGAGGCCTCTAGTGGTCCCCTCTCAGCTGGTCCCCTCGCAGCGCCCAGCGCTACCCCGAACGTACCCCCGACTCGCCGCTGGGACAGCGGTCGCACTGGTGACGCTTGTACTGGCACTGTCCGGCTGTTCATCTTCCTCGAACGCGCCCGCCCCGACCACCTCACCGGCCGCCGGGGCTACTAAGCACCCGCGTGTAGCAGGCCCGATCACAGCCGAGAATGGCTCAACCTGGACCGTGCTAACGACTACCGGCCAGACCTACACCGTCATCATCACCAACGCGACCGCGTTCGGCACCAAGACTGATCCCGCCACTAAGGACCAATTCAGGGTCGGGGACATAGTCCACGTCACAGGGACCATGTCGGGTACAGCCATTACCGCAAGCCGAGTGACCAGCGCTTCCAACCCCCTGGGTTGACCGCGTCCGGCCGCAACGAAAACCGGCACCGATACGGATAGGGACGGATGTCGGTCGATTCGACCATCACGAGCGCCGGCGGCTGTGTTCAACGCGTCCGGGGCGCGATCGCTACCGCGGTATGCCGTCGATGGTGGGTATGAACAGCGCTGGTCCACTCGCCGCGGGCGTGGCGAAGCGACTCACGGCGCCGACGCTGACCGTGGCGCGCAGCTGACCATCGCTGACGCTGAGAGCGTCCAGTGAGCCGTCAGGTTGCACGGACCACGGTGTGCCCCACCACGATGGGTAAGCCAGATACGCCATCGGGATCTTGGCGGCGGTGACGGCGACACCCGGACCGAACTGCTCCGGTTGGTGGCCCTCCAGGGCCACGAGCGCGACAAGGCCGATGTCCGCTGGTCGCCGGCCCGGACCGGGCCCCTACCGCAGTGATTCCGGTGGCTCAGCGTGTCGACCACTGGGCGTGCGTGCGCAGTCGAGCGCACCGTCCCCTTCACCATCGCACCACCGACCGGCGCGCACGGAGTGGAACTGGCCCGCGACGCCGAACCAGGAGCGGGCTAAGCCCGCACGCCGGGCGGCAAAGTGTGCGTGGCGGGGGAGATAGGGGATGAAACTCATCACCCCGATAATCGACGTCGCCGATTTCCAGGTCCTCGTCCGGCATGCGTACGTTCATGAACACGCGGAGGAACTCACCGGGGAGCGAAGCGTCGACTCTGGAGAACAGTCGAGTCCTGGCGAGTTTGTTCCAGGACAGCCACACCAGGGCCGAGGCGCCGACCAGGGCGACGGGAGTGTCGGCTTGGGCCAGCGGGTCACGGACGGGGTGGGCCACGACCTGGTCGGATCCGGTGATCATGGTGGGCAGCGGGTCCAGGCCACGCCTGATCGATGACCTCGTTAGTCCCGGGCGAACATGTGGGGATGGGGCTGCGGGTCACCGTGCCAACGACCGCCAAGTTCCGCGCCCACCAGACCCGCGTCAATTCGGCGATCAAGCTGGGGCCACCCCCACATGCGCGTGACAGCTGAATGTGTGCTGCCACTCACCGTGCCGGGTGCCAATCCTGTCGTCAACGGCGCTGGACGCGGACAGGCTTCCTGGATGGAGCGTGACCGGCGGTGCCAGATCGCAAGAGCCGTCGCACCCGGGCGGACCGCTCCGCCGCGCTGACAGCACGAGAGCGGGGTCCGGTCAAGTCGTGGGGAACGTCGGGGTGTCGGGAGAAGATCGCCGCGTAACCAGCGGTCAACGAAGGCGAAATCTGCTGATAACCAACTGAGAACCCTCCGGGCTGAGTTCCGGGCCCAGCGCTATCCCGCCGACGTAGGCGTCAAGCAGGCCTTATGACCCCCTTGGTGGGGAAATTGATGGCCTGTGCATGGAGAGCTAATGGGGCTGGTGTGACTGACGGTTCTATTGAGGCTTCATCGCTTGCTAGTCCATGCGGGTGAGTGTGGGAATTTGGCCGTCACTTCGGCCGCGACTGAGTCGATATCCAAGTGGGAGCTGCACGGCGTCCCGGATTCGAGGCTAAGGAAGCAGCGATGAGTAGGTTCGGTTGGGA
>JAWVFH010000264.1:0-3340 GCA_033856255.1 Solirubrobacterales bacterium | reverse complement strand
CGGGGACCTGCGTGGGCGGCCGGTGCGACGTTGGTTGAGTTGGCGGTGAGGGCGGGCGTGGGCTGGTCCGTGAGGAACGCGGTAACCGTGGTTCGGCTGGTGTTCTCGTAGGCTTTCATTGCCTCGGAAGCGGCTAGGTCGGCGTCTCGGTGGGCGGCGAGGCGTTGGGTGAAGTCGGACTGCATGCCGAAGTAGCGCCCGAACCCGGAATCGGCGACGCCGCCGAGGAAGCTGTTCTCCCCGATGTCGATCGGCCTCGGAATGCTGTTCTTCGTGTGGGCGAATGAGTTGCTGTAGGTGTCGAGCTGGGTACCGCCGGTCTTGGAGGTCCGCCCGGTGCCGGTAGCCCACTGTGCGGCCTGGCGCAGCGCCTCGGATGTTGCGTTCGCCGCACGGCCTTGCCAGCTGACTCCGCTGCCACGCAACGCCGTCTGCAGTGTGTCGGCTGACTCCTCGAACGCTGGCGCCAACGCGCTCAGCGACTGCGCCGAAGGGGCAGCACCAGCCGCTCCGGGGCCCTGTTGCATCCACCCGTATTTGACCTCGAGCGGGAACGTCGTGTAGTCGAGGTCTGGTATCTCGCTCATCCTCGCGCTCCGCGTTCTTGGCTACTTCGCCAGCGTGTGCAGCCCGTCAGGCAGCGGTCAACGGCGGGACTCTCGGCCGCCGCCACCGGGCTGGCACTGAACAACACCGCGATGATCGTGGCCGGCATGATCGTCGGGGCCTCCGGGTCGATCCTGACCAACGTCATGGCCACGGCGGTGAACCGGTCCATCCCGGCCATCATCGCCGGAGGTTTCGGTGGCGGCGGGGTCGCGGTGGGCGGCGACGACGACGTGGACCGTACGGTCAAGTCGACCAGCGCGGCCGATGCGGCGATCCAGATGGCCTACGCCAGCCGCGTAATCGTGGTACCCGGCTACGGCATGGCCGTGGCGCAGGCTCAGCACGCGGTCAAGGACATGGCCAAGCTACTGGAGTCCAAGGGCGTTGAGGTCAACTACGCCATCCACCCGGTTGCCGGCCGGATGCCTGGACACATGAACGTCCAGCTCAAGGAGATGGACGACATCAACGGCGAGTTCGCCCGCACCGACGTGACGCTCGTGATCGGGGCCAACGATGTCACCAACCCGGCCGCCCGCAACGACCCCAGTTCGCCCATCCACGGCATGCCGATCCTCAACGTTGACGAGAGCCGCGCGGTGATCGTGCTCAAGCGATCGATGAACTCCGGTTTCGCCGGCATCGACAACCCGCTGTTCTACGACGACAAAACGTCGACGCTGTTCGGCGACGCGAAGAAGTCCGTCACCGAGGTCACCGAGGAACTGAAAGCGCTCTAGCGGTCCAGGCCCGGGCCGGGGCTGGCGGCCTAGAGCGATTTCCCGCGGGTCCATGTCGAGCGTCACGCCTGCTTGACATATCAGGCAGAAGCGCTAACTGTTGCAAGCGGGCCAGTTTGGTCCACAGGAGGTGCTTGAGCTGATGGAGGAACAACTTTTCCGGCTCCCGTCGGGAGACTTGGTGCTGGTCCGGCCGCTACGCCGTGACGACGCGCAGGCCCTGGCGACGGCGGTTGAGCAGCTCAGTGAGCAGTCACGTTATCGCCGCTTCCACTCGTCGATGCCGGAGCTGTCCGCGCAGACGCTCGACTACCTGACCGATATCGACCACCATGACCACGAGGCGCTCGTGGCCGTGGTCCCGGGGTTGGAGTCGATAGAGGTCCTCGGGGTAGCCCGGTTCATTCGCGATGCCGCCATCCCGGACACCGCCGAGATGGCCGTCCTGGTGGTTGACGCCTGGCAGCGCCGTGGGCTGGGCACCTTGCTGATTCGCGAACTTGCGCGGCGCGCCACCGAGGTCGGCATCAGTCACTTCACCGCGGAGATCTTGACGGAGAACGCCCCGACACTTGCGCTAGTCCACCAACTCGGCGATGCGGACATCACCGACCACGGGCAAACAATGACTGCCCGCATGGACAGTGCCCGGTGGCAACCGGGCGAGGACCGCGGTGCCAGGTCTCTGCTGCGGGCTCTGAGCGGAACGAACGCTGCCCTGGTGCCCCGGGTGGTTCGGGCGATGCTGAAACTGTCGACCAAGCTCACTCGCACCCTGGTCATCCCGGTTACCCCACTGCTCGAACAGGCACGCAAGCGGGCAGGCTGACCGTGGCCACCTTCAGCGGGACGATGCAGGCGGCCTCGTCGCGCCGAAGGTGAGCCAGTCTGGAGGCCCTGGTCACATGTCCAGGCCGCCGTTGACGGACAGGATGCTGCCGGTGATGTAGCCGGCGTCGTCGTCGACGAGGAACTGCACCGCGCGGGCGATCTCACTGGCTTGCCCGAGCCGCCCGATCGGAACGCTCTCGAGCAGCTTGGCCAACACTTCTTCGGGGACCCCGGCCACCATCTCGGTCTCGATGTAGCCGGGTGCTACGCAGTTGACGGTGATGCCTTTGCGGGCCACCTCCTGGGCCAGGCTCTGGCTCAGGCCGAACAGCCCGGACTTGGACGCGGCGTAGTTGGCCTGGCCGATGCTGCCGGTCTGTCCGATCACCGAGCTGATGTTGACGATCCGGCCGAACTTGCGCTCGAGCATGTGGTCGAGGACGGCTTTGGTCATGTAGAACGCGCCCGACAGGTTGATCCGCAGTACCGCGTGCCAGTTGTCGACGGTCATCTTGCGCATCGTCTTGTCCAGGGTGATACCGGCGTTGTTGATCAGGTAGTCCACCCGGCCCTGTGCTTCGAGCACCTCGTTGACGACGCGGGTGCAGTCGCTGGGCTCACCGACGTTCCCTTGGTGCACCGACACCGACGCACCTTCGGCGCGGAGCTTGTCGGCGAGCTCTTCGGCCGCTTGGACATTGCTGCTGTACCCCGCGGCGACGTGGACGCCGGTGCGGGCCAGGGTCGTGGTGATGGCCGCGCCGATTCCGCGTGCTCCGCCCGTCACGATCGCTACGCGCTGGCTGTTCGACTGGTCGGACATGATGGCTCCGGTCCTGTTTGGGTCTATCCGGTGGTGCCGTCCTCGTGGGTGAGCGTGCGGTGCATCCCGCGCTGAACGGCGTCGGCCAGGTAGGGCCGAAGTCGATTGGCGGGAACGATGGTGTGGACCGAGCCCATGCTGCGGGCGCGTTCGATGGTGTGGACGTTGTCGAACTCGTCGGCGACCTGGCCGAGCATTTCCGAGCGCACGGCCGGCTGGGCTGTCGCCAGTTCGGCCCGTAGCTGGGCGGTGTCGGTGTCGGCACCGTTGTCCTTGGCCGCGGTGATCCGGGTCTCGAGATCGGCGACCCGGGGGTCGGCGGCCGTGCGCTTGTTGA
>JAWVFH010000263.1:0-3363 GCA_033856255.1 Solirubrobacterales bacterium | reverse complement strand
GTGCCGGTACATGGTGAACGGGAGATGATCCTCGGTTACCACGTGCGATCCCGAAGAGGCCGAGCTTGGCCGTCGAGTAGTTGAGCGGGCTTCGCGTCCTGGACCGCGAGCGAGCCCTATGACACCCCCTCGACGACTGGGCCAGTCTCGGCTGGCGGGGTGGTGTGGGCGCGACCGATGCCATCGCCGACTCTCTGTGGGCTCGACGAGTTATTGGTCCGTTTGGCGGTGGCCATCTAGCTCTGGAAAGAGACCATTAGCGAATCTTTCTGGCAGGCTCCTCAACGGCGTGGTGGGTCTCAGGTTCATCGGGCGGTTCCCCGGGTTGGGGCTGCGTGGCGCAGCGTCCCTCCTTGGCCGACGGGTCCCCCATACACAACCGAACTCGGCGGGGTGGTGCGGCATGAGAAAGAACCTTCACGTTGCGCCAACACTGCTCATTGCTCACGTGCGGCTCCAGCGGCGCTCTGAACTGGTCTCTCACCCGATCGTTTCTTGGGCTGCCCGGAGCTTGGGTAGCGCGGGTGCGATGGCGCTGCAAATCCTTCTAGTGGCTGGCGCCTACTACCTGGCCGCCATGGTCGGGTTGCAGCTGGGGCTCGTGCGCGGGCAGGTCACCCCGCTGTGGCCACCGACCGGAATCGCCCTGGTCGGCCTGCTTCTACTGGGCCCGAGTGTGTGGCCGGGCATCACCCTGGGTGCGTTGCTGCTCAACGCGCCGCTCGGCCCCTCGCTGCCGGCGGCCGCGCTGATCGCGGTGGGCAACACGCTCGCCCCGTTGTGCGGCTACTTGTTGCTGCGGCGGGTCAGATTCCGCACCCAACTCGACCGGCTCGGCGACGTGCTCGCCCTGGTGTTTCTCGGAGCCCTGACGAGCACGCTAGTGAGTGCGAACGTGGGCGCCAGTGCGCTGGTGCTCGCCGGCGCGGTTCCGCCGGCTCGGTTCCTGGCCACCTGGTCGGTGTGGTGGACCGGCGACGCGATGGGCGTGCTGGTCGTCGCACCGCTGCTCCTGGTCGCCCGCCATTGGCGGTGGCCCCGGGCGATGCGGCCCTATCGGTGGATCGAGGGGGCGGCATTGCTGGTGAGCACCGCCGTCGTCACCGCGTTCGTCGCGGGCGGCACTTTCCAGCTGCTTTTCCTGGTATTCCCGTTCCTGATCTGGGCCGCCATGCGGTTCCAGGAGCGCGGCGCCACGGTATGCGTACTGATCGTGTCTGTGGTCACGACCCACGCGGCGGCCATTGGCGCGGGAGCGTTTGGTCAGCGCGACCTGTTCACCAACATGGTGATCCTGCAGGCCTTCAACGGCTCCGCCGCGCTGACCGCGCTACTGCTCGCAGCGCTCATTCACCAGCGCGACCAGGCCCATCGCGACCTCAAACAGGCCTGCGCCCAGCTCGCCGAACTGGCCGCCCAACTGGATCAAAGCACCCTCCCCGGTGACCAGCTCCTCGACGCCCTTCGACTGCCACTCTCCAGCGTTAGGCAAGCCCTAGCGAGACCCGCGATGACCGGCCCGTCCCAACACGATCCTGAAGAGGCCACTTGATGGGAACCGGCGAGGTGGCAGTTCACGAACTACCGCCGGCCGATCCCAAGGCACAGCGCGAGGCAGCATAACGGCATCAAACGGGTCGTCCCGGCGCAGCGCCGAACCACACCAGACATCACGCTGACCAGCACAGACGACACAAGACAGCATCCCGCGATACCTGGTATCCGCCTTCGGGACGAAGAGGTCGGACCAACGGTAACGCGGAGCCGATGCCCCGGGCAGCACATCGCAAAGGTCGATCCCTCGGCGTCACCCCGCGCGACGAACCCCGGTCCGAACACACCACCGACCCAGCCCCAGGTGTTGGGAGCCCGGATGTGCGCGGTGTTCCTGTCGCTGGCAGCGGCACTCATCCTGGCTGCCCTGAGACTCGACGACCGAGACATGTTCCGCGGAGGCTGACCGTTCTCGTGCTGTTACCACTGGTCTTCGTGTTGCTGGTGCTGGTCGCCAAGAACGGCCAACCGTGAATCCCAATGCTGATGTATCGAGTCGAGAGATACCCGGGAAAGCAGCTAGCAATGGTGATCCGGGACAGTTGCCCTCAGCACGCTCGGACGAGCCGCGCGACCCAGACATGGACGTGTAGCCCGCTCGGATAATGCGCAGCACCCCCTGGCAGCTGACGTCGTGCGGGCCTCCTTGTGATCTCATTCGCCATCGGCCCAGCGAGCTGGACCTAGCCATCGGCTGAGCAATCCGGTGGCCGGTTTGGTCTGTTGGGACTTAGGCGCCACTAGCGAGACCGCGCTGGTCACCGGGGTGGTGAGCTAACCGGTGACCAGTGCTGTCGAGCAAGATATTCGAATGGTTTTAGTTGATCGCGATGGGGCGATCAGGCAGGGACGTGGCGACCGGCGGGCGCGGCCGGTGCCACCGGCGTCTGCCCATGCCTCATCCGGACGTAGAGGCCGCCGAAGACGACGACAGCGAAGACGGCTAGTGCGATTGTGAGCGGGTTTTTGTAGTCGTTGTAGCGGCCGGTGAGGAGCAGGAACGCGGGAATCCAGGCGGTGACCCAGCCTTGGATTGCGCAGACGGCTCCTGTGTAGCGACTGAGGCTTTCCCGCTTCAGACCCAGGACGAGGAAGAACAGCGCCCACAGGAATGCCCAGTACAGCCAGATGACGCCGAAGCCGGAATCGTTGAAGTGGAAGAAGTTCAGGCCCGAGTAGACGAGCGCGGAGATTGCCACGAACAGGCAGAAGTAGCCCAGCCCGGTCCCGTCCAGGTTGAAGGTCAGGTTGAGTCCGACGTAGAGGTAGGTGAACGCGAACAGGTACAGCCCCGCCGCCGACAGGATGGTGTCGGCGTTGCCGTTCGCGGTGAAGATCAGATAGGTGGGTGTGATGATCTGCAGGCCGCCGACAAAGAAGTTGATCGGCACGGCCGATTTCGCATCGACCCAACCCAGCAGCATGATTCCATTGATGAACAGTACGGCTCCAACGAATAGCAATCCCACAGCTCCCATGGTTCCGGACCTTTCTGATCACGTACACGGCACCGGCCGCGGTCTCTTGCGGTCACGGATGGATTGGGCGTGACGTCGGTGGAGGGCCGACTCGCGCCCTGTTGCCCTTTTCAACATCCCGCCCGGGCGCCCGGCCCGAGCAAACGGTGTATGCCGGCGGGGGCCGGCCTCAACCAGAGGTCCGGCCCCGCTTCGGCGATGGTGTCGGTGGATGGATGGTGTAGGTGTCCGGTGCCCGGGGTCGGACACCGGTGTCTGATCAGGCGACTACCGGATCAGGCGGGTTGGGTTATGCGGCGGCCTTGGGGACGCCCATCCCAGGGTCGATCTG
>JAWVFH010000262.1:0-3235 GCA_033856255.1 Solirubrobacterales bacterium | reverse complement strand
CCGGCACCACCTCGAAGGGCGCGCCGTCCAAGGCCCAGCACATCCTGGACCCGAAGATCGCGGACGAGATCGCCCACCGCGCCGCCGACCTGCTGACCGACTTCCCGCTGTACCCGGAGATCGACCTCGGCTGACACCGAGTTGGCACACACTGGAATAGAGCCGCGCATGTCGCGATGGGCGCAGCTCAGCTGACGGTGTCCTTCTGGTCCGGTACCGCGCTGCCATCGTCGCGGCGCAGCGGAGCCGAAGTGCCGTCCGACTTCGTGAATGCCGTGGTCGAGCACGGATAAGGGTCCGCGACCGGTTTCTTCGGGTCATTGAACATCGGGTTGATCAGCCATTTCCCGTCTGCGTTGTCGTAGGCACGGCACATCAGCTCCGGCTTGTTGCGGTTGATCACGAGGTGCACGGCGGTGGCATCGCCGACGAATGTGACATCGGTGACCGAGTCGCCGGCCGCAAGAATCTGGCGCCGCTCGGTGGGGAGCTGCTCGAACGCCGCCGGACCCTTGACCCCGAATATCAGCTGGTCGGCCCGGCAGCGCTTGCCATCGACGTAGGTCATGACGGCGCGCTTGGTAGCCGGCAAATGCGGGCTGGCCGGCGCGGGTCTTGTCATCGAGGATCGCGACGATCTCGTCGGCTCATGCGGTGTTGGTGCTCGTCTTCAGTGGTTCGCCGGCGGGAACATCGGTGCCGCATGCTGCCTTCAGCTGCCGCCGCGTCCGTCATACGGAATCCTGCCTCGGCCATCCATCCTCGGCAGTCCGGAGTGCGATTCAGTTCGGTCAGCGGTAGATATCGGCGTCGATGACCTCTCGTCAAATAGACGAGGTCTCCGGTCGCACGTGTCTCGTAAGGTGTGATCATGGCGGCGGCGAACCATCAGGAAATTGTAAAGAATGCACATCCGTCGCGTGGCGCCCAATGACTCTCAGTGAGCGGAAATGACTGGATTGATGCAACGACCTCAACGAACCGTCGACCGCTCGTTACCGCTGGCGGACTCATCTGTGTCCGCCACCACCGTGCCCGCCACCGCCGCCACCGTGCCCGCCACCGCCGCCACCGTGCCCGCCACCGCCGTGGCCGCCGCCGCCACCGTGCCCGCCACCGCCGTGGCCCCCGCCACCGCCGTGGCCGCCACCGCTGTGCCCACTGCCGCTGTGCCCACTGCCGCTGTGCCCACCGCCCTGCCCGCCACCACCGTGCCCACCACTTGGTCGCGGGGATCCGTTCCCACGCGGCGGGTCGGAGTGTTGCTTTTCCGAGGGTATGAGGCGCCCGCCGGGTAGCCGGTTGGGACGTGCGCCCTCGCCCTCTGCCCGGTCCCCGTGGCGATGGCGGTCGGGGTTGTCTCGGTTCTGGCTCCGGTCATCACCGTTTTCAAACTTCGGGGCCGACCAGGGCAGTTCGTCGGCGGGATTGATGTGGTCGTCGTCCGGGACGGCCAGGAGCCCTTGAACAGTTGGTGAGGCCCCCGACGGTGTCGGCGTCCCCGGCTTGAGTCGAATGAGACGTTGATTCGGCTCAAGGATCCGAGCCGCCAGAGGCGAGCCGGGGCGAGACATCGCCGGCGAGGTAAGAGCGGGCGCGAACGCCTCCGCGGCAGGTAACGGCACGCCCCCCGACAGGGCAGACTGGGCAATAACTGTGACCGCTCCGAGCGCGCCAACTGTCAGGACAGCGGCGGTGGCCGCGGTATTGGCTCGGTTCATGCCCGCGGCCCGGGCAACCACCCGGTCAACCGGGGGCAACCTTACTGTCTGTACCAGGTCCTCATTGAGGTGACGAAGCGCACTCACCGCAGAATCGGGATCATCTGACACGCAGCCCACCTCCCACTCCGATCTTTATCGCGAGGACCGGCGCCGCGTATCGGCAACCCGCCACCCGCCGCCGCGGCAACTTTCCGCCCTAATTAGCGATGCTAATCGTAAAATGCGATAGGTGACGCCCGCAGCTTTGAGTTACCTGAGACGGACTTGACCGACAACGAGGCGCGGAATCGACGCGCCAATCCGACATACGACAGGGCTGCGCTTCCCCTGTCCTACACTGCTCGGAGTTGTGGTGGATTGTGACGTGGCCGACGCCGTGCCCTGTTTTCCTGATCGCTCACAACGCGCCCCGCTCGCAACCGCACCACCCGTTTGGCGTAGGCCACCGTGTCCTCATCATGGGTGGAATAGATCACCGTGCAGCCCGCCTCGTTCAGCTCGACGAACAGCTCCATGATCTGGCGTGCTGAGTCGGCATCGAGGTCACTGGTGGGTTCGTCGTCCAGCAAAATCGTCGGGTCATTGATCAGAGCTCGGGCGATCACAGCCTTCTGCTGCTGGGCCGCGAAGAGTTCGACCGGATTGTCGTCGTAGTGGCCTCGGAGCCCGACCCGGTCGAGCGCGACCCGAGCGCGCTGGCGGCGGACCTTCGCCCGCGTGTAGAGCAGCGGGAGTTCAACGTTGTGCTGGACGTTCGAATTCGGGATGAGCTTGAACGACTGGAACACGAACCCGATCTTGCGGCCGCGGATCTTGCCGAGTGCACGCTTCGACAGCCTGGCCACGTCGGCGCCGTCGAGCAGATAGCGTCCGTCGGTGGGCAGGTCCAAGCAACTCAGGACGTTCATCAGCGTGCTGGCACCGGACCCGGAGGGCCCGGTGACGGCGACCATCTCTCCGGCCTCGACGGTCAGATCGACGCTCTGCAGCGCCTCAATGGTGTCGCGGTCAGTGGTGCGGTAGACCTTGCTGACCTTCTCGAGTCGGATCACCCGTTGATCCCTCCCTGCGTCTCGATCCGCCGCCTACGCGCGACGGACCCACTCAAGCACCTACCGTGGCGAGCTTCGTCCGCCGGTTGTGGACCTTGTCGTCGCTGCGGATCAGCCCGTCGCGCAGCCACACCCGCCGGGTGCAGTACTCCGCGACCTCTTCCTCGTGGGTGATCACCACGATGGTGCAGCCCGCGGCGTTGAGCTCGGTGAACAGCTCCATGATCTCGACGGTCGACTTGGTGTCCAGCGCACCGGTCGGTTCGTCGGCCAGGATGATCGAGGGGTCGTTGATCAGGGCCCTGGCGATGGCCACCCGCTGCTTCTGACCACCGGACAGCTCGCTGGGCACGTGCCGCAGCCGGGTGCCGAGCCCGACCCGCTCCAGCGCGGCCTTCGCCTTCGCCCGCCGGCTGCGGACCCCGTTGTAGATCAGCGGCAGCTCGACGTTGCGCATCG
>JAWVFH010000261.1:0-4655 GCA_033856255.1 Solirubrobacterales bacterium | reverse complement strand
GCGATTCGGGGTCTTCGAGGCCGGCGTCGCCTCGACCAAGGACCCGAAGTACGTCATCGTCCCGCAACGCGAGCGCCTGCAGGAGCAGGCCCGTGGGGAACCACGGAACGAGATCCATCGGTAGCCGGCGTGCGACCAAGCCGCACCGTCCTGAGCTGCACAAAGGAGGCCCCGCGGGAATCGACGGGTCCTCCGGGCCTGTCACGATCCGTACAGGAACACGTCGAGACCGGTTGGTCCGGCAACGAGCCTCGGTGAGCGCGCCGCGGTGACTCATCCGTGGGCGGGACTACCGAACCACTACCGGGCGTAGGCGGTGAGTAGAACCGGGTTGTGCAGGCAGGCGGCGGCACCCTCAGCGACACAGGTGAGCGGCCGCTCGGCAAGTTTGACCGGGAAACCGAAAGCCCGCTCCAAACCTTCGGCGAACCCGCGCGCGAGCGATCCCCCGCCGAGCAGGAGCACCCCCTTGCCCATCACGTCACCGGTGGCTTGGGGCGGTAGTTCATCCAGGCACCCGGACAGGGTCTCGATGATCGTCTCGTTGACCGGGCGGACCACCTCATTCACCTCGTCCAACGCAACGGTCGCCAATCGTGGACGGCCGGTGCCGGCGTCGCGCCCCTGGACGACCAGGGATGGTTCATTGGCCGTCGAGGCCTGGATCTTGACCTCCTCTGCGGCGAGTTCTCCGACCATCAGCTGGTGCTGCTGGCGCAGATGGCGGGCAACCGCGAGACTCATCTCATCGCCCGCAACGCGGCATGATCTGTGAGCCAGGATGCCGCCGTAACAGAAGGCGGTGACCTCGGCGGTCCCCCCACCGATGTCGACCACCAGGTGCGCGCACCGTTCCAGCGGATCGATTCCGCAACCGACCGCACCGGCGATCGGTTCGTCCAGGGCGGTAGCCCGGGTGATCCCCGCCTCGTCGGCGGCCTCCAGCAGCGCGCGCCGTTCCAGGGCTGTCGCACCGACAGGCACCCCGAGAACCGCACAGACTCGGCGACGTGGCCAGCGCGGTGGGCTGATGCGGCTCAGCAGTGCGCCCAGGTAGGACCGAGCGGTGACCAGGTCCGTGATCACTCCGTCCTGCAGCGGGCGGACCGTGCTGACACTGGCCGGCGAGCGACCCACCAACTCCCAGGCGTCGTGCCCGGCCGCAAGCACACCTTGGCGCCTGTCACCGAACGGGTTGAGGAGCATCACCGACGGCTCGTCCAGGACGATTTCCTGGTTGGTGTCGCAGACGACGGTATTTGCGGTTCCCAGGTCGATGCCGAACTTGATCATTGGTGCCCCCGGACACGGGGCTCGGTGCACCCAAGCCTTGCCGATCGATCCATTGCTGGCCTCCTCCGAGGTCGAGTGAACTGCGCGTGTGCTGGTCGCTAGCGGTGTGTGGGCGCAGTGCCGAGGACCTCGGACTGGTGCGTGAAGGAGTAGGCCAGCGGGCGCTACCGCGGTTATCCAGTTGTCGTAGGTCCCATCCTGGGGCGCCCCGGCCAGCGTCACCGGTCACCAACAGCGGCTGGACCAGCATCAACGGTCCGAACGCGAGGGCCACCACCTGCAACGCGAACCCCGCCGCAACGCAGCCGACGCCCAGCAACCAGGCCGGTTGGCGGACCAGCCGGACTAACAGCCGGGGGTCACCGGGGGCGGCGATGGGCACCTGCTTGGTGGCCCGCTGCTGCAACGCGCTGTCCAACCCGAAACTCGCCGCGCTGAACACCGCGGCCGGCACCGCGACCGCGCCCTCCATTGTCCCGCCGCGATGGGATCACCACCAACCGCGCGGTCATCACCGGCGGCGGTCGTGGCAGAAGTCTGCTTTTTTGATCAGGGCCGCCGGCTCGATGGGAGCCGGTGGGGGAGCGATAGCGGGCGTGGCGAACGCGACTGTGGCTGACACGGCGGTCAGGAGTGACGTCGCTATGCGCATGCCGCACCTCCAGTTCGGAAGGGATCGAGCAAGTGGACAGTGGCAGGTGACGCATCCCGGATGCCTGAGCCTGTGTTGGCGCTTTGGAGGAGCTGACATCGGCCTGCGGGTACCAGCAGGTCGGGAAGCAAAGCGATTGGCAGCCGATTGCCTAGCGACGGATTTACACGGAGCTGTTCGGCCTCTGACTGACCCCCGTTGGGGTGATTGAGGCGTTGCCCTCTTTGCTGGCCCGGTCGCACGTGGTGGTTGTTCGTGCCGCCGCCTTGCTTGCCGAGACGCCCCGACCCCAGCTGATCAGAGCCATCACCGGAGAACTTCCCTTTCAGTCGTCGGGCGGCCACGGATTAGGTGATCTTGCGCAGGTTGGTTTCGGTCGCGGCGAGCAGCTCGGCGCGGGTGCGGGCGCGGTCGGCGGCGAGCGCCGGGTTTCGGCAGCCGATCAGCCGTTCACCGGGGTAGTCGGGGTGGGTGAACTCGGCGAAGTTGTGGACGTCGAACGGCGACATCCGCGGCGGGCCGTCCTCGCGGGCCAGCGTGGCGATCTGGGGTGCTTTCAGTGCGCCGACCAGTCGTAGCCGGGCATGTCACGCAGTTCGGCGATGCGGGTGTTAGTGATCATTCCGCGGCCGCCGACGAAGATCATGCGGTCGCACCCGAAGTTGTCCCGGACGGTGCGGACGGCTTCCGGGAACGCCGCCGCGTCGGAGTGTTTCCGGCGAATACTCGGATTGCCACCGGTTTGCCGTCGGCGGCGGTGAGGAGCGCTGCCCACGTTGTGGACCAACCCCTACTTCGCCGCCACGGTTGGTGACGCCACCTTGGAGGTCGTCAGGCGCTGTGTCGAGAACCAGCGCAACGTCTGAAGGCACTTCCTTACCTCCGCATGGCCAAAGCCAGGGGTTTCTCGGGAGTTTTTCTGATGACGCCCGCCTGACCTTGCCTTGCGAGGCCGACCCTGGGCGCGGTTATGGCGGTGTCGGGGCGAGGTGTACCCCCCTTCAGACGGACAGGATCGTCCGATGAAGCCGCCGGCCATCGTGGTACGGGCGTGATTGGAGAGGACAAGATGGTTGCATTCGGCTACACCCTGCTCACCGAGCAGCGCGACCCACGCGGGCTCGTCAGCGACGCCGTCGCCGCAGAGCATGCCGGGTTCGACTTCGAGGTGATCAGCGACCACTACTTCCCGTGGCTAGATGCCCAGGGCCACTCGCCGAACTGCTGGAGCGTGCTCGGCGCCGTCGCCTCGGGCACTGAACGCGTCGGCCTCATGACCTACGTGACTTGCCCGACCATGCGCTACCACCCCACGGTCGTAGCGCAGCAGGCGGCGACGGTCGCGATACTGGCAGGACAGGACAGGTTCACCCTGGGTCTTGGTGCCGGGGAGAACCTCAACGAGCACGTCATCGGCCGTGGCTGGCCGCCGGTCAACGTGCGGCACGAGATGCTCGACGAGGCCATTGAGATCATCCGGGCACTGTTGGCCGGCGGCTACGTCAACACTGACGGCGAGTACTACCGGGTCGATTCGGCCAAGCTGTGGGACCGCCCCGACCAGCCCGTCCCGATCGCCGTCGCGGTGTCCGGGCGGCAGTCGGTCGACAGATTCGCACCAATGGCCGATGCGATGGTGGCCGTCGAGCCCAGAGCTGACCTGGTGCGCCGGTTCGACGACGCGGCGGGCGCGACGGTGCCCAAGATCGCGCAGCTGCCGATCAGTTGGGACCCTGACGCGGCTGAGGCCGTGGCTCGGGCACACGAGCAGTTCCGCTGGTTCACCGGCGGCTGGAAGGTCAACGCCGAGCTTCCCGGCACCGCGGCCTTCGCTGCCGCCAGCCGGACCGTCCTACCCGAGGACGTGGCCGCATCGATCGTGTGCGGACCCGACGTCAGCGCGCACGTCGCGGTGTTCCGCCCCTTCGTCGAAGCGGGTTTCACGCACATCGCGCTGGCGCAGGTGGGCGGGGACACCCAGCCGGAGTTCCTGGAGTTCGCCGCGCACGAGCTCCTCCCGGCGCTGCGAGAGGCGTACGGCAGGCCCGAGGACCCGGCGATCCGGAGGCGAGGTACCGATCTCGAGGTCGAGCGATCGGACGGGACCCGCTCGGGGGTTTCCTCCGGGCCGTAGGAATCGGACGACGCTCGGTTCACCGCCTGCCTCGACGGCCTGCCGCAGCGCGACGCGACGCTGGTGATCGTTTAGGCCGCGTGCCTTATCGGCGCTCGGGGCGGCTGAACGCGGAAATGTCCAGAAGGTCGACCTCAGCATCCAACTTGCCGATCTTTAAAAGACCGACTGGATGGGCGGCGCCGGGTCCGCGACGGTGAGCGCACCAACCGGACCGCGAGCAGGTCCAGACCGGCCTGGGCCTCCACGAGGGTGGCCTCGTCGCGCACAAGAGGCTCGCAGCGTGCGTGCGTACGTAGCGCCGCTGCCAACTCATCGGCTTCGCCCTGCGCCATCGCGGTAGCGGTAACGCTCTGCGACTTCCCCGAGGTAGATGGCGTCGACCGGGAATCCCGGACGCCGGAGCGTCAGGCACAGGTGCAGGTGTAGGTGCAGGTGCAGGTGCGGAGGCTCGCAGACGCGGCCGGGCGCGCCTGCATCCGGCAGGGCAGGGTCGCGCGCCCGGGTTCGACCCGGCGAGACCTGGCCTGGCCCGCGCCCAGCGACGACCCTGGCGACAGGCCATGGGGGCCGGGT
>JAWVFH010000260.1:0-5553 GCA_033856255.1 Solirubrobacterales bacterium | reverse complement strand
GCCGCGAGGGCAACTTCGTTCCCAGCGCGGAGACCGGCATCAGCGTCAGCGGATTCATGCGCGAGTGACGGCATCTCTGGTACCTATCTGGCGCCCTCGCGGCGGATCTCCGGCTACCGGGAACGTGTCCGGCCCGGACACCATGTGATGCTGGCGTGGTGCTGCGGTGTCTGATCATCGACGACAACCCTCGCTTCCTGGACGCCGCCCGGGCTTTGCTGGAGCTGGAGGGGATCAGCGTCGTGGTGGCCGCGTCGAGCGCGGCGGAGGCGCTGCAGCGCGCCGAGGAGCTCCGGCCGGACGTCACGCTGGTGGACATCGACCTCGGGGATCAGAGCGGGTTGACGTGGTGCGGCGACTGCATGGCAAGGCGAGCCTGGCGCGGTCGCGGACGGTCATCATCTCGGCCCACGCCGAGGAGGACTACGCGGAACTCATCGCGGCAAGCCCCGCGGTCGGGTTCCTGTCCAAGACCGTCCTGTGCGCGCGCCATCCGGGATCTGCTCGGGCTACCGGGTGACGGCGATGTCCGGCTGGCGACGTCGAGCACGTCATGACCGCTGGACGATCACCTCCTGATCACTGGGCGCACCCGTTGCCGTACGTCAGTGAAGCGGGCCCACTTGCCCGCATACGCCGCCCAGGTCGAGTCCGCCCGCGCGCCCCGGGCGAAGTCCCGGGCCCGCTCGGTCAGCTCCACCCGACGGGCCAGCGCCCCGGTCGCACCGCCGCGGCCGAGCATCTCGTGGCCAGCCGTGCCGGGTGTGGCCATGGCCGACCCGGTGGCCGAGGTAGCCGCGGCCGGCCACTCCCCCGGCTTCTCGCCGCCGGCGGTGTCCGTCATGGCCATTCGCCACTCCCCCTCGCTCGCGTTGGCCGGCCATGGCCGGTAGTGGATCCCTCGTGCTGGGGTGCCGGTAAGAGTCGTGTCACCAGCCGCAAACGAGCGGAGGGCCCGCCGTCGGCCAGGCGGCTATAGCTTGCGCGCGTGGCGCGGGAGCCAGATCCGGATGAGTTGATCGATCGTTGGACGCTGGTCGGTGGCGAGCCGGAGTTGGTGGCTGGCAAGCGGGGTGCGACGCGGCTTGGGTTCGCGTTGTTGCTGCGTTTCTACACCGAGCGGGGTCGCTTTCCGCGTGGCCCCACCGGCCCGTGCTCGACGCACTCGAGCTGATCAGCCGCCACGCCACCGCAGGCAAGCTGCGGTACTACCCGCTCCACGAGCGCGTCCCGACGCATCGCGGGCTGGCCGGAGACTGGGAACCGCTGCTCTACCGCTGCATGGCGACGGCCGCGAGCGGGTGGTCCGGATTGTCCACGAGGTGTGCACCTTCCAGGCTCTGCGCGAGCAGCTGCGCTGCAAAGAGATCTGGGTCGCCGGCGCAGACCGCTGGCGAAATCCCGCGCAGGACCTGCCCACAGACTTCGAGGACCGACGCGGCGAGCACTACCAGGCGTTACGCAAGCCGAGGGAACCGAGCGAGTTCATCGACGGGCTGCGCGAGGAGATGCGGACCGAACTCGACGCCCTACACACCGCGCTACCGGACTGCGACTGGCTCACGATCAGCGACCGGAGCTCCGGGGCGATCAAGCTGACCCCGCTCGACGCCGCGCCCGAGCCCCGTAACCTGCGCCGGCTCAAACAGGCCGTGCAAGCCCGCTGGGGCAGCGTCCCGCTGATCGACATGATCCAGGACCTGCTTGCTGAACCCGAGTGGGCGCAGATCCTCACCGACGAGGACCGACGCGGGCTGACCCGCTGTTCTGGACACACGTCCCGCCCTATGGCGAGATCAAGCTGAACATGGCACGCCGACTCCGCCTCAGCACCGGCTGAGCGCATGAACGTGCCGCCCTACCTGTCCGTTAGGGGATCCGCATGCGTACGCGGCTCGCAGACGATGCCGATGAGTTTTGGGTGGATCTCGGGTCAGGAGCAGTAGTGGATCCGAGCCGATGGGAAGGAACAACAATGAGCACGATGACCTCCGTGCGGACGAACGGCGTCGAGCTCGGCGTCGAGACCTTTGGCCGCGATGCCGATCCGCTCGTGCTGCTGGCTGGCGGGACCACGATGCTGTCGTGGCCTGACTCGGTGTGTGAGCGGGTCGCGGCGGGTGGCCGGTGGGTGGTCCGCTATGACCTGCGCGACTGCGGAGCGTCGACGACCCTCGACCCGGAGGCACCGGCGTACCGTCTGCGCGATCTCGCCGCCGATGCGGCGGCGCTTGTCGACACGCTCGGTGCGGCGACGGCTCACCTCGGCGGCGTCGGGGTGGGCGGGATGGTCGCTCAAGTAGCCGCGCTCGACCATCCGAAGGCGTTCTCGGCCCTGACGCTGGTGAGCACCCGACCAGTCGCGCCCGGCACGGTCGACGACGGTCTGCCGGACCATGACGCGGCGACCATGGACCGGGTGTTCTCGCGCCCGATGCCCGACTGGACCGACCGAGCCGCTGTCGTCGCGTTCGCCGCCGACGGCGCCGAGCTGCTTGGCAATGACCCGGAGCAGGCACGCGCGACCGCGGCACGGATCTGGGACCGCACACCGTCGAGCGAATCCGCTGTGCAGCAGGCGAATCAGCTCGGAATGGTGTTCGCCCGGCTCGACTGCGCGCCGCGGTGGCGTGAGCGCCTCGGCGAGCTAACCCTGCCGACACTCGTCGTGCACGGCCGCGCGGATCCGTTCTTCCCGGTCGGCAACGGCGAGGCGCTCGCCGCCACGATCCCGGCCGCGCGGCTGCTCGTCCTCGACGACATGGGCACCGCCCTGCGGGACGCCGCAGCCGACAAGGTCGCTGGCGCGATGCTCGCCCTCTGATTCCTCGCCCGGACCGCTCCTCGGCGGTCGTCACAGTACGACTCGCGATGACCCTGACATCGGCGACGGGCGATTTCGGCGGCGAGCGATGCACCTCAACCGTTGGACCGGCCGAGACGTAGAAGGCCCGCCGTGCCCGGATCAGAGCCGATCCCCAGGCGGTGGATCGTCGCCAGCTCGCGGGCGAGCGATGAATGACCAAGTCCACGTGCGGCTGATCGCGCTCGAGTTCAAGAACTCCGCGAACAACCAGCTGCTCCGGGGAACTTACCTGCGGCGACCCGGAGCTGTCCGCAGAGGATCCTCAACCGGACGCTCGCGGCGGTGGAGTTGAGCCTGCTGGCGCCCCCGGCCGTCCGAGTGCGGAGTCGGCCGTTTTGGAACTCGGCCCTGGCATCGCACCCGCCCCCGTGTGCTGCTGTCTATGTGATGGGTTGGTCGTTGGGTGGGGGGAGTGTGGTGCCGTCGCGCAGGATGACCGGCCCGACCGGTGATGACGTTGCGCTCGGCGGCGGCGGGGCCGGGTGGATGTCGGGTGTGGGGTTGGGCGGGGTGGGCTGGGTGATGGTGGCCCCGAACGCCGGTGGGGGCGTGACCGACGGGCTGGGCTTGATCAGGTCGGCCAGGCTGGGTGCGTCATCGAGGCGAGGCACTCCGAGCGGGGGCAGCCCGAGCAGGTCGAGCACGGTTTTGCCGATGCTGACGTGGGAGTTCCAGCGGCCGTCGATACCGGCTTTGACCCGTCCGCCGAACATCAGCAGTGGGACCCGGGGACCGTAAGCGAGCTGGACCCCGTCGGGGGTGTGTTCGAGGTTCGGGGTCACCACGTTGTCGTCGAAACCACCCCAGTCGTCCCAGGTCAGCAGGAACACGGTGTCGTCCCACAGCCCGGCACTCACGATGGCGTCGACAGCGGCCCAAATCTTGTCCTGGCCCTTGCTGACATCGGCGACCGGGTGTTCGTCATACGGGCTGTCGTGCCACACCATGCTCAGAGCTGGCAGATTCGTGGCGTCGGCGGCGATGTGATCGCTGCGCACGATGTTCGGCGAGCCCTTCAGTTGCCGGTAGAAGTTGACGGGGTAGGACGAGGTGCCGGTGTAGGCCTTCCAACTCAACCCGTGATCACCAGCATGCCCCAGGATCGAGGTCATGTCCCACACCGGATCGCCCTGGCCTCGGGGAGGGTTGCGCAACGTCGGGCTCTGTCCGCCCACGATGAGCAGGTGGTTGGGGGTGGAGTTGGTGCCGTACCCGGAGCAGTGGTTCTCCAGGAACGCCCCGGTTGCGGCGAGGTAGGCGTAGTAGGGCAGCACCGCGGTGGTGTCGAACTGGGCGTGCACCGCCGGCGACGCGGTGCCGGCGTGCTGGGCGTGCAGCCACTTGGCGTAGGCGGCGCGGGTGTGGGCATGGTCCTTGAGCGGGGGGTTGGGCTGGATCGGCCAGTCATCGGCGACGTTGGCACCCCACGGGCGCATCGACCGGAAATAGTTGTCGGTGGTGTGGTTCTCCTGCACGATGACCACCACGTGCCCTACCGAAGCTGTCATGCCCGAAGACTCCCGCAGCAGCCCACCGGCCTTCAAGGAACGGCAGCGCACCACCTGTCAACCCGACCGGTATCCGGCCGCCCGGACGTCGGTTGTGTCGTAGGGCGTCCCCCGGCGCTGGTCGACGCTTCGTGACCCTCCCATCACGGCACCCAAGCGACGGACTGCAGTTTGATCAACCTTGTACGCGGTCGATCCGCATGGGGACACGCGTTCCCATCCGTTGACACCTTTGCGAGATTGGGGAGGGCCGGGGTGGCGATCTCCCACGCGGCGCGCCCGAGGGCAGCCAGGCCGGGATGAACCCGCGCCGCGAGGCACCTCACCAGCACGCAGCGTGGACAGGCAAGAACCCACTTCAAGCCGTGGCACGAACGCAGACGACCTCCCGCAATATCACCGCATCAGACGCTGAATGACAGCTAACCGTGTGATGTTCAGGGTGTCCGTGCTCAGAGGGGAAGCTCAGTTCACGTCTGAGGACCCGGGCCACGGCCTAAGGAAACGAAGACCACCCGACCAGGGCGGCCCGTCACGCGGCGGTGAGGCTACTGCGGGAAGCCCGACGCCACGCTTGTAGTTGATCCCCTGTGCCTTGTCTTGCAGAACGCCCGACCGAGTTGTCGAGGTCGAACTGCTGCACGTGGTGGACACCGAGATCACCGAGGCGTTGCACGGCGCCTACTTCGGTCTGCTCGGCCGCGGCGCCCGGGACCGCGACCCGGCCGGTGCCGCCGCCGCGCTGGCGAGCAGGCCTCGGCCGGGCTGCTGGCCGCCGCCGCCACACGCCTGGGCCGACCCGCCACCCGCACCGTGCGGGTCGGGCGGGTGGAACGCGAGGTGGTCGCCGCGTGCCAGGGCGCCACCCTGCGGGTCTGCGCCCGCGACGGCGACCACTCCCGCCTCGGCCCGCACAGCCTCGGCCACCACACGACCCTGTCGGTGTAGCGCCGGTCGTGCACCCCCAATTCGTCGTCGATCACGCCCCGTGCGCGGTCCTGCTGATCTGGCCCGACGAGGCAGCCGGCCTCGGCTCCATACCCCCACTCCCCGACCACCACCCGACACCACTCCGGCCGCGACACCCCGGACCAACCCCCCGACAAGCGCCGACCGCCGCGCCAGACCCTCGAGTGAGTCGAAGCCCGCCAGAAACCGTCATACCCCCAGGTCGGCGTC
>JAWVFH010000259.1:0-2891 GCA_033856255.1 Solirubrobacterales bacterium | reverse complement strand
CATCCGAGCCGGACACGGCGACTGGGGCCGGCTGCTCACGCTCCTGCTCGACGGCCTCCGGCCACGGCCGTAGCCGAGCCCTGACACCCGCGAGGAGCAGGTGGTCGAACCGGCGGCGAGTCCGGGCGCTCGTGCCCCATGCCCCTGCTGAGCCTGGTCTGGGTGTGCTCGCCGGCGTGGGTTGGCCTGGGGTCGGCGGTCAGGTGGTGCATGCCGGTCAGACCGGCGATCAGCAGCCTTTGCCGCACGGTTTCCACTTTCCACGGGCACCGGCCCACGCTGTGCGTACACCGTATAGGCCCGATGTCCGCAGCCCGCTGGTGTCGTTCGCGGGCGAGCGGTTACCCGTCAGCCGCTAACGGATGTGCTCGCTCACCAGTGACCGTCGCAGCGGTCCCAGTTCCAACGGCGGTCGTTGTTGTCCCACCAACGGTCCGAGTGGCACCGCGACTCACGGAAGTGGCCCCGGTCGCGGTCACGTCCATCGTCACGTCCACGATCACCTCGGCCATGGTTGTCCCAGTCCGCCAGGACCAGGCCAGCGGGTGCCAGTGAAAGGCTGGCGACCACAGCCGCCGCGAGGAGCCATCCCGCGAAGGTCAACGCAAACGAAGCCTAGGAAGTTCGTCCATTGGCAGCAAAGGAGTCGCGCTATGAAGTTGACCACGGGTAGCAGCCGGTCCACTGTGAAGCGGAATCCATCGAAGCCCGGTTGTTCCGCAGTTCCGGGTTTGGCGGGATGTAGTTGATCGGGATGGTGCGAGGAAGCGCGGGGCGGTAGACGTAGCCGATTGTCCATCGCAGCGCCGCGCTCCACGCATTGCTGGGCAGCTCATCCACCACGGCGGCTTCGGCCCGGCGAGCGCGCTGCTTGCCGATCGCCACGGCTCGGGCGCCCGGCTCGTTGCCTTCGTGCTTCGGGCGGCGGGCTATCGCGAATGTGACTGATGGCGAGATCACTAGCGACCGACTCAAGGGCACGATCGTCGGAGCGGGTGCTGACTGGATTGTTGACCCGGATGGCTGTGGCCGTATTGAGGTCCGGGTGAAGTTCAATGACCGTGGATGGAGCGCTCATCTACGTTCAGCTTTACGGGGCGCTTGGCACCGAAGGGAGAACGATGTCGGGCGGGCAGTCCGGCTTGCCAGTCAATACGTTCCACGCGGTCGTAGTCTCTGTCGATGACGATCCGTCGCGACTCGGCTCCCAGCCATCCTTACGGAGGCATGTGAACGTGAATTTGAAAGTATCGACTGCATTACTATTGATACTAGTGCCCACATACGAAGTGATAGCGACGTTATAGAATACTTCCTCCCTGTACCACGTTTGTGAAGCTCCTCCTGTCTTACTCCATGCAACCGTCACGTTCGACAACAAACCCGCCGTTGGCGCCGCGCACCTACTGCACACCGTGCGCCTACAGGGCTACAAGATCAGAAGCCCCGGCGCCGCCGACCCGGAGGGCCTCGGCGCCGATCATGCACCGCAACGCTCCAGATTGGGCGCGTCTAGGAAGTGGGGCTGCCCTGGCCTTCTCTGGCCTGGACGTTTCCCGCACGTCGCGGTCTGCCATCTCTTCGAGCGGGCTAGCCGGGGGTGGTCCCCGGATCGTCGGAGGTTAAGTCAGTTGCTGAAGATGAGCGCGAACCCGAGAGCGAGTAAGACCATGATGAGCATGTCAGTCCTTGAGGATTCTGGAGCCTGGACCGGTGTGGTGACCCCAATCGCGTAGCCCGACCACTTTTCCGCACCGGCCCGGACATTCTCAATGGGCCGACCAGGTGTTCCTCGCCTGAACCCTACCGCCGGCCCCGTCCGCCGATGCCCAGGCGACGGGCACAGAGATCGCCGGCCGCATCAGGGCCCAGCGCGTCGATGTCCTGGTACAGAGCAATAGTCAAGACTCAATGGGTTCCGAACGATCCGGTTCCGGTCATGGATGCCTGGTCAAGACTCGGGACGGTTGAGCCCTCTCCACAGATGGGCGGTGTGTCCGGATCGGGTCGTTCCGCTTGCTCGGCATCGCGCTGACGCCTGGCCCCTTTCTGGGAGCGAATCCCTGACGCCAGACCGGCTGCGGCGTGGCGCACAATCAGGCAGGAGCGCCGCACCCCGCGCCGCCCACCATTTCCGGCGGAGACGTGCGGCCACTCGCATCAACGACGCCGTGGGGTGATACGGAAGCGACGGGGAGGCTGGTCGGGTAGGTAGGTTCGGCGTAGTTGGGCCTGGTCGGGTAGCTCGAGGGGGGCCAGGTGGTGCCCTGTCGCGCGGGTCAGGATGTGATCGGCCAGGGCGGGGTTGCGGGCGAGTACCGGGCCGTGCATGTAAGTGCCGATGATGCGGTCAGTGAGTACCCCTTCATCGCCGCGCCCAGTGCGATGCCCAATTCGGGGTCCGTGGTTGCCGGTGTTGCCGATGCCGGTCAGGACCCGGCCCAGCGGGCGCAGTCCTGGTCCTAGGGTGGTGGCGCCGCGATGGTTTTCAAATCCGCAGAGTTGTCCGACGCCGGGCAGATGGCAGTGGGTGGTGATCTGTCCGGTGGCCCGGCGGCGCCCGGGGCAGGTGGTGAGGTCTAGCAGGTCGGCGCCGAGGTGCACGGTTCCGTCGGGGTCGGTCATGGTGCGGCCGAAGATTTGCAGTCCCGCGCAGACCGCGAGGGTCACCGCGGTGTCCGCCAGCGTGTTGCGCAGCGCACGGTGATCACGCAGCCAGCGGGCGGCAAACCGTTGCGCGGCGTCCTCGCCGCCGCCGAGCACATAGATGTCGCAGCTGGTCGGGGGGTTCTGTACGGCGGTGCAGGTGAGGATGCGGGCCGGGATGTCGCGCCACCGCAGCCGCTGCAGCAGCACGGTCGCGTTCCCCGAGTCGGAATAGGTGCCCAGCA
>JAWVFH010000258.1:0-4154 GCA_033856255.1 Solirubrobacterales bacterium | reverse complement strand
CACGCCAGGGACGACGGATGCTTGCTCGAGCCAAGAACGGGCTCCACCGGTGCCGCGGGCCTGAGTCAATCATCGTCGCATAAACCGGGAACCCTTGTTACGACTCTGCGGGTCCGCGCGCGAGTTTTACCTTTGCTGCGGGTACGGACCGCATTGTACGCCTCGGCAACAGTGTAATCAGCTTGGTCCCTGTTGTGACATTGACATCTTGCGCGAAAGCCGTGGAGGCACCATGCTCGTCTTGTTCGTGACTATTTGTGTGGTAAATGCGATCGGAATCTTCCTGTTCCTCGTCATGTACCGTCGTGACGAGCCTGTCTGCGGGGTCTGCGGACTGGTCGTCTTCTGTATAGCCGGAATCATGGCGGCGACCTACGGGTTGCTCGACAGTGCGTAGCTGCACTCGCCCCTGGCGTACGGCTACTGCGCTTCACGCACACGGTTCTTCTGGGGAACTGCGGTTGCACCTGCTGTGCAGGATGCACGGACTGCCGTCGCGTTCGCCCTGGCTGGAGCGAAGGCCGACGAAGCCACCCTGTCGTCCCTGATCGGGCGACTGCGCCGCCGACGTAGCACCAGGCCGAAACCGGCCATCGGAGCCAGTCGCGGTCACCCTTGTAGGTGGTCCAGCAACTCGGACCGAGAAAGGGGAGTGGCGATACGGTCGCCGCGTATGGACCCACGATGTCTACTGCCAGACTGAACGCGCGCGTCGCGCGCTCGGGAGAGTCCAGGTGCCGCACCCGTTGATGAGGCGGGCGGCCCGCCGGTACGTCCCCTCGGCTGGTGGGCCGTCTGTCGCTGCCCTGGCCCGTGGCGACCTGGCTCGGAGGTAAAGACCCTCCGACCCCTGGGTGGGCCTCAGACACCAACAGAACGCGGAGCTGATCTTGTTGTTCAGCTGGCGACTGGCTCGACGAGTTCGGGCCCGTTGTTGCGCACGGAGTTCACCGCACGGGATACCTCCCGCGGGGTCAGTAGCGGTTCGGGGATCGCGGCCAGTAGTTCTTTCACCTGCTCCGGCTCGACGAGGGAGGGGTTCAGCCAGTCGGACCGTAGGTCCGTGGGAATGAGGACGGGGGAGCGGTCGTGGATGTGACAGGACCAGCGCGTGTACCGAATCGCGGGAGGACACATCGACGGTCGCGGTGCTCACCTCGAACCCAGCGTTGGTCAGCACCTCGGCTGCGGCGTCGGCGTTGTCTTTTCGTAGGTCGGCGAGCAGGACGTGTTTGCCGGAGCTGACCCGGCGGGCGATAGCTTGGCCGATCGATCCGGCTCCAATGACGACGATGACTTCGCTCATTTCAATGTCTCCTTCTTATGGTTGACGTACATCTGCGGGCTGACCATCACTTGGAGGGCTACTGCTCGGGGATCTCGCGGCCGAACGCTTCGAGGGTGACGGCGGTCGGCGCCGGGCCACCTCGTCGACCGGTGTCGAGTTTGTCGATCGCGTGCATGTCATCGGCTGAGAGCTGGAAGTCGAAGACGGCGATGTTCTCGGCGATGCGGCCGGGTTTGGTGGACTTCGGGACGACCGAACGTCCGTGCTGCAGGCCCCACCGCAGCATCACCTGGGCTGCGGTCTTGTCATGGACCTGGGCTACGCCCGCGATGGTGGGGTCTTCCAGGGTGCTGCCATGGCTACCGTCGCGGTAGAAGGTGATTCCGCCGATCGGTGACCAGGCCTGGGTGAGGATGCCGTGCTCGGCGCCGAAGTCCTGCACCTGCTGTTGGGCGAAGTAGGGGCGTGGACCTCGATTTGGTTTACCGCCGGTACCACCGCCGTCCGTTCGAGCAGGGTCGTGAGGTGCTCGACCATGAAGTTGCTGACCCCGATCGCGCGGACCCTGCCGTCAGCCAGCAGCGCCTCCAGGGCCTGGTAGGCCGCTATGGTGCGGTCGAACTCCGAGGGCAGCGCTTGGTGCAGGATCAGCAGGTCGATCTGATCGACCCCGAGCTTGCGGGCGCTCTTCTCGAACCCGTGCAGCGTTTGGGCGTATCCGTAATCGCTGATCCAAATCTTGGTCTCCAGGAACACCTCCGACCGGTCGAGACCAGAGGCGTGGACCGCCTCACCGACTTGGCGTTCGTTGCCGTACGCGGCGGCGGTGTCGATGTGCCGGTACCCGGAGTCCAGTGCGGTCCGCACGGCATCACGTGTTTCGTCTGGGGGTGTCTGGAAGACAGACCGAGCGCGGGCATTTCAACGCCGCTGTTAAGGGTGATCGTGCCATCCTGGTTCTCCTTCAGTGGTTGCGCAGCGGTCAGGGGTGGACGAGGACCTTGAGGGCCTCGCGGGCGTCCATGGCCCGGTAGCCGTCGGGCACGTCGTCGAGTGCGATCTCGCGGTCGAACACCTTGCCGGGTTCGACGCTGCCGTCGAGCACACCGGGCAGCAACGTCTCGATGTAGGCGCGGGCCGGTGCGGCACCGCCGGTGAGGGTGATGTTCGGGCCGAACAGGGTGCCGAACCCGACCGGCGCGTCCTCGTACTGCGGTACGCCGACGCGGCTGATCACGCCGCCGGGACGTACGACGCCGAGTGCCTGGTGGTAGGCGGGCAGGTGGCCGACGGCCTCGATGACCACGTGGGTTCCATCGCCGCAGGTCAGCTCGCGCACGGCGGCGATACCCTCGTCACCGCGTTCCGCGACCACGTCGGTTGCGCCGAACTCCCGGCCGAGATCGGTGCGGGTCTTGTGCCGGCCCATGAGGATGATCCGCTGCGCGCC
Source organism: Solirubrobacterales bacterium (assembly GCA_033856255.1). Classification (GTDB taxonomy): domain Bacteria; phylum Actinomycetota; class Thermoleophilia; order Solirubrobacterales; family 70-9; genus WHSW01. Next base: position 1,416 of record JAWVFH010000258.1, on the reverse strand, counting down.
GAGTTGACGGGCGGACAGCACGGCCATCAGCCCGACGGCGCCGTCGCCGACAACGGTGACGGTGGTTTCGGCAGTGACCCGGGCCTTCAGCGCGGCGTGGTAGCCGGTGCCGTAGACGTCGGACAGGGTCAGCAGCGACGGGATCAGCGGTGAGCTCTCCTCGACCGGTATCGGGGCCAGGGTGCCGTCGGCCAGCGGGACGCGCAGTGCTTCGGCCTGCATGCCGGCGACGCCGTCGGCGTTCCAGAAACCGCCGTGTCGGCATGAGGTTTGCAGGCCCTCGCGGCAGAACTCGCAGGTGCCGTCAGACCAGGCGAACGGGGTGATCACCAGGTCACCCTTCTTGACTCCGGTGACGTCGCGGCCGGTGTCCTCGACGACGCCGATGCATTCGTGGCCCATCGAGTGGCCCTCCGGAGCGGGATCCATGGAGTGGTAGGGGTGCAGGTCCGATCCGCAGATGCAGCTGCGCACCACCCGGATCAGAGCGTCGGTGGGGTTCTGAATGGACGGGTCGGGTACCTCGATGACGCGGACGTCGCCGGGGCCGTACATGTAGGTCGCTCGCATGAGGTCTGCCTCCTGAAGTGGCGTGGTTAGTGCTGGGGGGCGAGGCGCAGGGTGGCCTCGACGGCGTGATCGCCGACGACCGAACCGACGATTCGCGGGCCATACCGGTCGTATTTGGTGTGGTAGGCGGCGTCGATACCCGAGTGGGCACCCGGATCCGGCTTCTGGAAGGTGACGTCGCGTTCGACCCCGCCGGCGCGGACGCGGCCGGTGCCGCTGGCCGTGGCGCGTCGGAACCACGGGTTGTCGGCGCCGTGCGCGGACCGGATGTAGAGGTCGTCGCCGACGTGCACGCCCCAGATCGTCACGAACGGTCGCAGTGTGCCGTCCTCGCGGCGGGAGGTGATCTCCAGCTCGGTGGCCTCCCCGATGGCCCGCAGCTCGGTGTCGTTCCAGCCGGTCATGCGTCTGGTCCGGTGTGCTCGAAGAGTTGCTTGGCCACGGTGATCGCCGACATCGCGCGCGGCCAGCCGGCGTAGAAGGCCAGGTGCACGATCGTCTCGACGAGCTCGGTTTCGGTGACCCCGTTGTCGACCGCGCGGGACAGGTGCCCGCGCAGTTGCTCGGTGTTGCCGGCGGTGATCAGGGCGGCGCAGGTGATCAGACTGCGGTCGCGGGGGCTGAGCTCGGGACGTGCCCACACGTCACCGAACAGAACATCATCGGTCAGTGACACCAGCTTGGGGGCGAAGTCGCCGATCAGCTTCTGCGCCGGGGTGGAGGTGGTGGAGTCGTTCAAGGTCGAGCGCCTTTCTGTCGGCCCGGGAAAAGCCGGATCAGGGCAGGGTCTGGGGCGGATTGGCCTGCTGGTATTCGTCGTCGGTGTCGTGTTCGCACCAGGTGGTC
>JAWVFH010000257.1:0-2915 GCA_033856255.1 Solirubrobacterales bacterium | reverse complement strand
CGACCTCGGGGGCGACGTGGCTGTAGATGTCTTCGATCTTGTCGGGGAGGGTGTGGCCTAGGCGTCGGGCTTGGGCGACGTCGGGGATGTGGTCGGCGATCATCCAGGTTTTGTGGGAGTGGCGGAGTCCGTGGAATGTCATTCCTGGTACGACCGGCTGTGTTCTGACGCGTGGGCGGGGTTTGTTGAGGTTGCCGTCGGTGGCGGGGCGCATGACGCGGCGGGCGAAGTTGGACCGCCGTAGGCCGGAACTGGCCGCCAGGTGAGGGTGAGAGTGAGAGTGGGGAGCATGGCGGACGCCGAGACTGTGGAGTCAGTGGAGAGGTGGCAGAAAAACGACCGTCGCGAACAGGCGCTCGAGGCGAGGCGGTGAACCGCCCTGTCGGAACGGGCGATCGGATTTCAAGGTGGCCCCGCTGCTCCGGCGAGCCTCTGCTCATCGAGGTCGATCCGGCTCATGAGGCCCGGGTCAGGGCGCGAACGCCTTGATCAGCGTGCGGGCTGGGTCGGGACCAATCGGCGGTCCGAGGATCGGCAGCTCTACCCCAACCGACCGGTACTCGGCGAGCCGCTCGCGGCAGCGCGCCACCGGTCCGAGCAGACAGAACGCGTCCAGCATCGCGCCGCTGAAATGAGACCGGGCCGTCCCCAGCGGCCATCCGGTTGGCCTCCGTCACGAACCCGCTCTCTCGCCACATGCGCCGGAAGAACGGGAACCCGGTATACAGCGCCAGGTTCTGCCGCGCCATGTCGCGGCATTGCTCGAGGTCGTCGCCGAGGAAGGTGGGCAGGCCGAGGGTGAGGTCGAAGGGGCCGAGTCCAGCCGATCGAGCCCGTCCGTCGGAGATCCACTCCTTGCTCTGCGCGACCCGGGCCGGCGACCAGAAGGTCGGCATCGCGCCGTCGGCGATTTCGGCCGCCTGCTCCATCGCCGCTTTCCCCGCCGCCGCAACGTAGATCGGCACCGACCGGGCCACCGGACGCTACGGAAGGTACGTGGTCGGTCCCTGGCCGTTTAGCCAGTTCCGCACCTCCTCCACGTAATGGCGTAACACCTCCAGCGGCCGCTGCATGGTGATTCCGAGCGCGGTGTTGACCGGCTGATGGCTGACTCCAAGGCCGAGCAGGAACCGCCCGCCGGTGGCCTCGCCGATCAGGGCGGCGCCCTGGGCGCAGGTGTAGGAGTGTCGTAGGTAGACGTTGGCGATCCAGGTGCCCACCCGGATCCGGTCGGTCGCCGATCCCATCAGCTGGGCCGTGGCCATCGCGTCGTTGTTGACCTCCGTGGTGAGGATGGCGTCGAAGCCCGCGTCCTCGGCCGCCTGGGCGACCGAGCGGATGTCCTCGGCGCTCCACCCCGCACCCGGGATCACGGACAGGCCCAACCGCTCGCTGCTGGTCATGTTGCCCCCTTGGCTTCTGGGCGTGCCACCGTACGCGCGGTCGCGACCAGCGAATATCGGCGGAACGAGCGAGTTCGCCGGCCGGTTGACCGTATGGAGCAGTCCGGCACCCGGAACGCTGGCCACCGCACTCGGTAGCTGCGGATGGAGCGCTGCTGTGGTGGCTCACTTGGTTGGCCGATGACCGCTGGCTGGTGGCGCGGGATGCTTGCCGCCCAGTCCGTGTGGCAGAGGATGCGGCTGGCCTGGCCCGTACAGACCCTGCGCTGGTCCGCTGGCCGAACGAGGCCGAAGATCACGGCTTGGGCCGAGCCAGCGTGCCTGCGAGCTGGAGGGACGCGGCGATCTGACCGCGCATTAAGGAGGCCGTCATGAAGGCTGTCCGACTACATGCGTACCAGGAGCCACCGCGGCTCGACGAGGTACCAGAACCGGAGATCACCGGGCCGCATGACGTCGTCGTGCGGGTCGGCGGGGCCGGGCTGTGCCGCACAGACGTGCATATCCGCGACGGCTGGTTCGCTCCGGCCGTGCCGACCGAGCTACCGCTGACCCTGGGCCATGAGAACACCGGCTGGGTGCACGAAGTTGGTTCTGGGGTAGAGAACGTCGTTGTTGGTGATGCGGTGATTTGCCATCCGCAGTCGTCCTGCGGGTTCTGCCCCGCGTGTCGGATTGGCGACGACATGCGGTGTGCGCGAGGGCTGAGTTTCACGGGTTTGAACCGGGCCGGCGGGTTCGCCGAGTTATTGAAGACCACCGATCGCGCGGTGCTGCAACTGCCGTCGGGATTAGAACCTGCCGCCGTGGCTCCGCACGCTGACGCTGGGCTCACCGTGATGCATGTGGTCCGCAAGGCGGTGTCGCTGCTCGGCCCGGGCAGCAGAGTGGTGGTCGTCGGCGTCGGTGGTCTGGGCCATATCGCTGTGCAGTGCCTGCGGGCGCTGTGCTCGGCTGAGGTCATCGCCGTCGACCCGGACCCCGAGGCGCTCAAGCTGGCTACCGACTGCGGGGCGCACCACACTGTCCTGGCCGATCAGGGCATGGTCGAGCGAGTCCAACGGATCACTGGTGGGGCAGGTGCCGAAGCCGTGCTCGACTTCGTTGGCGAGGGGGATGCGGTTGACTCGTCGCTGTCCATGGTCCGGGCTCGCGGCACCTACTTCGTTGTGGGCTACGGGGGCGAGCTGCGGGTGCCGACGTTCAGCCTGGTGCTGCCGGAGATCAGTGTGGTCGGTAATGCTGTGGGCACGCATGACGATCTCCGCGAGCTGGTCGCGTTGGCTGCCGCAGGTGGGGTGAGCGTGCGCACCCGTAGCTACCCGTTGGACGCGTTCGCCGATGCGATCGCGGACCTGGAAGGCGGCCGGATGCATGGTCGCGGCGTGCTCGTTCCCTGAAATTAGTGCCCGGACTGGATGACTGCAGCGCCCGGCCGGAAACACTGGTCAAACCTGGAGCCGGTGGTCGGGGTCGAACCGACGACCTTCCGCTTACAAGACGGCCACTCCA
>JAWVFH010000256.1:0-2515 GCA_033856255.1 Solirubrobacterales bacterium | reverse complement strand
GCGCGCCCTCGTCCGTGCCGTCTGCGACCACCTGCACGCCCGAGTGGATCGAGCGCCCGATGCCGACGCCGCCGCCGTGGTGGACGGCGACCCAGGCCGCGCCCGAGGAGACGCCGAGCAGCGCGTTCAGGATCGGCCAGTCGGCGATCGCGTCGGAGCCGTCCATCATCCCCTCGGTCTCGCGGTAGGGCGAGGCGACGGAGCCGGAGTCGAGGTGGTCGCGCCCGATCACGATCGGCGCCCTGACCTCGCCGGAGCGCACGAGCTCGTTGAAGCGCAGACCCGCGCGGTGGCGCTCGCCGTAGCCCAGCCAGCAGATGCGCGCGGGCAGGCCCTGGTACGCGACCCGGGTGCGCGCGAGCTCGAGCCAGCGCTGCAGGTGCTCGTTCTCGGGGAAGAGCGCGCCGACCGCGGCGTCGGTCGCCGCGATGTCGTCCGGATCGCCCGAGAGCGCGGCCCAGCGGAACGGACCCGTGCCGGTGCAGAAGAGCGGCCGCACGTACGCCTCGACGAAGCCCGGATAGGCGAAGGCCCGGTCGAAACCGCCCGTGCGGGCCTCGGCGCGCAGGCTGTTGCCGTAGTCGAAGACCTCCGCGCCGCGCTCCTGGAACCCGACCATGGCGGCGCAGTGGGCTGCCATGGAGGCGCGCGAGAGCTCGATGTAGCGCAGGGGGTCGCGCTCGCGCAACTCGGCGGCGTCGTCGAGCGACAGCCCGTCGGGCACGTAGCCGCCGAGCGGATCGTGCGCACTGGTCTGGTCGGTGACGATGTCCGGGATGACCCCCCGGTCGAGCAGGGCGCGGAAGACCTCGCCGGCCGAGCCGACGATGCCGATCGAGCGGGCGTCGCCCGCCGCACGCGCCTCCTCGGCCTCGCGCAGGGCGGCGTCGAGATCGGGCGCGACGAGGTCGAGGTAGCGCGACTCGACGCGGCGCTCGAGGCGGTGCGGGTCGACGTCGACCACGAGGCAGACGCCGTCGAGCATCGACACGGCCAGCGGCTGAGCGCCGCCCATGCCGCCGCAGCCCGCGGTCAGCACGAGGCGACCGCGGAGCGAGCCGCCGAACTTCTCGCGCGCGACGGCCGCGAACGTCTCGAACGTGCCCTGGAGGATCCCCTGCGTGCCGATGTAGATCCACGAGCCGGCGGTCATCTGGCCGTACATCGTGAGACCCTCGGCCTCGAGCCTCCGGAACGTCTCCCAGTCGGCCCACTCGGGCACGAGCAGGCTGTTGGCGATGAGCACGCGCGGCGCCATCTCGTGCGTGCGGAACACGCCCACCGGCTTGCCGCTCTGCACGAGCAGCGTCTCGTCGTTCTCGAGCCGGCGCAGCGTCGCGACGATCGCGTGGAAGGCCTCCCACGAGCGCGCCGCGCGCCCCGTGCCGCCGTAGACGACGAGATTGGCCGGATCCTCGGCGACCTCGGGATCGAGGTTGTTCATGAGCATGCGGAGCGCCGCTTCCTGCAGCCAGCCCTTGCAGGTCAGCTCGGTGCCGCGGGGCGCGCGGATGACGGGTGCGTCGGTCACGCCGCGTGACGCTACCAGGCGGCCGTAGGATGAGTGGTCCGTGGCCCCGCTGACACTCGCCGAGCTGGAGCGCGTCGCCCGCGGCGGCGCACCGGCGCCGCTCTCGGCCGAGGCGCGCGCACGGATCGTGCGCGGACGCGAGACCGTCGACGCGATGGTCGCCGCGGGCACGGTCGTCTATGGCGTCACCACGGGATTCGGCGACCTCTCCTCGGTCCGGATCGACGCGGCGGACGCAGCCCAGCTTCAGCTCAATCTCGTTCGCTCGCACGCGATCGGCGTCGGCGATCCGCTGCCCGCCGAGGTCGTGCGCGGGATGCTGCTGTTGCTCGCCAACTCCCTCTCCAAGGGCCATTCGGGCGTCCGCCCGGAGCTCGTCGAGCTGCTGCTCCGCCTGCTCGAGCGCGACGTCCTGCCGGTCGTGCCGAGCCGGGGCTCGGTCGGGGCATCGGGTGATCGGGCGCCGCTCGCGCACGTCGCGATCGTGCTCTGCGGCGAGGGCGAGGCGACCATCGACGGCGCGCGCCTGGACGGCGGCGAGGCGTTGCGCCGCGCCGGGCTCGAGCCCATCGAGCTCGCGGCCAAGGAGGGCCTCGCCCTGATCAACGGCACGCACCTGATGGCCGCCTGCGGCGCACTCGCCTTGCGCGACGCGCGCCGCCTGCTGGACGCGGCGATCGTAACCGCCGCGCTCTCGCTCGAGGCGTTCATGGGCTCGACGACCCCGTTCGACGCGCGCATCCACGACCTCCGCCGGCATCCGGGCCAGCGCGCGGTCGCGGCGCGTCTGCGCTCCCTCCTCCACGGCAGCGCCATCGTCGCCAGCCATGCCGACTGCGGGCGGGTACAGGACCCGTACACGCTGCGCTGCGTCCCGCAGGTGATCGGCGCCATCGCCGACGCGCTCGACTACGCCGAGTGCGTCCTCGAGCGCGAGCTCGACTCCGTGACCGACAACCCGCTGCTCTTCCCCGACGACGGCGA
>JAWVFH010000255.1:0-2684 GCA_033856255.1 Solirubrobacterales bacterium | reverse complement strand
CGCAGCCGGCGTCCACGACCAGCCCGGTGGTGCCCTCCGAGACACCGACCCAGACACCGATCCGAGGGCCGCCCGCCAGCCACAGCCCGTGGACCGGGGTGGGCGTGGTCGGCGCCGCACTGGTGGCACTGGCGGGCCTGGCACTGGGGATCCGGGCGCTGGTGCGCCACCGCGCGAAGATCACTCGCGGGCTGCGGAACGGCCTCGGCGCCGCCCGGCACGGGCTCGGTGCCGCCCGGCACTGGTTGGCCCGGTTGGTGGGCTGGGACGTGCCGAAGCAGGCCGGCCGGGCCCGTGCGGTCAACGGGTTCGCCGCGTTGGCTGGCCTCGGGTTCGGGATGGGCAGCTACCTGGTCGGCACCGGCACGCTGACGCACGCGCTGGGCGCCGGCCTGGTCGCGGTCTCGGCCTCGGTGGCCGCGCGGATGTGGCGGTCGCGCAGGTGGCTGCCCGCGCCGCCGGCACAGGGCTGGCGCGCCTCGACCACGCTGCGGGTCGCCGGACTGGTCGCGGCCACCGCGGTCGGGGTGGCCGCGGGCTTGTGGCTGCCGGTCGGCTGGGCAGCCAGCAGCGCGTGGCTGGCCCACCAGCACGGGGTGCGGGACACCGTGAAGTCCATCCTCGCGGCGATGGTGGTCTCCGCCCCGTACGCGTGGCGCTACGTGTGGCAACGCCGCACCGGGAACCGGGCCAAGGGCATGCACGTGTGGCCGCGCCGCGACGCGTTCCGCTCCGCCGGCCTGGCCTTCGTGGTCTCCGCGGTCAACAACGTCCTGCAGCTGTCCACCCTGCCCGTACTGGTGGGGTGGCTCTCGCACGTTCTCAGCGTCTCCGAGGTGACGGCGGCGATGATCCCCGCGGTGATCGCCGCCGCGATCGGCTCGGCGGTGCAGCGACGCACCACCGGCGGCCAGCGGTCCTGGTTCGCGGCGATCACCGGCCTGTACACGATCCCGACCAGGCTGGTGCTGGCCCAACTGGTGATCGCCAACGCCGCGGCCGACTGGGGCGACTACTTCGGCAACCACTGGCTGTGGGCCTGGCTGGTGATAGCCGGTACCTCGTCGATCATCGGCGACTACCTGGTGGCCTGGGGCGGGCGCGCCGGCCAGCGGATCTACCGCAAGTGGCAGCGCAGGGCGCGTACGACCGCCGCCAAGAGCGGCTTCAAGGTGCTCGGCAAGGGCGGCAAGCAACCCAAGGCCGACCAGCGGGGTTCGGTCACGCGGGCGGCGGCGGTCGCGCGGGCCTGGCTGCGGGTGCAGATGATGGGGTGGCGGAACAAGAAGCGGCAGGACTGGGACGCCCGTGGCCATCCGGACTGGATGGTGTCGGCGATGAAGCTGGACGGGCTGCTCGGCGCGATCTTCACCTACCTGATCGTGCGGCCGATGCCAGGCCTGCCGGAGACCCCGCTGACCATCGGCCTGCGGGTCGCCGGTGCCGCCGTGGGGGTGGCGGTCACCTGGTGGATCCGGGACCGCGCGGAGCGCAAGCTGCGGATCCTGGGCTACCTGAGCCCCCGGTCGATGGCGTGGCGGTCGCGACCGTTCCTGCCGGTGCAGCGGGTGCACCGCCGCATCGAACCCTGGGTCGGAAAGTCCTACCGGGACCTGCTCGGCGCTTTCCTGGCGTTCACCACCGCAACCGACGACGACCTGGCCGGGGAAACCTCGAACCTGTCCGGGCTGATCGAGCGGGCACTGGCCAAGGTGGAACACAACCTGGCCGATAAGACCGAGTCGGCCGAGCTGGCCGGGCAGGTGGCCGTCCTGCTGGCCGGGACGCTGCGCCGGCCCGCGCCGGAGTCGGCGGAGCTGCTCGCACTGACCAAGGTCCCCGGGCTGGAGGCGCGCGCCAAGGACACGCTCACCGAGTGGGCGAAGCGGCACGAGCAGCACGCCCGCGCGGTGTGGTTGGCACTGTTGACGATGGCCAGCAACCGGGCCGCGCTGACCGGTGCGGCCGCCCGGATGGGCGGCAGCGACGCCAAGGTGGCCGAGTTCCTGCTGAAGCTGCTCGAAGAGCTGCTGCGACCGGAGAACATCGCGAAGGCCAAGGAGCTGTTCCAAGGCAAGGACGACGCCGAGACGTTGGCGCTGCTCAACAGGGCGCCCACGGTCCCGCGCTACCAATGGGGACAGAAGCTGCGCGCGGCGTTGGAAGAGCGCAAGGACCTGCGCATCAAGTTCCTCGAAGATCACATGCTGCCGCTGCAGCGCCAGCGGCGCGCGTCGATGGGCGGCGCCGGGCACACCACGCTGGAGCGGCTGGAGGCCGACCTGGCGATCCGCCGCTACGAGGGCCAGCTCAGCAGCGAGCTCAGCCGCAGCATCGACGAGCGAGGCCTGGTGGCGGCCGGCGCGCTGCTGCGCCAGCGCCGCTACAGCCTGGGCCCGGCGATCGAGGGTGAGCGGGCCAGGCTCCACGAGGCGGACCTGAACGGCGACCGGGCGGAGGTCATCGAGCGGCTGGCCACCTTCCGGCGCGTGGACGCCGCGTTGAACCTGCTGCACGCGCTGGTGCGGATCCAGCAAGAGGTGGACCAGCACCGCAAGGAGAAGAAGTTCTGGCGCAAGGCGTTGCGGGCCGCGGCCGCCACACCCAGGGCCGAGCGGGTCGACCGGCGCTCGTTGCTGCACACGCTGCTCGCGGTAGCCGGCACCGGCGATCCGACCACCGCC
>JAWVFH010000254.1:0-2786 GCA_033856255.1 Solirubrobacterales bacterium | reverse complement strand
GCGCCCGAACGCCTTGCGGAAGACGTCGCCCTGACGCTCGGTCGCCCAGCGGGCGACCGTGACGTCCTCCTTCGCGTGCAGCCGCAACTGGACCCGGCCGTCGTCGACCCGGACGTCGCAGGCGCTGACGGCCTGGTCGCGCGAGCGTTCGAGCTGCTCGGCGATCCGGACGGAGGCCGCGAGGCGGTTGAGCATCGCCTCGTCGCCGTCACGCGCGAGCGCGGAGAACGCGCCGAGGCCGGGGCTGCCCTTGCGGTGGTAGCGGGCAGCCTGGCCGATCAACGCCGTCTCGCGCGGGCTATAGCCGGGCATGCCGGCGCTGAGGATCAGATAGCGCGAGTGCTTGTGGTGGTCGTCGTAGTCGATCGCCGTGCCGATGTCGTGCAGCATCCCGGTGGCCCACAGCAGCTCGCGCTCCTTCGGGTCGCCGCGATGGACGTCGGCGGCCGCCAGCCCGTCCCAGAGCTCGAGCGAGAGCCGGGCGACGTGCTCGGCGTGCGGGAAGTCGGTGTCGTACTGGGCCGCGAGATTGTGCACGGTCGCGCGGCGGACGTCGTCAACCAGCGGCGGGTCGCCGAGCAGTGACTCGAAGAACACGCCCTCGCGCAGGCCGGCGTCGGTGGCCTCGATCATCCCGAAGCCGCCGACCTCCATCACGGTGTCGATCACCACCGCGCCCGCGAGGATCAGGTCGCCGCGCGCGAACTTGATGCCCGGGACGCTCGCCCGCTCCTCCGCGGTCATCGAGGCGAACCTCTCGATCAGCTCCCCGAGCGCGTCGCGGGCGACGCGGAAACCCTGGATGCCGTACGACGGCAGCCCGGCGGCCAGCTGCGCGGCCGCGGCCAGGTTGCGGACCGTGCCGCCGACGCCGGTCAGCCGCCCGCCCTCCTCGGGCCACGCCGCGCCCTCGATCTCGGCCGCGACGTGCTCGCGCAGCGCCTTGAGCTGCTTGCGCTTGGGCTTGTCGCCCTCGGGCAGGAAGCGCTCCGTCATCCGCACCGCCCCGAGCGGCCAGGACCGCGCGTCGACGGCCTGGCGGCCTTCGACCCGCGTGAGCTGCATCGAGCCGCCGCCGAGGTCGAGTACGACGCCCTGCGAGAGCGTCGTCGAGTTGACCGCGGCGAGGTAGCCGTAGCGCGCCTCCTCCTCCCCGGCCAGGACCTCGATCTCCAGCCCGGTGCGCTTGCGCGCGGCCTTCAGGAACTCCTTCTGGTTGCCGGCGTCGCGGATGGCCGAAGTGGCCACCGCGCGGATCGCGTCGATGCCCGTGGCCTTGCAGAAATGCGCGTAGAGGTCGAGCGTCTCGAGCGCTCGCGCCATCGGCTCCTCCTGCAGCTCCCCGGTGGCGTCCAGGCCCTCACCGACGCGCACGGACTCGTGGATCTCGTCCGTGCGCTTCCACCAATCGCCGGTGTAGGTGAAGACGACGAGCCGGAACGAGTTCGACCCGCAGTCGATCACCGCGAGCCGGGACTCGTCCATCGTCGCTACGCGGCCTTCTCGATCAGTTCGATGCGGTACCCGTCCGGATCGCGGACGAACGCGATCAGCGAGCCGCCCTCGCGCACCCGGTAAGGCGGCTTTTCGGCCGCGATGCCCTGCTCGCCGAGCCGCTCCAGCGTGCCGGCGATGTCGTCCACCGTCAGCGCGATGTGGTTATAGCCCGTGCCGAGCTCGTAGGAGTCGACGCCGTGGTTGTAGGTCAGCTCGAGCCGGTCGCCGTCGCCGGGCAGGCCCATGAAGACGTTGATCGCCTCTTCGCGGATCGGCATGCGGCGGCGCTCCTCGAAGCCGAGCGCCTCGTAGAACGCGACGGAACGGTCGATCTCGCCGATCCGGTAGCACGTGTGAATGAGCTCCATGACGTTCGCGAGGGTACCGTCCTGCCCATGATCGTCGAGCGCTCCATGAACGACCAATGGCTGTCCAACACGTACCTCGTCGCGGCCGGTCCCAACTCCGACGCCTTCCTGGTCGACGCGGGCGGCCCGCTGGGCCCCCTGTTCGAGGCCGCCGACCAGCAGGCGCTGAAGGTGACGCACATCCTGCTCACGCACCATCACCACGACCACGTCGCCGAGCTCGGCGCCGCGCTGGAGCGCTGGCCGAACGCGGCCGTGCTGGCGCATCCGGAGGAGCGCGTGCCCGGCACCACGGGCGACCTCAACCCAGGCGACGAGGTCGAGATCGGCCAGCTGACGGTCAAGGCGCTGCACACGCCCGGGCACACGGCCGGGATGCTGGCGCTGCTCGTGGAAGGTGAGGTGTTCACCGGCGACACCCTGTTCAAGAGCTCCGTGGGCGGTGTGCGCGCGCCCGGCTCGACCTCTTACGCCGACCTCAAGGCGTCCGTCATGGACACGTTGCTGACACTGCCTCCCGAGACCGTCATCCGCCCGGGCCACACGGACCCGAGCACGGTCGGGATGGAGCTGGAGCACAACCCGTTCGTGCGCGTCTGGCGCGGCCTCGACAAGGAGGGCAGCGAGTCCGTGACCGCCCTCGGCGACCCCGCGACGCTCGTCCTGTGGGGTCCGGACTACGACGGCGGGCACAAGGCGTGGGTGCGCTGGGCCGACGGATCGGACGACATCGTGGGCGGCTCCCGCGTGGCACGCTAACGTCGGAGGCGTGAGTCCCGAGCCGAAAGACGGCGGCGGCGGACTGTCGCTGCAGACCCTCCTGATCTCCAGCCTCGCGGCGGTGGCCGCGGCCATCGTGGTCCCGATGTTCTGGGAACGCGGATCGCTCTTCGCGACCGCGATCACCCCGATCATCGTGGC
>JAWVFH010000253.1:0-2903 GCA_033856255.1 Solirubrobacterales bacterium | reverse complement strand
ATCGCCGGCCGAGACAACGGAACCGCCGAGCTCGCGGTGGCCGACAAGGGCCCCGGCGTAGCTCCCGCCTCGCACACCCAGGTGTTCGAGCGCTTCTACACGGCCGACGCCGCGCGCGGCTCCGGGCTCGGGCTCGCGATCGCGAAGGAGCTCGCGGAGCGCATGGACGGGCGAATCACGCTCAACTCGCGGCCGGGCCGGACGGTCTTCAAGCTCACATTGCCGGCTGCCGACGACGACGCCGCCGACAGCCCAGAGTGACCCGCTCCGCCGCCAAGCTCCAAGCGGCCGTGGTCGCCGCGGTGTTTGCGACCGCCCTGGGCGGCTGTTCGCTCTCGTCCGACGACAAGGGCGCCAAGACCAGCGCACAGCCGGCTGCCGACCAGGCCGTGCAGTCGCGCCCGGGGCCGGTGCAGAAGACGCGCGTGAAGGTGGTCGAGGGGATCGGGACGAAGGGCGGCTTCGACCCTGGCACGATCTACCGGCGGCTGGCGCCCGGCGTGGTGACGGTGAGCTCGCAGAGCGGAGCCGCCGACAGCCGCGCCGCTCTGGGGTCGGGCTTCGTCCTCGACGGTCAGGGCTACATCGCCACGAACGCCCACGTCGTGCGCGGTGATGCACCCAAGTTCGCTCGCGCGTCCACGGTCTACGTGAAGTTCGAGGACGGCAACACGGTGCCCGCGAAGGTCGTGGGCGACGACCTCAACGCGGACGTGGCGCTGCTGAAGGTCGACCCGGCGGGACTGACGCTCACGCCGCTGGCGCTGGGCTCGTCGGCGAAGCTGATGGTCGGCTCGCCGGTGGCTGCGATCGGCAGTCCGTTCGGCGAGAGCCAGTCGCTGTCCGTAGGGGTGATCTCGGCGACCGGGCGCGACATCGACTCGCTCACCGCCTTCAAGATCGGCAACGCCATCCAGACGGACGCCGCGATCAACCACGGCAACTCCGGCGGCCCGCTGCTCAACGCCCGCGGGCAGGTGATCGGGATCAACTCACAGATCGAGTCGACCGGCGGCGGCGGCGAGGGAGTGGGCTTCGCGGTGCCTGTCGACGCGGTGCAGCGCTCGCTGGACGAGCTGCGCTCCCGGGGGCACGTCGACTACGCGTACCTCGGAGTGACCACCACGGAGCTCTACCCGCAGCTTGCCCAGAAGCTCGGCATCAGCGCCGAGCACGGCGCGCTCGTCGTGAGCATCGAGCCGGACGGGCCGGCGGACAAGGCCGGGATCACGCCGGGCGAGGGCACGGTCGAGTTCCAGGGCCAGAAGGACATCCCGACCGGCGGCGACGCGATCGTGGCCGTGGACGGGACCCCGATCGTGCAGTCGTCGGACCTCCCGAACGCGATCAGCCTCAAGAGCCCCGGCGACAAGGTGCGCCTCACGGTCCTCCGTGGCCAGGCGCGCCGCACCGTCACCGTGACGCTGGCGCCGCGCCCCAACAAACCCGCGCCCACGACGGCACAGCCTTAGTGCGGGACGTCGTGCGCGAGCTGTCGCTGGCGCTGCGCGAGAAGGTGCTGCCCATGCTCGGGTCGCACGCGGGCCGTGCGCACGCGGAGGACCTCGGTGCCGGCGGCGACGTGACCTTCAGGATCGACGAGGAGGCCGAGGCGCTGCTCGAGTCGTGGCTCGCCGAGCGCGCGCCGGACGTCGCCTTCTATTCGGAGGACCGCGGGCTCGTGCTGCCCTCTGGAGACGCCTCGACGGTGCTGGTGGTGGACCCCATCGACGGCACCCGTCCCGCGATGGCAGGGCTCGAGTCGTGCTGCGTGTCCGTGGCCGCCGCGCCGCTGCGGGAGGGAGTGACGATGGGTGAGGTGACCGTCGGCTGCGTGGTCGAGATCAAGACGGGCGCGGTCTTCCTCGCCGAGCGCGGCGCTGGTCTCGTGGAGAGCCCGCCGCTGAGGCTCTCGGCAAACGAGGAGATCGACCGGATGTTCTGGACCTACGGCTTCCGCGGCCGGCCCGTGCGCCCGACCGTCGAGGTGATCGGCGACCTGCTCGACCGCTCCTCGGTCGGCGGCGGGTCGTTCGAGCTCGGCTCGGCGTGCTTCGACATGACGCGCGTGGCGACCGGCCAGCTCGACTGCTACGTCGAGGCGGGGCCGCGCCTCGTCGCCGATGTGCCCGGGATGGAGGCCGAGTTCCGGCGCGTAGGCGGCGGCGAGCTGCTCAACAACTCGCCGTACGACCTCGCCGCGGCCGCGCTCGTGCTGGAGGAGGCGGGCGCGATCGTGACGGACGCCTACGGGGAGCCGCTCGACGGCCGCCCGCTGCTCGGCTCGGGGGCGGAGTACCAGATGTCGATCGTCACGAGCGCGAACCCGGGTCTGCACGCCGCGGTGCTGGCCGAGATCGACGCGGGGATCGACCGGCTCGCGAACCGGGCCGACCGAAGGTAGGGTGGTGCCGCCCGCATGGAAGCAAGCGTCACCCCAGGCCGAAAAGTCTCGCTCGCCATACCCGCGAAGCCGGATTACGTCGTGCTGGCCCGACTCGCCCTTTCGGCCGTCTGCCGGCTCTCGCCGCTGGCTCCCGAGGAGGTGGCGGACCTCAAGCTCGCCATCACGGAGGCGTCGAATTACCTGATGGGTGGGGAGCGCCGCGGCAGCGCGCGGGACGAGGGCGACCCGGACGGCGGCGACGCGAATGGGCGGCTCACCTTCACGTTCGACCTCGGCGACGAGTCGCTCGAGCTGTGCGTGAGCGGCGAGGAGATGCCCACCGTGTCGGCCGAGGAGCGCGAGCTGAGCATCGCGCTGATCAAGGCGACGGTCGACTCCTACGAGTACGGCGACGGCATGATGCGGCTCACGAAGCAGCTTTCGTTCGACGCGCAGTAGCCTCCTCCGCCGAGCGATCTAACAAGGAGCGGCACCTTGCTGCAGCCCGTAGGCGTGG
>JAWVFH010000252.1:0-6905 GCA_033856255.1 Solirubrobacterales bacterium | reverse complement strand
CGGGGCGCACCGGCACGGCGCGGTAGTTGGCCACCAGGCAGGTGGTCTCGGTCTGGCCGTAGCCGTCGAACACCGTCAGCCCGTCGACGCCCTGGGCCCACACGCGCAGGACCTCGGCGTTCAGCGGCTCGCCGGCGCTCGTGCAGTGGCGCAGTGCGCTGAGGTCGTGCGCCTTCAGGTCGGTCTGGACGAGCAGGCGGTACAGCGTCGGCGGCGCGCAGAACGAGGTGATCCGGTGGCGCGAGAGCAGCCCGAGGATCGCGTCGGCGTCGGGCTTGCCGAGGTTGACCTGCACGACGCTCGCGCGCTCGTGCCACTGACCGAAGAGCCCGCCCCAGGCCGCCTTGGCCCAGCCCGTGTCCGTGACGGTCCAGTGCAGATCGCCGGGCCGGAGGTCGTGCCAGAAGCGCGCCGTGCCGACGTGGCCGAGCCCGTAGGAGGTGGGGTGCAGCACCATCTTGGGGTACGACACCGTGCCGCTCGTGAAGTACAGGAGCATGGCGTCGTCGCGGGAGGTCGGGTCACTCGGTGTCTCGCCGTCGCCCGCCTCGTCCATGATGCCCTCGAGGCTGTGCCAGCCCTCGGGCGCCGCGGCTCCGTCGGTCCAGCAGATCTGGTGCGCCATCGCGGGCGGCAGAGCGCCGATGGCGTCGACCTTGCCCGCGCCCGCGGCGTCGGTGACCGCGACGACCGCCTCGCCGCGCTCCAGCCGGTAGGCGATGTCGCGCGAGGTCAGCAGGTTCGGGGCGGGCATCGGCACGGCGCCGATGCGGATCGCGCCGAGCAGCACCGAGTACCACGCCGGGATCCGCGGCAGCATGACGAAGACCGGGTCGCCCTTGCGGACGCCGAGCGCGAGCAGGGCCTGGGCGGCGCGGCGGGACTCCAGCGCGAGGTCGGCGACCGACTGGCGGGCGATGGTGTCGCCGGCGCCGTCGAGCGACAGCAGCGCGAGGTCGTCGGGCGCCTCTTGCGCCCAGCGCTCGATGATGTCCAGCACGGGGTTGAAGCGCTCAGGGACGTCGAGCCGGAAGCTCGCGCGGTCGTCGTCGTAGTCGCCCATGCGCGGCGGCGCGGACCGGTCCGTGGGGGTCGTGCTCATCCGCGCTGCCTATCAGCGCTCGCGTCCCGGCGTCAACGCCGGCGGGCCGATCCGGCCTTAAGGCGCGTGGCTCGACCTCCCGAATGGTGCCGCGTGGAGCGCCCTAGGCCGGGAATCGCCGCTGCCTCGTTGGCGGCGCCGAGCGCCGCTGTTAGAAGCCCCCCATCAATCACCGAGCACCGGAGGGGTGTTGCGTATGAGTGCAGGTCCCAAGGCCCACGGGGCAGGTCCCCGTCTCGGTCCAGAGCTCCTGAACCGCAGCCTGCAGCTGATCGACCTGACGGCCGAGATCTACCAGGGCATGCCGATGTTCGGCCTGCACCAGGCGCCGTTCATCATGGTCAACCACACGCACGAGGAGGCGCTCACTCGGCTGGGCGTCAACCTGCCCTTCACGGCGCGCAACCTGCTCATCAGCGAGCACACGGGGACGCACACCGACGCAATCTACGAGTACGACCCCGACGGACCGACCCTGACCGAGTCGCCGCTGGAGTACTACTACGGCGAGGCCGTCTGCATCGACGTCTCCGACACGCGCTTCCCGGATCGGCTCGAGCCCGACGTCCTGGAGCGGGCGGTGGAGCGCAGCGGCCAGGAGATCCGTAAGGGCGACATCGTGCTCCTGCACACCGGCACGCACGAGCGCCTCTGGCCCTCGCAGACCTACCTCTCGGAGTACTCGGCCCTCAGCGAGGCCGGCGCCCGGTGGCTGGCCGAGCGCGGCGTCGTGAACATCGGCATCGACGCGGTCTCGATCGACGCCGCCGACGACGAGGACTTCATGGCGCACGTCGTGTGCAAGGAGTTCCAGATCGTCAACACCGAGAGCCTGACGAACCTCAGCAAGGTCTCCAACCAGCGGTTCACCTTCCTCGGCCTGCCGCTGAACCTCCGCGGCGGCACGGGCTCGCCGATCCGCGCGGTCGCCCTTCTCGGGGTCTGACCCCCGCCGTGCACGTCACAGCATCATCAACAACTCGGAGGACAACGTGAAGCAGCGCATCATGCCCGAAGACCACCAGTGGGACTGGAGCATGCCGGTCAGCTTCTCCCAGGGGTGGAAGGTCAACAACATGGTCTTCGTCGGCGGCCAGGTGTCGGCGGACTCCGACGGCAACGCCGTCGGCGTCGGCGACATCGAGCTCCAGACCAAGAACACGTTCGAGAACATCGGACGGGTGCTCCGCGACGCGGGCGCCGAGTGGACCGACATCGTCAAGCTCAACACGTACTACGTGTTCGACGGCGAGCCGGACGAGCTCAAGGACTACTGGGAGAAGATGACCCGGGTCCGCATGCAGTTCCTGCCGACGCCCGGCCCCTCCGGCACCGCCGTCCGGGTCGCCGGCCTCGCCTACCCGGACCTCCTCATCGAGGTCGAGGCGATCGCGGTCATCGACCGCTAGACGACGTGGCACCCCGCGCTCGGCCCATCCGGGCCGTGCGCGGTCGCAGCGCCGCCGAGGCGGATCACGAAGATCACGAGGATTGGGGAGTGCAGTGGAGCAGTTTCTGAAGTCGGGCGAGGACTACAAGGAGAGCCTGCGCGACGGTCGCCGGGTCGTCCTGGGCGGCGAGGTCGTCGAGGACGTCACCGAGCACCCGGCGTTCAAGCCCGCCATCGACGCGTGGGCCGAGCTCTTCGACGCGCAGCTCGACCCGGCCACGCAGGACATCACGACGTTCATCGATCCCGAGATCGGCGGGCGGGTGAGCGCCGGCTGGCTGGTGCCGCGCAGCTCCGCCGATCTCGCCAAGCGCCGCGACCTGGTCGACTTCGCGACCGACCGCACGCTGGGGATCTTCGGCCGTGCGCCCGACTACGGCCCGACCTTCACGCTCGGCTTCCTCGCCGAGGAGGACCGGATCGAGGAGCGCGAGCCGGGCGCGACGGAGAAGATCCAGAAGTTCATCAAGAACGCCACGCGCAACAACCTCACGAGCGCCGACCTGGTCACCGAGGCGCAGTCGGACCGCTCGCTGCCGCCCTCGCAGAACCCGGGCCGGCTGCGGGTCGTCGAGCGGCGCGACGGCGGCGTCGTCCTCTACGGCGCCAAGCCGGTGGCCTCGGCGGCGCTGCAGAGCCACATCACGACGATCGGCACGCTGCTGAGCCCGGGGATCGAGGAGAGCTCCATCATCTGGGCGTGCTGCCCGATCAACCAGGAGGGCATCACGCTCGTCTCGCGCGAGCCGATGACCGCCCACGAGCGCAACGCCGAGGACCACCCGCTCAACCATCTGGGTGAAGAGCCGGACACGTTCATGATCTTCGACAACGTGTTCCTGCCCGACGAGTACCTGTTCAGCTACGGCAACGCGGAGACCCTCGAGCTGTACCTCGAGGTCGGCGCGCTCGCGCTGTGGCACATCCTCGCGCGGCTCGCACGGCGCGCGGAGATCTTCGCCGCGACGGCCCAGACCATCGTCGACGTGCTCGGCACCGAGCGGATTCCGCCGGTGCGCGCGGCGGTGGCCGACATCATGGCCTACGCCGCCACGCTGAAGGCGTTCATCATCGCCGGCGAGGCGCGTTCGACGATGACGCCGAGCGGCGTGTGCGTCCCGGACCCCGCGCTGATCACGGCGGGCCGCCTGCACTCGATCGTCCACTACCCGCAGGTCATGCAGACGCTGCGCGACCTCAGCGGTCAGGGGCTCATCAGCCGCTTCACCCAGGCCGACTTCGAGCGTGAGGACGTCGCCGGCCGCTTGGACGAGTTCCTGCCGGGCCACGGTGTCTCGGCGCGTGAGAAGAACCGGTTCTTCAACCTCGTCTGGGACATGACATGCAGCTCGCACGCGATGCGCGTCGCGCTGTTCGAGAACACCAACGCGACGCCTCCGCCGACCGTGCGCCAGCACCTCTACGAGGTGTACGACAACAACAAGACGGTCGACATGGTCCGGAAGTTCGCCGGCATCGAGGTCGAGCGGATGGCTGCCACCACCGCATGAGCGCGACCGCGGAGCAGGTACGCGATCGCGTAGTCGCCCTGACGCAGCGCCTGGTGCGCATCCCGAGCGAGAACCCGCCCGGGATGACCCAGGCGGCCTGCGATGCGGTTGCCGAGGAGCTCACGGCGGCTGGGTTCGAGGTCCGCTACGTCGAGGAGACCCCGGGGTTCGTCAGCGTCATCGGCGAGCACCGGTTCTCCGACGACGGTCCGACGCTCGTGTTCAATGGGCACCTCGACGTCGTCCCCGTGGGCGACAGCGCCGGCGACTGGACGCACGAGCCGTTCGGCGGCGAGATCGACGACGGCCGGATCTACGGCCGCGGCACGCTGGACATGAAGGGCGCGGTGGCGGCGGTCATCACCGCGGCCGAGAGCGCGGTCGCGAACCCCGCGGGGCTGACCGGCAAGCTGGTCATCACCGCGGTGGCCGACGAGGAGGCGGGCGGCGAGCGCGGCACCGGCGTGCTCGCCCGCCAGGGCCTCGTCGAGGGCGACGGCGCGGTCGTCGTGGAGCCGGGAGACGGTGACATCGTCACCGCCCATCGCGGGCTGTGCTTCGTGGAGATCACGACCCACGGTCGCTCGACCCACGCGACGACACCCGACAAGGGCGTCAACGCCGTGCAGATCATGGTCGACGTCCTGACCGCGATGCGGTCGCTGACGCTCGACCACACGCCGCACGCCGTGTTCGGCGGCCCGAGCGTCGTGCCGGGGACGGTGATCCACGGGGGCCAGAAGGTCAACGTGATCCCCGACACCTGCACGGCGATGATGGACATCCGCACGGTTCCGGGCATGTCGCGCGAGCACGTCATCCGCGACATCGAGGAGCACGCCGTGGCCTGCGGCATCGACGCCGCAGCCATCACCGTGCAGGTGGCCAGCTGGGGCGAGCCGGGCGAGACCGACGAGGGCGCGCGCATCGTCGGGGTGTGCAGCGACGCCTTCCAGGAGGAGTTCGGGCACGCGCCGAAGGTCCGGAGCATGCAGGCCTACACCGACGGCGGCTGGCTGTCGAACATCGCGGGCATCCCGACGGTCATGGCGTTCGGGCCGGGCATGGTCGCCGGCTGCCACACCGTCGACGAGCACGTCGTCATCGACGAGCTCGAGCGCTACACGCGGATCTACCGGTCGGTCATCGACCGGTTCCTCGGCGCCGCTGCCTGACGTGGCGGGCGGCGCACAGCGGGCGGGCACCCTCGTCGGCCTCGCCGACGTCGACGCCCGCCCGCGGCGCGTGGCGCTGGGGATGTTCGACGGCGTCCACCTCGGCCATCGCGAGGTGATGCGCGGCGCGACGTGCGTGCTGACGTTCGACCCGCATCCGCTGTCGGTCGTCGCACCGGCCCACGCCCCGCCGCTCATCACGACGCTGCAGCGCCGGGCGGAGCTCATCGGCACGCTCGGCATCACCGAGGTGGTGGTGATCCCGTTCGACGCGAGGTTCGCCGCCTACGGCCCACAGGAGTTCGTCGACGAGATCCTCGTCGGCGCGCTGCACGCCACGCACGTCAGCGTCGGCCGCAACTTCCGCTTCGGCCATCGCGGCGCCGGGGATCCGGCGCTGCTGGCGGCCGACCCCCGGTTCTCCACGCGCACCGTGCCGCTCGTGGCCGCCGGCGGCGCGACCGTCAGCTCGACGGCGATCCGGTCGCTGCTGGCGCTCGGCGACGTCGGAGGCGCCGCGACGCTGCTCGGTGCGCCGTTCACGATCGACGCCGGCCCCGCGGCGGCGGAGGGGCGGCTCGTGGCGCCGCCCGGATCGAGCGTCCCGGCGCCGGGACGCTACGCCTGCCGCGTGACGGCGTCCGACGGCACCGTGGCTGCGATGAAGATCGACGTCGAGGCCCAGCTGGACGCCGCCGGCCGGGCGCTCCTGCGTGCCCCGGCGATCGATCCCCGCGGCCAGGGGCCGTGGCGGCTCGAGTTCCTGGAGCGCACGAGCGCCAGAGCGGCCGCCGCGTGAGTCCTGCTCAGAGGAGGCCTTGCCGGTCGGCCTGGACGACGGCGTGCAGCCGCGAGGTCGCCTCGAGCTTCTGGCGCAGCGCGGCGACGTGGCCCTTGATCGTGCTCTCGGCGAGGAACAGCGCCTCGGCGATCGCCTTGTTGGACAGGCCCTCGGCCAGGAGCTTGAGCACCTCCTGCTCGCGGCCGGTCAGCTGCACGGTGTCGCCCCGCAGCTCGCGGGAGTAGGCCATGGCGAGGCCCTTGGCGATCCGCGGCTCGATGATCGTGTCGCCGGCCATGATCCGGACGAGCACCTTGCCGACGTTGGTCTCCGAGGCGTCCTTGAGCAGGCAGCCGTGGGCGCCGGCGGCCAGGCACTCGCGGATCTCGTCGAGCTCGCCGTAGGCGGTGAAGATCACGAACCGCGCCTCCGGCACCCGGGTGAGCAGCTCGCGACAGAGCACGGCCGCGTCCTCGCCGGGCAGCCGGAGGTCGCAGACGATGAGGTCCGGCGGGTCGTCGGCCACGTGGGTCAGCGCCTGCCGCCCGGAGGCGACCGACGTGACGATCGTGTCGGCGAAGGCCTCCTCGGCCAGGGCCTGCA
This sequence comes from Solirubrobacterales bacterium, assembly GCA_033856255.1. Taxonomy (GTDB): domain Bacteria; phylum Actinomycetota; class Thermoleophilia; order Solirubrobacterales; family 70-9; genus WHSW01. The sequence goes on along the minus strand of JAWVFH010000252.1, from coordinate 283 downwards.
GGCCGCGCCGGGCCACGGGGTGATCGTCGATGACCAGGATCCTCATGCGGTGTGCGTCTCCAGATCGGTGCGGTAGCTGGGCAGCGTGAGGCGGACGATGGCCTCGCCCTCCTCGCCGATGACGAGCTCGAGATCTCCGCGCAGGGCCTGCGCGCGGGCGAGCAGCAGCGCCAGGCCGCCGGTCGGTCGCGGCGGACCGCCCTCCTGCCGGGCGACGGAGCGGTCGCTCTGCACGGTGACGCCGACGTCGGCGTGGCCGTAGCGGACGTGCACGACAACCAGG
>JAWVFH010000251.1:0-3802 GCA_033856255.1 Solirubrobacterales bacterium | reverse complement strand
CGACTTCGACGTCGCCATCCCCGCCTTCCTCACCATCGTGCTGATGCCCTTCACCTTCTCCATCACCAACGGGATCGGCGCCGGGTTCGTGTCGTACGTCCTGATCAAGGTGGTGCGGGGCAAGGCGAGGGAGGTGCACGCCCTCCTCTGGGTCGTCGCCGGCCTGTTCGTCCTCTACTTCGCCATCGACGGTGTCGAGCGCCTCCTGGGCGTGAAGTAGCCGCTCGGGCGGGTCGGGGACGCGGGCGGGTCGTCAGGCAGGGTCGGCCAGGCGCCAGCGACGGATGCGGCCGGGCTCGACGGTGAGCCAGGTCTGCTCGGCCGCCGGCACCAGCCAGCCGTCGCCGACGTCGAGGCGCTCCAGCTTTCCGTCCCCCCGCACGGCCACCGTGGCCTCCACCTCGCCGGACAGGCGGGCCACCAGCTGGTTGCCCACGAAGCAGGCGGACAGGTCCCAGTAGGTGTCGGCCGTGGGCGTGGCCACCCGTCGCCGGGGCTCGAGCCCCGGGAAATCCCGGATCACGAGCGGGCCGGTGTCGTGGGGGACGGTCACCACGACCGTGCCCGAGCGGTGGACGTCGGCCAGCGCGGCGTCGTCCCAGCCGGCGTCGATGACGTCCAACGCGGCGGGGTCGTCTTCCGAGATGCGGACCCACCAGACCCGGGCCGCATCCTGGCCCTCCCCCACCGACAGCCCGACCCAACCGTCCCGATGGTGGACGGGCACGATGCCGGCCGGGGCGGTGGCGATGGCGGCCTCGGCGACGACCCGGCCCGCGGCCCGGGACAAGGACACCACCAGGCAGCCGTCGTAGTCGGGACCGGGGATGACCGCCATCGGCCGACCGGCGTGGTCGAACCACGTGCAGCCGGACTCGAAGTCACCGGCCCACGGCGGGTGGGGGGTGGCCCACGCGGGACCGGCATGGTGGCGGAGGACGACCGCGTCGCGGTCGGACACGAGGGCGAACCCCTTGTCGGGGAAGGCGGCGTGGCTGCCCCGGGACTTGGCGTCGACCGACCACGTGGCCAAGATGGAAAGGTCGGCGCCGGACACCGCGTGGAGCGAGTCGCCGGCGTGGACGGTGAACGTCCGCCGCCACGCGTCGTTGGCCACCACCGTCGCCACCCGCTCGCGGAACCTGGCCTCGGCCACGAGCACGGCAGGCATGGCCCCATCCTGCCGCCCCGTCGGCCGGTGCCGCTCTTCGCCGGGCGGCGTGAAGTGCTCTTACCGCCTCCTGAGCAGCAGGACGATGATGATGATCACGAACAAGGTGCCGAGGCCGATGTACATGAGTGCTCCTTTGTGCGCTTGAAGTCAGGCATGGGCCGAACGCCGGCCTTCACGGGCATCGCCGTCGGTCGACCGGCGGCACGGCGCCGAGTTGATTGAACCGGGTCCCGTCCAGAGGCCGCCATCATGCCTGACTCCTGGCCCCGCACGGCGCGTGCCTTGGAGGCAAGGGCGGGTGGCTAGCGCTCTGGGCGCACGGCCGACCACCATGAGTGTTTGACACGACCCACCGGACGGGTACCCATGCACCACACGCAAACGCACCCCGGAGGAGTCACCATGGGTATCGGAGTCAGCATCTTCCTCATCGCCATCGGCGCAATCCTGACGTTCGCCGTCAACCTGAGCGTCTCGGGCCTCGACCTGTCGACCGTCGGCGTCATCCTCATGGTCGTCGGCGGCGTCGGCCTGGCTGCCAGCATGCTCCTCTTCGGTGGTCCGGCCTGGGGCGGTCGTCGCACTGTCGTGTCCGACACCTACGTGGAGGACGGCTCGGTCGACCCCGTCGTTCGCCGCCAGGTCGACTACTGAGACCCAATTCCCCCCGGGGGGCGCCGCGAAATGTGACGGACGCGAAGCTGAGTGGGGAGTCTGGCTGAGCTCGCTTCCGCTCGGACCGAGGCGGCGTCCGCTCGTGCTTCCCGAGTTCCTCGCCGAGGTCCAGGTCGGCCGTGATCGCGACACTGTCGTCGTGGCTACTGGCCGGCCTGGGACGATGGTGCGATGGCTCTTTTCCGACGCAGCGGCAAGTCCCCGAGCTCCGATGGCGCGCCAGGGTTCGCCCGCGAGGTCCTGACACGAAGGAGGCCGAAAGGCGAACTCCGCAGCACGGCCATCTGCGGTGACCGCGCCGAGGCGTGGGCGACGGTTGTGCCCGGAGACGGCGCGGTCGAGCTGTGGACTCAACTCCGGGAGGTAGCTACCCCCGGTTGGTGGCCGATCATCGTCGGCGGCGAGGAGGACGACGCCGGCTGGCGGAGTCCGTCACATTTTGTCCGAGTCCGGTGGAAGCGGTCCTCGCAACCGCCGCGGGAGTCGACACAGCCTCGTTGTTCGAGCGTTGGCGACGGGACAATGAGCCGCCGGACGAGGAAGAGGCACTGGAGTGGGACGTCGTCGGTGAGTGGCCGGAGACCGCGACCCCCTCCACCGAATTCGTCCTACCGTTCGACATCTTGACGAAACAGCCGAGACCGACGGTCGTCGCTGTTGTCGCAGTTGCTGACCATTCCGAGGTTCCAGCCGCCCTGGGCTGGGGCGCCTGGAACGAGTGTCCCGCCCCGGAGGAGCACGTCGCCGTGCTTCGACGGTGGTCCGGCCTGTACGACGCAAAACTCGTTGGGATCTCCGGCGATGTGGTCGAGATGAGCGTCGGCCGGCCGCCGTCGAACAGAGACGCGGCCATGGTCCTGGCGCAGGAGCAGTACGCGTACTGCCCCGACATCGTTCTCCAGGGCACAGAGTCGATCAGTGCCCTCGGCGCAACGCTGCTCGGGGGAACAAGCTGGTATTTCTGGTGGGACTGACGATCCGGACCTTCGACCGTGCTTGTGGCAAGGACGTGGCACGCGGATGACGCGAGGGCGATCGCAGGCAGAGGCGATGTTGCGTCGCCCGTCGAGACGGACTCGATGTGGTGGAGACGATGGGACTCGAACCCACGACCCCCTGCTTGCAAAGCCGGATCAGAGGCGAAAGCGACCTGGGCCGAAACGGTAAAAGTGCTGGTCAGCGGCCATTTCCGTTGACCGGGGTGACCGCTGAATGACCACCGTTCTCCACTGTGGTGGGCACGTAGTGGGCACGCCGGACGTGCCGGGGACCACTTGATCGTGTCCGTATCCTTGGATGTGGTCACCAGGTCGTGCGGACTCCGGCCATTCGACAGGAGACATGCGTGACGCCCCAGATCGAACTACGCAGCGACCTTAACGCTGAGGACGACGACGGCCAGAATTGGACCCTCCTAGAGAACGCCACCGACCCGGCCCGCGTGCACGTCGGGGCGGTCCTCGTCGCGGGAACACCGCAGTTCTGGTCGGTCGTTCGCATAACGGCGGTAGACGCCGGTGGGCAAGTTCACTTCGTCCAACTTGACGAGAGCGACGCTGCTGCCCGCGACCTGCCAGCCATCGTCGCCTGAAGCGCTTGCGACGGCGAGCCCAGGGGAGCCGTCGGACGACGGCTCCCCCAGGACCACCTTGCCTCACGCGTACTGGGTGAGCGTCCAGGTAACAGCGCGCTGCCCGTAGGGCGGCATCGTGTTGTTCTTTGCGATGGGCGCTGTGGTGGTCGGCGTGCCGACCACCCGCCAGACACCGCTTTCAGGGCACTTCTCGCCCGTTCGTGCAGTGGTTCCGATAGGGCTGGGCATTTGCGCATCCTCCAAGGGATGTCCGGCAGGTCTGTTCGACTTGCCGGATCGGAGGCGCTCGCACCCTTGTCCACCGAACGGTAGCGTTGGGCACCAACCACGGAACGGAGCAATCCGATCCGGCAACGAGC
>JAWVFH010000250.1:0-3841 GCA_033856255.1 Solirubrobacterales bacterium | reverse complement strand
CGGGGTCGGCCTGATCCAGCCCTGCGAACCGCCCGCGCAGCTGCTCCAGAACGTGCCCGGCGAGCGCGCGGTCCAGCACGGCGCCACCGAGGTCCTCGACGCGCGACGTCGCGACGACGAGCCTTGGCCGGTCCGCGCCGTCGGTCAGCACTGCCAGCTCGGTGTCGCCGCTACCGATGTCCGCGACCAGCACGGCCTCGCCCGGATGCACCGCGCCGGCCGACTCAGCCGCGGCCACGGCGGCGACGGGAGCGCTGACCAAGGAAATCGGCACGTCGCCCGCCGCGGTCGTGGTCAGTGCCGAGTGCAACACCGACAACTCGTAGCGCCCCCACGCCGCCGGGTGGGCGATCGCCAGGTGAGCCGGGGCCGAGCCGTGGGCGACGTGGGCGAGCAGACCCGCGACGGTCAGCGCCACCAGGTCGGCGCCGAGCCGGGCCGTGCCGTCGGTGCCGATCACCGGTACCGGATCGCCGACCCGCCCGGTGAAGTCCCGGTACACCGCACCGGACCCGTCAGCCGGTTCGCCGGCGCCGACCACCGGTCGGCCCGACCGAGGGACCCGCACCACCGGTGGCACCGCGAACCGGTCCGGCGCGCCACCCGGCGTGACAGCGCGGACCAGATCCGAGGCCAGCGCGATGCCCACAGAAAGAGTCATGGCAGAACTGTAGCCAGCCGAACCGCAGTTCGGATTGGTGCCGGCTGTGCGTTTCTTGTGTGCGGTACGGGTCGCTCGGTGGGCGCCGCGGCACAGGTCGAGTCCCCAGCAAATCCACAGCGGCGTGCCAGAAATCCCGCCTAGCTTTCGATGGTGTCCCACTCCGTCGGGTGGCGTGGATCGAGAAATTGGAGAGGTCAGCATGGCCAACATATTCATTCCCGAAAGGGAACTGGACGCCATTATCCGCGAGACGGTCCGCGACCAGTTCCGCGAAGGGGACCACCGCTCGGATTACCGGGACCATTCCGAACACGGCGAGCACGGCCCGTGGAGTGGCCCGGGGCCGGTGGCCAACCCACCGCGGCCGGACTACCGCGACGGTCACCACCAGCCGACCGACCGGAGCGACCGGCACGACGACCGGCACGACGACCGGCACGACGGCCGGTCCGACGGCCGGGGTGGCGACCAGCAGGACGGCCGGCACGACGGGCGTGGCGACGACCAACACAGCGGGCGTGGGCAGGACCAGCACGACGGGCGTGGGCAGGACAGCGGACGCGGGCCGGACAGCGGACGCGGGCACGAGTCCGGGCAGGGCGGCCACGACGGACGCGGGACCGACCAGCACGGTCAGCCGGGTCATAGTGAGCCGGGGCGTGGGTCTGGCGATCATGGTGGTCAGTCCGGTCACGGGCAGGGCAGTCACGATGGTCAGCCCGGCCACGGCGGAGAGCCGGGCCACGGCGGTCAGTCGGGTCACGGGCAGGGCAACCTGGGTCACTCGGGCCAGGGCGGTCAGTCGGGTCACGGGCAGGGCAGCTCGGGGCAGTCGGGTCACGGGCAGCCCGCGCACGGTTCGGGGGAGACGGGGCACGCGCAGCAGCCGCACGAGCCCGGTCACACCCAGCCCGGTCACACCCAGCCCGGTGGGCAGCACGACCTGCACCAGGACGGTGGTTCTCAGCTGCGGGTCGGTGCCGGGAACGCCAATCTGAACAGTGGCCTGTCCGGCGGCGAGGCGCACTCGGGAGGCTCGCTGGCCGCGTCGGCCGCGGTGGCTCCGGCCGCGTCGTTCGGGTCCGGGCTGGCGGCCAACGGGTCACCGGCCTCGGCCGGATCGATCGGGCCGTCCAGCGCACCGAGCCAGCCGGTGGTTTTCACCGCCGGTGCGATGGCCACCGCCCAGCCGGTCAGCGCCACCCCGGTGAACGCCGGCACGCACACGGACTTCGGTACCGAGTCGCTCAACAGTGGTGTTCAGAACGCCGCAACCAGCAACCACCTCGATGCGACCACCACAACGACGGCCAGCCACGGCGACACCGGACAGACCACCGCCGCGCCGACTGCCGACCTGGGCAGCTCGCCGGCCACCGGCAACGACTCGCACACCGCCGGGAATGTCGGCGCACTGCTGGGTTCGATGCCCACCGCGGGCAGCCCGAGCACGGGGAGCAGCAGTCAGACCACCACACCGAGCACCGGTGCCACCCACTCAGGCACCAGCTTCGACACAACTCCCACGGCGGGCACGACCGCCGGAGCCGGTACGACCACCGGAGCGGCCGGAGCGGCCGGAGCGGCCGGAGCGGCCGGAGCGCCCCCCGCCACCGGGCACGACGGCACGGCCTCGAGCTCTACGCCGACGGACACCGGCGCGACCTCGGGTTCCACCTCGACGGCGGGCTCACACCCCGCCGACCCGACGACCGGCACGCCGTCCACCGGCACGTCCACCGACACGTCCGCCGGCACATCACCCGGTGCGTCGACCAGCAGCTCGCACGCCGCCGGCACGTCCACCAGCACGACCGCCGACACGTCCACCAGCAGCTCGCACACCAGCGCCCCGGTCACAACCAGCGCCCCGGTCACAACCAGCGCCCCGGACACCACCGCAGCGTCCACCGGGTCCAGCTCGGACAGCTCGCACACCGGGCTCGCGGCCACCTCGGACGGGCTGTCCAGCGGGCTCACCTCGAGCAGTGACCACAGCCTGTCCACCGATCAGAGCACCACATCGCACAGCAGCACCGACCACAGCGCGACCACCGTCCACCACTGACCGGTCCGCCCGGACGCAAGCCGAAACCGAAGGAGAACCCGTGTCCGTCATGACGGATCGCGCCGCTCGTGGCGGCAAGGCAATGACCTCCACCGTTGCGATGACCGACCTGCTCGACCGGCTGAGCGGGCTCACCGACGCCGCCGGTCGAGCCGACCTCGGCAACCGGCTGGCACAGGCCCGCGCCAGGGTGACCGACCCGAGCCTGCGCATCGTCGTGACCGGTGAGACCGGCCAGGGGATGAGTGCGCTGGTCGACACGATCGTCGGCGAGATCCCCGGCTCCGGCGCGGTACCGGCCGAGCACCTGGCACCCGGCATACCTCCCCGGGCCGCGGCGGGTGTGCTGTTCGTGGACGCGCCGGGGGCCGCCGGCATCGACTCGGCCGGCGGGGCCGCGGTGCTGTCCCTGCTGGCCGGCGCCGACGCGGTGCTGTTCGTGTCGGACGCGAGCCAGGAGTACACCGAGCCGGAGCTGGCCTACCTGGCCCGGATCCGCGAGCTGTGCCCGTCCGTCATCGGCGTCATCACCAAGATCGACCTCTACCAGCGCTGGCCGGACATCCAGCGGGCCGACCGCGCCCACCTGAACAACGCCGGCCTGGACATCCCGCTGCTGCCGGTGTCCTCGGCGCTGCACGACACCGCCCGGCGACTCGGTGACGGCGCGCTGGCCGTCGAGTCGGGCATCCCGCAGCTCGCCGACTTCCTTGCCGACCGGGTCATCGGCGGCGCGGACACCGTGCTGCGCACCAGCGTGATCAACGACGTGCGGATCGTGTCCGACCAGCTGGCCATGGCGCTCAACGCCGAGCTCGACGTGCTGAACGACCCGGGCCGGGGCGCCGAGCTGGTGGCCCGCATGCAGGAGGCGCGCCTGGCGGCCGACCGCCTCCGGGCGCAGACCGCGAACTGGCAGCTGGTGCTGGGCGACGGCGCCACCGAGCTGATGGTCGACGTGGAGCACGACCTGCGGCACCGGCTGCGCACCCTGGTCCGCGAGGCCGAGGCGGACATCACGGCGTCGGACCCCGCGCCGCGCTGGGAGCAGTTCAGCGAGTGGCTCAACAGCCGGGTCGCCGACGCGGTCCAGGCCAACTCCCTGCTCG
>JAWVFH010000249.1:0-3413 GCA_033856255.1 Solirubrobacterales bacterium | reverse complement strand
CGGCCACGAACGCCCGCGCCGAGACCGAGCCAGGGGTGGCCGAGTGGGTCGCCACCGAGATCCGCGCCCTGGCGTCCGGCTCGACCAGGCGGACGACCCTGGTCCTGCCGACCACCGGCATCGCCCGCAACCAGGTGTGCGGCACGATGCTCGCCCACGCTCCGAGGCCAACCAGCGCGTACAGGGAAGCGACCGAGTCGGTCTCCATCTGCGGGGTGACCACGACTCCGCTTTCCGCGAACGCCTTGTCGATGACCTGCCGGATCCGCATGTCGTGGGTCAGCAACGCCAGCGGCAACTGGGCCGCTTCCTTCCACGTCATGGTGTGGGTCTCCGGGAGCAGCTGGTCGCCGGAGGCCAGGACGATGTACCTCTCCTCGTACATCGGCACCACCTGCAAGAACTCCCGGTCGTCGGGGGCGAAGTGAGCGATCGCGGCGTCCAGCTCGAACTCCCGCAGCTGGCGGTGCAGCTCCGTCGTCGACGACCGGGACTGGACGTGCACCTTGGCCAGTGGGTGGGCCGCGCAGAACGCGGCCACGGGGAGCGCCAGGGTGGTGGATGCGGTGGGTTCGGTGCCCAGCCGCAGCGTCCCGGTGATCCCGGACTGGACGGCGGCCACCTCGGCCTTGAACGCCTCTTGCTCGGCGAGAATCCGCTTGGCCCACACGACGAGCCGTTCGCCCTCCGGGGACAGGCCCTCGAAGTTGTGCCCTCGGTTGATCAGCGTGACGTTGAGTTCCCGCTCGAGCTTGGCGATGGAGGCAGAGAGCGCGGGCTGCGAGACGTAGCAGGATTCCGCCGCTCGGGCGAAGTGTCTCTCCCTCGCCACCGCCACGAAGTACTCCAGCTGACGGAACAGCATGAGCGACCCCTTTCCCCTAGCCGTCGACGGTACCGGCCGCGGACACCTCGGCCCCTGCCGCGGGCCGCGGACGGCATGCCGCGAGCGCCGCTCCGGTCAGTCGTCCTCGATGTTCTGAGGGTCGGGGTCGGCGGGGTCTGTGTCATCTAGGCCAGCAGTCGCCTCTGTTGCCGACTAGCTGCCGTCGCGCACTACCTGCTAGTCGTAAGGCGACTTGTCGATCCTTCCCACCGGCATCGCGGTACCAGCCAGCCGGTAGCGGAAATGGCCGTTGGCCATGGCGACTCGGCACGGCCAGGGCGCGAGCCTGGTCAAACACACCGCTGCGTGCCCCAACGCCGTGGACCGAGCCGCTCGGGAGGGCGAGATGACAGCACTTCCCGGCGAAGGCAGCGCGATCTCCGCCGGCACGACCATCGCTGCCCACCCCCGACAAGCGCGGCCCTGGTTGCGAATCTTCGTCGTCGGCTACCTGGTGTGGGTGGCCGCGGTGCTGGTCATCTTCACCACCGACAATTCGGCCTCGTCCCCGCGATCATCCTGCTTCGCAGCCTCGTGGTCGCGGTCACCTTCGTGGTCCACGCCCTCGGGCGAGTCGGCCCGGTCGTCAGGCCCTAACGCATACCCGCCGCTCGTATCAACTGGCAGCGACTGCTCAACGGACTTGGTTTCCTGGCGCAGTTCGTCGACCGGGTTGATCGACCCGGTGCAGGTATCGGGCGGCAAGCAATGACCCCGTTATCCCGCGGCGAGGAGCGCGCGTGGCGTCGGATCGAGCGCTCCCTGCGCGAAGAAGCCCCAGAGTTGGCGGTGCTTTCCGCTGATCTGGATGCCGGTCACTCCGATGTGGCCTGGGCTCGGATGGGCACCGTGTTCGTCACAGTCGCGATGGTGCTGATCCTGGCCGGATCGAGTTTCGGCGAGCGGCAGATGGTGCTCGGCGGTATGTCCGTCCTTGGCGTGCTGCCACTGATGATCGCTCTTGTGGTGCTTGCCCACCGGAACGGCCGGCCATGACCGATCCCAAAATGGTGCCCTGCGCGCGGGAGATCGCGCGCAGGGCCCCACGGGTTGGACCACTCAGGTCAGACGACCTGCTTGCTGTGCATCGCGGCGATGGCGTCGGCGTCGTAGCCGAGACCGGCGAGGACCTCGTCGGTGTGTTCGCCGAGCAGCGGCGCTCCCTTGATCGCCGGGGTGAAGTCGGAGAACTTGACCGGGCTACCAACGGTCAGGTAGGTGCCCCGGCCCTTCTGCTCGACCTCGACGACGGTGCCGCTCGCACGCAGCGCCGGGTCGTAGGCGATCTCCTTCATGCTGAGCACCGGCGCGCAGGGCACCTCGTACTTGCGCAGGATGTCGACCGCCTCGTACTTGGTCTTGTCGGCCAGCCACTTCTCGATGTCGTCGAAGATGTCGAAGATATGTGGCTGGCGCGCCGCCGCGGTGCTGTAGGCGGCGTCGTCGATCCACTCGGGCCTACCGATGGCCTCGCAGGTCCGCTCCCAGTTCTGTTCCTGGATGGTGAAGTAGATGTAGGCGTTCGGGTCGGTCTCCCAGCCCTTGCACTTGAGCACCCAGCCCGGCTGGCCGCCGCCGCCGGCGTTGCCGCCACGGGGCACCACGTCGGTGAACGTGCCATTCGGATACTGCGGGTACTCCTCGAGGTAGCCGACCTTCTCCAGGCGCTGCTGGTCGCGCAGCTTGACCCGGCACAGGTTGAGCACGGCGTCCTGCATCGAGACCGACACCTTCTGGCCCATCCCGGTCTTCTCGCGGGCCAGCAACGCGGTCAGGATGCCGATCAGCAGGTGCATCCCGCTGTTGCTGTCCCCGAGGGCCGCGGCGCTGATCGTCGGGGGACCGTCCCAGAATCCGGTGGTCGAGGCGGCGCCGCCGGCGCTCTGCGCCACGTTCTCGTAGACCTTGAGGTCTGCCCACGGCGAGGCGTCGTTGAAGCCCTTGACCGAGCCGAAGATCAGCCGCGGGTTGAGCTCCTGGATGTGCTCCCACGACAGGCCCATCCGGTCCATGGCTCCCGGTGCGAAGTTCTCCACCAGCACGTCGGCGTCACGGATCAGCTTCTCCATGACCTCCAGGCCTTCCGGGGTCCTGGTGTTGATCGCGAGGGACCGTTTGTTGCTGTTCAGCATGGTGAAGTACAGGGCGTCGACGTCGGGGATGTCGCGCAGCTGGTGACGGGTGACGTCACCGCCGTTGATGCGCTCGACCTTCAGCACGTCGGCGCCGAACCAGGCGAGCATCTGGGTGCACGCCGGGCCGGCCTGGACCCCGGTGAAGTCGATCACTTTAATCCCGGCGAGCGGCGAGTCAGCCATGGTCGTTCCTTTCGTGAATGATCTTGGTGTGGCGGTGCGGGTTGTCGTACTACTTCGTCGCCGTTGACTGGGCACCGACGGTGATCCCCGCCGGGTTGAGGTGGGTGATGTGGCCGCTCTCGGTGCCGTCCGTGGGGTCGATCACGCAGTCGATGAGGGCCGGGCCGCCCGAGGCCAGCGCCTCGGTGAGGGCCGTGGTCAGCTCGGCG
>JAWVFH010000248.1:0-4255 GCA_033856255.1 Solirubrobacterales bacterium | reverse complement strand
CGGCGAGGAGCTCATCCAGGACGCCACGCTCGAGGCGCTGCTCCCGCCGGCGTACTGGCTGGACGAGCTGCGCTCGCGCGGCTGGCTGGTGCCCGGCACGGTGCTGCTCTCCGGCACGGTGGCGATGGTCCCGGGGGTGGAGCAGTTCGCCGACGGCTGGCGGGTGGAGCTGCACGACCCGGTGGCCGACCGGACCCTGCGCCTGGCCTACGCCATCGACCGGCTGCCCGAGCCGATCGGCTGAGCCGGTGCGCGAGGAGTTCGAGTTCTTCGACGTCGAGGGCCTGTCCTGGCGGCAGGATCCGACCGCTGCTGGTGTGGTGGAGCGGATCCTGAGCCGGGGCGACGACGGCGTCGTGCTGACCCGGATCGCCCGCTGGTCGGCCGGCCTGGACACCTCCGGCAAGGGCGTCATCCGCCACGACTTCCACGAGGAGGTCTACCTGCTCGCCGGCGAGCTCACCGACGTCACGCTGGGCATCACGTTCGGCGCCGGGCACTACGCCTCGCGCCGGCCCGGCATGCCGCACGGCCCCTACCGCACCGGCCCCGGCTGCACCCTCCTGGAGATCCGTACGGCCGCGGAGCCCAAGGTCCTCGAAACCGGGGCGACATCGAGCGCGTGAAGGCGGACAGTAGTTGGCCTGTTGGGCGGCACCCGGTCGGTGCGCGGCGGCGGGCACAACGTGGCTGGGAGCGCCGTGGCTGACGGCGCTCTGATGCTTGACCTGTCCGGCAGGAAAAGCGCCCGGGCCGATCCCACCAGCAGGACCACCCTCGCGAACCGGGCTTGACCCTGGGGGAGTTCGACCGTGCCATGCAGGCCTTCGGATTGGCCACGACGCTCGGGGTCGTGTCCATGACCGGTATCGCGGGACTGGACCCTGGGCGGAGGGCTGGGTTGGCTCAATGGGCGTTATGGCCTCGCGTGCGACAACCTGGTCTCGGCCGAGATCGCGACCGCTGATGGGCAGCTCTTGAGAGTCAGCGAGCGGGAAAATGAGAACCTGTTCTGGGCCATCCATGGCGGTGGCGGCAATTTCGGAGTCCGGCGAGCCCTCAAGGACAGCACCCAGCCCATGCCCTACACAGCCCTGCAGAGTGCGCCTGACGAGGGTTTCCCCTCGGGTCGACTGCACTACAGAGCGCTGTTCGAGGCGGTGCGGCTCATCTCGAGGACGCGGTGTACGTCAAGAACCTCGGCGACGAGAGCCGGTCCGCGCGGCCTACGGAGACAACTACCCGCGCCCAGGCACGGGACGGCCTGTGAGTCGTCGCGGACGGCCGCGCCAGCGCATTTATCGGAGTTTCTCTGTGGCTAACGGTCGCCCGGTTCGCGGACAGGTAGGCGGTGGTGTGCAGGAGTTCTCCGACCGCATCGTGCCAGAAGGGGGCGGCGGCCAGGTAGATGCCGCCAATTCCGATTAGGCCCACTGCGGTTCGTCGACGATGAGGGCTCGCCCTGACCAACATGTTGTCCGTAGATGACGCGCAACCGCCGCCAGAGCTGATCCGCGGATCGCTGTCCGCCGTTATGCACCCCACCCGTTGTGGTGGTGCTCATGCGCTCGCCTTCATTGGATCCTGGTAGTGGAGCTGCGTGTCTCGGACGCCGGTCAGGGGGTCAGTCATTACGGTCGGACGAGTGGCAGAACTGGCAGCACAGTCCGGCGGAAGGTCGAGTTGGTTACCCCAGCGAACGAGGCGTACCAGGCCAGTACGGCGGTGACCAACCCCGCCCAGCCGCCGATCACTCCGATCGTGGCGACGTCGCTGAATGTGCCGATGGTGAGCAACGCGAAGGTAACCGTCAACGCGACAAACACGGCCAGGACGGCGCCGGTGGTGCGTAACGCGGCCACTGTCATGTACGCGGTGAAGATCGTCCAGGCGAGCAGGAAAATGCCAGTGGCGCTCCCGGCGGCCGGGCCGAGACCCGGGGCGATGAACTTCACGTACGCGGCGAAAGATAGCCAGAACGCCCCGTAGGAGCTGAACGCCAGAGCGCCGAACGTGTTCGCTTTCCGGAACTCCCACATCCCGGCCAGAAGTTGGACCAGACCGCCGTAGCACAACGCTAGCGGGAGCACGACCGGCTCGATGGCCTTCGGTGCAAGCCCGGCGTTCACGCAGCTGAGCACGAAGGTCGTCATCGCAAAACCGGCCAAACCGAGTGGCCCCGGGTCGGCAATGTGCGCACCTGGCGGATCGGTTGGCGCAGTTCGGGGTTCGGAGACATTGCGATCGCTGATGGCGCTGCTCACGTTCGCTCCTCTCGGGACACGGCTAGTGCCCTCTGGTTGGACCTATCCCGCTACGGCTATTGCTTAGGGCTCTGCGGGCTGCCCAGCGCGGGAGCGCGAGCGTGACCGCGACCAGGCCGCCGACACGGGCCGCGAAGGGCCGCATCTCGACGACGCTGAGTGTGGGGAGCAGCAGCGGCACGATCACCGCCATCGCGTAGGGCAGCCATCGAGGTGAGGCCCATCGATCTGCCAGCGGAATTTGCATGGGCAGGAATGACACCGCGCCGTCGTCGCGCAGGCGACGTTCGAGGCCTTCCCAGGCACGCTGGTCGCGTCCGTTGAGCATCGCGCCTCCTCGTTGAGGACAGCCGATCCGCTGGTCAAGGATGGGATCTCGGATCGGACTAGATGCTGTGACCGGATAGTCGCGCACCGAAACACGCCATGCAACTCGCGGCGTTCTATCAGCTGAGAAATGGTGGAGGCAATCGCCACGGAGACTCCTTGCCTGACAGCTACCGGCACACCGGCGGCCTGGTGGACAAGCCCACGACTTTGGATTTGGGATGAGCCCCGTGATCTCTCAGGATCCGCCTAGAACGGTGCTGTGCACTGCGTGACTACATGGTCGAGTTCGACATGGCGACGATGTTTCGGTGGATCCGCTCCTGAGACCGCTCGTCCGCTGGACGACGCGGCAATCGTGATGTCTCGTCGACCGCATCGGCACGCTTCTTCTGCGGGCTGTCGTGGCCGATCCGGACACGCCCGTCACGGATCTCGAGATCCTCACCCGTGATGCCCGCGCCGCCCGTGACCACGACGCGGATTCTGGTGCGTCGCCCCGCCGATCCGGCGCGCTTCAGCGGCAACGTCAGGGTTGAACCGCTCAATCGAGCAATGATCAAACCCTGTGGATGGCCTCTGGGAAGGGCGAACCTTCCCGGAGGATGATCTGAAGATCCGTAGGTTCTGATCAAGGGCCAGCGTTGGCGCGCTGGTTCGGGAAGGTTTTCCTGGGCAGCGGCGCTGGGCTGTCGGCTTCGGCGATCACCCGGCTGACCGCGCAGTGGCAAGACGACGCGGCCGCGTTCAACCGCCGCTCGCTGACCAAGACCGATTACGTCTATTGCTGGGTGGACGGGATCCACCTCAAGGTCCGCCTCGCCCAGGACAAGGTGTGCCTGCTGGTGATCATCGGTGTTCGGGCCGACGGGCGTAAGGAACTCGTCGCGCTCGCCGATGGGTTCCGCGAGTCGACCGAGTCCTGGGCGGATCTGCTGCGTTCGTGCAAACGCCGGGGCATGAGTGCCCCGGTGCTGGCGGTAGGGGACGGGGCGTTGGGGTTCTGGGCGGCGCTGCGCGAGGTCTCCCCGACACCCGCGAGCAGCGCTGCTGGTTCCACGTCCAGGCCAACGTACTGGGCGCCCTGCCCCGCTCGGCCCTGGTCGCACTGGCCCGCGCCGGTGCCCGATTCCACAGCGGCAAGCTCCTCGAACGCCCCGAGGAGGAAGGAGCCGCCCAACAAGCCGCGTGACACACCGATCCGCAGATGACCATTTCTCGCCGTCGCGATGAGGTTTGCCCCCAGGTGCAGTCTGATCTCCATGGGCAAACTCATCTATGGCTTCAACGTGTCGGTGGACGGGTACATCGCCGACGCACAAGGCAGCATCGACTGGACCGATCCGAGCGAAGAACTGCACCTGTACTGGAACGACTTCGAGCGGGAGACCGCCCTGTCGTTCTACGGGCGGCGGCTCTACGAACTGATGTCCGCGTACTGGCCGACCGCCGACAAGGCCCCGGACGCCACCTCTTTGATCGTCGACTTCGCCCGCATCTGGCGCGACATGCCCAAGGTCGTGTTCTCGCGCACCCTGGAATCGGTCGACTGGAACTCTCGCCTGGAACGCGGCGACCCGGTCGAGGTGGTAACGAAGCTGAAAGCCGAAACCGACGGCAGGCTGGAGGTAGCCGGCGCGACGCTGGCCGCACCGATCGTGCAG
>JAWVFH010000247.1:0-6076 GCA_033856255.1 Solirubrobacterales bacterium | reverse complement strand
CTCGGCGGAGGGGGATGTGATCTTGGAGGTTCCTCGACGGGACATCGAGCGAAGCGTGGACATCGAGGATGACGCTCAGGATGACGACGTTCCTCGGCCAATGCCATTGGGCTCGACCCCTACCATCAGAATCGGGGTCTACCCCGACCTGGTCCGAGCCCAGGTCGGCGGCTCGACGTCAACGCCGGTCAGGTGCCGTGGAGCCATATATGGAGCGAACTACAGGGCAACGTAGTTGCTGGAGCCACTCAGGTACACGCGGTTGAACCTAGCGTCGCAGGTAGAGGCAGGGGTGCACGGCATCGACGCTACTTCTAATCCGACGGTCGCAGGTTCGAATCCTGCCGGGGGCACCAGGTCGCAGGTAAAGCCCTGCGGGCGATCTTCGTCAAGATCAACCCATCGTTTACCCATCACTTTCAGATGGGGCGAGCATGTCCATCGCGGCCGCTGCCGCCGCCCCGGTCGTGCCCCGCGCCAAGTACACGTCCTGAGTCATCGACACCCGCTCATGGCCCAGGTAGTCCGCGATCTCCCGGGCGGACAGGCCCTTCGCGTCGAGCCGAGTCGCCACCAGATGCCGGAAGGCGTGCGGGTGCAGGCCCTCCCAGACCGAGTCGCCGACCACCTCTCGCAGCTGCTTTCGAGTGTTGTCCGGATCACGCAACGTGCCACGTGTGGACGGGAAGACCCACGGCCCCGCCGACTCATCGTGTCGACGCCGCAGCAGCTCGATGACCCAGCCCGGCGTTTGATCGTGCGCATGCTCGCCTTGGAGTTCGTGTGCGACTGGACGATCAGACAGTTCACGCACCGGGTTGGAGTCGATCGCGTCGTACCGGACAGCCAGACCTAGCAGCCCCGACAGGACGACCTTCGCGTGCTTCGCGGTGCCCGGCCCCGAGCGGTCCCGCAGCTCACAAATCACCCGATCGACCCGGGAGACCCGGACATCCCGAAGCCGCAGCTCTCCCACCGCCGCCTGAAGTGACTTCTTCCACGTCTCCCGGTATGTGACCTTCGTCCGAATGGCCAGATCGGACTCATCGAGATCTCGCAGCCACAGCTCCGCGACGGCAGAGATCTTCGTATCCGCTGTGATGTCCCCGTCCAGCGCTGCCCGAGCGCGATCCCGCAGTGCCTCCTAGGCCAGATGACCGCTCTCTGTAAATCCGATCCCAGACGCGCTTCAGCATGGCTAATGTTCATGAGTGCTCAGGACAGTGTCGTGAGACCACAACATCCCGCGCTCCACGACGAGCTGCTTCGCCGACGTGCAATCGACCAGGACGCTCGCCGCGCGCTCATGAAGTTGTTCAGTCGGTCGAAGGACGGCGTGCTGGAGTCTGAGATGGCCCCGGACGACCGCACGATCTTGGCGCATGTGAAAACCGTCGTCCACGACACACCCGCTGGCTCCGCGACATCGTCGAGGACGAGGGCTGGCCAACGCTGACGCTGGTGGGCGACGACGGGGCCTCGGCTGCCTGGCTGCTCATCCAACATGCCGACCACGACCCGTCGTTTCAACGCACCTGCCTCGACCTCATGAAGGCCCTCCCACCCCAGGAGACTGTGCCGCAGCACATCGCCTACCTGACCGACCGCGTCCTGCTCGCCGAGGGACAGAGCCAGGTGTACGGAACCCAGATGGAGATCGCCAACGGCACGCATCAGCCCCGCAACCTTCGTGACCCGGCGACAGTCGACCAGCGACGGGCCGAGGTCGGTCTCGGCAGCATCGCCGAGTACATCCACAGCATGAACCGTGATCGCGGAGACCACTAAGAAGATCGCCTCCACCCTTTACCCGACACAAACGACGCGAGTCGATCACAGCAGACGACAACAGTCCGATCCTGATCAATCAGCGCGCTGCTGAGTATCGGTCGACGTCCATAAATGATCGTCTGAGGCAACCTAGCGGGGCCTACGGGACTGCTGTGACCTCTGCGTCCAATGAGGGATATGACCTGGTCAAAATCGGTTTCCCGCCGCCAGCAGGGTGGTAGCCCCGATAGTCTCCCCCTTTAGGATGCATAGGCCGGAAGGAAGCCACAATGGCCCAGGTTCCGTTGAGTTCTGCCAGCTTGGACACCTTGGCCGCCTCGGCCCACGACGAACGGGCTGACCTCTCGGCGGTGCGCAACAACCTCTTTGACGGCGAGGCGATCGACCGCATTTATCGCGGCCGCGGCTCCGACGTCCAACTGCTCGCGCTGACCAGCCAACGCATCATGATGATCGAACGCACAGCGTGGGGGGGCCAGTTAGCGCTCACCTCGATCCCCTACGGACGGGTGACCGCCGTGAGCTACCTGGCCGAGGACAACCAACCCATAGACGTTGCGACCACGATCGGGATCCGCGTCGCATCATTGTCCTTCAAGCTCAAATGCGTCGATGTCGACCAAGCCCAGCAAGCACACGACCTGATCAGTTGGACCCTCCTCCACTAGTAAAGACCATCACCGCCCCGGAGCCGTGACCACGCCGGTCGTAGGTGAGGACCCGGTGCGCGCAAATGTCGCCGTCGTATGCCCGCAGGTGCCGGGTGGCCCAGAGGAAATGCGGGATGTACTGGGCCTCGGACAGTGAGTCACCCGAGTGTGTGGCGAAAGCGCCGAACAGGTCCGGCCGCAGCATTGAGGTGATCGTCGCCTGTGACCATGACGTCCTCCAGAGCACTCGGCGAACGACCGATGGTCTCACCCAGGCAAGACGGCCGGAGACGTCCATTCAGCTGACTGGCCCGCGCGTTCCCGGGGAGCCGCCGCGCCTTGCACGCGGATCCTCCGGATAACACCCGCACTCCTGCTGGTGTGCGCAGAATCCGTGAACCTGCGACGCACGGTTTTCTGATCTGTTGCCTTTGGTTGAGTGCTCTTGACGTCCGTCAACCGGCTGACCTGCAGCTGGACCTTCGGCCCGTTCGATCCATTTGCCAAGGTGGCGGTGGCCGTTAACGCCACTGGTCCCCGTGCGGATACGTCGACGGACGTCCCCCCAGAGGGGATCGACTTTCCCCAGTCTGGCCCCAGGTCGGAGGGAAGACCGGCACCGATGACGAGCAGCCGACGGCACCGGCTGGGAAACCGCTGTGCGGGTCTGAGCAGCAAGCACACCGCGACATGCAACGGCCCGATCGCACGTGTGGTCCATGCACGGTCCAGTCTTCACTCTCTCTGCGATTTCCGTAGGTCAAGGCACTTCGACGGATCCGCTCAAAATCCGTCCTCTTGGACGGGTCAGACCAACCCCTTGCTCGGATCCTCACCGGCGTCGATGCGGGCGTCCTGTACGACTGCCTGGGCAACCCGGAGCAGACAGCTCCGCACGTGAGGATTCACATCCGAGATGTCCAACGCCGCCCGGTCGAGCACCTCGCACACGGCGTACAACGTGGCCCCCTGCCCGTGATAGAAGCGCTTATCCGTGAGCCGACGCAACGCCCAGCTTGCGTCTACTAGTGTCTTCTCATCCCGCTTGTCCCGGCGGAGCTGCTGATCGGTGGGCTGTCGTGGCATGGGTCGAATCCTAGCCATCTTCGAACATATGTTCTAGTCCGCCGGTGGAGTGAGCAAGATCATCTCCACCGCTTACCTACCTCAAAGAGCCAGCGACGGCCCCCACTCCCCCGACCTCACCGGGGACGTCAGGCCAGCTAGAACGCACTTTCGGCCAATGACCAGGACTGCCCCAAAGTGTGATCTTGGAATCCGACGGTCGCAGGTTCGAATCCTGCCGGGGGCACCAGGTCTCACCAGCAATTCAGGTTCTACGGTCGACAACCCCGGCTCCGCATGACATCACTCGTGACGTGAACCGGTGACAAACTCCCTCCATATCGGCCGATTCGAAGCGTCGAACTCGCCAGCGTGGCAACATCGAAGAGCTCGCTAGCGGAGCGTTGCAGGTCCGGGTGTATACAGGAGTCGACCCGGTGACCAAGCAGCCGCATTTACCCCGGGAGACCATCCCGGCCGGCCCGGGCGCTTGGCCGCTGGCAGAGCGAACGCTCACGAGGTACCCGAATCAGGTCAACGAGCGCCGCAACCCGCGCACGTCCTCCACCGCCACGCAACTGCTTCACCGCTACCTCGATCAGTGGGACGGCGAGCGAACCACATTGACTCCTATCGCCGCTACGTCCGGATCCATGTGGAGCCCCTCATCGGGCACGTGAAGGTGGGAAACGCTGGTCTGGCTGACGATGACGACCGGTGCACGCCGAGGAGACAGTGCGGCCTCCGCTGGAAGCACGTCGACCTAGAGCACGCTGTCCTGACCTACGAGCGATCCATCGCACAGGACGAGGACGGTACCTGGGAAAGGGACACCAAGCAGCATCAACAGTGGCGGAACGCGCTCGACCCCGAGACCGTCACAGTGCTGGCCGAACACTGGAGCCGTTGTCAGGAACGAGCAGCCGCGCTAGGGGTTGCCCTCACAGGCGACGAGTTCGTCTTCTCGAACACCCCGACGGAAGCCGGCACCTGAAGCCAGCGAGCCTGGGGCAACGCTACGGCCGACTCGCCGCCCGGCTCGGCATCAAGACCTCACTCCACAAGCTGCGCCACTACTCCGCCACCGGGCTGATCAAGGCTGGCGTCGACATCCGGACCGTCGCAGGCCGCCTGGGCCATGGAGGCGGCGGAGCAACAATCCTGCGCGTGTCGACACAGCCTGGGTATCCGAAGCCGACCAGCGTGCCTCCCTGAGTCTGCACGCGCGCATGCCCGCACGACCCACCGTCGCCCAAGGACCCAACTGCGCGCTCGCCAGCCCTGACAACCCGTACGAACAGATCGCCGTCGGGCTCTACGAGCAGATCGCAAGGGGTGAGATCGAGGTAGGTGCCCACCTCCCGACGGTCAAGGAGATCGCCGCGACGTACGGCGTCTCCGTGGGAACCACAACTCGTGCGGTCGGGCTCCTTACAGAGTGGGGCGTGGTCGAAGCGAGCCGCGGCCGCCGAACGGTGGTCACAGCCCGTCCGCGGCGAGCACGGACGGAGCCGGAAGATGTACAGCCGGTAGCTCTAGCCGAACCTGACGAGCAGCAGGCGCCACGCGGCGCCGACCGGCTCGATCTACGCCTCTGCCGCGCTGGCGAGACGGTCCGGGCGTTCACCGCGCGAGCCAATCCCAGCGATCCAGACAGTCCCGGCCGGCGCGGACGCGGGCGAGAAGCAACTCACAGCCGGCTCGCGCGCTCGGCCATGTGGCGGTAGGCGGAGTTGCCGAATGGGCGGATGCTTCGCTGCGTGGTCGCCGGGCGGCATTGAGCCGGCGGTCAGTGCCCAACATGGCCCCAGACCCCGGCCCGGATTTTGGCCGAGAGCAGTGTGCCATGACGCTCGGGTAACACGATCCGGCACTGCGACCTGGACGATCGCTGCCGAGCACGAAGGAACCGCCACGGCGCCAAGCTTGGCTGTCGCGAGCGGTCGAGCAATTAACCGCGCGTTGGCAATGACCAGTGGCGCCGTCGAGGGTCTGACCGGATCCAGCAGTCACGCACGTCGCTAACCCGCACAGCGGTTGCGGTGAATGGCCGCAGCGCGCCCCGGCCCGTGGACGGGCCAAGAGGAGGGACTACTGATGGAGACACCGCACTCGCTGGACGAGCAGGAGGCCCTGGAGATCGCCGTCGAGGCCTATCTGTACTTGTATCCGCTCGTGATTATGGACATCACCCGGAGGCAGGCCACGAACGTCGAGGCGGGGAAGGTCCTCGGTCGCGGCCCGATGATGACCTTCACCCATGTCCCGGCCTTTCCCCCCGCTGAGTTCCGGGACGTGGTCCGCCCGAACTTCGACACGCTCTACTCGATCGCATGGCTCGACCTGACCGAAGGCCCCGTCGTGGTCTCCGTCCCCGACGCCGCCGGTAGGTATTACCTGCTGCCGATGCTGGACATGTGGACCGATGTCTTCGCCAGCCCCGGCTCACGCACCACGGGCACCGGCGCGGGCCGCTTCGCTGTGGTGCCCCTGGGGTGGACCGGTCCGCTGCCGGAGGGGGCGCAGCGCGTCGACGCCTCGACACCCTACGTCTGGATCATCGGCCGCAC
>JAWVFH010000246.1:0-3186 GCA_033856255.1 Solirubrobacterales bacterium | reverse complement strand
CAGCATGTCGACGCCGTCGAGCGCCGCGATCTCGTCCGCGTTGCTGATGCCCAGCGGTGTTTCGAGCACGATCTGGACGACGGTCGCCGCGTCCAGGGTCGGATTGAGGACCGCGGCAGGCGTCGGCCGCATCCCCAACGCAGGAACACTCGCCAGCTGCGATCGGTGTCCCCGCGGAGGAAAGCGACAAGCCTGTACTACGGCCAGCGCCTCCTCCGCGGTCTCGATGCGGGGAGCCACGATGCCGAGTGCACCACCGTCGAGCAGCCGGCCGATCGCGCCGTACTCGCGTTCCGGCGTACGGACCAAGGGCATCACGCCGAGGTCGGCCGCCAGCGAACACATGCCGGCCGCGGCATCGAACGACATCGTGGAGTGCTCGAGGTCGACCAGGATCGCGTGGTGTCCGGTCGAGTGCGCCACCCGGACGATGTCCGTGCCGCGCCCTCCCCGGATCCCCAGCACCAGGGTCGGCTTGCCGTCGCGGAGCCGGCCGAGGAAGTCGTTGCCCGCATTCGTCTGCTGTACAAAGGGATTCACGGCTCTCCTAGAGGGTGGGCTGCACGCCGAAGAACAGCGCGGCCATGTCGGGGCGGGCGAGGAGGTCGGCCGCGGGTTCGGACAGCAGCACGCGGCCGCGCTCCATCACCACGCCGTGGTCCGCGAGCTGGAGGCCGAACCGGACGTTCTGCTCGACCATCAGCACGGTGACACCGAGCTCGTTCATCGTCCGGGTGCTCTCGAACACCACCTCGCAGGTCTTCGGGTCCAGCCCCAGCGTCGGCTCGTCCAGCAGCACCACCGACGGTGAGGTGACCAGGGCGCGGGCGAACTCGACGATGCGGCGCTGACCGCCGGACAGGTCGGCTGCCTTGTCGCCGGCCCTCGTTGCAATCACCGGGAACGCCTCGGCAAGCTCGTCCAGGCGCTTCTTGAGGCGGCGCCGATCGCGGCGCATCAGGTAACCACCGAGCAGCATGTTGTCGCGCACCGACAGGTTGCCGAACAGACCGCCCTGTTGGGGCACCTGCGCGACACCGACAGCCAGCACCTCGGCCGGCGACAGGTGGTGGACCGGCTTGCCGTCTAAGAGGATCGTTCCTTCGCGCGGCTTCAGTAGTCCGCTCAACGCGCGTAGCAGGGTCGATTTGCCGGCCCCGTTCGGTCCGACGACGCAGGTGATGCTGCCCCGGTCGACCGTCAAGGTCACGCCCTGCAGCACGTCTCCGCCGCCGTACCCGGCCCGGACGTTCTCGAACTCGATCATGATCCCGATCCGATCGTCGTGGGTTCGAGCACGAACTCGTCGCCCAGATAGGCCTCCAGTACGGCGGGATCGGTGCTGACCGTCGCCGGTTCGCCGGTGGCGATCACCTTGCCGTGGGCAAGCACCGTCGCCTGGTCCGCCAGCGAAAGCACGAAGTGCATGTCGTGCTCGACGATGACGAAGGTCCGTCCGGTCTCGTTCAACGCGCGGATGAGTCCCGCCAGCCGACGCAGCAAGGTCGGGTTGATCCCGGCGGCCGGTTCGTCCAGCAGGATGACCGCCGGATCCAGCATCAGCATCTGCGCCAGCTCGACCAGCTTGCGCTGACCGTAGGAGAGGTCCGTCGCGTTGGCCTGCACGTATTCGCCGAGCCCGACGAACTCGAGCAACTCCGTAGCCCGGGCGGCCTCGGCCCCCGAGACAGCCGAGTGCATCAGTCTGCGCAGCTTGAAACCGGAGTTGACCGCGGCAACGTTCTCCAGCACGGTCAGGCTGTCGAAGAGCCGCGGCAGCTGGTAGGTCCGGCCGATCCCGGCGAAGGCGCGCCCGGTCCGATCAAGCTTCGCCACCGACTGGCCATTGAGCACGACATTGCCCTGCAGCGGTGCGTAGGTCCCGTCGATGATGTTGAACAGCGTGGTCTTGCCTGACCCGTTGGGCCCGATCAACGCCGTGATGGATCCCGCGGGAACCACGAGCGACGCCTCGTCGAGTGCCCTCACTCCACCGAACTGCACCGTGACATCCGCGACCCGCAACACTTCCGTACTACGGGCTGCCGCACGTTCGCTCGAAGGTGCGGCAGGCAGGGCCGTCTCGGCCAGTCGGGCGCCGGTGAGACCGCCCGTCTGACGCCGTCGCTCGAGGAGATGGCTGACCGAGGGGATGATCCCTCTCGGAAGCGCTAGCGTGACGAGCAGCAGGAGCCCGCCGAACATGATGAGACGGAACGCTCCGGCATCCACTCCGCCGATCGACGTGTTGGTCACCTCGGCGAGCGGCACCACGATGAACGCGCCGAGCACCGGACCCCAGACGGTCGCCCGTCCACCGAGTAGGACAGCGAGAACGACCTGCAGACTCAGGACGATGTCGAACATGGTGCTGACGGTCAAGAAACTCACGTAGTACCCGTAGACCGCACCGGCGACGCCGACCAGGACTGCGCTCGCCATGAAGGCCAGGCTCTTGTAGACGGGGGTGACGACCCCGATACCCGCCGCCTTGTCCTCGTCGTCGCGGATCGCGACCAGCCCGAGGCCGAACTTGGAGCGCCGGATCGCCGCGGTCATCGCGACGCTGATCAGCAGCAACGCGAGTAGTGCGTAGTAGAACGGCCAGTTGTGGAAGCGGACGTCCCAGTCGGGCAGCGGCATCAGCAGCCCTTGGCTTCCACCGGTGAGCGAGGACCAGTTCCGGACGATCAGCCCGAGCAGTTCGAGCATCGCGTACGAGACGATGATGAACGCGACACCCCTGGTACGCCGGGTCGCCCAACCGAGTAGCAAAGCGACCAGCGCAGCCGCGATCCCGCCGAGCGGCGCGACGACGAACGGCGAGACGCCCCATTCGCCGGCCAGGATGCCCGCCGTGTAGGCACCGACTCCGATGAACGCGCTGTGTCCGAGGCTGACATACCCGGCGTACCCCGACATCACGTTCCAGCCGGAGCCGAGGACCCCGAGCAGGAAGGTCAGGATCAGCACGTTGTGGATGTAGGAACTCGGGGTGAAGAACGGGATCGCGGCAACGAACAAGATGCCGAGAGCAACGATAACGCGCTTCTTCGTCATGGCTGGGCCCCGTCTGCCCGGACCCGGCCGCCGAGCAGCCCCTGCGGGCGGACCAGCAGGATCGCGATGATCAGCACGTACGGCACCGCGGTCGCCCAGCGGGTATCGACATACGACGACGTCAGT
>JAWVFH010000245.1:0-5455 GCA_033856255.1 Solirubrobacterales bacterium | reverse complement strand
CCACCACAGGTGCGCCCAGAGATGGATGCTGTAGCAGCCAGCCGGAACGACCTCGGAACGTTCGAACAACCGTGCCAACCCGTCGGTGAACGGCGAGTAATGGAAGAACGATGAGTCAGGCTCGACGTGCACCGTGTCAGGGAGACGCTCGGTGAGCTCATAGGCGAGGAAACCGCTGTGATTGCTCCACGTGCCGTTCAGTGCACCCGCCATTTCGGCCCGCCAGGCCCGCGCGTACGCCGAGCCGGGCTCGGCCATCAGCAAGGCGTTGCACAGCGACGGCCGCTTGACTCCGGTCAGTTCATCGGGTACATCGGACTCGCTACCGATGACGAACGGCTGTTCGTATAACTCGGGCGGGTAGGGCCTGACGAAGATGGTGTCCATGTCGGCGTACACCCCGCCGTGCTCGATCAGCGCATCTAGTCGCACAAAGTCGGCGTGGTGTGCGTAGCGATATTCCTCAGGCACGAGGCCACGCCTGTAGTCGGTGCGAAGCACCTCGGGTACCTTTCGTACCGGCAACAGGGTCAGGTGTGGTCGAGCCAAGTCCCAGTACGCACCATAGGGCAACTCACCGTGATGGAACAGGATTTGGTCGGGTGCGAGCACACGGCGGCATGATTCGATGGCCAGGTAGTGCATCAAATGGAACGGCTGCGTCTGCGAGGCAAGGCCGAACACGAAATGCACTAGATTGGGTACCCGCACCCGTTGGAGGTTACCCGCATGTCGAGCAGTAGAGTTCAGAAGTCCTCAACGCGACCACAGATGGTGGACAGCCTCGATCTAAACGAGCTCGACGATGGCATGGTCGTGTTCGCCGGAACATCCGACACCGTGCACCATCTCAATCATACCGCGGCCATTGTGCTGCAGCTCTGCGACGGCACCCGGGACGCCGACCAGATCGCCTCGGTGCTGCAGAACCTATTCCACCTGGTGCAGCCACCCCTGGCCGAGACGGTGGAGTGCCTCAAGGCCCTTATCGTGCAGGGGCTCATCACAGAGGACTGAACCCTTGCGAGCGTTCCAGCTACTTACGCACACCGTGGAAGTGCGGACAGTGGGTCTCGACGACGACGACCTCCGATTCCTGGGCGGTTCCGCCGGTGAAGAGGCGGTGCCGGGGCTGGTGCGGACCCGCTATGAGCTTCGCGCCGCGAACGGTCGCGAGGGGGCGATAGAGCTTACCGAGGACGATGGCCACCTCGGTAAGGTGCGCGGACTCGATGCGGCGCTAGCGCTCCTGGACAACCGTCTGCGCCGCCGGGTCCTCGATCTTGCCGCACGGAGTGGATGGCTCCCGTTACGTGCCGGTCTGGCCGCCGCAGCGGGCAAGCTCATTCTGGTACTCGGCGAGGCGCGGGTCGAACTGCTCGCGCACGCGCTTGCGATGGGAGCCGAGGTCACCGCCGCCGACGTCGTCCTGCTTCGCGCCGGGATGGCCCTGGGGTACCCAATTCCGCTGCGTGTGCCAGTCGCGCAGATCGCTTCGCTGCCCGGCGGCCCCAGCCTCGGTCGTTGGCGGACCCCGGATGGTGAGCTGCAAGTTCGTGAGATCTCAGGAGCGGTTCCGCCCGCCCCAGTGAGCGTCGTCCTCTGCCTCGACCACGCGGGGGAAGCCGCCGTGAACCCCCGACCGGCGAGCACGTCTGAGGTGTTGCGGGCCGTGCTCGACGCCCGGGTGGACACGAGGGTTCGGACGCCGCGCGCCGACGTCGCCGAAGCCTCTACGCTGGTCCGCGGCCTCGAGTCGGCGTTCCTGCTGCCCGTCGCTCACCCCTCGGTGGGCGCGTCATTTCTGGTCGCCCTGGGAGCCCGCGCCCCCAGCTGAGGATCGTGGGGGCGCCCGCGCCGGGCGGCCGCTCGCAGCAGTTCGCGCACGGTGTGAGCCACGATGGGTACCGCGTGGCAGCGCGCAACATAGGCCCGAGCGGCGACGGCGATCCGTTGCCTGGCTCGCGGATCCTCCAGAAGGGCGAGCACGTGCTCGGCTAGCTCGTCGCAGGTGTCCCCGACGAGCAGGTGTACCCCCGACTCGACCGCGAGCCCGGCGGCAGCGGCGGGGGTCGCCACCACTGGGACCAGGTGAGCGAACGCCTCCAGAAGCTTGATCCGCGTACCGCCGCCGACCTGCAGGGGCGCAACGACGACCATGGCCTGCTCGTAGACCAAAGCAAGTTCAGCTACATAACCGAGCAGTTCGACCCGGGGATGCCGCGCGAGCGCGAGCAGCGCCGGATCGTCCTCGTGCGGCCCAACCAGCGCCACCGATAACGGCGAGTCAGTTCGTGCTTGGACGGCTGGCAGCACCTGTTCGACCAATATGACGGCGGCATCGATATTCGGCCGAAACGTTAGATTGCCGACGAACAGCAGACGTCCAGTTCTCGGGTCACGGGAGGGCTGCGGCGGCACGCGAACCGCGTTGGGCAGCACTGACGCCGCCAGCCCGTGCCGGGCCCTGACAGCCCGCGATTCGGCGGGGGAAGCCAGAAAGACCGATGAGTACAGCGGGCCGAAGGCATCTAGCAACCGGTGGTGCGCGTCCGCCTCCATGTGGTGGCCGAGCGCGCGAAGCAGCGGCTCCTCGTCGTCGTCCAGATCCAGAGTTAGCCACGGCGCGTCGAGCCGCTCGGCTACAGCGACGCCAAGCGGAGCAAGCGCCGACCGCGCGACGTGCACCGGCCAACCCACCGGGCACCCCAGCGCGGTGACCAACTCCTCGGCCAGCGCCGGTGAGGCGGCCCGCGCCGCCCTCGGCAGCGCACCCGCCGCGCCGAGCCGTGCCCGCCAGGCGGGGTCAGCGAGCAACCGCACCAACGCCGAGCGGTCCATCGCCATTGGCCTAACCTGAACCGTTCGATGCGTCCCGCCCAGCACCGGTCCGGGCGGCTCACCAGCGACCGGAACGACCGCGACCCAGACCTCCATGTGAGCCGACACCGCCTCGACGATATGCCCGATCCGCATCGCCAGACCGTTGCCGACGGCCCGAGGCTCGATCGGCGCCACGACGACCAACCCACGCTCTACCCCCAATCGGGCCATCCTAGGACTATGGACCATGCTCCGAACGGCTGCCATACTGGCGCCCGAACAGCGGAGGTGGTCGAGTGCCGAAGCATGCCGAGCACGACGACGACGCCCTCGATCAGCTCTCCACGAGTCGGCGTTCCTTCATCAAGAAGATGGCGCTATTCGGGTTCGCGGTACCGGCGGTCGCATCATTCGCCCTCGATGGCGTGGCTGATGCCGCGACTCCGTCTCTGTCGGCGGGGAACCAGTCTCTGTCCCTGGGGAACCAAGCAGCGCCGGGGACGCCCATGTCCCTGGGGAACCAAGCCGCGCCGGGAACGCCCAACAATCCACAGCACCCTGCACAGCACCCTCCACACCACCATCCACACCGGCGTCCGCACCACTTGCTGCCGAACCAATGATTGCCGCGGGATCTCCGGCCGGGTCTGCGTTAGGTTCGATAGACATTTGATGGACCGGTTGCTTACCGCGGCATTGATCGTGCGGGACGAGGCCGACTTTCTTGACGCCTGTTTGTGCTCAGTGCGTGCCATCGTCGATGAGATCGTTGTGGTGGATACCGGCTCACAGGACACGTCCGTTGCCATCGCGGCCGGACACGGCGCTATCATTCGTCATTATCCATGGAACAACGACTTTTCGGCCGCCCGCAATGTCGCTCTCGACGCCGCGTCGGGCGCCTGGATCCTCTACATTGATGCCGATGAGCGCCTCGAACCGGTCGATCCCGGGCCAGTCCGTGCGCGCCTGGCGAGCACTGAAGCGGTCGCGTTCCGGCTAAAATTGCGGCCTTCACCCTCCGCAACCCCGTATCGGGAGTACCGCCTGTGGCGGAACGACCCTCGAGTCCGGTTCGAAGGTGTTATTCACGAAAGGGTCGTACCAGCCATTCACCGGGTCGCCGAAGCCGACGGACGGTCCGTCCTACCGTGCGATCTCGAACTCGTGCATTACGGGTACGAAGGAGATCAGACGCGTAAGCACAGACGCAACCTCCCCATGCTTCAGCGCCAGCGCGAGATCGACCCGAACAACCTCTTCGTGTGGCACCACTTGGCCCGCGTCCAGGAAGGCCTCGGCGATCCCGCCACAGCCGAGATCACCCTCGCACAAGGGCTGCGAATCGCTCGTGCAAAAACTTGGTGTGACCCCGTAGGCGTACTCCTCTACGCGGATCTGGTCCGGATACGCACCGAGCGGGGCGACGACGCCGACGACCTTCTCGCGCAGGCCCTAAGCCGTTACCCGGACAACCTCATCCTGCTCTGGTACCTCAGCCGCGCGGCCATCAGACGCGGAGACTTTGAAGCCGCGATGTCCCCGCTGCAAGCGATCCTCGCCATCGACGCGACCCACCTTCCCGACCTTGGTCCCTCCTACGACCAGCGTCTGCTCTGCGAGCTACCCCAGGACTCCCTCGGGTTGTGCCTGTTCCGCCTAGGCCGGTACGAGGAAGCGGCCCAGTGCTACCAGTCCGCGGCAACGAGCGCTCCGGCGAATCCGGCCTACTCCGCGAAGCTCGCGCTTGCCCGAGCGAAGGCAACGCTTGACTACGATTGATCGCGTGAGATTCAACAGATCGTTCACCGACGGGCGCTGAGAGTGCCGCTGGCTTTTGTAGCGCTCATTCGATCCGGCGCGGATGGATAGGGCCATGCGACCGCAGAGTTCATTCGCATCGGGAGCTACCGATCAACCAGAGCGGCCGGGCGGTGCGCCAACACCCGAGACGGTCGTGTTGATGACCACCTGGAACCGCCCAACTTTACTGCGTCAGTCCCTTCCCCAGATTGAACGCGAAGCCCGAAGTATCGACGCCCGGCTCGTTATTGCCGACGATCAATCCGATGATGAGCACACTCTCGCCTTGCTGGACGCCGCCCGTCGGCGGGGGGCCGACTTGATCCGCCGGGACTATGTTCGAGCGCCGTACGCGGCCAAGGATAGTTACGTCCACAACCCAGCTAAGGTTGCGCTACGTCGCCTCCTCAGTTCGCCTGTCGGTGGTCGCCTAGTGCGCGCTCACATTAGCCAACTTGTGACGCCGAACCAGCTCCCGGGCGCGTCCACCGCATTGCAGGAGCTGTGGAATTCAGCTCTTCACGCCGCACATGTCAATGCCCAACACAACAATCTGTTCGGTTTCCGGTACCTCCTCGCCGCCTACCCGAATGCCGCGCGGATCCTCAAAATCGACGACGACGTCGTTCTGGCTAACGGCGCCTTTCAGCGAATGGTGTCGGCATGGCGTGACGCCGAGCAGGACGGACACGATGTACTCGCGCTCTCCGGCATCAGGACGGTCAACGAGGCCGCCATTACCCGATTCCCGACATATGTACTAACTCGCGGGATCTGCAACGTCGCGGTACTCTACCGCAGTACGGACTGGGAGGCCTTCCTTCGTCTG
>JAWVFH010000244.1:0-3450 GCA_033856255.1 Solirubrobacterales bacterium | reverse complement strand
GCATGATGTACTTCGGCCCGCAGTTCCTCCAGGTGGTTCATCCGGCGTACTCGCCCGGCTTAAGGCAGCCGGGCGAGCACAGATGCCGTCGGATCGACGGACGATCTACACCAGAGTGCTGGCGATGGCTGTCAAGATGTCAGATGCCTCGCTGCGGCTGGTGTAGTCGGCATGCACGTCGATCCACCGCACGGTGCCGGCCGCGTCGACGATCACGGTCGTCGGCATGGGGATGGTTGGCGTGCCGTCGGCGTTCGCCTGCGCCAGGTTCACTCCGAGGCTGCGCTGGGCTGCCTGGGTGTCGGCGGTCGGTTCGGTGAGGATGCCCAGCCCCCGGGCCAGCTGGTTTCCCGGGTCGGACACGACGGTGAAGCTGAGCTCGTTGGCCTGCTGGGTGGACAGCGATCCATCCGGCTTCTGCGGACTTACCGCGACGAGCTCGATCCCACCAGTGCGCAGCGCTGGCAGTAGGTCAGCTTCGTAGGCGCGTAGCGCGATGTTGCAGTAGGGGCACCAGCCGCCGCGGTAGAAGACGACGACGGCGGGCTTGCCGCCGCGCGCGGTGGTGAGAGTGGTCGGTTGGCCGTGCACGTCGAGCAGGTCGCCGTCGGGCATCGCGGTTCCTGGGACGAGGATTCCGGCAGGGGCTCCGGCGGCCCTCAGGTCGGCCTGCTCGGCGCCGAACGCCGCGAGTGCTTCGGCGGGGATCTGGGCAGCGGCACCCTGGTACATCAGCTCTACTTGGGCGGCGATGCTCGGGTTGGTCGTTGTCATCGTGATCCTTCGTGTTGGGGGAACCGGGCGCGCAGGATGTGGGAATCGGGCGTCACGTGAGGGACCCCGATCTGTGCGAACAGGCGGGACGGAAGGTGCAAGTGGCACAGTCGTTCCCAAAAAATGGATTGTCAATTCCAGAAAACTGGCTCAGGCTGACGCCGTGTCACCACGCCTGGAGTACTCACCTGTCGCCCGCCGGCGCGGCGGCAAGCTGACCGCGAAGGGGCACCAGACACGGGGGCGGATCGTCGAAGCGGCCGCCGAGCTGATGCTCGAGCAGGGCGTCGCGGAGACGACGATCGAGCATGTCCGGGACGCGGCGGAGGTGAGCAGTTCGCAGGTCTACCACTACTTCACCGACAAGCAGGCCCTGGTACTTGCTGTGATCGACTACCAGTCCGACACCATCGTCGGCGGGCAGCAGCCATTGTTCGACCAGCTCGACACGCTTGAAGGCCTGCGGTCCTGGCGCGATTTCCTGGTCGAGCACCAGCGCCGTCTCGGATGCCGTGGTGGGTGCCCGCTCGGTTCGCTAGGTGTGGAGTTGGCGGAGATCGACGATGTGGCCCGCGTCAGAGTGGCCGCGAGTTTCGCCCGCTGGGAGGCCGGTATCCGGTCGGGTCTACGGGCGATGCACACCGAGGGCCGGCTCGCGCCGGACGCCGATCCGGACGCACTCGCTGTCGCGTTGTTGGCCGCCCTGCAGGGCGGGTTGTTGCTGACCCAGCTGAACCGGGACACCCGACCGCTCGAACAGTCGCTCGATGCCGTCCTCTCGCTCGTAGAGTCTTTGACATCCTGAGGGCCCGCCCGGCCGGCGGAGCGACGTGTGCACTTGGTGGCCTGGGCCGACCGCCAACTCATATTGAGCCCAGAACGCGCCCCCGGTTCCCGCAAATAGGGCAACCGACAGTACGAGCCGCACATCCGCAGAACAGCCACCACATGGCCGACGTCTACGACGGACCGCCATCGCGACCTCCTCCGCACCGGCTCAACGCCACGGACGAGGGCGGCATGGAGGTGCGGCGCACCCGAGCGCTCGACAGTGTCCGATAATGCTGGCCATGACGACGGAGCCACCATGCGCGTGATCCTCGCCGAAGACGACGTCTTGCTCCGGGAGGGTCTGGCCAGCCTGCTCGAGCGGTCGGGCTTCGAGGTTGTCGGTTCGACCGGTGATGCCGCAATGCTGCCGCAACTGGTCCGGGACACAGCGCCCGAGCTTGTGGTGGTCGATGTCCGAATGCCACCGACTCACACGACGGAGGGCCTGCAGGCGGCTCGGGAGATTCGGGAGGAGTTTCCCGGGATAGCGATCCTGGTCCTGTCGGCCCATATCGAGGTCGAGCACGCGATGGAGCTGCTGGCGAGCGGCAAGGGCATTGGCTACCAGCTCAAGAGCCGCGTCACCGATGTGGACGAGTTCGTGGACACCCTCCGCCGCGTTGGGCAGGGCGGTTCGGTGTTGGACCCCGAGCTGGTGCGGGAGTTGGTGACCGCGAGCCGGCGCAGTGACCCGCTTGCCGTGCTCAGTGCGCGGGAGCAGGAGGTGCTGGCGCTGATGGCGGAGGGCCGCTCCAACGCCGGTATCGCCCACACGTTGTGGATTACTGAGGGAACCGTCGAGAAGCACGTCCGTAGCGTCCTGGCGAAGCTGGACTTACCGGAGACCGAAGACGATCATCGCCGGATTCTCGCGGTGCTCACCTTCCTCGAGACTCGATGACTGGGCCTTGTTGCCGTCACCCCGCTAACCGGAGCAGGTCCCGGATGGCGCGCGCGGACAAGGTGGTCTTGGACAAGAACCCGATCGCGGGGCTCTCCGCGATGAGTTCGGCGTAGTCCTCCTCGGCGTGGGTCGAGATGATGACCATCCTCGACCCGGCCAGGCCGGACCTGCCATGAAGTCGCCGCACCAGGTCGAAGCCACTTTGGTCGCCGAGATGGATATCCACGAGCGTGACGTCCGGGCGGAGCTGCTCGGCGCGCTGAAGCGCCTCGGCCGCGCTCGACGCCACCCCTACGACCGTGATCCCTTCACGCTCGAGCAAAACACGCGCCGCGTCCAGGAAGCGAGGGTTGTCGTCGATGATCAGACAGCGAAGCACATCCCCAGCAGCACATGCCGCGCGTCGAGGCCGCATTCCGGCTAGCCGGAGATCCTTACTGGTGCAGACTTGCCGCGGTTGCACAGCGTTCACCCGACCACCCGTCACGAGCGCATGAATCCGCGGACGGTTACGCTCGTCTCCGCGCTGGGAACGAAGTTGCCCTCGCGGCCGTCCGGAAGTCGGACAACCAGACCGTACGCGCTCATCTCGTTCATGGCCCGGTCCAGCTCGCCTCGGTCATCGCGATGGATGTGCCCACCCCAGGCCAGGCAGTTCTCAGAGTCTGACCCTGATCGCAAGTCCACGATCACCTCGATCTCACCACGTCGGGTGACGACCGTGGCCGGCCCGTTGTAATTGGCCATGTCCACCACTTCCTAGACCATGTGTCGTTCGGAGGCCAACAGGTCACGGAACCGATCGGCGGCCCGCGTGTCTGGGCGACCTCGTGGAGTTGTCGGGCGGGCCGCCGCTGCTCATGTGTATGCCTCCCGACCGCTGGTGACAGCTGAGGCGGTGACAGCCGAGGCGGTGATGGCCGAGGAGACGTCGTCCTCGC
>JAWVFH010000243.1:0-2503 GCA_033856255.1 Solirubrobacterales bacterium | reverse complement strand
ACCAACCGTAAACTGACTTACGACACGCGACACTAGGACCCGAAGCAAGACTGGTCCGAACCGCTCCCGAAAGGATATATCCCATGGCACTGCGTGACCTCTCCGGTGTCGGAGCATTGCACGAGGCGCTTGGTGAGACGAATGCCCACCTTGCTGCCGTGCTGCGCGAATTGCAAGAGATCAACGGTCAGCGGTTCGTCCAGGTCACCGAAGAGCTGCACAACCTCAACGCCAAGCTCGATCGGCTCCTGACCCGCGCGGGCGAGCTCCCGACGACGGAGTGACGCGACGACAAGTCGTTCTCTCGGTTGTCGTGCTATGACGCGGTCGCGGCGACCTGACCCGGGCTGGGCGACCTCCCGATCGCGGTGAGCCGGTGGACTTCGTCCTGCTCGACGCCGAGGTACATCCAGCGCTGCCTTTCGGGCCGTCAACCTGGCGGCGTTCGTTGCTGCGATCCTGGGCTGGACCGCACTGAGTTTGCTTGGCTACGGCAGCGAGCGAATCCTTCACACACTGCGTACGAAATCCGGCGGTGACGATCGCGGCGGGGATGACGAACCGGGCCAGATTGCCCAGCATGCGCTCGTCGGGTGTCGTAGGACGCGCCCACAAGGTGAGGAACAGCGTCGGAACCCCGACGGTGAGCAACGTCAGACCCACTCGGGTGGGGGAGTAGGGGATCCGAGGCCGAGCATGGTGACGGCCAGGATGACCAGGGCCCGGGCGAGCTTGGGCAGGTGGGTGAGCGCGGTGAGCCGGTCCCAGCGGGCGTTGAGGTCGACATGCACACCAGCCACCCCGGCCAGCTTCTCTGCGACCGCGCAGATACGGGCCACGTCGTCGGCCGGTTCCTGAGCGCCCATCTTGAGCTTGAACGAACGATGCAGCCCCGCGTCCAGCTTGGCGAGCGCCTCCTCGACCTCGATTTCGCGGACACTGATGAGGCTGAACAGCGGTCACTCGCCCCCTTCCCCGAGCGCCATCAGCCACGCCTTGGCGGCCTGGAACTCGGGGTCGCGCAGCGGACTTTGCCCCGGATCAGGAGAAGACAACATGGTCGGTGTAGGCACGGGTCACGCAGCTGCATGCGGCGAGCGGGTAGGTGAATTAGGGGATGATCGTTGCGGAGCCGTTCTTGCGAGGCGAGACATCTGCCGTGCCTGCTTGCCGGCGATCACTCGCCCCGAACGTCCTATACCTCCGTCTGCTCATAAGCAGATGTCAGGTTTGGGACGGGGACAGCGCTATCCCGTGTCGGTGCGGCGCGCTGTGCTGAATCGGCGTTGGTATGCGGCGGGGCTGATGGACAGCTCTCTAGCGAACACCCGTCGCAGGCTCTCGTAGCTAGCGAACCCGGCGAGGGTCGCGGCGTGCGTAGCGGTGTGTCCCTGATCGAGCAGCGCCCTGGCCATGTCGAATCGGATGCTCTCCACGTACCTAGCCGGGGTGGTGGACAGTTCGTCACGAAAGAGGCGGGTGAGTTGCCGGGGGCTCACACTGAGCTGTTTGGCCAGTTCACCCAGCGAGTGGTCTCGCTCGGGGTTCGCCGTCACCAAGTCGGTGATCTTTCGCAGAGCAGGCGAGCGGGGCGGCGGTCCTTGCAACGGTGTCGAGAACTGGGACTGTCCACCCGAACGCTGCATGTATACGACCAGGGCTCGGGCGACGTCGCGGGTCATGTCCGGGCCGTGGTCTTCCTCGATGAGCGCGAGAGCCAAATCGATCCCGGCGGTCACGCCCGCCGAGGTAAAGGTGGTTCCGTCCCGGACGTAGATGGCGTCGGGTTCGACCTGGCACGTTGGGTACCTGGCGGCGAGCTCGTGCGTGACCTTCCAGTGCGTGGTCGCACGTTTGCCGTCGAGGAGACCCGCGGCAGCGAGGATGAATGCGCCTGTGCAGATCGAGGCGACCCGGCCCGCACAGGCAGCCGGTTCCTGTACTGCATCGGCCAGCTCCGGGGGTACGCCGGTCCGAGGGTAGAGGGAGGAGCCGGC
Source organism: Solirubrobacterales bacterium (assembly GCA_033856255.1). GTDB lineage: Bacteria > Actinomycetota > Thermoleophilia > Solirubrobacterales > 70-9 > WHSW01. The sequence goes on along the minus strand of JAWVFH010000243.1, from coordinate 506 downwards.
TACCAGAAACGTGTGCGGCGCCGGCTCCCCGGAGGCAGCACCATCAACCGCGAGCCTGATGCCGAGGTCCGACGTGACCTCGTCACCGGTCGGAGACAGCAGCACGATCTGGTTGTCGGCCCCGAACCGGTTCGCCTCCTTGAAAGCCTCCGCGGGACCGGCGACGTCCAACAAGCTCACGCCGTCGAAGACGAGGATTGCTACGCGGTGCCGAGCCACTCGACTCGGCGCCGAGCGGCGGGCGTTCGCGGAGGTGGCAGACGGAGGCATAGCCCCATTGCTAGCACACCGCTACGACGCAGCGCGGAGTCCGCCCGGCTGAATTTGAGGGATTCCTGGCCGGATAGAGGCGGCGTCACACGTGGGTTGGTCGAGAGCATGGAAGTCACGCGCACACTCCGATCCAGCAACGTTTCCCGGAAAGCGAAATGTCATGGCTGAAATCATCGCGGGGATACAGGTTCCGGAAACGGCGGCAGTCGCAGAAGCGACTCGTCTCATTCAGG
>JAWVFH010000242.1:0-3532 GCA_033856255.1 Solirubrobacterales bacterium | reverse complement strand
GGCAATCGGTTGCCGACAGCGCGCTCCCTTCAGTCGAGAGCACAGTCCTCACACTCGGCGGGGCGGCTAGCGTGACCAACCAGAACTTGAGCTAGGCGAGTGCCTGCTTGAGTGCTTTCCCGAGGGGGCCTTTGGCGAGGACCAGGACTTGGTCGAGGTTGAGCCACTGGGCCATCTGGGTGAGTTCGGCTGCTAGTGGTTCGGTGAGGTTCTTGGCGCCGGGTTCGGCGGTGATGGTGGGGACCAGCAGGGCGGAGTTCTGGCGGTCTGCTTTGAGGTCGACGCGGGCGACGAGTCGATCGCCGAGGAGGAACGGGAGTACGTAGTACCCGTGAATTCGTTGTGCGGCGGGGGTGTAGATGCTGATCCGGTAGAAGAAGTCGAAGAGTCGCTCGGTGCGGTCGCGGTTCCAGATCAGGGTGTCGAAGGGCGAGAGCAGCGCGCGGGCGTCGACCGGGTGATCCTCGGCGTGTTTGGACAGATAGCTCTGCTGGTCGACGCCTTCGACCTGGACCGGGATCAGGTCGCCGGTGTCGACGAGTTCGGCGATCACCTGCCTGGCGGTTGCCGAGGGCAACGGGAAGTAGCCGCGTGCACCGCAGAGTTCCTTGGCGGTGGCGACGCCGAGCGCGTTGGCCGCCAGCTTCACCAGCTCGCGGCGCGCGTCGTCCGGCGCGGGCTCGGGCGCCCGTAGTACCGGCTCTGGAATGACGCGCTCGGTCAGGTCGTAGTACCGCTCGAAGTTCCGCCGGCTCGCGATGGTGACCTGACCGGTGCAGAACAGGTACTCGATGGCGATCTTGGCGTCCTGCCAGTTCCACATGGCACCGGTGGTCGGATCGGGATGCGGGTCGGTCGACTTCCGCCGTACGCCGTCCGGGTCGGCCTCGCCCGCCGAGATCGGCCCGCGTTCCTCCACCAGCTTCAGCACCTGGTCGACGTACCCGGGCCGCTCCTCGTTCAGCCGCTGCATCCCGACCACGACCGACCAGGGCGCGGTGACGTCCGGGTCACTCCAGTCCTGCCGCTCAGCCGCCCGCATCCGCCACCGCAGCAACCGGTAGCTGCCCAGCGGAATCAGACTCGCCTTATGCCCCCAGAAATACTCGAACAACTCCCGCTTCTCACCCCAGCACATCCGATCCAGCGTCTCCCGCTCATACCCCCCAACCCGAGCAAACAACGGCAAATAATGCGACCGCGTCAACACATTCACCGAGTCAACCTGCAGCACCCCAACGCGATCGACCACCTGCTTCAGTTGCCGCACCCCAACGTTCCCACCCGGCCGCTCCTCACCAAACCCCTGCGCAATCAGCGCAATCCGCCGCGCCCTCTTGTTGGAAACCTTCTCCCCCACCAGTCGCACAGCCATGCCCCGAACCTATCCCGGACGGATCCCACGAGGCAGGAGGAAGCAGGTCATTGCCGCGACAGCCAATACCAGATATGATTTTCAAGTCATATGACTCCAGTGACATACTGCAGTGGTGCAGATCGACTGGCCGGCCGAGTTCGGCGTGTGGCTCGACGGCGTGGAAACCCGAGCGGACAAGGGAGATGCGCATGCGCGGTAGGTCCTCATTCTGGTCACGGCCGCCCTCAAGCATCTTCAGGATCTCCGAGAACCCCCGACCCGCGACACGGAGACGGCCACGCTCCGATGGATCCGGCAGTCCAAGCGCTACCCGCTCTGGCGGGTGTCGCATCCGTATCGCGAAGGCATTGCGATCCGGCTCATCTGCTGGTTTCCGGCCGGCTCCGGCACTGTGGTTGTCGCACTCTTTGCCGGGGACAAGGCTCGGATCGGCGACGTCTTCTACAACTCCGTAGGGATTCGAGCCGATGGGGTGATCGACCAGTGGAAGCGAGAGGCGAGGAAGGGACTGCCATGACCAAGAAGAGCGGGGCGGGTTTTGTCCGTGGCAATGAGCGGCTCGGGCAGTTGCTGGCGCGGCCGGAGATTGCTGCGGGGGTTGCCGAAGTCGAGGTCGAGGCTCGTGAGATGGACCGCGTCTACGCCGAGAACCTGGCGATGATCCGGCGGGCCGGTCACCTCACCCAGGTGGAGGTTGCCGAGCGGCTCGGGGTCGGACAAGCAGTTGTCTCGCGACTCGAGCGGCGCAGCGACATGTTGCTCTCCACTCTCGCGGAGTACTTGCACGCGACCGGGGCCGAGCAGCCCCGGATCGTCGTCCTGCTGAACGGGATGGAGATGGAGATCGACCTCGACCGCTTCCGCGACCCGGCTTAAGGCTCGTAGTACGGAAAGACCCTCGCACCCCCGGGACAGTGGGGTGCGAGGGCTTGGGGCGGGGGTCAGCTGATGTGGAAGCTGTCGCCGTAGACCTTCCAGTCGAGGGGGGTGTTGAGGTTGAGGTTGCCGTTGCGGAGGAAGACGCGCTGGGCGGTGTCGACCCGGCTGGTGTCGCTGTGGGCCTCCTCCTGCTTCATCGCCCAGACGCGGGCGTCGAGGAAGGCGTTCAGCCAGGTGGTCTCGTTACCGCCCTGCGACGGCGGCTTGGCCTTGGTCAGGGCGCGCTTGCGGATGCCACCGAAGCTGGTGGAGTCCGTGCCCGGACCGTGCATGACGATCGCGTCGTAGTACATGAACTGACCGAGGACGCCGACGCCGTCGGACTTGCCCTGGTTCACGGACGGGTTGAAGTACACCCGGTCGCGCTCGCTGTCCTGGGCGGCCTTGAAGACGGAGTCTGCCGCGGCGGTCTTCCAGTCCTTGGTGTAGTTCGGGTCGAGACCCGCGTGCGAGTCGCTCCCGTCCACGTTGTGCAGGGCCGGCAGGTACTTCTGCAGCACGTTGCCCGGCTTCTTGGTCTTGTACAGCTCGACCAGGTCGACCATGTCGCCGGTGCCCGAGCAGAATCCGATGATGCCGGCCGTGTAGCCGCGGCCGTCGCCGATGTCCTCGATGTACTTGTACTGCGCCTTCCAGTCCAGCGAGGAGTTCTCCGCGCTGGAGACGATCTTCATCGCGATTTCCTTCTTGGCCGGGTCGTCCAGCCCGGTCGCTGCCGGTGCCATCACCCTGCTCTGGTACTGCGTGGTGATGACGTTGTGCTCCAGCAGCGGCGAGGCGTATGCGGTCGCCGGGGCGGCAGCGACGGCGAGGCCGAGCAAAATGCCGGTCAGCTTGCGGCCGGTGCTCTTGGTGTTCGTGGGGGCGTTGAACACGATCTCCTCCGAGGGGCGTCGAGGGGGGTTATCTGTTAGGAAGCTTTCCTATCAGACAATCCCGGTGACGAACAGAGATCGCTGGAATTCATTCAGTGATGGGCTGAACTTAACCGGTTCGAACTAGGCGAACACGGTGAGTGCGCCGGGCGCGACACCGATGTCGACCGGCAGCGGGCCGAGGACCTCGCCGTCGGCGTACGCCGTGACGCCGGGCGACTCGAGCCGCACCGAGCGGCCACGCAGGGTGTGGACCGCCGGATGGCCGAGGTGGGTGCCCTTGGAGAACTTCGGGAACATCTGCAGCAGGGTCAGGCGCGACACCGGCTTGATGATGGTG
>JAWVFH010000241.1:0-2709 GCA_033856255.1 Solirubrobacterales bacterium | reverse complement strand
TTGTGACTCCACCGTCGGAAGCGGGTCGTAGTCGGTGAAGATCGAGGTGAACTCGTCGCCGTGCCGGATGACCGTCTCGAACTCGCCTGGGCGCAGCGAGCCGTTGGCGTACGGAGTTGCGTTCTCGTAGTGGGTGAGCGGGCCCATGCCGAGCTCCATTGTGAAGTTCAGCTCGTTCTCCGAGGCAAAGATGAGCTCACGCAGCTCGCCTTCGATGCTCGAGTAGCGGTAGGTGATCGCCCGAGGGATGAGGACGAGGTCGTCCTTCTTCACCGACAGCACACCCAGCTCGGTCTCCAGCGTGGCGGCGCCGCCGAGCACGACGTGCAACTCGTCGGCGAAGACGTTGCGCAGGCTGAACGGAGCGGGTTCGCGCCGGTAGGACACCTCCAAGCTGACCTTCTCATCTCGGAGCACCGCGACAGGCAGCGACCGGGGGTCGGCGAAGGCGCTGGGGTCCAACGAGTGCAGGTCGAGCAGGTGAGGAGCATAACTACCCACGACTCGCGTGTACGACGGCGAATACTGCGCTCGCACCATGGTCGCGCTGCGACCGGCGAATCCGTTCCGGCCGTACAGAACTGTCGTCGGTTCGACGTTCTCGGTCATGTCCCTAGTTCCAATCATCCGAGACCCGCGGGTCCAGCGGCACTGCCGTCCGAGCCCTTCGGACACGATTGAGCTCGGCTCGTACCCGTTGTTGCCGATGCGCTGACCGGCGGGCTTCGGAGACGCACCGGGACGAGTGGGCGGCGGCGGCAACCCGGAACCGGGTGTCGCAACCACGTGCAGTCATGACACCATGTCAATCAATGCTTGCGCAAGGGTTGAATGTGAATCTTCGAGATGTCGCCCCAATTCGAGGGAGCGGCCCGTGCGGCCCGTGCCTCAACTGTGTGGTGTTGACCTTCTGGTCGCGTCGATTCGGAAGGTTGGGCCGGGCGTGCCCCAGTGGGGCCGTCAAGGTGCGACTGGGCTCGATCGTGGCTGGAGCGGCGCGGTCAACTGGCAGATCGCGCGGTGGCGCAGCACGCATGCGCGCCACCGTGATCACGAGGGCACCGGTCCAGGCGGGGCTGATCGACGATGGTCGGCGTCTCGGTGTCATTCAATGAGTGCGCAAGCATTGACACGATCTGCTGCTCGACTTAACCTTTGGCTCGTCCCGCCCGAGAGCTAGGCCAGTTGAGCTGGCGCGCGCCTGGCGTGCCGGTCGGGTGCGACAGTGCCTGTTCGATGGCCTCGATGATGCGCAGGTCGGCCAGTTGCACGAGATCAGCGACGCGGTGCTCCGTCACCTGGCCGGCCCGCGGCGTCGTTCGATCCCGGGATACAATCCTTGCGCAAGCATTGAATAGTTGACACTTTGACCTTCGCCGGTACGAGCGGCCTCGCACCGAGGTTGCCGCCGTGACCATGAACCGGTTCTGGCGACAGGCCCATCCGGCGAGCAGCGCAGCGGAACGGATCCATTTGTTGTACCAGCACAGAGTTGCGCAGCCGCGTCCGGGAGGCTCCCGGCGCCCTGATCGAGGAGCACTGCCATGACGATTGCACGGGGATCCCTCGGGCTGAACATTGATCCCGGGGCCAGCGACGTGGACGACGTCTTCCGCCTCGCAGAACTAGCCGATACATCCGGGATCGATTTTATCGGCGTTCAGGATCACCTCTACCACCGGGGTTTTCTGGACGCCTGGACGTTGCTGACCGCCCTGGCATCAAGGACCGCCTCGCTCACGGTCATGCCGAACGTCGCGACCGTTCCACTGCGACCGCCGGCTCCGCTGGTCAAGGCAGCGTCGACCCTGAGCCTGCTCACCGGCGGCCGGGTCGCCCTCGGGGTGGGTTCGGGCGCCATGGCGCAAGGCATCGCCGAATACGGCGGCCCCATACGGTCCACCAGGGAGACCATTACCGCTTTCGAGGAGGCGCTGCGCGTCATGCATGCGATGAGCGACCCGCAGCAGCGGTCGGTCACGTTCACCGGCAGCTATTACCGTCTGCACGGAGCCCATCCCGGCCCGCTGCCCGCTGAACCGGTGCCCCTGCTCATCGGCTCCTACGGCCCACGAATGCTTCGACTGACCGGCCGGCTCGGTGACGGGTGGCTGCCCACCAACGCCTACGCCCCACCTGCGCAGATCCCGCAGATGCAAACGATCATCAATGATGCCGCGGTCGCCGCCGGTCGCGACCCACGGGAGATCCGGCGTGTCTACAACGTCATGGGCGCGATCACCAGCGGTTCGGGAGAGGACGGCTCGAAGCTGGCCGGCCCGGCGGAATTCTGGATCGACACGCTGCTGCGTTATCGCGAGCAGCTGCGCTTCGATTCGTTCCTGTTCTGGCCGGTCGGCGCCGATCCCATGGAGCAGGCTCGCCTGTTCACTGAGCGGGTGGCACCAGCTCTCCGCACTGCCCTGGCCGAGGCGGAAGCCGGCAAGGATCGGCCATGAGTGCATCCGCTGGCACAGAACGGAATCCGGGCGGGGGTGGGAACCCCACCGCCCGCCTCGGCCGTGCCCGGTCGCTTTACCGGTCTACGGCACATGAGGTTGGACTGAACAGCTCATTCTGAGGTCGGCGAAGGAACCAATGTGTCACAACGGTGAGCGCCGACCGGGCCTGCCAGGGGTAGCGTTGCCGCCCTCATTCGCCTGGACCCCGCGAATTTGCCCGGCCCTCGCGACCAGACGAGCCCGGGAG
>JAWVFH010000240.1:0-3221 GCA_033856255.1 Solirubrobacterales bacterium | reverse complement strand
CCTTGAGCAGCAGGGCGTGCCCACGTTGCAATCGCACACCCACGGCCTGCACCATCCTCATCTGTCCTATGTCGTGCTGCTGCAATGGGAGCTCGACCCGGTGCGCGCGGCCGTGGAGCAACTCGACGACCACCAGCCCTTCGAACTCACCTTTGACGCGGTCGCGGCGTTCCGACGCGGGCGTGTCTCGCTGGTGCCCGCGGTCCCCACCGATCTCGTCGCCAGGCACACGCCGTGGTAGCGGCCACCCGCGCCACCGGGGCAATGGTGCACATGCACTACGAGATCAACCGCTGGCTACCGCACGTCGATGATGAGCAGTGGGATCCGGCCGAGTTTGACCAGTTCAGGTTGCGGCCGCCCGGCGTGGTCCTCGGCGAGGCGGGCGACCCACTCGGCGGCGGTGAGACGCCGATGGGGTGTCCCGCGCCTTTGAGTTGTGACCGGCGCGACCGGCGGTAGCGCCAGCATCGCGGTGCGATCGCGGCCCCAGCGATCGATCGGGCGGCACCCCAGCCGGCGGTGTTGGCGCCGGTTGGCCCGCCCGAGCCAGTCGGTGAGCTGGGTGTTGAAAGTCGGCTGGGCTGGTGAATGAGCGGCCCGGCAGGAACGAAGTTTCGAGATAGCCGTTCGCGCGTTCCACCAGGCCTTTGGCTTCCGGATCGCCGGGGCGGCACTGCACGACGTTGATTCCTAAGGTGCCGCGGAAGGCGTTCATCGCCTCGGTCAGCCGCGGTTTGCCCGCCCGCCATTGACCGACCGCGGACTCGTTGTCCCACACCAGAGCTTTCGGGACGCGACCCCAGCGGCTCAGTAGCTCCCAGTGCCCGGCCAGCAGATCTGGAGATTGACGCGAGGGCAGCATCACCGCCGCGATGATCCGCGAGTAGCCCGACCCCATGACCAGCACCGGCGGTCGCCCAACCTGCTCGAAGCCCAATGGGACATCGACCGGTCGGAACCACAGATCACACTGCGCCAGCTCGCCAGGCTGGTACTCCGTGCGCGACGCCGGATCCGGCGGCCGAAACAGCGGACGCAACCGCGCGACGCGTTCGTAGAACACCGACCGGCCGTGCGCCCAGCCGACTCGCTCCAGGATCACCGAAGTCGACATCTCCGGGAACTCCGCCAACAACACCCGGATCGCGGGCTCGACCGCATCCACCCGCGAGCCCTACGCCACCCGCTCGTATCGCGGCGGCTCATGCGAAGCCACGGCCTTCTTACCGTGTTCTTCAAGACCCTCAGCCTGCGAGCGATGGCCCGGATCGCCATCCCCTCAGCCCGGTGCAACCGGCGAATCTCCGCCCAATCATCCACGTGCAACACCTCATGATCGTCATGGGTGGGTCAAACTTCGACCGGAACAGGTGGGTCAGTCTTCAACCGGAAGCGACAAATCGATCCCTCCGACCTGGCGCGTGGCCCACATTCCCTCGCTTTCGAGATACCGACCATCACTGGGAGATGCGCGCCGGCAGCTGCGCGGAGCGAATCCGTGGGTCGGGGGCATCGCCGCGGCACGGCCGCGGCAGCACGCGGCACCAAAAATGGTGCAGCGCCTCCGCGATCCGGTGTGATCGGGCGGAGGCCCATGCCGCGAAAGGACGTCAGCATGCCTGCTGGTGGGCTCGTCGCTAGCGAGCGACCGACGGTGTCGCGAACACTTTCGACATGCCACACGTTGGCGTGGCCGATCGTTCTGGTGGTTGCACTGGCCGTCTCGTGGTGGTCACTGTTCGAGTTAGCTCGTCTCAGCGTTCAGCAAACTGAACGATCTGGCGATGTTGGGTCATCGGTCGGCAGGTCGCCGACGCGGACGTCCTTGCTGCCGCGGCAGCGGTCGATCAGGTTCCGGAGCACTGACCCAATCAATTCCCGACCTGGATCACTACCAGGGTCGCCGTCCCGGTGGCAGAAAACGGGTCACCGGGCCGGTGACTTTTGTCGGTTCAGACCCGTGCGCCGCGTCCGCGCACGAAATGCACGACTGCGACGATGACTGCGATCACGATGGCGGCGTGGACGACGGCCCCGAGATGGAACACGAAGAATCCGAGCAGCCACAGGACAAGTAACAAACCGGCGAGGCCGAGCAACATCGGTGGGCTCCATTCCGCGAAGGGCGGTGACATTCACTCCTTCCCGTGACAGAACATCCTTAACCGTCTCGCGAACGAAAATTTTTGAGCGCCGTGTTGACACGCCGAACAGTCGGGCGCAGCCTCGGGCGTTCGGGCGCGAACCGCTGCCAACCCTAGGTGAACACTAGGTGCGAACGTGCGATCGAGTGCTTGGACCAGAGACAAGGAGCCGACCTCCGGTCGGGTCCTCAGCTGGGGCGGGCGGAGACGGCGGCGGTTCCCCACGGCGGGGATGGCAGAACCAAGTCTTCGCACATGCTGGGCTCCTACTCCTGCTCGACCGGCATCTGAGTCCCCCATGCGTGTCCGATCCTGACAGGGAGTCGCTTCTCTGAGAAGCTCCGTCCCGTCCGCCACCGCGGGCGCCCCGGCCTCGGTCGCGCGTGATGGGTGGCAGAGGGGCTGAGTTCGCTACGGCCCCACCGCACCAGTCCGGCGCCGACTGCTGTGTCCAGTGATCGAAGGAGTCCGGATGGTGACCCGGTCAGGGAGTAATGCGCCGAGGGGGGAATCTGGGCGAGGTGGGGGGAGGGATCAGAGCCGGTTGCTTCCGGTGCTCGCGGCCGAGCGCGCGCTGCGAGCTGTGGTGCTGGTCGGTATCGGTCTCATCCTGTTGAACCATGCCCATGCGGACTGGGCCGATCTTGCGCGTCGGGTCGCCGAGCAGGCCGGGTTGGATCCCAGCCAGAACGTCACCGGGCGACTGATCTCGAAGCTAGCCGGATTTGGACCGCGGAAGGCTCAGCGGGATGGCGGGATCGCGGTCGGTTACGGATTGTTGGAAGCTGTTGAGGCCTACGGCCTGTTGCGTCGCCGGGAGTGGGGGGAGTACCTGACTGTGGTGTCCACCGCGCTGTTGTTCATCCCGGAGGTCCAGGAGTTGTTGAGCAAGCCGAGCCTGCTCAAGGTTTGCGCTCTGGTGCTCAACATTGTGATCGTCGGTTACCTCGCTCTGCGACTCGTCCGGCGTCACCATGACCGCAGGCGGCCGCAACCATGATGGGAGCAGGTGCCGCCGTCGGTGCTGCCGGAGTCCCCGGCCCGGAGGCCGCGCGCGGACGCCGAGCGCAACCG
>JAWVFH010000239.1:0-2775 GCA_033856255.1 Solirubrobacterales bacterium | reverse complement strand
CCGACTCCCCGGGCCTGGTGCGCGCCGCTGACCTGACCACCAAAGCCGCGACGAGCGCGCCAACAGCAGGTCGGGTGATGTACGCCGGGCTGCGCACCCTTCCGGTGCCGAGCGACCCGGTCGCCCGCCTGTGGCATTCCGCGAACATGCTGCGCGAGCACCGCGGTGACGGGCACGTCGCCGCTCTCGTCGGCGCGGGCATCGGCGGCACGGAGGCGCACGTGCTCGGTGCGCTGGATCTGGGCATCCACCCGCCGGAGTCGTTCGGGCGCATCCATCACCTGCCGAAGGAGCGGCTGGCCGCGGTCATGGACGGCTTGCGCGAGCGCGGGCTCGTCGACGCCGACGGCCGGTTCACCGACGACGGCCGCGAGACCCAGCAACGCATCGAAGCCCTGACCGACGAGCTCGCCGACCCGCCGTACGGCGCCCTCTCTCCCGCCGAGCTCGACGAGCTGGTCGCCGAGCTCGAACCCGTCACCGCGACGCTGGTGGCCGCGGGGTCGCAGTGACGAGCAGCGACAGACGGGACGAGGAGTCCGCGGTCCGGTACGGCGAGTTCTCGGACCTGATCAATCTTGGCCGGCGCGTGCGGAAACAGTTCTATGTACGACCCAGAGGACTCCGCGCGGGCCATGTTCTTGATCAACCACAGCAAGGTCGTGCCACAGCGAACGAACTGGCGACGCGCGTCGACCTCGCCGACACCACTGACCTTCCGCACCACGAGTCCCGTTGAGACCCCAACAGCGCGGGCAGAGTCTCCCACTCCCCGCCGGCCAGCCTTGGCAGCTTCTGATCAACCACCTCGCCGATCGTAAACAGCGACCGCCGGGGCACCCCACGAATTTGCAGCCCGACGTGGACCGCGGCGAGTTCCTCGACGGGGTCAGCTCGGGATGAGCACGATCTTGCCTCGGGTGTGGCGCTGCTCCAGTTCGGCGAACGCGTCGGCCACCTGGTCGAGCGGGTATGTCGCGGCGATCGGAACTTCGACTGTTCCGGCTGCGACGAGTTCGGCCATCTTGGTGAGAATCTCCGGGGTGGAGGCCTCCACACTGCCTTCCGCCTTGGTGCCCAGCTCCTGTGCCTTCTGGAAGGAAATGATGGTCTCCACGCGGTCGGGCGGGAGCCCGAGGTCGAGCGCCAGCCGGACGTAGTCGGGGCCGAACAGGTCGATGAAGGCATCGATCCCGTCCGGAGCGGCCTGGCTCAGCCGCTCGCCGAGGCGGTCGCCGTAGTCCACCTGCTTCGCCCCGTGCGCCGCGAGCCACTCGGCGTTGGCCGACGATGCGATACCCAGGACCCGCACGCCCCGTGCCGCCAGCAACTGCACCACGACGGTGCCGACTCCACCGGCAGCGGCGGAGACGGCGACCGTTTCGCCCGGCTTCGGGTCTACCGCCCGCACCGCGGCGTATCCGGTGCACCCGACGACGTAGAGCGAACCGGCCACCGCCCAGTCGAGCTCGGGTGGTTTGGCCACCAGCTGGCTGGTCGGTACGGCCACGTGAGTGGCGTGGCTGGAGCGCCGCCAGGAGTAGCCGAGTACCTCGTCGCCGACCGCGAAGTCGGTGACACCGTCCCCGGTCGCGGTGACCACGCCGGCCAGGTCGCTGCCCTGCCCCGAGGGAAAGGACGCCGGCAGGCGCTCGTGCATCACCCCGGACCGGATCGCGGCCTCGCCCGGGTTGATCCCCGCCGCGCGGACCTCGACGAGCGCCTCACCTGCCGCCGGTACGGGCATCGGCACATCGGCGACGTAGAGCACGTCTCGGCCGCCGTAGCGGTCGAAGCGAACAGCGCGGGCCCGAGTCCTGGTCACGGTGCCTCCTGATCGGTTCTCGGTTCGTGGTCGCACACTGACCACTATCCAGCCCGGTTGCGCGACCGGGTTTTTGTGGTGGTTCAGTCTCGGTAGCGTTTGGCCAGTTCGGGGCTTTGCGCTCCGAAGGCGGCGAGGTCGGCTTGGAAGACCGCGGCCAGCAGGCTCGCGTCCTCGGCGCCACAGACCAACAGCTCTCGACGGTATCGCACGGCCATCAGCCGCTGCCTGCGCTCATCGACCAGATTCACCTCAGACTCGACCATGAGTTGGAGATCCTTGACATCGGTGGTGGCGTTCCAGTTGCCTACCGCGACGGAGTCTGCACTGCGGACGACATCATCGAGTCCATCAGGACATTGCTCGCACCGCACGTACATCGTCTTACCGTGCTTGCCGAGCCTGGGCGATACGTCGTCGCGTCCAGCATGACCCTCATAACCACCGTGATCGGTGCCGGAACGCGGCGACTGTGCCGTGGTACTACCTGGACGGCGGAGTGTACGGGGGGAATTCGAATGTGGCGTGGGAAGACGTTCATCCGCCAATTCTCTCGCTGGACGAGCTGTGGGAGCATCGGACGCCGAATTGGCACAACCGGTTCACTCGACGGCGAGCCAACGCACATAAATGCATTGTCTTACAGACCGTGACACTTTCACGTCGAACCTAGCTGGTAACGGGATCGGGCGGAATGCCGCAGGTGGCAGGCGCGACGCCGATTGGCAGGCGGGGTCAGCGGTGGGGAACGGTAGTGCGGATCAACGGGGTCGAGATGTCCTCGAGGGCGCGTTCGACGTACTGGATACGAGTGTCCCGTGTCGCGAACGGTGCGGGGTTGTCGGAGGTTGCTCGCGATTCCGCGCCACCAACTGACGGTGCGCGCGGAGGTGGGGAACTCAACATCGGCCGCCGGTTCAGGTCCGTTCAGCGCGCTGCCCGCGCCTGCG
>JAWVFH010000238.1:0-4969 GCA_033856255.1 Solirubrobacterales bacterium | reverse complement strand
TCCACCATCCGGTTCAGGGTGATCCGCCCGGCGCGGACCCCGCCGTCGTAGACCAGCCGCAGCCGCAGCTCGACGCCGGGACCACCGTTCGGGATCTTGCTGAAGTCGTCAGCGCCCAGTTCCTTCTGTCCTTTGAAGCAGAACGGGCAGTGATCGGTGGAGATCACCGACAGGTCGTTGAACGCCAGGCCGCGCCACAGTGCCTCCTGGCTCCGCTTCGCGCGGGCCGGCGGGGTGAACACGAACTTGGCCGCCTCGAAGTCGGGCGCGTCGTACACGCTCTCGTCGAGGAAGAGGTACTGCGGGCACGTTTCAGCGTAGGCGTGCTGACCCCGTTGCCGCGCTTCGCCGATGTGTTGCAACGACCGCTCGGCGGACAGGTGCACGATGTAGATCGGCGCGCCCGCCATCTCCGCGATGGCCACAGCGCTGTGCACAGCCTCGGCCTCGGCCAGTTCGGGTCGCGTCACCGCGTGGTACTTGGGTCCTGTCTTCCCCTCGCTGAGTGCCCTGCGCACCAGCACGTCGATGACGCCGCCGTTCTCAGCGTGCATCATGGTCAGCATTCCCTGCTCGCCGGCCACCGTCAGCGCCTCGAATATCGTCTCGTCGTCGACCATCAGCGCGCCCTTGTAGGCCATGAAGAGCTTGAAGCTGGTCACACCCTCCTTGACCAGGGCGGGCACATCGCGCAACCGGCCGTCGGCGAGGTCGCTGACGATCATGTGGAAGCCGACGTCGATGACCGGCTTGTTGGCGTCCAGCTTGGACTGCCAGGTGTCCAGCGTCTCCAGCAGGCTGTGCCCCCGGGTCTGGACGGGGAAGTCGACGATGGTGGTCGTGCCGCCCTTGGCGGCCGCCGCGGTCCCACTGGAGAAGGTGTCGATCGTCTCCGTGCCGCCGAACGGCATCTCCATGTGCGTGTGCGGGTCGACCCCGCCCGGAAGCACGAGCTTGCCGGTTGCGTCGATGACGCGGTCGGCCTCGACGTCGATCCTCGCACCGATCAGGGAGATGACCTCGCCGTCGATCAGCAGATCGGCGACGTAGTCGTCGACAGCGGTGACGATGCGTCCATTGCGGATGAGGGTTCGCATGTTCCGTCCTTTGCCTGGAGAGCCGGGTCAGGTCTGACTGATGCGGGGTCGCGATCTCCTAGCGTCGGCGCCACGCCCATTGCGGCGCCCCCAAGGGCGATCGCCTCCACCCCGGATCGCCTCACCCGCTTGTTCCTGGTCGACCCGAATGTCAAGCACGCTCAGGCCGGAAGAGCAGACGGACGCGCATCGAGACTCCAGGCCGTAGCGGCGTACGAGGTCCCGCAGCATCGGGACGATCCGGGGGATCACCGTGACCACGGAGAACTGAAGCGCCAGCGTGCAGGCCAGGAGCAGCGAGGCCTCGGCGATGCCCACGACCGGCACGTCCACCAGCTCGCGTGCCGCATAGAGGCCCGGGTCGCCGTAACACGCGACCACAAAAGCGTCGAACCCATCCTGGCGGACCGCGATCGCCTCAACGGTCGCGGCAGCCGCGAGCGTCTGTTCGAAGTGACCCACGATGGAGCGCGGGCCCCAAGGCCGGAGACCGCGACGATCTCTGTCGTGCCCAGCGCTACGCACCGCGCCGACGACTCGATCTCCCGGGTCATCGAATCAGCCGTATTCGGGTTGACCACCAGAATCCGCATGCCGGCCACCGCCCTCAGGAGAAGTTCACCGGTATCGGGTCACCGCGTCCCACCCGTTCGACGATGAGGGAGTAGTTCTCCGGGCGGCGATGAGCCGCGAAGTCGAAGACGCTCTGCCGATAGGGCTCCGAGAGGTCGAGGTCGACCTCGGCGATCACCACCTCGTCGTCCTCGGTACGCGCCCTGGCGACGATCTCCCCGGAGGGCGCCACTATCGCCGAGCCGCCGATCAGGTGGGCGCCGTCCTCGTCACCCGACTTGCCGGCCGCGGCCACCCACACCGCGTTCTGATAGGCCCCGGCTCTCAGGGAGAGCAGATGTGTCTCCATTTTCGCGTGGGGTTCCTCCCGCCATCCCGGGACCTCCATCGGAGTGTTGTATCCAAGGACGACCAGGTCCGCGCCCTGCAGCGCCAACACGCGATAGACCTCCGGCCAGCGGCGGTCGTTGCACAGGCACATCCCGACCCGGATGCCGTCGACCTCGAACACCCCGAAGCCGAGATCCCCGACCTCGAAGTAGCGTTTCTCGAGGTGCTGCGCGGGGACGTCTTCGACCTTGTCGGCGTGCCCGGGCAGGTGGATTTTCCGGTACTTGCCACGGATGGCTCCGCCCGAGTCGACCAGAATGGAGGTGTTGAAATGTCGGCCCTCCGGCGTCAGTTCGGCGTATCCAAGATAGAAACCGACCCCGAGCGTTTTGGCACAGTCGAACAGCGGCTGGACGTCGACGTTGGGCATCTCCGGCTCGAAGTAGCTGTCGAGTTCCGAGTAATCGTCGCGCCAGTAGCGGGGGAAGAACGTGGTGAGCGTGAGTTCGGGATAGACCACGAAGCTCGCGCCCCGACGGTGAGAATCCTCAAGGAGGCGGACCAACCGTGCGACGACGGCCTTGCGGTCCTCCGCGGGCTGGACGCCTCCGACCTGGGCCACTGCTAGATTGAACGTGCGTTGCACGCCTGCCTCCGTGGATTGTGGGATTCACCGGGCCGCGCGCCGCGCGGCCACGCTGACGGCGACTATTCGGTAATCACATGCCGTCGAGTGCGTCGTGCACTCGCTGAGTCGCCCGCGCTAGGGCGGCCAAGTCCGCCGGACTCCACTCGCGCTCTCGCAGGCTGTGGATCGAGATCCAGCCGGCCATTTCGCCGGCTCGAATGATGGGGCCGAGCGTCTGCGCCCGCACGTTGTAGACGTCTTTCAGCGCTTCGGGCGGTTGAGGTGCCTCACGGAAATGCGGCTGTACCAATGGTTTCCGATGTTGTTGCAGCCACACCACGGTGTTCAGCGCACGTTGGTCGAGTGATCCATCTCGACGGATGGACCGTACGCCAGGTGCGACCGCTTCCGCGGCGGTGAGATCGACGCGCAGCCCCAGTGCCGGCAGGTCCATTCTCAAGGTGGTGCGGTCGGCCTCCGTGGCGGCGAGCAGGTCTTCGAGCGCCGGCTGCAGGCGTGCCCGCAGCGTGCCGGAGGCCAGCAACTGGCCCCATTCGGGGACGATCGCGGACCCACCGCCGATGTCGAGCGCCTTCCACAGGGTGGCCGACACGCTGCACATCACAGGTATACCCAGCTGCTGCTCGAGTTTGGCCGCATGGGGAGCGCCGGCCACGTTGGTGCACACCACGGCGACCGCGTGCGGGTCACCGTCGGCGGCCTGTTCGATCAGTTGCCGCACTCGCTCCGCCGGCACCCGGCCGAAGTCGAGGTTGTCGGTGAGCCCCAACTGCGCAGTGCTGACGCATTCGATGCCGTGTTCGCGATAGCGGGCCACGATGCGGTCGGTGACGTCGGCGGTGTACGGAACAGCGAGACCCAGCCGGGTGACGCCGAACGCGCGGAACGCATCCAGCAGCGCCAGCGTGGAGGTGGTCGCCGGGATGCCGGTGTCCTTCTCGATCGCGGCGCACAGTTCGAGATCGTGGTCTATGCCGAGCCAGGAGCCGGCGGTGCCGTTCCACGCGATCACGTCCACTGCCGCGTCGGCGAGCAGCCGGGCGGCGGCCAGCATGGGTTCGGTGCCGAACTGAGCGTTGGCCTGGTCGTCCAGCGCGATGCGGGTCACCGGCACCCGACTGACGTGCATCGACGCGTCGGTGCCATGCAAGATCGCCGAGGTGACCGGTTCCAGGCTCGTGTTCGACGAGGGGGTGAGCATGCCGATGCGAGTGAACTCGGCCATTGCGGTGGGCTCCAAGCGGTCAGACGGGAAGGCGACGGGAATAGTCGAGTGCCAGGTTGCACGCCGTGAACAGCGCGCCGGAACCGACGAAGAACAGCAGAGCGCCGGTGTAGCTGCCGGTGGCGCCGACGATAAGTCCGACCACGATGGGGGAGAGGATGCCCGCTACGTTGCCTCCCAGGTTCATCGCGCCGCCCACGATGCCGGCATTGGTCCGGCCGGCCAGGATGGACGGGACGCTCCAGTACACCCCGGCCCAGCGCAGGAAGAAAAGCACCACGGACAGCAGAGCGACGGCGATCGCGGCGTTCGGCACGAAGGTGACGCCGAGCAGGGCGAGCACCACGAATACTCCGGCGGTGCCCAGCATGGTCCGCAGCACCGTGTTCGGTGAGGCACCGGTGCCCCGCCACCAGTCGGCGAGAAAGCCGCCGACCAACTCTCCGACGAATCCCGCGCCGTAGATGACCAGCGTGGAGTAACCGATGGCCTGAATGTTGAAGTGCTTGGTCTCCGACAGATACAGCGGCCCCCAGGTGAGCAGGCCGTAGAACACCCCGTTGAAGCCGCACCAACCCAGGCACATCGCCCAGAACGACCGGAATTTTGCGTAGCGCAGCAGGCTGACCCGCCGGCTCGGCTCCGGCGATCCGGCCTGTTCCCGCCGATGCGCGGCCTCGAGGTACTCGATCTCGGCGGCGTTCGCGCTGGGGTGCTCCCCTGGAGAATTGCGGATGTACCAGGCAGCCAACAGCCCGATCAGGACGGTGGCTACGCCGGCGATCACGAAGGCCATGCGCCAGCCGCCGGTCAGCGCGATCAGCCAGGAGATCGAGATTCCGCCGATGGCGGCACCGAGTGGTGCGCCGCCGTCCAACAACACCGCGCCGCGTCCCCGCTCGCCAGCTGTCATCCAGTTTGCGTTCAGTTTGCCGCCGGCTGGATAGATGGGTGCCTCGGCCGCACCGAGCAGCAGTCGGAACGACATCAGGCTGCCGAGGCTTGCCGCGCCGGCGGTGAGGGCTTGGGCGATGCCCCAACCGGTCACCGAAGCGGCGACCATGATCCGAGGTTTGAGCTTGTCAACCAGCCAGC
>JAWVFH010000237.1:0-2644 GCA_033856255.1 Solirubrobacterales bacterium | reverse complement strand
ACGGCGTCGCCGAGTCGATCGGATCGGTGTCGAAGACGTACAACACCGTGTCCGGCTTGCTCCCACCGAGCTTGAAATGCACAGCCAGCAGGCGAGTGACGGTGAGCTTGATGCCGATCTCCTCCAGCGCCTCCCGCTCAGCCGCTGCCGCGAGACTCTCCCCCGCCTCCACCATCCCGCCCACCTGCACGAGATCCGCGCGATACGGATTGGAGACGAGCAACACCCGCCCGTCGAAGTCGCTGATCAGCACCCCGACCGCCGCCCGATGCACCGGAACCTCGAAGGAGCTCATGACCCGTCACTGTAATCACCAGTCGTGTCGCTCCAGCCACGGTCCGCTGGTCAGCGGATGTCGTTGTCGGGGTGCTCGCTGTCGTAGGACTTCCGTGCCTGAGCGATGCCGGCGCGGTGTTCGAGTGACCAGTCGGCGAGTGCTTTGACGAGGTGGGTCAGGCTTGCGCCGGTCTCGGTGAGTCGGTAGTCGACCTGGGCCGGCACGGTGGGATAGATGGTCCGACGAACCAGGCCATCGCGCTCAAGGCGGCGCACCGTCAGGGTCAGCATGCGCTGGGAGATCCCGTCGACGGCGCGCTGCAGTTCCCGGAAGCGCCGCGGCCCGTTGACGAGCTCGACGATGACGAGGACGGACCACTTGTCACCAACCCGGTCGAGGACGTCACGAATCCCGCAGTCGGGGTGGTCCGGCTGCCCGCACGGCTCGAGTTCAGCGGCTCCAGCGGTTACGTCGGTGTGCGTCACTGACACGAAACTGCCTCCTTGTGGACCGACCTGGGCCGGTCGAAACTCCCACTGTAGTTACTGAAGAGAACCACGGTAGGAGACAGAACCAGAATGATCATGGTGACCGGCGCGAACGGACAGCTCGCCTCCCTCACACTCCACGAGCTGGCCGAGCGCCACGTGACCGCCTTGGGCGGGAGCCGAATGCCGGCCGACGGGCAGCGACGCCTCGACTTCGACGACCCCACAAGCCTCGACCTCGCCGGAGTTTCGACGCTGGTCCTCGTCTCGGCGGGCTACGCCGAGGACGACGAGGTCATCGCCCGCCACCAGGCCGTTCTTGACGCCGCGGTGCGCGACGGCGTCGGTCACGTCGTCTATACAAGCCTGGCCGGTGACGGTGACCACCTGGGGTTGGCGCTCGCCCACCGGGCTACCGAGCTGCTGATCAAGGCCAGCGGGCTCGGGTGGACGATCCTGCGCAACGGGCTCTATGCCGAACTCTTCGGTGCGCTCCTGGCCTGGACCGCTGACGGCTTGGAATCAGCGTTCGGCGACGGCGTGCTCGCTGCCGTGGCGCGGTCGGACCTGGCAGCGGCAGCAGCCGCCGTGGCCTGCAATCCGACCGCACACGCCGGCCGGACCTACGACCTGGTCGGCGAACCGATCACCGCGGCCAACGTCGCCGAGAATCTGGGAGTCGAGCACCGAACCATCGGGCTTGGCGAGTACCGGGCCCGGCTCCTCGCCGACGACACGCTGCTGCCGTTCCAGCAACCGATGCTCGCTTCGATTGCAACCAGTGTCCGCCACGGGTTCCTCAGCAACACCGGCCTCGACCTCGTGCAACTGCTCGGCCGACCGCTCACTGACTCGCTGACCGTCGCCACGGAGACCGCGGCCGCGATGCGCCCCGACACCCCTTGACACGGATGGTTCACCGCAACGCGCCACTGTCTATCGAAGGCCGCTGTTCAACTTAGCCTTCTACGGGCTGCTGGCCTCCTACAGCTAGTGGGTGTAGGTGGATTGGGCGTCTTCGGCGAAGTGGCAGGAGACGGTTTGGCCGGAAGGGATGGTGCGGAGTTCGGGGACGTCGGTCGAGCAGCGGGGTTCGGCGCGGAGGCAGCGGGTGTGGAAGCGGCAGCCGGACGGCGGCATCACCGGGGAGGGTGGGTCGCCGGCCAGGATGATGCGTTGGCGGCCCTTCCGCGCGAGACCTGGTTCCGCTGAGAGAAGCGCTTGCGTATAAGGGTGTGCCGGTACGTCGTACACCTGGTGGTGCTCACCCAGTTCCGCCACGCGACCCAGGTACATCACCGCCACCCGGTCGGAGACGTGCCGCACGACCGACAGATCGTGCGCGACGAAGATGATCGAGAGACCGAGCTCGCGCTGCAACCGCATCAGCAGGTTCACCACCTGCGCCTGCACCGACAGGTCGAGCGCGGACACCGGCTCATCGCAGAGCAGCACATCAGGGTTCAGCGCGATCGCCCGCGCGATCCCGATCCGCTGCCGTTGCCCACCGGAGAACTGATGCGGGAAACGCGTCTCATCCTCGGCCCGCAACCCGACGAGCTCCAACAGTTCCCGCACCCGCGAACGGATATCCATCCCGCGAGAAACATCCGGATGCACCTCCAACGGTTCGGCGACGATCTCGCCGACGCGCATCCGCGGATTCAGCGCGGAGTACGGATCCTGGAAGACCACCTGGACGTTCTGGCGCCACTTCCGCAGCTCCCTGCCCTTCAGCTTCGCCACGTCCACGCCACCGTAGAGCAACGACCCCGACGTCGGCTTCTCCAGAGCAGCAAGCAGTCGCACCAAGGTCGACTTCCCGCACCCGGACTCACCGACGATGCCGAGCGACTCGCCCTTACGTAGTACGAGATCG
>JAWVFH010000236.1:0-2770 GCA_033856255.1 Solirubrobacterales bacterium | reverse complement strand
CGAGAGGGTCACCGAGATGACTTTCCCGCCCTCCTGGGGGATCATCGCCTTCGTGGCCGCCGCGTGAGTCATCAGCCAGGTCCCGATCAGGTTCAGGCGCACCACCGTCTCGAACCCTTTCGCGGAGATGTCCTCGGCCGGCGTCATGTACTGCCCGCCGGCGTTGTTGACCAGCGTGTCGATGCGGCCGTGACGCTCGAGCACGCCATCAACGAACGCGGTCACCTGGTCCTCCTCGCGGATATCGCACACGACGGCCTCGCATGTCCCCTCACAGAGCGCGGTCGTACCCTCGAGGGGCTCGAGCCGGCGGCCGGCGATTACCACGGTTGCGCCGAGCGCGCTCAGCTCCTGTGCCGTGGCCCGGCCGAGGCCCGAGCCGCCGCCCGTCACGACGGCGACCTGCCCTTGCAACAGCGCTGGCGCAAAGATGCGGGATGGCATGGCGGCGGCCACCATAGCGGTCATATATCCGTCCAATCCGCGCCGGACGACGGGTTCCAAGGAGAAGCTCGCAACTCTTGAACGCCATCTCGCACCCGCAGCCCTCGGACGCCCGGCACGCCGAGATCGAGGATCGCTCGGAGATCCGCTTCAGGGTCGAGAGCATCGACATCGGCGTCCGCCTGACGCTCATGATGTGCGTCGCCGGGATCCTCTACGCGCTGTACACGTGGGACGACCGCGGCGGGCGCCAGCTGATCATCAGCCTGCTGGGCATCTCGGCGGTGGTCGCCTTGACGATCTACCTGCTGCCGCGCGAGCGCATCATCCGCAGCCAATGGCGCGAGCCGTTCTTCTTGAGCTGGAGCGTCCTCCAGATCATCGTGATCACGGTGGTCTACGGCGCGGACAAGGCCCCGACCAGCCCACTCGCGCTGTTGTTCTTCATCCCGCTCGTCTACGCCGCGCTGTCATACCCGCTCCCGTCGGTCGTCGCCGTCGCGGCGCTCGACTTCCTCTGTTACGTCGGCGCCGTCAGCTTCGTGTTCACCCGGCTCGGACTCGAAACGGCCGAGCAGCCGAAGCCCGAATACAGCGGCTTCTTCGCCTTTGCGCTCGGCACCATCGCGATCCTCTGCTCGTGGTACGCGCGGCAGCAGGAGAGCCGCCGCGAGGACCTGGCGCGCATCTCCCGCGCCGACCCGCTCACGGGCTCGCTCAACCGCCGCGGCTTCGCGGAGCGCTTCGAGGCCGAGCTGAATGCCGCCGAGCGATCGGGCCAGCCGCTCGGGCTGCTCCAGATCGACCTCGACCACTTCAAGGCGGTCAACGACACGAAGGGCCACGCCGCGGGCGACGAGCTGCTGATCTGGGTCGTGAGGACGGTCAACGCATTGCTGCGCCCGACCGACTGGGTCGGCCGGCTGGGCGGCGACGAGTTCGCGATCCTGCTGCCGGGCGCATCGCGCGGCAATGCGGACGAAGTCGCTGATCGCGTGCGCTACGCACTCACCGAGCGGGCGCCCGCGTCGATCGGAATCGCTGTGTTCCCGATTGACGGAGCCGCGCCCGAGGAGCTGCACCGGCGAGCCGACAACATGCTCTACGAGCGCAAGGGCGACGTCCGCGGCCGTGAGATGGGCCCGGTGGAGCGGAAGGAGCTGTCGTGGGCGACGACGCTCGCGAACGCAGTCGACACGCGCATGGCCGTTCAGCACGAGCACTCCACGAACGTCGGCGAGTACGCGGTGGCGATCGGGCGCCACCTGGGCTGGGCGGAGACCGAGATCGGGCTGCTGA
The DNA here is from genome assembly GCA_033856255.1 of Solirubrobacterales bacterium. GTDB lineage: Bacteria > Actinomycetota > Thermoleophilia > Solirubrobacterales > 70-9 > WHSW01. The sequence goes on along the minus strand of JAWVFH010000236.1, from coordinate 1,027 downwards.
GGATGGCCGGCATCCTCCACGACGTCGGCAAGGTGGTCGTGCCCGACCGCATCCTGCGCAAGGCGGGCACGCTGAGCGACGAGGAGTTCGAGGCGATCAAGCCGTTCCCGGCGGCGGGCGCGGAGCTTGTCGCCCGCATCGAAGGCATGGAGCCGATCCTTCCGTGGATCCGCCATTCACACGAGAGGATCGACGGCAAGGGCTATCCCGACGGCCTGGCGGGGGAGGCGATCCCGGTCGGTGCCCGAATCCTCCACGTGGCCGACGCCTACGACTCGATGACCAGCAAGCGCACATACAGACCGGCCCTGACGCTCGACGAGGCGCTGTCCGAGCTGCGCCTGGGCGCCGGCAGCCAGTTCGATCCCGACTGCGTCGCCGCGCTCGCGGAGTACCTCGCGAGCGCGAGCGCGGTCTAGACGCCGTGGCCGCGGCGGCCGAACCGCAGCGCGCTTCACTGCCGCTGCCGGGTGGCAGGGACGGCGTGACCGTGCGTGTCCATCCGGTCACGACCGGGACCTCGATGTACCCCGAGGATGCGTTCTTCTCCCGCGGCGGGCGGTTGGCGCCGCTGCACGCGCTCGGCTTCCGCAGCCGGCGGATCCAGATCCCGATTCCGGCCTTCATCGTCGAGCACCCGGGCGCCGGGACGATCCTGATCGACACGGGGTTCCACGGGTCGGTAGCCGTCGACCCGAAGCCGAATATGGGCCCGATCCTTGGCCGGCTTTTCAACACGACGATGGGTGCGGACGAGGGTCTGCCCGATCAGCTTCGCGCGCGCGGTCTCGACCCGAACGACGTGAAGACGGTGGTCATGACGCACCTGCACGTCGACCATGCGAGCGGGGTCGCGCAGTTCCCGAACGCCACGTTCATCGTGACGGCGCGCGAGTGGAAGGCGGCGACCGAGGAGAAGGGCATAACCGGCGGATACGTCCGGCGCCAGTTCGATCACGCCTTCGACTGGCGCACGATCGACTTCGACGGCGAGGAGGTCAACTCGTTCGCGAGCTTCGGGCGCACG
>JAWVFH010000235.1:0-3058 GCA_033856255.1 Solirubrobacterales bacterium | reverse complement strand
ATCCCCGGCGTGGCAATCGCGCCCGAGGCGTCGGTGTCCGCCCTGCTCGTCATCCAGCGCGGCGAGGACGACCAGCGGCATCTCGAGCCGGCTGAGGCGTTGGACACGCTGCTGACGAACTGTGAGGACGCGTACGGATTCCCCCCCTACGCCGACATCGAACATCTGCTCCACAGCCGCAACGGGACTGATTTGCACGAGCGCGAGCGCAGCATCATCGCGAACGCGCTCGAGGGTGCGCCCGCCACGCTGGTCGCGAGCAGCACGATGGATTGGTCGAGAACCATCCCGTCAATCCTCAAGCCGCCCGTCGTCGCGGCACCCGCGCCGCAGTGACAGACCGCCACTCGGTCACGGCCTCCGGCAACGGCTCCCCCATGGAGGAGCTGAGCAGCGAGATCCGCGTCCTCGTGGGGCGGATCTCGGCCAACGGCCGTACCTCCCGGCGCCGGAGCGTCCCGACCGCCGTCTGGCTCGGTGCGATCGTCGCAGTCGCGGCGTTCCTCCGTCTCTGGCATATCGAAGCCATCGGTTTCAACGGCGACGAGACGGTCTATGCGGGGCAGGCGGCATCGATCGCGAACGTCCACGAGCTCGCTCTGTTCTTCCCAACGTTCCGGGCGCACCCGCTGCTGTTCCAGTCAATTCTCGCGGCGGGCGTCGACCTGGGCCTGAAGGGCGACTTCGAGCGCCCCTTCGCGGCGGCATTCGGAGTCGGGACCGTGGTGCTCTCCTACGGTTTGGGGAACCTGCTGTATGGGCGCCGCGCCGGGCTGATCGCCGCGCTGATCATCGCGCTCATGCCGTACGACGTAATCGTAAGCCGGCAGGTGCTGCTCGACGGACCGATGACGTTCTTCGCGACGCTCACGCTGTACCTGGTCGCGCGCTTCGCCGCGACGCGGTCGATTGCCTGGCTCTACGCGGCCGGGGCGGCGCTCGGGCTTTCGATCCTCTCCAAGGAAACGGCGGTCCTCTTCTACGGCGGGATCTGCGCATTCGTCGCCCTTACGCCCGAGCTGCACGTGCGCCTTCGCCAGCTCGCGGCGATCCTGGTCGCGACAGCCCTCGTGGGGCTCGCCTACCCGATCGCGATCCTGATGGGCGGCGGATCGCATGCCAGCGGCAACTACCTCACGTGGCAGCTGTTCCGCCGCGCGAACCACGGCTTGGACTTCTACCCATCGATCCTGCCCGGAGCGATGGGTCCTCTGGTCTTGATCGCGGCGGCGCTTGCCGTCGCGCTGCTCCGGCGCACCTGGCGCGAGAAGCTCCTCCTGACCTGGATCTTCGTACCGGCCATGTTCTTCGAGCTCTGGCCCGTGAAGGGCTACCAGTACCTGCTGCCCGCGGCTCCGGCCGTGGCGGCGCTCGCCGGGCGCGCGCTCGGTTCGCTCCCGGAGGTGGTCAACCGTGGGCTGGCGAGGCTCCCCTACAAGGGCATGCGCATCGGGATCCCCCGCCACGGCCGGACCGCACGCCTGACCGTCGCGGCGGGGGTGGCTGTAGTCACGGCCACTTTGTTCGTGCCGACGTTCGACAAGATCACCGTGGGGTCGTCGGCCGGAGCCAGCTCGCTGGCCGGCACCGGCGGCGTTCCGCGCGGGCGCGAGGCGGGCCAATGGATCGAGCGGAATGTGCCGCGTGGAGCGACGCTCATGACGATCGGGCCCTCGATGGCGAACATCGTCATGTTTTACGGACGCCGACAGGCCTTGGGCCTGTCGGTGAGTCCCAACCCGCTGAGCCGCAACCCGAGCTACAAGCCGGTCCCGAACCCCGATCGGAGCATCCGCAACGGAGACCTTCAATACCTGGTCTGGGACACGTATTCCGCATCCCGTTCCAAGTTCTTCGCGCAGGGGATCGTTCGCTTCGCCGATCGTTACAACGGCCACGTCGTTCACACGGAGTACGTCACGTCGACCAAGGAAGGGCGGCGGGTGAAGACACCGGTCATCGTCGTCTACGCGGTGCGGCCATGACCCGGCGCCTGTTCACAGCAACAGCTGCGGCGCTTGTCGCCGCCGTCGCCTGCGCTCCGGCGTCGGGTGCCGCGCCGGCGAAGCCGCGGACGCCCATCCGCCACATCGTGACCCTGATGCAGGAAAACCACTCCTTCGACAACTATTTCGGCACCTACCCCGGCGCCGACGGCATCCCGCCGGGGACATGCATGCCGGTCGCCCCGGAGAAGGGCCCCAAGCCGTGCATCAAGCCATTCCGCATCGGCGGCAAGGCCGTCCAGGACCTCGGACACAGCAGGCCCGTGTTCACCTCCCAGTACGACAACGGGAAGCTCGACGGGTTCCTCCAATCCGGACAACTCGAAGGGCTCGGGATACAGCCGAACGTGATGGGCCACTACGACGGCGCCGACCTGCCGTTCTACTGGAACATCGCCAAGCGCTACGTCCTCTTCGACCGCTTCTTCACATCGGCCGCGGCAGGGAGCGTCCAGAACCACATGTACTGGGTCACCGGGCAGCCGGGGAGTCCGCTGGATGTGATCCCGCCGAATGGCTTCGGGAACATCCCGACGATCTTCGACCGGCTCGAGCGTCGGCACATCTCCTGGAAGTTCTATGTCCAGAACTACCGGCCAGGGATCACCTACCGCAGCAGGGGCGTGGGCGACAGCGGCGCTCAGCCGGTTTGGGTCCCGCTTCTCGCATACAACCGCTTCATCGACGATCCGCGGCTCTTTTCTCACATCGTCGACCTGAGCGAGTACTACCGAGACCTCCACGACGGCACTCTGCCCGCAGTCTCGTACATCGTCCCGGCGGGCAGCAGCGAGCACCCGCCCGGGAACATCAAGTCCGGCGAGCGCTTCGTGCGCACGCTGATCAACTCGCTGCAGCAGAGCTCCGCCTGGAGCAGCTCCGCGTTTACGTGGACCTACGACGACTGGGGCGGCTGGTACGACCATGTGCGCCCGCCTCGAGTCGACCGCTACGGCTACGGCTTCCGCGCGCCTGCGCTGCTGGTCAGCCCCTATGCGCGCAGCGGGTTGATCGACCATCACACACTCGACTTCACGTCGATCCTCCGGTTC
>JAWVFH010000234.1:0-4114 GCA_033856255.1 Solirubrobacterales bacterium | reverse complement strand
GCGTCGACGTACACCGTCACGTCGGCAGCCCACTGGTAGGCCGCGCGAGCGTGATGCGCCGACGCGTACGCGAATCCGGCCACACGCCCGTCGTGCTCGGCGACGAGCCACGGATGGGTCGCCGTGATCGCCTCCATCCGCCCTGCCATCTCGCGCGCGGATGGAGCCTTCGTCTCGAACGAGATGACCGAGTCCTCGACGTAAGGCGCGTAGATCGCGGCGCAGGCGGCGGCATCGCGAGCGGATTCGGCGTGACGCACCATCTCCAGAATCTGCCATACGCGACACTCTCGGGCGTGCCCAGCCTCGACCGCGACGGCGACGTCTTCATCCTCAGCCTCGGCGACGACGAGAACCGCTTCAACCCAGACTGGATGTCCGCGGTGACGGATCTGCTCGACGAGGCCGCCGCCGCGCCTTCACCGCGCGCGCTCGTGACCACGGCGACGGGCAAGTTCTGGTCGAACGGGCTCGACCTGGACTGGCTCGGGCAGAACCAGGACCGCCTCAACGAGTTCGTCGCCCAGGTGCACGACGTGTTCGCGAGGTTCCTGGCGGCGCCGATCCCAACCGTCGCTGCCCTCCAGGGACACACCTACGCGGCCGGCGCGATGCTGGCCCTCGCGCACGATTGGCGCGTGATGCGCTCGGATCGCGGCTACTTCTGCCTGCCCGAGGCCGACATCAACATCCCGTTCACACCGGGGATGTCCGCGCTGATCCAGTCCAAGCTCACGCCCGCCGCGGCCACCGACGCGATGGTCGCGGCGCGCAGGTACGGCGGCGCGGAGGCCAAGGAGGCGGGAGTCGTGGCGGCGACCGCGTCCGAGGATTCGCTCCTCCCGGATGCCGTCGCGCTGGCTGCCGGCCAGGCGGGAAAGCTCGGAACAACGGTCGGGACGATCAAGGAGCGCATGTACAGGGGCGCGCTGGCAGCACTCGCGGATGCGGACGCCAACCGGCTCCTCCCGTGAGGGCCTGACCTCAAAAGTGCCGGATCGCCTGAAGGTCGAGTACATCGAGCGGGTCGACATCGACACGCCGCCGCTTCCGGACCAGTTCGATTCGTCCCACATCCGCCGCTCGCTGATCGCGGTCGCCGTGATCGTGCTGGTCGTGGCGGCGGCGGTTGTGCTGCTACCCGGCCTTGGCTCTCTGCGCGCTCGCTTCGCGGGCGCGCAGCCCGGCTGGCTCGGGGTCGCCGTGGTGCTGCAGATCCTCTCCTGTGCCTCGTATGTGCTGGCCTTCCGGGTCGTCTTCTGCAGGCGGATGAGCTGGACGACCAGCGCCGAGATCGGGTTGGCCGAGCTGGCCGCGAACTCGCTGTTCTCCGTCGGCGGCGCCGGCGGACTGGCGCTCGGTGCGTGGATCCTCAACCGCGGCGGAGTGGATCGCGGGCACATCGCGCGCCGCACGGTTGCGTTCTTCCTGATCACGAGCCTGGCGAACGTCGGCTTCCTGGCGCTGGCCGGGGTTTTGCTGGCTGCCCACGTCCTGCCCGGGTCGCCTGGAGCGCTCTACGGGCTGCTCCCCGCCGCGGTGGGGTTTGCGGCCATCGGCGGCGCCCTGGGGGCGCGCCCGCTGTCGCACCGGATCGCACGGCGCGTGAAGAGCGAACGGGTCGAACGGGCGCTCACCGCCCTCGGCGACGGCGTCAGCGAAGCGCTGCACCTGTTGCGCACCCGCCAACCCGCGCTCGGCATCGGCGCCGCGGGCTACATGCTCTTCGACGTGGCGGTGCTGGGCGTCTGCTTCACCGCATTCGGCAACGACGTGCCGCCGCTCGGCGTGCTGCTGCTGGCGTACCTCATCGGGCAGCTGGGCGGGCTGCTGCCGATTCCCGGCGGGATCGGCGGCGTGGACGGCGGGCTGATCGGGACGCTGGTGCTCTACGGCGTGTCGGCGACCGATGCCGCGGTGGCGGTGCTCGCCTACCGTGGAATCCTGCTGGCGGTGCCGGCGCTGCTGGGCCTGCCGGCGCTCGCGATCCTGCGCCGCCGGCTCCAGACCGAGGCCCACGACATCGCCGTCTGCTCGCCGGGGCAGGAGGTCGATGTACTGGGCCGCGGGAGCGTCGCGCCATTCAGGACCCTCTCCCCGTGAGCCGCGAACGCGGTGCGTTCCATCCCGGCATCCGTGCGGGAATTCCGTTCGCGATCGCCGCCCTGCTCGTGGGCATCTCCTTCGGTGTCGTCGCCAAGCCGGTCATGGGCGGCCTGGCGGCCATCGCAATGTCCACGTTCGTGTTCGCCGGCGCGGCCCAGTTCGGCGCCACGGCCGTGCTTGCGGCGGGCGGTGACGCGTTCACCGCGATCGCGACCGGCGTGATGCTGAACGCCCGCTTCCTGCCGATGGGCATCGCGGTGTCGGGAGTGCTGCGCGGTGGGCCGCTGCGGCGGGCATTCGAGGGCCAGTCGGTTGTCGATGCCTCATGGGCGGCGGCACACCAGGGCGAAGGTCGCTTCGACCGTTACGTATTGATTGGAGCGACCCTGCCGCAGTACCCCGCCTGGGTCCTCGGGACGACCATCGGCGTGCTGGGCGCCGATCAGCTCGGCGACCCCAAGGCGCTCGGGCTCGATGCGGTCTTTCCGGCGTTCTTCCTCGGCCTGCTGCTCCCGGAGGCGACGGCATCGCGCGCGGCGCGCGTCACCGCGGTCGGCGGCGCCGGAATCGCACTCGCGCTGACTCCGCTGCTGCCGCCTGGCCTGCCGATCCTGATCGCGTCCGCTGCCGCGCTGCTCGGGCTGAGGATCCGGTGAAGGACGTCTGGCTCGTGATCGGCGTACTCGCGGTGACAACCGCGGCCATCAAGGCTGCCGGGCCGGCAGTCGTCGGCGGAAGGGAGTTGCCGGCGGCGGTCACGCGGGTCATTGCCCTGTTCGCCCCGGCTCTGCTGGCTGCGCTGATCGTCACCGAGACGGTCGCCGCGCCGGGACCGTCGATCACCCTCGACGCGCGGGCCGCGGGGCTGGCCGCCGCGGCGATCGTGCTGCTCACGAAGCAGTCGCTGATCGGCGCGGTCATCGCGGCCGCCGCCGCGACGGCCCTCGTGCGGCTGGTTACCTGAGCCGCTCGGCGGCTCGCAGCTCCAGATAGCGCGCCCGCGCCTGGAACGTCGCCCGGAGCTCTCTGGTCAGCCGGTCCATGAACTGCGCCCGGTACGTGGCGTCGGTGAGCACGGCGATCGCGTAGTACAGCCCCGAGAACGCCGCGATGGCCCCGGAGACGCGCAGCAGCTCGTCGGTCACGCGTGCGCGCTCGCCGAGAAAGTCGAAGCCCAGGAGCTCGTTGCCGTTCGACCCGATCCAGGTGTTGAGCACCTCGGGCCGGATCGCGATCGCACCGAACAGCACGAAGAAGCCGCCCATGGCCACCGACACGATCAGCACCTGCAGTGCGTGGCTGGTGAACATGAGCAGGCCGACGTTGACGCGCTGGCGCCCGGACAGCGGGGCCCCGGCTGAGTGCGCGCGCTCGCGCGCGCGCACCTCGGCAGGCAGCTCGGCGATCAGGAACAGCGTGCCGAAGCCGACCAACAGCGCCGCCGTGACCAGCAGTACGCCGGGCGTGACCGTCGACGTCACCTGCCACATCTCGTTGGTCATGAACAACACGAGCGCGAACAGGAGCAGCAGCGGCACCGCCCGGGCGAGGCTGGCCAGCGAGAGCGCCAGCTGGGACAGGAGCCGCATGGCCCCCCAGCGCAGCGTGGAGAGCAGCCCGTACCCGATGACCAGGTAGAGCACCGCGACGAGCAGTGCATTGCCCGCCACGGTGACGAGCGCGCTGCGCACCTGCCCTCCGAAGATGAGCGGCAGCACCGCCGGCAGGAACACGAAGAGCGCGATCTCCGTCCGCCCCACGCGCTCCGGGAGCGCGAGAAAGCGCCGCCCGCGCACGCGGTTCGCGATGCCGAACGAGCCGAGCAGGATCGCCAGACCGCCCAGCGCGGCGCCGACGTTCGCCAGCGGCGACCAAGAGAGCTTGATCGCTCCGAGCATCTCCGCGATGAAAACGAAGCCAAGGATCGGCACGGCACGCGTGAACACGTCCTCCGCGGCGCTGTAGTCCTCGATGAACAGGGGCAGCCCCGCGCGCCGGAAGCTCTTCT
>JAWVFH010000233.1:0-3745 GCA_033856255.1 Solirubrobacterales bacterium | reverse complement strand
GTGGTCGCGGTCGTTGAAGCTCTTGTGGTGGCGGGCGACGAGCGATCTGAGGTTCTCGGCGCGCTGACTGGTCAACGGATTCCTATTCGGCACGGGGGCGGTAAGTCCCGACCACCCCGAGGCGCAGTCGGGAGCCTGGCCAGAACACGGCGCCGGTCAGGACGTCCATGCGAGTTCCTCAAACCGCATTTCCGGCGGGCGCCCCGCGCGCCGCAGGGCACCGTACCGTCGTGGCGTCGACCATAGGCTGATCAAGGAAAGCGGCGAACCCATCAGCCGCTGCTGCGCGTTGGGCCATGGGCAGCTAGCCCGAGGAGCGGTGGCGGCGACTCCAACCTCGCATATCGCTTGGCGTGGATGACGCCGGCTCGGGTTGATCTGCACCAGCACTTCTTTCCGCCCGAAATGGTCGCCAATCTGCGCGGCCTCGAGGAAGACACCGGCTGGCGGTTCCCACGGGAGAACTTCCCGTGGTCGCCCGAGAAGAACCTTCGGTTCATGGATCAGCTCGGCATCGAGACGGCCATCCTGTCCTTGACCGGCAGTCCCGGCGGCGATGGGGTGGGCGCAGCCAACCGGGAGTTCGCGCGCTTCCTCAACACCACGGCCCACCAGGCCGTCACCGACCACCCCGGCCGCTTCGGCTTCTTCGCCAACCTGCCGATCCCGAGCGACACTGAGGCGGCGCTGGCAGAGCTCGCGTACGCGCTCGACGTGCTCGGGGCGGACGGCGTGAACCTGACGTCGTCCTACGGCACTGGCGATCGGGCGCGCTACGTCGGTCACGATGACTTTGACCCGATCTGGGAGGAGCTCGACCGTCGCGGCGCCGTCGTGTTCATTCACGGCGACCAGACGCCGGGGAGCAACCGATCCCCGAACCGGCTGGTGCCGATCCCGGTCGGCGAGGTCCCCAACGAGACGTACAAAGCGGCAGCCGACCTGGTCACCCGCGCGAAGAAGCGACGCTACGCGAACGTCAGGATCGTTCTCTCGCACTCGGGCGGAAGCACGCCGTTTCTGGCCAGTCGCGTCGCCGGGCTGGCGCATCTGCAGGGCGCCGAGCTGAGCCCCGAGGACATGATCGAGGACTTCCGCGGCTTCTACTACGAGACGGCTCTGTCGGGGTTCGAGACGAATCTGGTCGCACTCGAGAGCTTCGTGGAGCCGGATCACATCCTGTTCGGCAGCGACTTCCCCGCCGTCGACCTCGCGACGGCGACGTGGTACACGCGCAACGTCGACGCCTACTTCGCCGACCGCCCGCAGCAGCTCGACGCTGTCATGCGCGGCAACGCTCTCGCCCTCTTCCCGCGGCTCAGAGCGCTCGCCGAGCCCTAGGAGGAACCCGATGGCACGCACTATCTCGGACCTGATCGTCGAAACGCTGAAGAACGCCGGCGTGAGGCACGTGTATGGGCTACCGGGCGACTCCTTGAACGGCTTCACCGACGCGCTGCGCCGCGACCGCACGCTGTCCTGGCAGCACGTCCGTCACGAGGAGGCGGCCGCGTTCGCCGCAGCCGGCGAGGCCGCGGTCACCGGCGAGCTGGCGGTCTGCGCGGGCAGCTGCGGTCCGGGCAACCTGCATCTGATCAACGGGTTGTTCGACGCCAACCGCAGCCGAGTGCCGGTGCTGGCGATCGCCGCCCACATCCCGACCGCCGAGATCGGCGGCAACTACTTCCAGGAGACCCACCCGCAGGAGCTGTTCCGCGAGTGCAGCGTTTACTGCGAGCTGGCCAGCACCACCGGACAGTTCCCCCACGTCCTCGACATCGCGATCCGCACCGCGGTCGAGCGGCGAGGTGTGGCCGTGCTGGTGGTGCCGGGTGACGTTCTCGTCCAAACCGCTGACAAGCTGCGGCCGGCGGCGGTCATTCGCCCCAGCAACCCGATCGCCCGTCCGGGTGACGCCGAGCTCGACGCCGCGGCCGACGTGCTGAACCGGGCCCGACGCGTGACGATCCTCGCCGGCGCCGGCTGCTCCGGCGCCCACGACGAGGTGATCGCGATCGCCGCGGCGCTGCAGGCGCCCGTCGTACACACGCTGCGCGGAAAGGAGTTCGTCGAATACGACAATCCGTACGACGTCGGCATGACCGGCCTGCTCGGGTTCAGCTCCGGCTATCAAGCGATGGAGCATTGCGAGGTACTGCTGATGCTAGGCACCGACTTCCCGTATCGCCAGTTCTACCCCAAGGGTGCCACCGTTCTGCAGGTCGATAGCCGCGGAGAGCAGATCGGGCGCCGCACCCGCGTCGACGTCCCGCTTGTAGGGACGGTCAAAGACACGATCGCGGCACTGCTGCCGCGGCTGAGACCCGACCCCGATTCCGGCCATCTGGAGCAGATGCGCGCGCACTACGAGAAGGCCCGCGAGCGGCTCGACGACCTTGCCGTCAACGACCGCAACCGCAGCCCCATACACCCGCAGTTCGTCGCCAAGACGATCGATCGGCTCGCCGGCGACGACGCCGTATTCCTACCGGATGTCGGGACGCCGGTCATCTGGGCCGCCCGTTACCTGAATATGAACGGAAAGCGGCGGCTCGTCGGATCGTTCACCCACGCCACCATGGCCAACGCCCTCCCGCAGGCGATCGGCGTGCAAGCTTCCAACCCCGGCCGGCAGGTGATCGCCCTCGCCGGTGACGGTGGACTGGCCATGCTGCTCGGCGAGCTGCTCACTCTGCGCCAACAGAAGCTGCCGGTCAAGATCGTTGTCTTCGCCAACGGCGCGCTCAGCTTCGTCGAGCTCGAGATGAAGGCCGCCGGTTATGTCAACTACGGCACCGAGCTCGAGAACCCCGACTTCGCCGCCGTCGCGCGGGCGGTAGGCATGCACGGGCAACGCGTCGAACGCCCGGATGACCTCGAGGCCGCGTTGCGAGCGGCGTTCGACCACGACGGGCCGGCGCTTGTCGAGGTGATGGTCGCCCGCCAGGAGCTCTCGATGCCCCCGACGATCACCTTCGAGCAGGTCAAGGGCTTCACGCTCTACGCGACACGGACGATCCTGTCCGGCCGCGGGGACGAGCTGATCGATCTCGCCAGCACCAACATCCGCCGCCGAGCATGAACCCAGTCCAGCTCGGAGGCCCCCGCCTCACCCCCGGCGAGGTGCTCAGCTCGCGACGAACTGCTGGGAAACCGCCGACGGCGTGTACGCCAGCGCGTCGGCGACCGCCGTCAGCGTGCCGCGGCCGGACCGACCGTCGTGCGGCGTCTGGCCCGCCCAGAGGACGCCGCGACCCTCGCCCGGCTCGCCGCGCTCGATTCGGCACCGCCGCTGCGCAAGCGGGCGAGCTCGGTCGAGCCTCGCCCGCAGCGCCGACGCCTGCTCTCGCCGCGCTTCGCCGCCCGACGACGCTCGCCGCTTGCCGGGTTTCTTGACTTCGCCACGGCGGCCGGGCGTAGACTCCATGCTGCTCGAAGGCCTTGCGTGCCGCACTTCCTTACCGACCTAGCTGACCTGAAGGTCAGCGCCGAGGAGTTTCTCGCCGCGGTCCTGGAGACGACTGCGCAGCCGATTTTGGTCCTGGATCCCGACGGCCGGATCCGGTTCGCGAGCCCCGCCGCGATCGCGGCGCTCGGCTACGACGACGCGGACGAACTGCTCGGGCGCCACAGCCACGAGACCGTCCACGACAAGCACCCGGACGGGAACCCCCGCCCCGCTGCAGAGTGCCCGATGCTGCTCGCGCAGGCCACGGGCGAGACCGTCGCACGCGATCTGGACTGG
>JAWVFH010000232.1:0-2909 GCA_033856255.1 Solirubrobacterales bacterium | reverse complement strand
CAAGGCCTTCGTGGCACGCCAGGCGCGCCTGTGCGACGCGCTGCTGCAGGCCGGACGGACTCCAGAGCAGGTGGCGGCGCTCCGGCTGTCCGAACTCGAGCCGGGGCCTGACCTGGCGCGCTGCCTGGCGCTCCGCACCGAACTCGGCATCGATGCGTCACCCGGCGCACCGGCGCTCGTGCTGCCCGACGGCAGGGCGCTGGATGCGACCGGGCTCGAGCGCTGGCTGCGCATGGCACGCCTGGTGCGCGTGAGCATCGAGGGCAACGCCGGCGTCTGCCGCGCGCTGCTGAAGACGAGATATGGGATCCGCGATCCCGAGGAGGTGGCGGCGTGAAAGCCGCGAGGCTGCATGACTACCGCGAACAGCTGCATGTGGAGGAGGTGGGCGAGCCGGCCATCACCGATCCCCACGACGTGATCGTCCGGGTAGGAGGCGCAGGCCTGTGCCGGACGGACCTCCACATCCAGGAAGGCCAGTGGGCCGAGAAGTCCGGGGTCACCTTGCCGTACACGCTCGGCCACGAGAACTCAGGCTGGGTCTACGAGGTCGGCCCGGCGGTGACGAACGTCGAGCTGGGCGACACCGTGATCGTCCACCCGCTTGTCACATGCGGCCTTTGCCGCGCTTGCCGCGCGGGAGACGACGTGCATTGCGCGAACAGCACCTTCCCGGGGATCTCGAGCGACGGCGGCTTCGCCGACCTGCTGAAGACGACCGCGCGATCGGTGGTGAAGCTGCGCCCGACGCTGGAGCCGAAGGACATCGCAGCGCTGGCGGACGCCGGCCTCACCGCCTACCACGCGGTCAAGAAGGCGGTGGCGCTGCTGTATCCCGGAACACGCGTGGTGGTGATCGGCGCCGGCGGTCTCGGCCACATCGGAATCCAGTGCCTCAGCGCGCTGACGCCGGCGGAGATCATCGTGGTGGACCCGTCCGAGCAGGCACTCGCACTTGCCGGCGAGCTCGGCGCCGATCACACCGTGCAGGTGAACGGCAACCACGTTGACACCGTGCTCGAGCTAACCGACGGCGAGGGCGCGGACGCCGTGATCGACTTCGTCGGAGAGCACGGCACCACGGGCGACGGCGTCGCGATGCTGCGCGACGCGGGCTCCTTCTTCGTAGTCGGATACGGCGAGAACATCGACGTGCCGACGATCGACATCATCTCGCGGGAGATCTCGTTCATCGGCAACCTCGTCGGGTCCTACAACGACCTCGACGAGCTGATGACGCTGACCGCGCAAGGCAAGGTCAGCTTGCACACGACCACCTATCCACTGGACGCCGTCAACGACGCGATGGCGGAACTCGACCACGGACGGCTCCGCGGCCGAGGAATTCTCATCCCCGCGGGCGCGGCATAAGAAGGAGCAACAATGGCCAAGACACTGCACTTCAACGACGACGCCCGGCGGAGGCTGCAGGCGGGCGTCGACGGGCTCGCCGACGCAATCAAGGTGACCCTCGGACCAAAGGGCCGCAACGTCGTCCTCGAGCGTCTGACCGGCGCGCCCACGATCACCAACGACGGCGTGTCGATCGCCCGTGAGATCGAGCTGGGCGACCCCTTCGAGAACATGGGCGCGCAGCTCGTCCGCGAGGTCGCCAACAAGACGAGCGACCTGACGGGCGATGGCACCACCACGGCCACGGTGCTGGCCCAGGCGATCGTGCGCGAGGGGATGAAGAAGATCGAGGCGGGCGCCAACCCGATGCTCCTGCGCCGTGGCATCGAAGAAGCGGTCGAGCGGGTTGTGGCCGACCTGCGCCGCCGCGCGCGGTCGGTGACCGATGTCGAGGACCTGCGGCACATCGCGACGATCGCGGCGAAGGCCGATCCGCGCATCGGCGACGCTGTCGCGTACGCGCTCGAGCGAGTCGGAGAGGACGGCGTTGTCACGATCGAGGAGACAGCCGTCCCCGGGATCGAGGTCGACTTCGCCGAGGGCATGCTCGTGGACAACGGCTTCGTCTCCCCGTACATGGCTCGGGACCAGCACCGCATGGAGACGGTGTTCGAAAACCCGTACATCCTGATGACGACCAAGCCGATCACGCATGCGCAGGACCTCATGCCGGTCATCGGCCAGGTGATGCAATCGCCACGGCCACTCGTCGTCCTGGCCGAGAAGGTTGACGGCGCCGCGCTCGGCATGCTGATCCAGAACACGATGCACGGGACGCTCGAGGCCGTCGCGGTGCGCGCCCCTGGCTTCGGCCACCGCCGCCTTGCGCATCTGCAGGACCTGGCCGTGTTCACCGGCGGACAGGTGATCACAGACGAGACCGGTCTGACCCTCGAGAACGTCGAGCGCTCTGCCTTCGGCACCGCTCGCCGCGTGATCGTCACTGCCGATGCCACCAACTTCATCGAAGGCGGCGGCAGCGCCGATGCGGTCGAGGCGCGCCTTGGGCAGATCCGCGGCGAGGTCGAGCGCGGCTCTCATGAGCGTGACCGCGAGATCGCGCAGGAGCGCCTGGCCAAGCTCGCGAGCCGCCTCGCTGTCATCCGGGTCGGCGCAGCCACAGACGTGGAGCTCCAGGAGAAGTACCGCCGGACCGAGGGCTCGCTGGCCGCCACGCGCGCAGCCGTGGCGGAAGGAATCGTCGCCGGCGGAGGAACAGCGCTCCTGCGGTCAGAGGCCGCGCTCGTGGACTTGGAGCTGGAGGGCGACTACGGGCTCGGAGTCGACATCATCCGCCGCGTTCTGGCCGAGCCGCTGTACTGGATCGCCGACAACGCCGGGTACGACGGCCAGGCGACGATCGACCAGGTGCGAGCAATGCCGGACACAGACGGTCTCAACGCGATGACCGGCGAGTTCGGAAATCTCCTCGAACAGGGCGTAGCCGATCCGGTGCGTGTCACGCGACTCACACTCCAGCACGCGGCCTCCGTAGC
>JAWVFH010000231.1:0-3565 GCA_033856255.1 Solirubrobacterales bacterium | reverse complement strand
AGGCCGAGTACGTCATGGTGCCGTTCGCCGACTTCAACCTGCTGAAGTTCCCCGACCGGGACCAGGCGCTGGAGAAGATCCTCGACCTGACGATGCTCTCGGACATCTTCCCGACGGGGTATCACGGTGCCTACACCGCCGGCGTGACGACCGGGTCCACCGTCTACATCGCGGGCGCCGGACCCGTCGGGCTCGCCGCGGCCTACTCGGCGCAGCTGCTCGGCGCGGCCGTCGTCATCGTGGGGGACCGCAATGCCGAGCGTCTCACGCAGGCGCGTTCCTTCGGCTGCGAGACCGTGGACATCTCCCAGGACGCGACGCTGGAGGACCAGATCGCGGAGATCCTCGGCACGAACGAGGTGGACTGCGCCGTCGATGCGGTGGGGTTCGAGGCCAGCGGGCACGGCAGGGACGCCGCCGAGGCGCCGGCCACTGTGCTCAACTCGGTCATGACCCTGACCCGTGCCGGCGGGCGGCTGGGCATCCCCGGGTTGTACGTCACCGGTGACCCGGGTGCGGCCGACGAGGACGCCAAGCAGGGGACACTCAAGGTCCGGCTCGGGCTGGGCTGGGCGAAGAGCCACACGTTCTCCACCGGGCAGTGTCCGGTGCTGAAGTACAACCGTGGGCTGATGATGAGCATCCTGCACGACAAGGCGCACATCGCGAAGGCGGTGAACGCCACGGTGATCCCGCTGGACGATGCGCCACGCGGCTACCAGGAGTTCGACCAGGGTGCGGCGCGCAAGTACGTGCTGAACCCGCACGGACTGATTCCCAACGTCGCCTAGAACGGGCCAGGCGCGTCGCCCACGCCGCGTCAGTCGAGTGATCCACGCCCACCTGCGGGGTGCGGGAACAAGATCGGAGTAACGTTCGTTTGGCTATGGTCGATCTGCCGGCGGTGCTCAATCCGGCACTGACCGTGCGGGTACCCGAGGCACTGACCCGCGTCGTGACGGGCGTGCATTGGGGCGCCGCCGCGCGGTAGATGTACCCGGCCAGACCTACCCGGGTCCGGCCCGCCTCCGTCGAAAGGATGGAGGTGGGCCGGGCCGCCGGAACTCAGTAGTCGCCGAATTCAGTAGTCAGAGCCGTACTTCGACTCCTCGCAGCGGTCGGCGGGCAGGTTGTACCGCTCGCACAGCCGGTCGATCATCTCCCGGCGCACCTGCTCGTTGCGCCGGTTCGCCTGTGCTTCGGTCTGCGCCGGGGGCTCCGGCGCGTGGCGCATCCTGGTTGCCTGCTGAGCCGCCTGCTGGGAGAGCTTCGGCAGGGCCTGACCCCCGGTCCGGGGTTGGCCGACCTTGTCCGCCGACGTCGTCGGGGTGTCGCTCTCGGGGCGCGGTGCGATCGGTGCCGCCGCCTCCGCTCCCGCACTGCCGGGAGTCGCCGCCGCGGAGGTGCCGGTCGGAGCCGCTGGCAGGTTCGCCGGCATCTGGCTCACGGGTTGGCCCGGGGCCTGTCCGCCACTCAACCGCAGTACCGCGACAACGCCCATCCCCAGTGCGAGCAGCACGGCGCCGCACGCCAGTGCCCGGATCGTGCCTACCAATAGTCTCCCCCAGAAAACAGCCGGTGTCTGGCAACTGGTCTAACGAGCGAACCCGGGCGGAGTCGCGGCGCTCGTCATTCAGGCCTGGTTGCTACAGCGACGGGTAGCCGCCGCCCAACAGGAACTCGCGCGACGACACGGGCACGTCGCTGAACTGGTCCTCGTCGCCGTCGGCCCGCAACCCTCGAACGTCTGCGCCGACTCGTGCTGGAAGGTCAGGTTGGGCCGTTCGGAGCCACGGAAGGCGAACCGGTCACCGGCGTCGTGCTCGAGCTCGGTCCGCCGTCCCGACTTCACGGGTAGGGCCAGCTCCACCGGGGGAGTCGGGGTGCCTCGGGCACCGCGGGTGGCCGATGAATAATGGGTTCATGGGTGATCGGCCGTCGAGGGAGCTGGTCATCGACGGCAACGTGGTTGTGGTGCGAATTCGGGAGTCCCGCCGTGCGCGGACGATGCGCCTGGTTGTCGGTCCGCGGCATCCACCGGAGGTAGTGGTACCCGCCGGTGTCCGGGAGAGATCGGTCGACGAGTTCATCGCGGCGAATCGCCGTTGGCTCGCCGACAAGGTCGCGGCATTGCGCGCGATTGCGGAGCGTCCCCGCGAGCTGTGCCTGGAACGGCCGGGGACGGTCTGGCTGGCCGGCGAAGCTGTGCCCGTCAGTCACCGCGAGGCCGGTCGACCGGTCGCGGCCCTGGAGGACGGCCGCCTGGTCGTCGGAGGCACGGCCACGGCTGCCGCCGCCGCGATCGAGCGGTGGTACCGCCGTGAGTCCCGCCGCAGATTGCAGGAGGCGGCCGAGCTCGAGGCGGCTCGTCTGGGCGTCCGCTACCAGTCGATCGGCGTCCGCGACCAACAGACCAGATGGGGCTCGTGCTCGCGCGTCGGACGGCTCTCGTTCTCCTGGCGGCTCGTGCTGGCCCCGTCCGACATCTTGGCCTATGTCGTGCTGCACGAGCTCTGCCACCTGCGCGAGTTCAACCATTCACGGTCGTTCTGGCGGCTGCTCGAATCGGTGCGCCCGGACTGGCGGGAGCAGGCGGCCTGGCTGCGGCTGCACGGCCACGAACTGCACGAATATCGGCCCGCGAGCGGCCTGGAAAAATTGTCACCGGACCTGTTGGTGACCTGACGGCCTCAGTTGGGTGGTCCCGCCACCAGAGCCACGGTCGCGACCTGGGCCCGGCCGTCCGCGTCGTCCCACCCGAGGGTCATCCGGTCGCCCGGCCGGTGTGGGCCGACCAGTCGGTTGAACGTGCCGGCCGAGTCGACGTCGGTGCCGTTCACCGAGGTGATCACGTCACCTGGTGACAGCCCGGCCTCGTCGGCCGGCGAGTCGTCGGCGACCCCGGCCACGAAGGCACCGGTTGCCGATGAACCCGGCGGCGGCCGCGACTGGGGGTGTGCCTGGTTGAACCCGGCCAGTGCGTCCCGGACGGCGCGGTCGGAGAATCCGGTGACCGCGACACCGAGTAGGCCGGTCTCCCCGATGTGCACGGCCGCGCTGGTGCTGCCGCCGCGGATCTGGCTGACCACTTCCATCGCGTTGTTGATCGGGATCGCGAAGCCGGTGCCGCCCGGTTTTTGGCTGTGGGTGTCGACCGAGGCGGCCACGTCCACCCCGATGACCCGGCCGGCCCTGTCGACCATCGGACCGCCGGAGTCGCCGGGCCGGATGTCGGCGGCGGCCTCGATCAGCCCGGTGAGATGCTCGGCCTGACCGGTCAGCTCGTCGCTGGTGGTGATGGAACGCCCCAGGGCGGTGACCGGGCCGGTCACCACGCTCGGGCGGCCGCCCACCCCGCCAGCGTTGCCGATCGCGGCGACCTGGTCCCCCACCCGCACGGTGTCGGAGTCGCCGAGGGTTGCGGTGCGCAGGCCGGAGGCGCCGCGCATCCGCAGTAGCGCGATGTCGTGCACCTGGTCGTAGCCGATCACGGTCGCCGAATAGCTTCGGCCGTTGCCGATGTCGGTGACCTTGAGGCTGGACGCACCCGCGATCACATGGTTGT
>JAWVFH010000230.1:0-3802 GCA_033856255.1 Solirubrobacterales bacterium | reverse complement strand
ACAGGTGAGCTCGCCGGTCCACGGTCAGGGTGCCGGTACCGGCGGGACCGTGGTGTATGCGCACTTCCACTGACCCACCCCGGGCGGGGGCGCGGGCGGACACAGCAACCCGATCCGTTGGGGACCGCCGGCGGAACTGCTACTTCCGAAGTAGTCGCTCAAGATCTCCCCGGCGCGCGCGTGGCGATTGTGCAGGTGCCAGTGGTAGTTGTGTCCGGTGTCGTCGTCCGCGAGCTGGATCGGCATCGCTGACGACGAGACCTGCACCGGCGCCGGCGTCGCGGCGAAAGCGGTACCGGCCGCCACGAACATCGTCGCCACCGCGGCGGAGGCGGTAACGGCTATGGGATAGAGGGTTCGGTTCACCTGGGTCCTCCTCGATTGAAGATCGCATTAACGAGATTACCCGTCAGATCATCTTCGGCAATGGCCTCGATCGCGCCCGGCCCCGGCGGCGTGATCCGAAGCAGCACGGGGCGGCCGCGGCTTGCGGGACCGCGCGCCGGCTTCGCCCCTGACTGACGCCGCTCGGACATGCCAGCCGGCCCCTGACTGACAGCGGTTGGAGGAGCAGGACCTGCCCGGCGTGATCGAGGCACTGGGCCGGCACCGCAACCGGTCCCGCCTCCCGACCAGGACCACGACCACGACCACGACCACGACCACCCCAGGCTCGAGGATGACACCGGCCACTCACGCTTGACCTCAAGTCCAGTTGAGGGTTGAGAGTGGCAGCACGCGGCGCGGACACGCCTTGCGCCGCCCCCTCGTCGAGGAGTGGCGCGATGCCTGACTACCCCCCACTTCCAGGTCGCACGTTCAGCGGATTCGATGCACGCGCTCTTTCGCCCTTGATATGGAAGATGGACGGTAGCTGGCTATCAGATCAAGCCCAGTTGCGACTGGTCGCGAATCGACTGGTTGCCGCCACGGTCCTCGGCTGCCGAATAGTAGCGATCCTGCCGGTGATCGACTCCTTCGTTGAGGACTTCTATTCGACCAGATCCGATGGGGCGACGGAACCCACCGAACCCGCGCGACGCGAACTTGGGGCCGTGCTGGCGGTCGGAGGTGCGATGTCTGGTTCGCTGGTCTCGACGGCCGTAACCGCACTCGGGTCACACGCATTGTCACTTCGCGCCGAGTGGGTCACCGGCGACGACGACCGCGGCGCGGCGATGCATGCGATCCGGACAGCGCCGATCGGAGAAGCCCTCGCCACCGATGCCATCGTTCTTGTCGCCGGCCTCCACCATGCCCGCGATTTCGACTGTGCACCCGGTGCCACCAAGGGCACCTGCGAAATATGTGTTTCACAGTTGAAATCCACACTGGGCGCAACCGAGTACAAGCCTGTCAGGCTGAGTTCGATCAGCGGTCCTGTCCCATCATGACGACCGCGATGACGGCGTCCACGGGGTGCGGATTCCGCCAGCGGTGCGGGGTGCTCTGCTTCATCGTCTACCACGATTGATTTGATCGGAGATTATCGCTTTTCGCGATGAACTGCGTTGTCTAGCGTGGCGTTCATGACCGATCACCTTTCGCACGCCGAGAAGCTCGTCGAGATCAGCGATGTCGAGCTGTGCGTCGAGACCTTCGGAAACTCCGCGAACCCGGCGATCCTGCTCATCGATGGTGCGGCCGCCTCGATGCTGTGGTGGGAAGCCGAGCTGTGCGAACAGATCGCGCGCGGCGACCGGTTCGTGATCCGCTACGACAACCGGGACACCGGCAGATCCACCAGCTACCCGCCTGGGCGGCCGGGCTACACGTTCACCGACCTGGCCGGGGACGCGCTCGGCATCCTGAACGCCCTGAACATCGAGCGCGCGCACGTCGTGTGCAGGTCCATGTCCGGCGGAATCGGGCTCATCCTCGGGGTGGACCACCCCGACCGGATGGAGTCACTGACGTTCGTCTCCACCTCCACAGGCGAGGACGGACTCCCGCCGTCGTCGGACGAGCTCACCAGCGGCACCCCCGCCGACCCGGACCCCGCCGATTCCGGCGCGGTAGTGGACTTTGTTGTCGCATCGGCAAAGGCGTGCTCGGGCGGCTCGCCCTACTTCGACGAGACCGCCACGCGCGCGCTGGTCGAGCGGGACGTGGCCCGCACTCACGACATCGCGTCCACCCTCGTCAACCACTACGCGATGACCTTCGACGGGTCGTCCCGCGATTTTGCCTCCATCAAGGCGCCGACCCTGGTGGTGCACGGCGACCACGACCCGGTTTGCCCGCTCCCACACGGACATGCGCTGCGCGACGCGATTCCCGGCGCGACGCTGCTGATCCTGGAAGGCGCCGGGCACGACCTGCCGAAGCCGCTGTGGGACGTGTTCGTACCGGCTCTGCTCCAGCACACCGGAGGCGGCCGACCATGACCCGGTTGCGTTCGGCGCTCTGGCTGCCGATCTTCGACGATCTCGCCGAACCGGCGGTGGTCGCACGGCTGGCCGCCGAGGCGGAGGAGGCCGGCTGGCACGGCGTGTTCGTCTGGGACCACCTGCGCTGGCGGCCGCCGGTCCGACAGGTGGCCGACCCGTGGATCACGCTGGCCGCGATCGCCACCGCCACCGAACGCATCCGGTTCGGCCCCATGGTCACCCCCCTTGCCCGCCGCCGGCCGCCCAAGGTCGCCAGGGAAACCGCGACGCTGGACCGGCTCAGCGGCGGCCGCCTCACGCTCGGCGTCGGTCTTGGCAGCCGCTTCGCCGGCGAGCTGTGTGCGACCGGCGAGGAACTCGATGATCGGCGGCGGGGCCAGATGCTCGACGAGTCACTGGAGATTCTCGCCGCCGCGTGGTCCGGTAGGCCGGTGCACCATCACAGCCGGCACTACACCGTCGACGGCATCTCCTTCCTTCCCAGACCGGTTCAGCGCCCTGGCGTGCCGGTGTGGGCCGCGGGACTTCCCGGTAACGCCGCACCGCTGCGCCGCACGGCCCGGCACGACGGCTTCTTCCCGGTCAATCTCGAACACCCGGACCAGCTCGCCGACATCGTCACCACCATCACCGATCTCCGCCAGCGAAAGACGACCCGATACGACATCGCCGTCGCCCTCCCACCCAGCGCCGATCCGGCGCCCTACGCCAAGGCGGGCGCCACCTGGTGGCTGGCGGAGTTCCCGCCGGAAACAGTGTCGCTGGACCGGGTGCGGGGAGTACTCCGCGACGGCCCGGTCGAAATTGGTATCGAGAGGATCCGGTGACGGTGATGTCCGACCTGTTTGACTACGACGCGGAATTGCGCCTGCACAACGAACTCTTCCGCGCTGCTGCCCGCGTCGGCTCTCGCGACCGTGTGCTCGACATCGGCTGTGGCACAGGCCAGTCCACCCGCGAGGCCGCCCGCGCCGCCGTCACCGGAAGCGCGGTAGGCGTCGATCTCTCCGCGCCAATGCTCGAACGGGCCCGTCAGCTCAACGACGACCAGGGACTGGCCAACATCACCTACCAGCAGGCGGACGCCCAGGTTCACCGCTTTCCACCAACACGTTTCGACCTCTGTATCAGCAGGTTCGGAACGATGTTCTTCGCCGACCCAGTCGCCGCGTTCACCAATATCGGGCGCGCTCTGCGCCCCGCGGCGCGCCTGGTGCTGCTGGTCTGGCAAGAGCGCGACCGCAATGAGTGGGCCACCGCGCTCCGCCAGACCCTCCCCGCCGCGGCAACCACACCCCGCGGTCCGGACCCGTTCTCACTCGCCGACCCGACCGTCACGGAAGGCATACTGGCGGCGGCCGGCTTCGCGGAAGTCAGCTTCACCGACGTGCACGAGCCCGTCTACTACGGCC
>JAWVFH010000229.1:0-4893 GCA_033856255.1 Solirubrobacterales bacterium | reverse complement strand
GCGCGGTGGTCACCGGCCGACGCATCGGCACAACCCTGGCAACCGTGAGGCAGCTGGCCAGCCACGTCGTCCCGATGAGCCAACCCCCGACGACGTCGCTGGCCCAATGCACCCCCAGGTAGAGGCGGCTCAGGCCGATTGCCAGGGCGCACACCGCCGCCGCGGCGGCGAGCAGCACCCGGGGACTCCGGCGGGGTAGTCGACGGATCACCACCATCGCCAGCACGCCGAGCACCGCGGCCGCCGCCAGCGCGTGGCCGGAGGGGAACGACTGGGTGGTCTCCACCACGAGTTGGTCGATTCTGGGCGGCCGGGACCGGCCGACCAGTGGTTTGAGTGTGACGACGAGCAGCCCGGCGCCGAGGGTGGTGCCCGACACGAGCAGGGCATCACGCCAGCGGCGGCGCCAGGCGAGTGCGGCGGTCACCACGGCCGCTACCGAGGACACGACCGCGGTGCCGCCGACGTCGCTGACAATGACCATGAGGGTGGTCAGGCCGGATGTGCGATGGCCCAGCATCCAGGTCAACACGGGCCCGTCGATCGCGGTGATGCCGGCGCCGTCGGTGACGTTGTCCGACAGCTCACCGACGACCAGGGCCAGCACGGCGACGGTCGTCGAGCCGATCAGGACGTCACGGCGCCGGGTTGGTGCCGTCTCGCCGGCGGGCGGTTGCGCGCCGTCCGGTGCCGCCGCCTCAGCGCGGTTGCGAATGCGCCTGAACGCCGTCGCCACCACGGCGGCCGCGCCCGCGCCGAAGCCCAGGAGAACCGCACCGGCGCCGAGCCAGTGCTGCGCACGTTGCCACGACGAGCCCACCAGGTAACCGAGCATGACGACCGTGCTCGCCCACAGCAGGCCCCCGACGGCGTTCCAGACCATGAAGCGCCTCACCGGCATGTTGACGGCACCGGCGGCGGCGGGAACCACCGCGCGGAGTACGCCGACCCAGCGCCCCAGGAAGACAGCCGGCCCACCCCGTCGCTCCAGCAGGCTCTCCGCGCGGTTCCAACGGTCTTCGCCCACCCAGCGGCCGAGGCGGCCGGACCGGAGCGCGGGCCCCGCGAGTCGGCCCACCCCGTACCCGGCGATGTCGCCCAGCACGGCGCCGATGACACCCCCGGCGACCATGCCGTAGAGGCTTACCTGCCCGGTGGCCGCGAGTACGCCGCCGAGCAGCATCGCGGACTCGCCGGGAATCACCAGGCCCACGAACGCCGCCGACTCGAAGAACGCGAAGAGTCCCATCGCGGGGTAGGTCCACATGCCTCCGGCGCCGGTCAGAAGCGCGATCAGCTCCCTCACCACGGGTGTCTCCCAAGGTGTCCCTCGCCGGCCGGTGCGGTCGTCCGCGAGTTGATGTCCACGGACCGATCTTTTCGAGGACACTGTGTGAGACTGATGAACGCACCATGTGAACGGGTACATCAGCGCCGCCACGGCACGCGTTCCGTTGCTCTCACGGTTCTCACATGCTGTGCGCCCTAGGCTCATCCGGGTGCGAGTGCTGATTGTCGAGGACGAGCCGAGGATGGCCGCGCTGTTGCGCCGAGGCCTCGCGGAGGACGGCTATGCCGTCGACATTGCCAACACCGGGACGGATGCGCTCTGGCAGGCCACCGAGTTCGCCTACGACGCCGTGGTTCTCGATGTGATGTTGCCCGGGCTGGACGGCATGGAGGTCTGTCGGCAGCTCCGCGACCGGGGCCGCTGGATGCCGGTGCTGATGCTGACCGCCCGCGATGCCGTGGACGACCGCATCCGGGGCCTCGACGCCGGCGCCGACGACTACCTGACCAAGCCGTTCAGCTTCGGTGAGCTCGCCGCCCGACTGCGCGCCCTGATCCGGCGCGGATCCGGCGACCGCCCGACCAAACTCTCGGTCGGCGAGCTGCGCCTGGACCCCGCAACGCACCGGGCCTGGCGCGGCACGACCGAGCTCACGCTCTCCGCCAAGGAGTTCGCCCTGCTCGAGCTCTTCATGCGCCACCCGGGGCAGGTACTCAGCCGCACCCGGATCATCGAACACGTATGGGACTTCTCCTACGACGGAGTGTCCAACATCGTCGATCAGTACGTGGCGTACCTGAGACGTAAGGTGGACCGCCCGTTCGGTGATGAGCAGCTGGAGACGGTCCGCGGCGTCGGCTACCGGATGCGGGTCTCCGAAGAGGCGCCGCGGTCGGTCGCCACCGGCTAGTGTCGCGAGTCGAGGAGCCCTGAATGCCGCTGCGGCTGCGCCTGGCGTTGCTGTTCGCGCTGGCGACCGCGTTGGTGATCGGGGTCGCCGGCTTCGGTTTCCTGCTCCAGCTGCGAATCAGCCTGGATGCTTCGCTGGACAGCTCACTCGTGACCAGGGCGTCCGCTCTGGTCGATGAGGTGAGTGCCGCCGGTATGGGTAGCCTGCGCCTCGGCCAGGACGAGGAACCCGCCCAGTTCCTCACCGTGAACGGACAGGTACTGGCCTCGTCGCCCGAGCTCGCCGGCCGGCCGGCGCTCGATGCGGCACAGCGCCGGACCGTCGCGGACGGGCAGGTACTGACCTTCACCACCGAACTGACCGGGGAGCGGACCCGGGTGCTGGCACGGACCACCGATGCGGCGGGCACGCTCGTGGTGGTCGGCACCGGAACCGACATCTCGGATGCCGCCGCCGACCACGTCGAGTACGCGATCCTGCTCGGCGGACCGCCCGCCGTTGCGGTGGCGGGCCTCGGCGCCTGGCTGCTGGCGGGCGCCGCGCTGCACCCGGTGGAGCGGATGCGCCGCGAGACGGCGGACATCAGCGAACACGACACCACCATGCAGCTGGCCGTGCCGCCCACCCGGGATGAGATTGCCGCCCTGGCCACCACGATGAACGCCCTGCTGGGCCGGCTGCGGGCCGCGGTGGCCCGGGAACGTGGGTTCGTCGCCGATGCGGGCCACGAGCTGCGGACCCCGCTCGCGATGCTGCGTGCCGCGCGGTAACTCGCCGCCCGGCCGGGCCGCGGTCGCGCGGAGCGGGCCGCGGCGGTCGCCGCCGCCGGACTGGAGACCGAGCGGCTCATCCGGCTGTCGGAGAACCTGCTGCTCCTCGCGCGCGCCGAAGGCGAGCAGACATTCGTGCGGGCCACCCCGACACCGGTGCACGAGCTGTTGACCGCGGCGGCCAGAGCGGCGAACGCGCGCGCCGCCGACCGGATGGTCGGCGTCGAGGTCGACTGCCCCCTTGAGCTGACCGTGGTAGCCGACCCGGACAGGCTTCGACAGGCGATCGACAACCTGCTCGACAATGCCCTGCGGCACAGTCCGACCGGCGAACCGGTGCAGCTCACCGCGCGTCAGCGTGCGGCGCCGTCGGTCCTGGAGATCACGGTGCGAGACCACGGACCCGGCTTTCCGACGGCGTTCATCCCGCACGCTTTCGAGCGCTTCCGCCGCGCGGACACCGCCCGCGCCCGCGTTGACGGAGGCGCCGGCCTCGGTCTGGCCATCGTGGCTGCCATCATCCGGGCACACGGCGGTGAGGCCACGGCGGACAACCACCCGACGGGCGGGGCCATCGTTGCGGTGCGCCTGCCGCAACACAAGCTCGACCAGACCCGGTCAACCCCCGTGGCCTAGTGTTATGACGCGTGTCCGGCTTTAGTGTTCTGCTGAACGGTGGGACACTGATGCATGCCGAATCGGGTGCACGTTCTGGCTGTGTCGGAGGTTGAGCGGGCGGAGCTGGAACGTCGGGTCCGGGATCGCGGCGCGCTGGCTCGTGACGTGGCTCGGGCGCGGATCGTGCTGTTATCCAGCGAGGGTTTGACCGGCCCGGAGATCGCCGAGCGGGTCGACTGTTCGGAGCCGACGGTGGTGTTGTGGCGCCGGAGATTCGCCCAGGAAGGCCTGGCCGGTCTGGCTGAGCGGGCTCGCAAGCCGCCGCCGCGCACAACGGTCACCGACGAGGTGCGTGATGAGATCCTGACCGCGACCCTGACCAGACCACCGGCGGAGTTGGGTGTCACGCACTGGTCGAGCCGGATCCTCGCCGACTGGCTACGCCGGCGCGGAACGCGGGTCTCGCACGACTCGATCAGCAGGTTGTGGCGCCGCTTCGGTATCCAGCCCTGGCGGGCCGAGACGTTCAAGTTCTCCACCGACCCGCAACTAGAAGCGAAGGTCCGCGACGTCGTCGGGCTGTATCTATACCCGCCGGACAAGGCCGTGGTGCTCTCGATCGATGAGAAGTCCCAGGTCCAGGCCCTGCAACGGACCGCGCCGATCCTGCCGCTACGACCCGGACTGCCCGAGCGGGCCACCCACGACTACATCGCCACGGCACCACCACCCTGTTCGCCGCCCTGGAGGTGGCCACCGGCAAGGTCACCGACGCCTGCATGCCTCGGCATCGCCACCAGGAGTTCCTGCGCTTCCTCAAGCAAATCGCCAAGGCCTATCCCCGAGTCAAGCTGCACATCGTCGCCGACAACTACGCCACACATAAACACCCCGCCGTGAGGAAGTGGCTGGCTCGCAACCCTCGGATCACCATGCACTTCACCCCGACCTCGGGGTCGTGGATGAACATGGTCGAGATCTTCTTCGGGATCATCACCCGCCAAGCCATCCGCCGAGGCAGCTTCGCATCCGTCCGGGAACTCACCGACACGATCGGCCGGTTCATCGACTCCTGGAACGACCACTGCGAACCGTTCATCTGGACCAAGGACGCAGACGCCATCCTCGCCAAGGCCCAACGATCAACAAAGACTAAAGACAGCCCGCTTACGCGACACTAGTGCCCTGCGTCCGAAGTCCTTGCCAGATATTCGGTGATCCAGATGGATGCATCGCAAGGCTCTGTCGTCTTCGGAGGGGCCGATACCGTCGTTGTATCGGCCCCGACGACAACGCCGCGAGGC
>JAWVFH010000228.1:0-3434 GCA_033856255.1 Solirubrobacterales bacterium | reverse complement strand
GCGGCACCATCTGGGCCTCCGCCGGCTGGACCGCCCGGGAGCGGGTGGTCGAGGCGGGCTACGACCCGGCCAGGTTCGACCGGATGCTGCTGCGCGGCCTGTCGCTCTCCGCTGCCGAGGCGGGCGTTGGTCTCGGGGTCAGCGCGAGGATCGGTGTCCAACCCGATGCCGAGGTCACCGAGCAGACTCTGCGCCGGCGCCGGCACTTCGGCGTGCTGCTGGAGGCCATGCTGCGGGCGGACCCCGGTCTGGCCGGCCCGGTGCTCGCCGGGATGGCCGAGCACGGCATCGCACCCGGCTCGACGAACGCGGAGCTGCGAGAGGTGGCCCGCGGGCGCCAGCTGGTCGCGGTTGGCGGCTGACGGACGCCGGTCTGGTGCCGGCGGACTGCTCGTCGAGCTTGTGGAAGATCACCCGCCCGCCGTCCTGGGCCCCGGCGGGGTCGTCGGCCTGCTGGTAGGCCCCGGCCTGGAAGCGCACCGTCTGACCGGTGAACTCGGCGGGGATCGGTGCCGTCACCTGGTGGACGGCGCCGTTGAGGGTTGCGGAGAAGGCCATGCTGCCGTTGCCCAGGTCGGCGATGCTGAAGTCGAACGGGGTGTTCAGCGGCACGTTGGGCAGCAGCGCGTAGTTGATGTGGTCGTTGCCGTCCTGGACCTGTTTGACGACGACCTTGAGCTGCCCCTCCTGGTAGCGCAGCATCACGTAGGGCACCGAGCTGATGTCGTCGGCGCCGTGGATCTGGCCCAGGATGACTCCCTGGCCGTCCTTGGGTACCTGCAGCAGTGTCACCGAGGCGCTCAGGGTGTGCCTGCCCTTGCCGGCGGCGAAGTTCGTGAGGCTGTTCAGCTCGGTGCGGGGATGGTCCGAGTTCTTGGTCGTCGCGCCCTGCGAGGGCGCCCAGAACATCAACCCACCATCGGGCGTCGCGGTCAGCCACGGCGCCTTGAGGGCCGCCGGCTGGATGGTCGCCGCGTTACCGTTGTCGTTCTTCTCCGGGATGCTCAGCTTCCAACCGGTGAGGCTGATGCCGGTGGGGGCCGGTGGCGGTGGGGCGGCTGCGGGGGGCGGCCCCGGTTGCGGGTTGGCCTGCTGTTCACCGCCGGACGAGAGGCCGATCCACAGGCCACCGCCCAACAGGACAACCAGCACCACGGCGATGGCCAACCACCGTCGTTCGTGTAGTACCGCAGAGAGCTTGTCGGGGAGTCCACGCCGCATCACTCCACCCACGCTAGCGCGGCGGCGAGATGTGGGTCGGCGATGCCGGGAAAGTGACCGCGGTTGCGGCCCATAACACGAACGTCACCAATGATGTCCACTGATGCCGACCTGATCGCCATCCCGGGCCTGGCCAGCTACACGCCGCTGCCCTGGGTGCGCGACGGACTGGCCCTGGTGCACTGCGACCCGCACGTCGAGGGCCAGCCCTGGCTCCGGCGGGCAGCAAGGACGTCGAGGCCAGGCCCTAGGCGGACTTCCGGCTGTCCCGCTTCGCCGAGGGAGCGCCGCTGCGTAGCCCGCATCCCTACGTCGGCGCGGGCTTGTGCTGAACGGCGACGGCCGGCGCGACCGGCGCGTCCGGTCAGCCCGGTTCGGTCCGGTTGACCAGGACCACGAGGGCGACGACGACCGGCAACGTCCCGAGGACCGTCAGGCCGCCGAGCACCATCTGCGGCTGACCGAAGGCGTACCCACTCAGGAGCAGCAGGCTCGTCACGGTCAGGAACACCAGGGCAACCCAGTGCGTCGATGCCTGGGGCCGGGCCGTGCCGGGATCGCTCAGCACGGCGGCGAGCCTCGGGTCGTCGTAGAGCAGCCCCCGTTCGATGCGGCGGAGGACCCGCCGTTCCCTGCTCGACAACGTGACCATGCCCACCGCCCGTCCGCGCCTACGCGGGCGGCCCGCGACGTGTGTGACATCAGGTTCACAGCGTCACCGGAGCACCTGGTCATAGGAGCTATCAGCCAAAAAGAGGGTGCTCGACGGTGAGCTCATTGCGCCGCCGACCCACCGGCTGGGGGGACGACCTGCTCAGCCTGGGGGGCGGTGAGCCGGCCCGGAGGGTCGGCGGCCGGCATAACATATTTCAATGCGAAGCACGGTCCGTCCCCCCGCGGGAGGATATTCGTGCCTCGTGTGGCTAGCGCACACTGTCGGACGGCCCACTTCGGTCGGCCGGTCAGTGATTCCTCACGCAGGATATGCCACTCTCCGGCCGAGTTGGCTCCCCGCCGAGTGCTATCACACAGGTGCTGAACGTCACCCCGACCGCGCCCGGCCGCCCGGCGCCCCCGACTCCGCTAACCCGGTGCCCGACCGGCGAGCGGTGCTCTGATCGGGGCGTGATGTCGTTCGGACAGCGTTGCTGGTGGTCGCCGCCTCGGCGACCCTGAGCCGGATCCCCACGGTGTTCAACCAGCTCGGGCCGCTGCTCAACCCGGCGCGGCCCGATGCGTCGCTCGTCGGGTGCGCCGACCCGGCCGTCGCCCCGATCATGGCCCAGGTCTTCGCGGACCGGGGCAACACCGCACTGGTGGTCCGTGGCGACGACGGCCTGGACGAGCTGAGCACCAGCGGCCCCTCGACGATCTGGATCGCCAGCCACGGGGCGGTTCGTCGCCATCGACTCGACCCGGTCGAGCTCGGTATCGGGCCCGCGCCGGTAGGCGCCCTGCGTGGCAGCGGTCGGCGGGTGAACGCGGCGGCCGTCCGCGGCGTACTGGCGGGTGGAGCGGGT
Source organism: Solirubrobacterales bacterium (assembly GCA_033856255.1). Taxonomy (GTDB): domain Bacteria; phylum Actinomycetota; class Thermoleophilia; order Solirubrobacterales; family 70-9; genus WHSW01. The sequence continues at coordinate 693 of JAWVFH010000228.1, read as the reverse complement.
CCGGTACGGGATGCCGTCCTGCTCAACGCCGCCGCCGCGATCGCCGCCCATGACGGCTTCGCCGAGCCTCCGCCGACCGGCGCGCTGCGCGACGTGGTCCACGACGGACTGGTCGCCGCGGCTCGCTCGATCGACTCCGGCGCGGCGGCGGACACGCTGCGCCGTTGGGTTCAGCACCGGACTCGGAATCGGCCGAGCCATTCCGATATTCCGATCTGACCCTTCGGAAGTGGGAGACCAACGCCACCCGACAGGGCTGATCCGTGCGGCGGATAATTGGTGTGGGGGCCGGCGGTGCGAGTTTGTCCACCCGCGTTCGCCGGCTCGGGTATATCGAGCACATGGAGGTGCGAGATGGGTAGCGGCCGGATTGTGGTTGGCGTCGACGGTTCGAGTTCGGCGACGCGGGCACTGCAATGGGCGGCGCGCCAGGCCGAAGTGACCGGTGCCGAGCTCAATGTGGTGAGTGCGTGGAATTGGGCGGCGACCTACGGGTATGTGCCGACCGGTGAGTTCGACTGGGAGCAGGAAACGACTTCCATGCTCGACGAAGCAATCGAGAAGGCCGGCAGTGCGGGGCACGGCGTGCACCTCCGTAAGCACATTACGCAGGGACATCCCGCCCAGGTGCTGCTCGACGCCGCCGAGGGTGCCGACCTGCTGGTGGTGGGCAGTCGCGGCCACGGCGGGTTC
>JAWVFH010000227.1:0-6911 GCA_033856255.1 Solirubrobacterales bacterium | reverse complement strand
CACCCCGGCGCCGAAGGAGCCGGCGCCGGTCTCGTCGCTGCCCGTCAGCTTTGAGCCCTGCTGGCTCCAGGCGCCGCCCGAGCGCGTGAACACCCACGCCGCCCCCAAACCGCTGTTGTCGAACGGGGCACCGACCAGGCCGGTGTCGCCATCCGCCGACAGCGCCACGCTCAAGCCGAAAACGGCGGCACCACTCTCGCTGCTGCCGGTGAGCTTTGGGCCCTGCTGGGTCCACGCGCCTGCGGAGCGTGTGAACACCCACGCCGCCCCTATGCCGGCGTGGTCCCCAGAGCCGCCGACCAGGCCGGTGTTGCCGTCTGAGGACAGGGCCACGCTGGTGCCGAAGAAGGCGTTAATGGTCACGCTGGCGCCGGTGAGCTTTGGGCCCTGCTGGTTCCACGTGCCTGCTGAGCGTGTGAACGCCCACGCCGCCCCCAGCTGGCTGTTGTCGAACTGGCCGCCCATCAGGGCGGTGTCGCCATCCGCGGACAGGGCCACGCTCCGGCCGAACCAGCCCTGGCCGGTCTCGCCGCTGCCGGTGAGCTTGAGCCCCTGCTGGTTCCACACACCGCCTGAGCGCGTGAACACCCACGCCGCCCCCAAACCGCTGTTGTCGACCGGGCCGCCGATCAGCGCGGTATCGCCATCCGCCGACAGCGCCACGCTCATCCCGAAGTGGCCCGCGCCGGTCTCGCCGCCGCCCGTGAGCTTCGGTCCCTGCTGCGTCCACACGCCGGCGGAGCGTGTGAACACCCACGCGGCCCCCACATCGGCGCTGTCGACATCGGCGCCGATCAGCGCGGTGTCGCCATCCGCCGACAACGCGACGCTGCGGCCGAACTCGCCGTCGCCGCCGGTGAGCTTTGGTCCCTGCTGGACGAACGGGTCGATCCGGACCGGGTAGCGCGCGCCGCGGTCGTCGACGCGTAACCGCAGCGAGCCGCCGATGAGCGCCAGGGCCGCGGGCAACCTGCGCCCGCGGGCGTCGACTGCGACCAGGCCCCCGTAGCGCGCGGCCACGCGACCTGAGGGCGCCACGAACCGCACGCCCGAGCCCCCGGGCGTCGCCCGCAACGACCCGCCGAGCCGTAGCGCCAACGTCAACGAACCGGCCGCCCCGGACGGCCGCGACGCGAGCGTGAAGCCCTGCTCGATCCCCAAAGGCCCCGCCGCATACCACTCGCTCACGTTCGGCCGAGCGAAGCTGACCCGGTTCGAGCGCGCGCGCGGGGAGACCGCACCGGGCGAGCGCAACCGGCCAGCGCGACCGACGCCCGACAAGACCATCGACAGCGACCCGCCATTCACGTCCATGCGCACGCCGCCGCGCGCGGCTTCGGCGGCGACGCCGCCGCCCGCGAGCCGATACCCCTCGCCCGAGGGGCGCGCCGCGAACGCCGCAGAGCCCGCCCCGAGCCTCGCCGAGATCACCGACTGCGCCTGCAGCGGCAACCCCTGCAACCGCCCCAACGCCGCCGCACCCGACGCGCTCGCCCGCGGCGACCCCTCCGGCCGCGACGCCACACCCGCAACCACCACAGCCCCGACCGCCGCAGCCACAAACACGACCACCACACCCCGCCACCGCTGCGCGGCTCGCGCTTCTGGCCGACGACATCCGACACCAGGTGGGCCTAGCGGTGGGAGCGAATCCGAGCAGGTGAGCCCCACGATGCGCCCAGGCTTTCACACCCCATTCGCCCGCCGATGAGAAACGGCTTATGCACGCAAGCAGTCCGGCTCGGGCTCGATACCAAGGTCCGCCGCGCAGGCTAGGGTGGGCGTGAGGTCTGCTCGACACCGCGGCGTACCGGGCCGACTGCGACGTGATCTTCGGTCAATTTCTCGACCACTTCCCGTACTTCGGGATGCGGGGCGAGCAGGACGCTCAGGATCTCGAGCCGCTTGGTCGCGAGGCGGAACGCCAGGTTCCCCTGGCGCTGGTGGGAGCGGCCGCGGTGGCAACGGGTGCCGGTGACTTCCTGGTCAAGTCGCTGTTCCCGCGCGGAGTGCAGGCGGACCCGCGGGGCCGCCTGCGCCTTCGACGGAAGAAATTTCACAAGCTCGCTGTAACGGATGGGGGTCTCGCGGCACTGAGCCCGTATGAGAATCTTCGGCGGGACTTCAATCCGGATCAAGTTCGTGACCATCTGCCTGGCCTCGGCATTGGTCCCGTCGGCGGTATTCGCGAGCGCCGCGAGCGCGACGCCGCGCACGATCACAACCGTCGCCGGCAACGGCTCGACCGCGCTGAGCGGTGACGAGGGGCCGGCGACGAGCGCCTCGCTCCACCACCCGCAGGGCGTCATCGCGGCGCCAGGCGGCGGGTACTACGTCGCCGACAACTTCAACCACGTCGTCCGCAGGATCGACCCCGACGGCACGATCCACCGGGTCGCCGGCAACGGCACCCAAGGGCTCAGCGGCGACGGTGGTCCCGCGACGGCCGCTCGGCTCAACTACCCGCGCGGCCTGGCGCTTGAGAGCGACGGCAGCCTGCTGATCGCCGACACCAACAACAGCCGCATCCGCCGCGTGGCGCCGGACGGGACGATCTCCACGTTCGCCGGGACGACGCCCGGCTTCAGCGGCGACGGTGGCGAGGCAACCGCCGCGCAGCTCTGCTTCGCGGGCGACGTCGCGGTGGCGGTCGACGGCAGCGTGTTGATCGCGGACACGTGCAACCAGCGGATCCGGCGCGTCGACAGCGACGGCAACATCGCGACGATCGCGGGCAACGGCGATCGCGGGTACGCGGGCGACGGCGGCCAGGCGACCGTGGCGACGCTCGGCCAGGTCGAGGGCGTCGCCGCGATGCCCGATGGCGGATATGTCATCGCGGACTCGGAGAACAACGTCGTGCGCAGGGTCAGTCTCGGCAAGATCACCACAGTCGCCGGCACGGGCACGGCCGGCTTCAGCGGCGACGGCGGCCTCGCGACCGCCGCAAAGCTCAGCGGGCCTCAGGGCATAGAGGCAACGGGCGACGGGACGATCCTGATCCCGGACACGGGCAATCACCGCGTTCGCGCCGTCGCCACCGACGGCACGATCACAACGCTCGCGGGCAACGGCACGAGCGGGTTCTCGGGCGACGGCGGTCCCGCCGGGGCCGCACAGCTCTCCGGGCCCTACGCCGCCACCGAACTGCCCGACGGCGATCTGCTGACCGCCGACGAGGGAAACAACCGCATCCGGCGCGTCGAGGCGCCTGTCGTACCCGGAATGACGTTCGTGGTGAACAGCGCCGCCGACACGACCGACGGGACGTGCTCGCCGTCACCCGGAAACTGCACCCTCCGCGAGGCCATCGAAGCCGCGAACGGCAACGCCGACCCCACGCAGGCCGACAAGATCTCGTTCGCGATCGGCGTCGGTGGGCTCCAAACGATCACCGTCGGGGCATCCCCCCTCCCGGCCATCACCCAACCCGTGACGATCGACGGCGCGACACAGCCTGGATACGTCCAGGGCGGCGCGCCCCAGATCGAGGTCACGCGCGCGACGCGCGGCGGTACCGGCCTGGACCTGCGGGCGCCGGCGACGATCCGCGCGCTCGCGATCAGCCAGTTCTCCACCGGCATCACGCTGAGCTCGGGGCCCGGCTCGAGCAGCGTCGACCACACCTACGTCGGCACCACGCCCGACGGTCTGCTGGCCAAGGGCAACGACACCGGCATCGACGTCGGCTCGCCCGGGAACACGATCGGGCCGGGAAACGTCATCTCGGGCAACGGCACGGGCATCAACCTGCGCGGACCGGACGGCAACGGGAACACCGTGACGGGCAACCAGATCGGAACCGATGCGAGCGGCACCAAGGCGATCCCGAACGTCGACCTCGGAGTGCGCGTGTCGGGCAACGCAAAGGACAACGTGATCGGCGGTCCCGCGCCTTCTGACCGCAACATCATCTCCGGCAACGGGGTCGCGACCTCTTCGATCCAGCACGGCATCCTGATCGAGGGCAATCACAACACCGTCCGGGGCAACTTCATCGGCGTTGCGGCGAACGGCGCGACGGCGCTCGGAAACAGGGGCGACGGGATCGCGATCACGACAGACCACAACACGGTCGGGCCCGGCAACGTGATCTCGGGCAACGGGGTCCACGGCGTGTTCATCGCCACCGAGCCCGCCGACGGCAACAGCGTCATCGGGAACAAGATCGGGACCGACGTCGCGGCGACGGCGGCCGTGCCCAACGGGGCGCACGGCGTGGAGATCTTCGCGGGTGACGGCAACACCATCGGTGGTACGTCCGCAGCGGACCGCAACGTCATCTCGGGCAACGGCAGGGGCGATGTCGCGGGGGGCGGACACGGTGTCAGGATCGAGGGCGACCTCACCACCCTCAACACGGTGCTCGGGAACTACGTCGGGACGACGGGCGACGGCACTCGCGCGCTGGGCAACGAAGGCGACGGCGTGGACCTGGCGGCCGCGGGCAACACGGTCGGCGCCTCAGCAGCTGGCGCGCGCAACGTGATCTCCGGCAACGGCGGCTCCGGCGTGCGCCTCGACAGCGGGACGAACTCCGTGGTGGGGAACTACATCGGCACGAACGCCGGCGGTACGGCTCCGCTCGGTAACGCGGTCGGCGCGTCGATAGCGAGCGCCGGCAACTCGATCGACAACAACCTGGTATCCGGCAACACCGGGGACGGCCTGCAGATAGTCGGTGCCGGCGCCGACTCCAACAACGTCCGCGGCAACACGATCGGCGCCGACTTCAGCGGCACGCTGGGCCTGGGCAACGGCTCGAGCGGGATCTGGATCGCGGGCGGCGCGGACGGCAACACCATCGGTGGCAACGTCGCTACAGCTCGCAACGTGATCGCGGGCAATGGGCGGCCCGGCGACGGTATCGACGGCACCGGCATCGCGGTCGACGGACCCGGCAGCGACCAATCCCACGGCAACGTGATCGTCGGCAACTACATCGGCATCAAGGCGAACGGGAGGCAGCCGCTCAGCAATGAGAGCGACGGGGTGCGCCTCGACGGCAGCCGCAACCGGGTGGGCGGCAGCGGCTTCGGCGAGGGCAACGTGATCTCGGGCAACGGCGGCAGGGGGGTGCGCCTGGACGCCGGGTCGAACACCGTGCTGGGCAACCTGATCGGCACCGACGCCACGGGTCAGTCGGCCGCGGGCAACTTCAACGCAGGAGTCGCGGTGGCGAGCGCCGCCAACACGATCGGCGACGGGACGTTCAGCGGGCGGAACGTCATCTCGGGCAACTTCAACGACGGCATCGTGCTGGATGGGGCGTCGGGTAACACGATCCAGGGCAACCTCGTCGGCACGACCCCGAGTGGCTCGCGGGCGCTGGGCAACGGCGGCCACGGGATCTTGGCGCTGGACTCCGGCGACAACCTGATCGGCGGGGCTTCCGGCGCGCAGGCGAACCTCGCGCAGGGGAACCTCGTCTCCAACAACGCCGGGGTCGGCGTCTTCGTCTATGGCACCGCTGCGGCCGGCAACAGGGTGCTCGGCAACCGCATCGGGACGGACGTCACCGGCGAGCACGCCATGGGCAACAGCAGTTACGGCGTGGTCGTCGGGGTGGCCGCTCAGACCGCGATCGGCGGCCCATCCTCCGGCGAGCGCAACGTGATCTCAGGCAACGGGTGGGGCGGGATCGACGTGGCTGGCGCCCCGCACACCACGATCCGGGGCAACTACGTCGGCACGGACGGGGACGGCGAGAGGCCCTTGGGCAACGGCGAGGGGATCGTTGTCCTCAGCTCTGACGACGTCGTCGTCGGCGGCGTGGGGGCCGGAGAGGGCAACGTCGTCGGAGACAACCGCAACGGGATCGTGGTCCAGAACGACTCCACGCGGTCGAGCATCATGGGCAACTCGGTGGGGGTCGGTGTCGGCGGAGCAGACGTCGGCAACCACGAGGACGGCATCTCCATCGTGGCGAACGAGGGCACTTCGCACACAGTCGGCGGCACTACCCCGGGCGGCGGCAACACGATCGGGTACAACGATAGGGCGGGGATCTGGGTGGGATCGGACCCAGCTCGCGTGTCGATTCGTGGCAACTCGATCTACGCGAACACGGGTCTCGGCATCGACTTGGGTTCGCGGGGGCCTGACACGAACGACGGCCTGGACGCGGACAGCGGGCCGAACGGCCTGCAGAACTACCCCGAGCTGGCGCTCGCGACGACCGGGGGCGGGACGACCACCGTCCGCGGCAGCCTTGGCTCGAAGCCCGGCCAGACCTACACCGTCGACTTCTACTCCGACACCGCGTGTGACCTGAACGGCAACGGCGAAGGCCGCGGCTATCTGGGCTCGACCGTCGTGACGACCGACAGCAGCGGCAACACGCCGATAGCCGCCACGCTGGCGAAGGCGGCCCCCGCCGGCCAGGTCGTGACGGCGACCGCGACCGACGCGGACGGCAACACGTCCGAGTTCTCGGCGTGCCGCACCGCGACCGGCGCGCCGGCGGCGTCGGTCGGCGACGCGACGGTCCCGGAGGACGGCGGCAGCGCGACGGTCCCCGTCACGCTCAGCGGGCCAAGCGCCCGGACGGTCACCGTCGACTACGCGACAGCCGCGGGCACCGCTAGTGCGGGCGCGGACTACACCAGCACGAGCGGCACCGTGACGTTCGCCCCGGGTGAGATCAGCAAGACCGTGAGCGTGCCGATCATCGACGACAACCTCGAGGAGCACCCGCCGGAGACCTTCACCGTCGACCTCTCGAACCCGCAGGAGGCGAGCATCGCGGACGGCAGCGGCGTCGTGTCGATCGTCGACAACGACCCGCCGGTGTTCGTCGTCAACTCCAACGCGGACTCGAACGACGGCGCCTGCACGGCGGCGCCGGGGAACTGCACACTGCGCGAGGCAATCCTCGCGGCCAACGCCTCACCCGTGGCGGCGCGGATCGA
>JAWVFH010000226.1:0-3401 GCA_033856255.1 Solirubrobacterales bacterium | reverse complement strand
GGCGTACAACGAGCCGCACCTCGACCACCTGCAGCGGTTCATCGCCAGCAAGAACCGCGTTCACGACTTCCATCGCCGCCAGGTCGACGAGGTCTCAGCTACAAGCTGCCGAAGTGGATGCAGGCGGCGAGGAACCGTGACGAGCTCCTTCGCGCGCTCGACCGCCTGCGCAATCGGCTGGCATAGCCCGTCGGCGCTCGCATGCGACGCAGCGGCACCCGGCGACCGGACGAAGTGCCAAAATTCGACGAATCGCCAACTCGCTCAGCGGTTTCGGCCAGCGAGCGGAAGCTGGATCGAGCGCTGCTCAGCCATGGTCGGTGCTCAGCCAAGGTCGGCGCTGGCGGTGCGGAGCTCGTCGAGCGCTCGGTCGGTATAGGTCGCGAGGGCGGTTTCGACGTCGCGGTCGGCGTCGGTCCACTGTGCGTAGCCGCGTTTGAACGCAAGCACTCCGAGTTCGGCCGCAACCAGAGCGGTTAGATCGTCGACGCCGCGGGCGACGAGCGAGTCCGTCATGGCGACGGCGAGGCCGACGCTCTTGAGCGTGTCGCGCTCCTGGAGTTCCGCGCTGGCGGCGACGGCGGCCTTGAGTCGTGGGCCGAGATCCCGGTTGAATGGCGTCATTTCATTGGCGGCGCGCCGCAAGCCGGCCGCGACCGCCTCGAGCGCTGTCGCGCCTTCCGGCGCTTCGGCGATTCCGTCTGCGAGCAGGCGGTTCAGCGCATCCTGCCCCGCGACGAGCAGCTCACGCTTGTCGGGGAAATGCCGGAAGAACGTGCTCTTCGTGACGCCGGCCCGCTCGGCGATCTGCGCGACCGTCGTTTGATCGTAGCCCCGCTCGATGAAGAGATCGACCGCAGCCACGACGAGCCGTTCGCGCGCTCCAGGTTTCCAACGGGCCATCGCCTCCCATCCTACGTGATGGGACAATCGTCCCGTCACGGCGCTACAGTGATGGGACAACAGTCCCATCACTTCGCTTGAGAGACAGGAGAACGACCATGCGCGTCTTCATCACCGGTGGCACGGGCCTCGTCGGCTCGGCCGTCGTCGCCGAACTGATCCAGCACGGGCACACCGTCGTCGCCCTCGCCCGCTCGGAAGCGTCGGCGCAAGCCGTGGCAGGCGCCGGTGCCGAACCGCTTCGCGGCGCCCTCGAGGACCTTGACACCCTTCGCGCCGGCGTCGCAGCGGCCGACGGCGTGATCCACCTCGCCTTCGATCACGACTTCAGCACCCCCGACGCCCTCGCCCGGTCAGTCGCGGAGGAGACCACTGCGCTCACGACGATCGGCGACGCGCTGACCGGGAGCGACAAGCCACTCGTGACGGTCTCCGGCACGCCGATCGTCCCAGGGCGCCCCGCCACCGAGTCAGACCCCCTGCCCACCGACGGCCCGGTCGGCGGCCGCAGTCGCACCGTCAACGCGATCCTGGCACTCGCCGCAGATGGCGTCCGCACCTCCGCGATCCGCCTCCCGCGCACCGTGCACGACCAGGGCAAAGGCGGCTTCGCCGGCATGCTCACTGACATCGCGCGGCGCTCCGGCACATCTGGCTACCCGGGCGACGGCACCCAGCGCTGGCCCGCCGTGCACGCCGTCGATGCCGCCGTCCTCTTCCGGCTCGCATTGGAGAACGCGCCCGCCGGCAGCGCATGGCACGCGGTCGCCGACGAGGGCGACCAAGTCCGCGACATCGCCGCCGGGATCGGACGACGGCTCGGCGTCCCGGTCAAATCGGTCCCAGCCGAGACCTTCGGCCCGCTCGGCCAGATCTTCGAGACCGACCAACCTGCGTCCAGCCATCACACCCGTCAGGCCCTCGGTTGGGAGCCGATCCATCCCTCGCTCCTCGACGACCTGGAGCTCATCGAGCCGTAAACGCAGCGCCGCGGACCGGCAGACACGACGGAGCGAAAGTGCTGCGTTTCGACGCTTCCGCCATCGTCTCGGCGGCGACGCGCTCAGCCTGCAGACGAACGTCCGGCTCCCGCCGGACGACGCCCCCAAGCGGTCGTCTCCGTCCACGCCGCCTCGCGCTCGCCGGCCATGTACCGGCCTAGCCAACGCTCGGCCGTCAGGCTCAGGCGTAGCGAATCCATAGATGGGAATCGATGATGCCCGAATCGTCGAATCTCGGCACGTCGGCGGGTCGCCGGGCGCCGCTGCGTTTGCCTCGTTGCGACAGCGACGGCGCTCGAGCTCCGTCCGATTCGGGAGCTTGCAGGCGCCGACGTCATGCCTATGCACCGGACGCAAAGGGTCCGGCCACGTGACGCTCCGTTGATCGTCTGGGCGCCATCGAGAGACGGCGTTGGCACCTCCGAGTGCCTCAGTCGTTTGACCGCGCATCGGCCGGCGAAGGGGCGTCCGGGCCGGTGGACGCGCGACCTGGCCCCATTGCCGTAGCGTGCCCGCCTTGCTGGATTCAGGCGTCGGCGGGTGCGAGCGGCGGGCCAACCACGCGGGTGCCGCGCTCCTCCTGTGCAGCCATCACGCGGGCGACATCGAAGGGGACCGCGCCTGCCGGCGGCAGCGTCCGCTCAGGCGCCGGCACGCCAAGCTGCCGGAATAGGCTCTCGAAGTGGCCCGGCGTCATCACACCGAGGATCACTGCGCCGTCGCTGTCCACGCGAAACGTGTGCGGCACACCGCGCGGCATGTAGACGGTGGTGCCCGGCCCCGCGGCCAGTTCGCGCTCGTCGATCCAGAACGTCACGGCGCCCGCCTCGACCATGAAGACCTCGTCCTCGCGTGTGTGCACGTGGCGCGGTGGGCTGAAGCCAGCCGCGAACGTCGAGCGGAAGACCGAGATGGTGCCGCCGCTGGACTCCGCCGGCACGAGGAACTCGAACAGGCTGTTGCCGTACCAAACCGGCTCGGGCAGGTGACTCAGGTAGGGAGTGCGTGCGTCGATGGTGGTGTGCATGGTCGGAACTCTGCGGCCCACACGACCGAAAGTGAAACAGCGGTTGCGCGGCGATTCACCGGACCCGGTTGTCAGTCGCGACGGCCAGCGCGGTGGCGACGAACCCGCGCGTCAACTCCGTCTCTTCGCCGTCGCGCCACGCCACCGCCACCCGGGCGGGCTCGACGCCCTCGAGCCGGACCGGTCGCAGCTGCGGGAAGGCCGCGCCGACCGTGCGGATCGCCGATTCGCCCTGGCAGGTGATCGCTAGCCCCGCAAGCACCGCGGCAAAAGCCTCCTCGAAGGAGTTCACACGGGTGCCCGTCCGCAGCGGCTCGCTACGGAACTCCTCGAGCGACCAGAACGCACGCGTCTTCGGGTCCGCGCCTTCCACGTAGATCCACGGCTCGCCAACTACGTCCTGAGGCTGGACACTCTCGCGTTCGGCGAGCGGATGGCCCTCGCGCAGGACGATGTAGCGCGGCTCGGTC
>JAWVFH010000225.1:0-3668 GCA_033856255.1 Solirubrobacterales bacterium | reverse complement strand
CTGCTCGACGAACTCGTCGCTCTCGCCCATCCGCGCGGCGAGCATCGACGCAAGGTCGCCGACGCGCTGCGTGTGTTGGTGGGTGTCGTCGTCGCGGTACTCCGCGGCCAGGGCAAGGCGCCGGAGCACCTCCACCCGGGCTGCCTGCACGTCGCGGGTGCGCTCGGAGACCTCGCGCTCGAGGCCTTCCTGGCGGTCGTGGTCTGCGGTGACGTCGCGGGCGCTGGCGTACAGGAGCCCTTCGGCGGCCACATGGCGCGACTTCCAAGCCAACCGGCGGTAGGAGCCGTCGCGGGCGCGGTAGCGATTCTCGAAGTGCACGGTTTGCGTGTTGCTGTCGGCGACGAGCATCGCCGCGCGCTGCGTACGGTCGCGGTCCTCGGGATGCACGAAGTCCAGGAACGGCCGGCTCAGCAGCTCCCGTCTGCTGTAGCCGAGCACCTGACTCCACATCGAGTTCAGCGACGTGAAATAGCCGTCTGCACCGACGGTGCATGACAATTCCGCGGCGACGTCGTGGGAGTGTTCAAGCCGACGCTCACGCTCGCGGGCCTGGACGGCGTAGCGGCCGACCACGACGCCGACGACCCCAAAGGCCAAGGTGCGTGCCGCATAGCCAAGGGGGCCGACCTCGGCATCCTTGGCCAGCGCCCACACAGCGGTCAGCGCGAGTCCGATCAACGTGGCCGCAAGCCCGCCGAGCGGACCACGATCGATCGCGACGAGCACGACCGGCACAACACACAAAACGAAGATCGCATCGCCGGGCCGCTCGTCGGCGACCCGCAGCGCAAAGATCGCGCCGAACAGGACCGCCGCGATCAACAGCCTGCGCTGGCTCAGCACGAAGGCCGCGACGCGTCGGATATTCACGATGCGATCCCAGGCCCGCACTCCCCACGGGACTCGACGCCCAGCCACACAACGTCGGGATCGAACTCGACGAGGGGGGCCCGCACTTCCGCACCGAAGTGTCCGATCCTGCACGTGACGCCCGCGGCCGCGTCGACCGCGGCCACGAGCGCGCTGAGCGAGCGATCGTGGTCGACCACCGGCATCCACGGTTCAACCCTCGGCGGTTCAGACAACACGGATCGACACCATCTCAGCGGCTCCCCGGACGACGCACCATCCGCCGATCGGAGTATTTCGGTGCGCAGCCGCGTACCACTCCTTGCCATGAGTCCGTTCAGAAGCCTCGACGCGCGATAACGGCGACTACGACAACGTCAGCGTCCAGCTGAATCGGGGCTGCCGTGAGCACAAGGCACGGACGAGGCCGCCGAGCAATCGGGGGTGGCGGAAGTCGAAACCCACCACCGTCAGTGGATCGCGCAAACAACGCGGGGCGGGAACGCTCGACTACGCTCGCATCGCGGTCGGCGCGCTGTGCCTCGGTTGGACGGCGATGCACGGAGGATCGATCGTCGAGATCGCGCTCAACATCAGCGCCAGCGCTCTGATCGTCGCTGCGGTCGCGGCTATGGCCGTCGTACTAGCCCCATTGTCGGACCGGGAGCCCGGCGGCGGCTTCATGTTCGCCCAACGAGCGGCCGGTTCCGCTGCAGCTGGCCAGGCCGGGGGAGGGCTCGGGCCCCGGCCGTCGCGCAGTCCAGCCGTTCGTGCTGCCGCACGCGTTCGCCATCGGCCGGTCGGCACGGCGAGGGCCGACCGGCGTTGCATGTGACTTAGGATCGACGCGACTGCGAGTAGACGCGCGACGTCAGTTGCTCCAGCGGCCGTCGAAGAACACACGTCCGTCGACGAGGATCCGAGCGTTGAGCAGCATGGTCTCGCGGGTGAACCTACTGCGCGTCTCGATCTGTACGTGCTCCCCGCAGCTCATGCGAATGTCCATGGCCGCCTCGGCCTCGACGCTGGCGGCATGGGGAAGGGTCGGCGTCACCGCGGCCACGCCGCGGTGCGCAAAGGCCATCCGGGCGCCGCTGGGGAGCTGCAGTGTCATGTCTGTGCCGAGGCTTACCCGCGCGGTGCCATCGACGGCGTCGTGACGGATCTCCCACTCCGGCTGGGCGGCGGTGATCCACGGCGCGCGGTTGATGTCGGGCTCCGGTCGGCTGAGCGACGGTCCGGCGGTCGGCGAGGGTGACGGCGAGACGATCGGGACGCGGACGGCCGTCGGCGTGTCGCCGCCGTGCAGGCAACGGATCGAGGGATTCTGGCGGGTCGGCCAGATGCGTGGGAAGTCGGCGCAGGCGAGGCTCAGCCGGAGGCGACTGCCCTTCGGAACGAGGTACGAGGTCGCCCACATCGGTACGACGAGCTTCATGGTCGTGCCCGGCTCGACAGGTGCAGGCTGGTCGGCGCCGTCTCGGTGGCGGGCGTTCAGCCAGCCGGTGGAGAGCAGCGTCGAACTTCCATCGGGAGCAACCGCGTTGAGCTTCGCGACGATCTGGAGTTCTGCGCCCTGTTCGAGCGTGACGTGCACGGTTGCCTCCGGGGAGCCCGTGACCTCGGTGTCCTCGGTGAGGGGTTCGCTCGTGTACGTGAGCGAGCGCAGGTCGTCGCCAGACTGCTCGAGCGGGTATCCGACACCGATGCCGAGCGGATCCCAGAGTCCGGCGGCGGTTCCGACGGTGGGGTCCGTCTCGTATGCGTCGCTGGCCGGGGCGCCGGCCTCAGGCGCGAGCCGGCCGTCGGAGGCGGCGTAGATCGTCGTGTGCTGGGTGCGAGCGATGGGCCACGCGGGCTCGTGACGCCAAGCTTGTGCGCCCTGGACGAACATCGTGACCGGCGGCTCTGCGTCGACGCCGTTGTCGTCGTCCTTGAGCCAGCGGTCCCACCACCGCGTCACGTCGTAGAGCCAGTCGACCGGCTCGAGCGGCGACCAGTCCGGCGGGGTGTGCACCCAGGGGCCCATCAGCAGTCGCTTCGGCGCGTCGAGCCGCGCGAAGGCGTCGGGCACCGCCTCGGGAAAGATGTCGCGCCACCCGCCGACGAAGAAGCCGGGCACTTGGATGCGCTCGATGTCAATGGTGCGCGTGCGCCAGTGCTCGTCGTAGTCGGGGCGTGCCTGCCAGCGCAGCGAGTGGATGTCGCCCGCCTCGAAGCGCTCGAGTTGTTGCTTCCAGACCCGTAGCCAGCGACCGTCGTCGTCCTGGAGCATCGGCGGCGCGAGGTCCATGGCGAGCATGAAGGATTCGCGCGCGTAGTTGCCGAGACAGTTGGGGCTGCCGCCGGGCGCGACGAAGTGCTTCCAGATGTCGTCGCAGCCGTACAGGGGTGCCATCGCCTTGAGGTGCGGGGGGCGCTGTGCGGCGATCGCGAGGGACAGGATGCCGCCGTAGGACATGCCCCAGACGCCGACGGATCCGGTGCACCAGTCCTGGCCGGCGGCCCATTCGACCACCTCCGCGCCGTCCTTGCCCTCACCGGCGGCGTCGAAGGTGTCGGTGCACACGCCGGTTGAGCCGCCGGTGCCACGGAAGTCGACCAGCAGGCTCGCGTAGCCGCGGGCGGCGAAGTAGTGCCGCGCGTGCTCGAACAGCGAGCCGATCAGGTCGTCCTTGTGGTAGGGGTAGTAGCTCACGAGTGCCGGGTACGGCCCTTCGGCGTCCGGCAGATACAGGTCCGCGGCGAGTTCCGCGCCATCGGCGAGCGGGACGAGCACGTTGCGCTCGACGCGGACGTCGTAGCGAGCGCCGGCG
>JAWVFH010000224.1:0-2855 GCA_033856255.1 Solirubrobacterales bacterium | reverse complement strand
GCTCAACTGTGTGGCCCGGTCCCAGTCCACCCCACGGCGCTGTGCCGTGCGGGGCTCGTCCACCACGACCCACACCACACCGATGCCGGGTGCGGGGGTCGAGGAGAACGGCCCCACCAGCTGTGCGCTCAACCAGTGAGACCTTCATCCGGCGGTGTCGGCACCGCCAGGACCTGTCGACGACCAGCCGCCGGGCGGCACGCCAACCCCATCGCGGTTTGAGGGGCGGACGCGCCGCGGCCCGGGAGCGAAGCCGTCAAGGATCAGTGTGCTCCGCATCGGCCATCGCGGCCCGACATCTCAGAAACACACACCGTCGTCAGTCGTCGGAGTACCGGCAACGATCACCGGACTAGAAGTACCACTTGCGGCCGCCGACACCGCGTCCGACCGCTCCCAACAGCAGCAGTACCAGACCCACGACGAGCAAAATGCTGCCCACCGTGTACAGGATCGAAATGCCGGTCAACCAGCCGATCAGCAGCAATATCACGCCGAGAACGATCATCAGGGTCCTCCCGTCGAAGCTCGCGCGGGACTCGCGCGATGCGACGGCACGCTATAAACGCGGCGGCGCGCCACAGGAATGCCACGCCGACACCACGACAGATCGAAATGATCTCAGTCGTGTCGATCAGCTGTTCGGGTGGCGCCGAGTACCTCACCGCCAGCGTTCGTCCCGGCCGGTGACTCACCTCTCGCCGCGGCGCCCTCTGCCGAGGACGTGGTCGGGAGGATCGCGTCCAGGGTCTGTGCCCAGCGGTGGAGCACCCGCCCTCGGCGGGCACTGTCGTCGGTGAGCAGGGCGGCGAGCCCCAGTCCGCGGGCGAGGTCGAGGGTGGCCTGCACCGTCTCGCGCACGCCAGGCACGTTCTCGTCCACCCCGAGCAGCTCGACTGCCACGTCGTGGGCGACCCGGCCCACCCGCCGTTCCAGGGGAACGATCACAGCGTGCAGCTTGTCGTCGGCGGAGGCCGCCACCCACAGGTGCAGCGAGGCGCGGAACAGGACGCCGGTGTAGAGGTTCGTGAGCAGGCCCAGCATCGCCTCGGTGCTTCGCGGCGTGGGCGGGAGCGTGGTCGCCACGGCTCGCAGGTCCGCCACCTGCGCCTCGATGATGTGGGTGAGGGCGACGGTGATGAGTTCTTCGTGCGTGCGGAAGTGGTGCTGGGCCGCCCCGCGTGACACCCCGGCGCGCTCGGCCACCACCGTCAACGTGGTGGCCGCGAAGCCGAGCTCGGCCAGACACTCGACGGCCGTGTCGAGCAGGCGCTGCCGGGTGGCCCGGCTGCGGTCCTGCTGTGGTTCCCGGGAGTGGGAATCTCGGGTCGATGTCACCGGTCGTGTCCCTCCACGCACGGAGGCCAGCGCGTCGTCACGATTCCTCCTGCGCCTCGACGATGGCGAGTACCGCGCCGACGTCGACCTGGCGGCCCGGCTCCACCCGCAGGTCGCTGACCACACCCGCGGCCGGCGCAGTGATCTTGTGTTCCATCTTCATGGCCTCCAGCCACAGCAGCGGTTGGCCCACCTCCACCGTGTCGCCGACGGCAACCGCCACCCGCAGGACCGTGCCGGGCATCGGCGCGATCAGCGATCCCGGCGCGGTCTGGGACTCGGCGTCGGGGAAGCGCGGGACCGGGCGCAGCGTCACGGGCCCCAGCGGGGAGTCGACGTGCACCACGGAGCCGAGCGGCGACTCGTAGGTCGCCACGGCGAACGCCCGCCGGATCCCGGCCGACTCCAGCACGACCTCGTGCGGGCTGCTGGACAACAGCCGGACGTCGTCGTAATCGTCGGTGACGAGCGCGCCCGTGCGGGTGAGCCGGTAGGAGACGGTCAGGTTGCCCTCGAACTCGCGCCGGTGCGGCGCGGACACGACGTTGCGCCAGCCGCTGGGCAACCCGCCCTGTACCCGGGCCGCCGCCCGGTTCGCCGCGGCGCCGGCGAGTGTTGCCGCCAGAGCCGAGAGCCGAACGGCCGGCTCGTCGGCCAACGGCGCCGCGAGTGTGTCGAGGCCGTGGCGGTCGAAGAACGCCGTGTCGGTGTCGCCGGCCAGGAACGCCGGGTGCCGCAGCACCCGCACCAGCAGGTCCCGGTTGGTGACGAGCCCGTGGATCCGGGCCCCGGCCAGCGCGCCGGCGAGCCGGCGGGCCGCCTCGGTACGGGTCGGGGCGAACGCGATCACCTTGGCGAGCATCGGGTCGTAGTGCACGCCCACCAGCGAGCCGGACTCGAACCCGGCGTCCAGCCGCAGCCCGCCACCGGTCGGGATCCGGAACGTGGTGTCCACCCCGGGCACCTCGAACGCGTGCAGCGTGCCGCTCTGCGGCTGCCACCCGGCGGCCGGGTCCTCGGCGTAGAGCCGCACCTCGATCGCGTGGCCGACCAGCGGCGGGGGGGTCGGGCCGGGCAGCGGAGTGCCCTCGGCGATCTCCAGCTGCAGCCGCACCAGATCCAGCCCGGTGATGCACTCGGTGACCGGGTGTTCCACCTGCAGGCGGGTGTTCATCTCCAGGAAGAAGAACCGGCCGCGCCCGTCGGCGAGGAACTCCACCGTGCCCGCACCGACATAGCCGACGGCCTGCGCCGCCTTGACCGCCGCGTCGCAGAGCCGCGCGCGCATCTCGTCGTCGACGAGCGGGGACGGAGCCTCTTCCACCACCTTCTGGTGGCGGCGCTGGATGGAGCACTCCCGCTCGCCGAGTGCCCAGACCCCGCCGTGGGCGTCGGCCATGACCTGTACCTCGATGTGCCGACCGGCCTCCAGGTACGGCTCGCAGAACACCGTGGAGTCGCCGAACGCACTGCCCGCCTCACTTTGGGCGGCCTCGATCTCGCTGGGCAGGTCGGCC
>JAWVFH010000223.1:0-3069 GCA_033856255.1 Solirubrobacterales bacterium | reverse complement strand
GCCGTCGCTGATCTGGTCGTCCGCGGCATGGGCCTCAGGTCAAAGGACCGTTAGCTTCGAGTGCCGGCGGGCCCGAGCATGCCGTGCGGGTCGAGAACGAACTTCTTCGGTACACCCGCGTCGAACTCTTCGTAGCCTCTCGCCGCCTCCTCGAGCGGGATCACCGTTGCGTTGACGTTGCGCGCGATGTGCACCCGGTCGTTGAGGATCGCCTCCCGCAGCTGGCGGTTGTACTGCATCGTCGGGGTCTGGCCGGTGGCGAACGTGAGCGACTTGGCCCAGCCGGTGCCGAACCCCAGCGATACCGAGCCGTGCCGGGCCGACTCGTCGACCGCGCCGGGGTCCTCGGTCACGTAGAGGCCGGGAATGCCGATCCCGCCGGCGGCCCGGGTGATCTGCATGGCCTGGTTGAGCACGGCCGCGTTCTGCTCGGTGCCGTCCCGGTGGCCCTTCGCCTCGAAGCCGACGCAGTCCACGGCGGCATCGACCTCGGGCACCCCGAGGAGCTGGTCGAGCTGCTCGGGCAGCGATCCGGCGAGCGGGTCAACGGTCTCGCAGCCGAAGCCGCGGGCGTGCTCGCGCCGGGCCTCGTTCGGGTCACCGACGATCACGACCGCTGCGCCGAGGAAGAACGCCGAGGTCGCGGCGGCCAGCCCGACGGGTCCGCCACCGGCGATGTAGACCGTCGACCCCGAGCCGACCCGCGCCTCGACGCAGCCGTGGTACCCGGTCGGGAAGATGTCGGTGAGCATGGTCAGGTCCAGGATCTTCTCCATCGCCTGGGCCTTGTCCTCGTAGCGCAGCGTGTTCCAGTCCGCGTACGGCACCATCACGTACTCGGCCTGGCCGCCTCGCCAGCCTCCCATGTCGACGTATCCGTAGGCGCCGCCAGGGTGGTCGTTGACGTTGAGGCACACGTCGGTGCGCCGCTCCGTGCAGTTGCGGCACCGCCCGCACGAGACGTTGAACGGCACCGAGACCAGGTCGCCGACCTTGCGGTACTCCACGTCGCGACCCACCTCCACGATCTCCCCGGTGATCTCGTGCCCGAGCACCAGACCCTCCGGCGCGGTCGTGCGACCCCGGACCATGTGCTGGTCACTGCCGCAGATGTTCGTCGCGACCACCTTGAGGATCACCCCGTGCGGGCACTCGCGGTTCTCGTTGCGCCGCGGCACCCCGGGACCGGGCCTGAGCACCAGCTCGGGGTAGTCGACCGACTCCACCGAAACCTTGCCCGCTCCCCGGTACACCACTGCTCGGTTGTCTGACACGTCCCTGCCTCCTGTGCTACCTGATCCGACGACGTGCACGGCTCTTCTGGCCGGGTTCGCCGATGTCACTCGGCGTTCCCTTCTCACCAGCGTCGCGCTGACGACATCCGGCGTCGCCGCGGGCAGCACCCCTCCTGGTCGGTGGCTGACCGGTACGTCCGGTACCGGCCAGCTGCAACTGGCCGACCGGCACGCTGGTAGGCACCGGTACCGCCCGACTGGCCAATGTGGTGACTGTCAACATCCGCTGGCCGACGATGCCCGAGCCGGCGCTACGCCCCGCTCGCGGAGCAGCTCGCGCAGCTGACGCCGGCCGCGGTGCAGGCGGGAGATCACGGTGCCGACGGGGGTGCGCATGACGTCAGCGATCTCCTTGTAGGCCAATCCTTCGACGTCGGCCAGGTACACGGCCGTACGGAAGTCCTCGGACAGTTCCCGAAGCGCGGCCGCGACGTGACCGTCCGGCAGCCGATCCAGCGCCTCCGCCTCCGCGGACCGCAACCCGGTCGACATGTGCGCAGCGGACCGGAGAAGCTGCCGGTCAGTGATCGACTCGGTCGGGTGCTGCGCCGGCTGGCGCTGCCGGCGACGACAGCCATCGATGTAGTTGTTGGTCAGGATCCGGTACAACCAGGCCCTGAGGTTGCTCCCGGCGTGGAATGAGCCGAACGCGGCGTAGGCTTTGAGGCAGGTCTCTTGGACCAGGTCCTCAGCGTCCGCCCGGTTGCGGGTCAACCGCAGCGCCGCGCCGTAGAGCTGGCCCAGCACCGGCACCGCATCCCGCTCGAAGCAGGCTCCGGTCGGTGGGTCACAGTTCGTTTCGTCAACCAGCATGATCGCTCGCACGTTCACTCCTCGCGCGGGCGACGCGCGAGATGCGGAGTCGCCTCTCGCAATGCCGCCACTGTCACGGCTAAGGGTGGCGATCCGCCGAGGCGTCCTCGTCGCCGTCAGCACCCAATGCCCGTACCAGCTGGCCGGAATCCCTGACTGCCCGGTAGCGGGTGGACGGAACGGCCGGCGGCGGGCCGGTGAGGTGCTGACCTGGTCGGCGAGGGAGTTTCGGACCCCGCCGCTCGACAGCGGCCGCCCGCGAGGAGGGCATCCGACGCTTGCCAAGTCGAGCCACCTAACTCAAGGATGAGCGCGTGCTAGGCGGCAGGCGCGGCACGGGATTGAGGCAGCTGTTACCCACCCGCCAGGAGGCGGCGTGGGTCCTCGCTGTCGGCGGCGTGGCGCTGCTCACACTCGCTGCGCTGCCGTTGCATTCGCCGCTGGTGCTGGGCGGCTTCCTGTTCTGCATGCTTCTGGTGGTCATCGCCGTCGCCGTGATCGGTGGCACCCGACCCGCGCTCGCCGCGGTCGTTGTCGGCGCTCTGGCACGGGAGTTCCTGTTCGCTCCCCCTTTCGGGAACCAGGGCGATGACCTGCGGCCGAACCTTGTCTCGCTGGTCTCGTTCGTGCTCGCCGGCGCCGCGGTCGCGATCCTGATCGGCGAGCTCGCGCAGCTCGCCGATGAGCAGGCCGCGCTGCGGCGCGTGGCCACGCTGGTAGCAGGCGGCACACAGCCGGCCGAGGTGTTCACCGCGGTCGCTGACGAGCTCGGCCGGCTGATCAGCGCCGACGCGACGTTCGTCTCTCGCGTCGATCACCCGCCTGGGGAGCCCGGGGAGCACATCACCGTGGTCGGGTCCTTTGGCCGGGCAAGTGACCAAGCACCGATCGGCACACGGCTGAAACTGCTTCCCGGGATGATTCAGACCGCCGCGCTCAGCACCGGCCGCCCGGTTCGAAG
>JAWVFH010000222.1:0-4045 GCA_033856255.1 Solirubrobacterales bacterium | reverse complement strand
GACCGGCGGATCTGTCCGCGGGCAATGACACCGAGCGCGATCGCCGCCGGCGACACCACGAACGCCAGCACGAACGCCACGACAGCCAACGTGTTGAGCTTGGACGGCGGGGGCAACTCGACTGGCGGGACGGCAGGCAGGCCGGCCGGCTGCGGGAACGGAGGAAGCCCTGATCCCGGGCCGAACAACGTCCCTACGTCGGGAGGTGGTGAGTCGGGCCACTCCGGCCATCCCGGGTTTGATGACATCGCCACTCCTCGACTATCGGCGCAGGGACAGGCTCCCGCCAGCCCGCAAGGCGAAATCACTCTGGCGAGCACGATCCGGACGCCGCCTCAGCCGCAGCAGGCGCCCTACTCACCACAAGCCCGACCACACCATCGGCCCCGCCGTTGAACAAGTATGGAATGAACCGTAGGCCTCCAGAGACAGCGCGCTGACACGATAGATCTTGGTAGAACGCGTGCAACCCCGCGGATCTCGCCGTCAACCGGCCCCCCGAGGCGGGAACCGTCCGACACCCCCTCAGCGCTGCTAGGTCTTGACACTGGACTCACCTACTGAGATGCTGAGTTCTGATTTAGAACTCAGTTGTCGGTGGGAGACCAGGTGGGGTGCGACGACCGGACCGAGGTGCTCGAGGAGCTCGCGGATCGAGTGGAGCCGCTCACTGAGCCTGACCGCGGCCCGGCGAAGCCCGCTAAGCCCGCGAGCCCGGCTAAGCCCGCCGTCGGCAGCAGCGCGGGCGGTGGCACCGGTGCGGCTCGGTCCCCCGCGGCCGCCGAGGTCAAGTGGGGGCTGCCATTGGCCGTGGTGGTGGTCGGCATGTTCATGTCGGTGCTGGACACCAGCATCGTGAACGTGGCCATTCCGTCCATGCAGAAGGAGTACGGCTCATCGATCACCGACATCGAATGGGTGGCCACCGCCTACACGCTGTGTCTCGGCGTGATCGTGCCGACCAGCGCCTGGCTGGGCGAACGGTTGGGCCTGCGGCGGCTATACCTGATCTCGCTGCTCGGCTTCTCGGCATTCTCCGCGCTGTGCGGCATGGCCGGCGACCTGAACAGCGTGATCTTCTTCCGGATCCTGCAGGCCATCCCGGCGGGGGTAATCCCGGTGACGTGCCTGACGATCCTGTACCGGATGGTGCCACCGCACAAACTGGGCATAGCGATGGGCATGTACGGCCTGGGTATCGTGGTCGCCCCGGGGATCGGGCCGACTCTGGGTGGCTACCTGGTCGAGTACGTGGACTGGCGGCTGATCTTCTACATCAACGTGCCGATCGGGGTGCTCGGCGCGATCGCCGCGCTGGCCGTGCTGCCGCCGTTCCCGGCGACCAGCTCGCGACGGTTCGACCTGCTCGGCTTCGGCTGCATCTCGGCCGGCCTGTTCGCGCTGCTGCTGGCGGTGTCCGAGGGACAGGAGTGGGGCTGGACCAGCTACCCGATCTTGCTGCTGCTGGCCAGCGGGATCAACCTACTGGCCCTGTTCGTGGTTGTTGAGCTGCAGCGGGACCAGCCACTGCTGGATGTGCGGGCACTGACCCACTGGCCGTTCGTGAACTCGCTGGTGCTGATCAGCATCCTGTTCATCGGGCTGTTCGCCGGGTTCTTCTACGTCCCGGTGTTCCTGCAACAGGGCCTGGGCATCACCGCCTGGCACGCCGGCCTGACCATGCTGCCGGCGGCGCTGGCCACGGTGGTCATGATGCCGATCGCCGGGCGGCTCTACGACCGGGTCGGCGCCCGCTGGCCGGCCGCCGTCGGCCTGGCTCTCGATGGCATCGGCACGCTGCTCCTGACCGGACTGAACGCCGACCTACCCCGGCCCGAGTTGGCCGCCTGGATGGTGGTCCGCTCGCTGGGCATCGGGCTGGCCATGATGCCGATCATGACCAGCGGGATCTCCTCACTGCCGCCGAGCACAATGGGCTCGGGCAGCGCGTTCAACACGTTGTTCCAACGGGTGTCCTCGGCGCTCGGTCTGGCGGCGCTGACCGCGATGGCTACCACCCAGCGGGCCCAGATCATGGCCGATCGTGCCGGCCTGATCAGCGGGCAGGGCGTGAACGCGGACCCCCGCATCCTGACCATGCAGCAACAGGGCCCGGGCGGTTTGATCCCGCTCTGGCAACACCTCGGCCTGGAAGTCCAGGCCGAGGTCGACGCCAACGTCTTCCTGCTCGCCGGAGCCGCCGCCCTGGTCGGCGTGATCTTCGCCCTCTTCCTCCGCCACGGGCGCCCCACCCCCGCCTCCGACACCACCCCCGCCGACCCCGTGGAACTCGGCTAACCGCGGCTGGCTTGCTTGGACCGAGCGTCGGTCACCGAGTCCTGTGGCCCGTTCCCGTACGCGGTGGTGTCGGTGAACGGCTGGTCCGCCCCACTCGGCGTCGTCGTCATTCCGGTCCCCCCGGGTATGGATCGTGCGGACTGACAGCCGCCTGATCGTAGGGTGCAGATGCTGCACATCCGGCGGATGACGTGCGCGTACGCCCGAGCGGCGGAGATCGGGACCGCGAGCTCGCTGGAGCGGGATCCTGGCGAACACCGAGGAGAAGACAGTCACTCCCGTAGCCCCCTGCCCGCGGTCCTCGTCCGCCGGCTGATCTCAGTTGCGCAGGCTCAGTACGCGACTCCGGGCGGCCCGTGCTGCAGCGCTCATGCCGCTGCCGAGAGCCTGGAATGCCAGGTTCGTAGGGTCGAAGTACTCGCGCCACTCGATGACGTGGTCGCCCTCCACCTTGAGCACCCCGGCCACCGCCGCGGAGGCCAGTACGGTGCCATCCGCGCGGCGCAGGTGGTCGATCCGCGCGGTGTGCACCACGTTCTGATTGACCGCCAGACTCAGTAGCTCGACCTCGATCGTGTCCAGGCCCATGAAGGTCCGACAGCGTTGCAGGAAGCGGACGGCCTCCTCAGGGCCGATCGTGCGGGCCAATGGTCGCTGATCCCACCCGCAATCGCGGCTGAGGGTGATCTCGAACGAACGGCACATCTGGTCGAAGTCCACCGCCCACCGGCCGAAGAACCGTTCGACCAGTACGTCCGGGGTCACGGTCATTGGAAGATCGTAGACCGTGAGAGCGGGTGCCCCGCCGACGTGAACCATCGGGCGCCGCCCGAATCCGGCACCGCTTCAGAGATCAGGGTGACCGCCGGAAGGTGGCCTCTCACCAGGTTCAGCCCACCGGCACGTGCTCGGCCGCCGCCCCGCATGCCGACACCAGCAGCAACGCGAGCGCGAGCACCCCGACCCGGCCGACAGGGTGGGCATAGCGGGCCCTCGGCGACAGCTGAGGCAACGCCAGCACGCAGTCGTTCTCGCCGATGAGGTACCCGCCGGCGGCGCGGTAGGGCAATCGACAAGTTCGACCAACGACCGCCCGCCGGTGGCGGGGGCGCAGGTTCGGTGAACTCACCGATGGCTTCTCAATCATGATGTCTGACAACGTTGATCACGTTGCCGTGTGGATCTCGGACGAGGAAGCGGCGTATCCCCCAAGGCTCATCGGTCAGGGGATGCACGATCTCATAGCCCATCCGCTGTGCGCGGGCGTAGACCTCGTCGACATCGGAGACGCTGACCGTGACCACCGAGTCTTCCGGGGCGCTGGCATCTCCGCTGACAAGGCTCACCAGAGCGGCTTGGTTGCCCGGCGCCTGGAACCGCACGATCCAACCGAGGTCAAGTTCCTTCTCCATCCCGAGAAGATCGACATAGAACTCATGCCCGGTGCTGGCGTCGGTCACGTTCAGGTTCGGCACAATGCGTTTGATCACTCCGGCACGCTAACCCCGATCGCGCGGCGGGTCTTGGACGTTTGAGAACACTGCTCCCAGCTGACCGGCCTGCCACACTCGACGCCATCACCTGACCGCCGTCGGTGCAGCTTGCGAGTCCGGGAGGTGCGGGAGATGAGGTACGCATTGGTGATCTGGCACGGCGAGGAGCACTCGCTGTCGCCGGAGGAGGTCGACGCGCTGCCTGAGCATCAGACCTGGTTCGCGGACGTGACGTCGCGCGGCGTCTTCAAGGG
>JAWVFH010000221.1:0-2867 GCA_033856255.1 Solirubrobacterales bacterium | reverse complement strand
GGAGACAGCACCGGAATGTCGCCCGACGTCGGTTCATCATGCCTTTCTGCAATCTAAGAACAGCCATGTTTTAACTTCCCGGCAAAGGGTGCAATACCGGCGTTGGAGCGGCCCTCCGCCATCAATGCCAGCACCTCCCGCTCTCGCGCGCTAAGCAAAGCGAGCGGATAATTCTGCCGGCGCACAGATACCAGCTCCTGCACCAGCGTAGGTTCCATGACCGAACCACTGTTGGCAATCCGCTGCAGGGTCTCGACGAACTCGGCCATGTCGGTCACCCGGGTCTTGAGCAGGTAGCCAATCCCCAGGCCGCTGGCTAGCAGTTCCATCGCGTGCTCGACCTCGACGTGGGAGGACAGGACCAAGATCGCGGTCTCGGGGAGCTCCTGACCGCCAGCTACCGAACGCGATGCTGGAACCCCCAGCCCGCTTCTGGCCAACGTACTGATCATGTTCCTCTGTCCCTCGATGAATTCCCCCGCATCGCGCCCGGTCCCGTCCGGTCGGACGCTGAGAGGGGTGCCGCTACGGGCGCGGACCGATACCAGAGAGGTGCGGGCGCGCAGTGTGGTTGTTGCTGCAGCTGGCGTCGCTCGTCCTCGCTCAGCCCGCCCCACACTCCGGCGAACGGGCCGGTGGCGAGCGCCCAGGAGAGGCATTCGATGGTCACCGGGCAGCGGCGGCAAACGGACTTAGCCCTGGTCAGCTGGGCGAGGGCTGGCCCGGTGGTGCCGACGGGAAAGAACAGCTCCGGATCCTCGGTGCGGCAGACCGCGCGAGACCGCCAGTTCATGTCGATCACTTCCGTTTCGCTGGGATCGCGGCCGGCTTATCGGACGAGACGCCTGGCGTTCCGACTCAGCTCCACCACACAGCAGCCGCCATGGCATGATTCGCCGCGCGGCCCACACATGTCGTCAGGGCCAACACCCATTCACAGTGCCGGGTAGCTGAACTCTCGGCATACCCGCTAGCTGGGGGCTGACAGGCGGGCGAGATCGACCGATCCAGTTCTTGGGCATCCATCATGGCCGGCCGTTCCTGTGGACCAGCACCACAAGCGCGATCATCAGTGGCAGCACGCCCAGGACCGACAACCCTCCCAGCACCATCTGCCGATCTCCGACAGTCATTCCGGCCAGAATCAGCACCACCGCGACGGTAAGAGCCACGGTGCCCACCCGAATCCCGGTCCTATCGGAGCGACCGGCATCGAGATCGGCAGTGCCGTGCTTATGCCGGCGATACACCTCGGCCACCAAACCGCTGGGGTCATCCGCCCATTTTGCCGGCTTGATGCCGGGAGATGCCGTGTCTGAACAGCGTGGCCAGGTTGTTCACCGCTGTGGACGCCGCCTCGGTCTGGGCGGAGTCCATGGCCCGACGGAAGGCCGCGCGGGCGCCAACCACATCCCCCTGCCCGTTGAGCAGGACTCCCAGGTTGAGTACCGCCTTCGCCGCCCACTCGGCGTGGCCCGAGTCGACGGCCCGCTGATAGGCCGTTCGGGCCCCGATCACATCGCCCTGGCGGGCGAGCAGGACCCCGAGGTTGAAGGCGGCCTTCGGTGCCAGCGCAGCGTGACCGGAGTCGATACCGCGCTGGTACGCCGCACCGGCGGCCGATACCAGCCCGAGCTGGGTGAGAGTGATGCCCAGGTTGACCGCCGCCCTCGGCGCCGCCTCGGCGTGACCGGATCCCATGGCCCAGTGGAACGCCGCCCGGGCACCGACCAGCTCGCCCTGCCGCTTGAGCATGACTCCCAGGTTGAGCGCCGCCCTCGGCCCCCACTCCAGGTCGCCGAAGTTGACGGCCCGCTGGTAGCTCGCCTGGGCACCCGCCACGTCCCCCTGTGCGTTGAGCAGGTTCCCGAGGTTGAACGCCGCCTTCGGCGCCTGCTCGGTGTCGCCGGAGTTGGCGGCCCACTGATAGGCCGCCTGGGCACCCGTCACGTCCCGGTGCTCGGTGAGCAGGATCCCCAGGTTGAGCGCCGCTTTCGGGGCCCACTCCGGATGGCCGGAGTTGATGGCCCGCTGATAGGCCGCCCGGGCACCCGCCACCTGCCCGAGCTCCATGAGCACGTTTGCGAGGTTGAACGCCGCCTTCGGGGCCTGCCTGGCGGTGGCACGCTGTTTCGCGGCCTTCGCGCGCCACGCCTTCACGGCCGGCACCGCAACTACGGCTGCGACGATCCCGAGGAAGGTGATGGGGGACCACCCGAGCACCGCCGACAGCACGATCGCGCCGATGAATACCGCCAGAATCGGCTCGAGGTAGTCCGCCGGATTTCGCTGACTGGCCGCCTTCGCCGCATGGTTGACACTCGACGCGCCCCGTGACGAGGGCGACGCAGCATGCACAGTCATGGACGCCGCCCGCGCGATCAGATCCATAGTGGCTCTCCCTCAGCACTATCTGGATCGCCGCAACCGAGAGGTGTGTTACAGCGTGCACCTCGGTCACACGGAGCGATGCGCTGACAGCTCGGCATACGACCTACGGCCTAGGGTCCTCCGAAGGTAGTCAGGAACCGGTCGCGGAATGAGTCCATCCGCCAGACCGGGGCCTGTGGTCCGGGCTTCAGACCATTCTGCCAGCCCCAACCGCTGATCCGGTCCAGAACGGCCCGGTCGTGGGCGACGATCGTGATCGGCACGTCCCGGCTGGCACCCTCGCCGACGACGATAGGGGCCGGTTGGTGGTCGCCGAGGAAGACGAGCACAAGGTTGTCGCCGCCGTAGGTCTCGACATAGGAGATGAGGCTCTCCAGCGAGTACTCGATCGAGGTCCGGTAGTCGGTGCGCACCCGGGTCGGGTCTCTTGTCAGGATGGCCTGCGGTTCGGCGTTCTCGCCGGACATGGAGCCGTA
>JAWVFH010000220.1:0-2800 GCA_033856255.1 Solirubrobacterales bacterium | reverse complement strand
GGCCAGGCCGGCCACGAACAGCGAGACGGTGAAGCCGATCCCGGCCAGGCCCGCGACACCGATCAGTTGGCCCCAGCCCACGCCCTCCGGCAGCGATCCGATGCCCAGCCGCACCGCCAACCAGGAGGCGACGCTCACCCCGACGAGCTTGCCCACCACCAGCCCCAGGCCCACGCCGAGCGCGATCCGGGTGGCGCCGGGCGCGTCGAGGGCGCCGCCACCGAGCACGATCCCGGCGTTGGCCAGGGCGAACAGGGGGACGATGACGAAGCTGGTCAGCGGGTGGAGGACGTGCTCCAGCCGCTCGGCGACGGCCACCGGGGCCAGCAGCCCGAGCACGGCCCCGGCGATGGTGGCGTGCACCCCGGACTCGTAGAGCGCCAGCCACACCCCCGCCCCCAGCACCACGAACACCGGCAACCAGGTGACGCCGACCGACCGCAGCCCGGCCATGGCCGCCAACGTCACCGCCGCCACCAGCAGCGCCCCCAGGGAGATCCCGGCCGAGTAGAACAGGGCGATCACCACGATGGCGCCGACGTCGTCGACGATGGCCAAGGTGAGCAGGAACAGCTTCAGCGACGACGGCACCCGCCGGCCCAGGAGGGCCACCACCCCGACGGCGAAGGCGATGTCCGTCGCCATGGGGATCCCCCAACCCCGCGCCCCGGGTCGGCCGGCGTTCACGGCCACGTAGACGAGCGCGGGCACGACCATCCCCCCGACGGCGGCGATGGCGGGCAGGGCCGCCGTGCGCCACTCCCGCAGGTCGCCCGCCACCAGCTCCCGTTTGATCTCCAGCCCGACCACGAGGAAGAAGAGGGTCATCAGTCCCTCGTTCACCAGGTGGCGGGCGTCGCCGGAGAAGCCCACCGAGTGGACCCGGAGGCGGACGGCGGTGTGCCAGACGGTGACGTAGCCGTCGCCGGCGGGCGAGTTGGCCCACGTCAGGGCGACGGCCGCGGCCAGGAAGAGGGCGACACCGCCGGCCGCCTCCGTCCGCACGAACTCGGCCAGAACGCGGGTCAGGCGGGCGCCGGGGAGGACCGGGGACGGGCGGTCGTGGGGGTCGGGCAAGGCGGGCTCCGGAGGGACGCGTCGGACTCGGACGCCGACCAGACTTCCCGGCACACCTGTGCGTCGAGCCTACCGCCCGACCTTCAGGGCATCGAGTTCTCCAGGCGGTGGAGGTAGGCCTCGGAGAGGGCGTGGAGGGCGTCGCGGCAGTCGCCGTTGAACGACGCCCCGTGCATCACGGCCAGGGTGTCGGGCCGCATCTCGGCCAGCTCGAGGAGGGTGGCCGGCAGCGACGGGGTGATGGCGGTGGAGCCCATGACGTCCTCCGCGGCCAGGGCCCACTCCACGATGTCGGCGCTGTCGGTCATCGGCGGCCGCTCGCCCAGCTGGGTGAACACGTCGGCGCACATGAGGGTGTTGGTGGTCTCCTCCAGGAGCATGCCTGCGTCCCACCCGTGCATGACGTGGGGCGTGGCCTTCCAGCGGACCCGCTTGTCACCGAGCTCGAGGAGGTAGCCGTTGCGCAGGGCGGTTACCGGGTGGTCGGTGAGCTCGGACGCCGTCCAGTTGGCGGCCACGTCGCCCATCACCACCTCGGCGTCGCGCCGAACCACCTTCAGCCACTGGGGGAGGGCGCCGCACTCGTCCGCCTCCACGTGGCTGAAGGCGAGGAAGCGGATGCGGCTGAGCTTGGTGACCCGGCCCGCGAACTCGGTCATGTTCTCGAACAGGCGCCGGGGGCCGAGGTGGAAGAGCAGGGGCTCGTCGGCCCGGATCAGGAACTGGTTGATGGTGAAGCCCCGCTCGCCGACGTAGGGCATGAAGGTGGAGATCTGGAAGATGCCGTCGGCGATCTCGTCGAGGTTGGTGTTCATGGTGGGCATGTGGCCCCCCAACCTACGACGGGCGCGGTCTAGGTCGGACGCTGGGCCCGCATGCCGGCGACGGCCGCGCTGAGTCCTTCCGCGTCGAGGACATCGGCCATCACGCCGATCTGGTCCTCCCAGACGTCGTCCGGGATGGCGGCCTTCACCTCGTCTTCGAGGATGTGGAACACGTGGAGGCCCAACTGGACCTCGGCCAATGCACCTGCGTAAGCGGGGTCTCCCAGGATCACCGTCTCGGCCGAGATCTCGGCTGCCTCCGGATCGGGGGCACCGAGCAGGACGATCAGGTTGGGAGCACCGTGCTTCTCAGAGAGTCGGAGAATCGTCTCCTGGCTCTGCAGGTCCATGGCCCCTGAAGCCGTTCAGACGAAGCACTCCGTGGCCACGAAGACCACGTTCCCGCCGGCGGCCTTCACGCAGGCTGCGATCGACGGTCCAGAGATGCCGTCGCGCTCGCCCATGGCGATGACGAACTTGTCCTGGAACAGTTTGCTCACCCCCCTCCGCTTGCTGGCGGGGCGAGGTTCTTCTCGACGAACGCGGTGACCTGGGCGGGCGTGTTGGCGGCCGGCCCGGAGATGCGGTCGACCTCCTCGCCGTCCCTGAACAAGAGGAAGATGGGCAGGCCCATGAGCCCCATCGACATGCACAGCCGGCGGGCCTTGGGCGCCTCCAACTTGACGACCTTGAGGTCGCCGGCGTGGGCCTCGGCCAGCTTCTCGACGTGGGGGTTGAGGGCGAGACAGGGCTGGCAGTCGGGACCCCAGACGTCGACCAGGACCGTGCCCTCCGCCACCACGTCCTGGAAGTTGTCGCGGGTGGCCTCGCCGACCAACTCGCTGCTCACGACTGGGCCCTCATGATTGGCGCTCCAGCAGCACGCTCATGCCGTCGGA
>JAWVFH010000219.1:0-13049 GCA_033856255.1 Solirubrobacterales bacterium | reverse complement strand
GATCGCCATGCTGCCGACATGCATCGGCATCTCCGGCGTTTCCAGATACAGAAACGACGCGTCCATCGAGGACAGTTTTTTGCCTTCAGCCATGGTTTCCTCCCGGCAGACGATACGCGACGCCTTTAAAGGGGTTCTTGGAGGCGTTCTTTAAGATTCAGCAGCGCCTGCGTTCAGGACACCGATCCGGATTGTGCATTCACCGGCGACCCATATGCAATGGCAAATGGCCCCGACCGGTCAAATGGGCAAAATTCCCCTTCGGCTTGCGCCAGGCGGTCCGCGATCGCCCATAACGCGGCGGCGTTGACGCCGAGGCCGATATGGCTGGCCAGGTGCACCTCGATATTCTCGGCGGTATCGGAAGGCCGCAGCAGCGAGGTCCGCCAGTTCACGATGCCATCGGTGCGGCTGTAGATCGACGTCACCGGCACCGGCAGGTCGCCGGCGATGGCTCGCGTCAGTTCGGAGTTATCGTCCACGGTTTCGCCCGACATCGCTTCATAGAGCCGCGTGGCGTTGGTCGCGCGCACGTCGTTTGCGAACGGCGTTCCCAGCGTAATGACGGAGCGCACCATGTCAGGGACCTGCAGCGCCAGATCCCGCGCGTAGATGCCGCCGAGACTCCATCCGACGATTGAGACCTTGCGGCCGGTCGCATCATGGATATCGGTCAGCAGCTTTTTCAGCGCGTTGCGCCGCGAGGCGATGCCGCCGAGATTGCGGCCCATCTTCCAGGCG
Organism: Solirubrobacterales bacterium; assembly: GCA_033856255.1. GTDB lineage: Bacteria > Actinomycetota > Thermoleophilia > Solirubrobacterales > 70-9 > WHSW01. The sequence continues at coordinate 12,308 of JAWVFH010000219.1, read as the reverse complement.
TAGGCATCGTAGCCGAGCTGCTTCAGGTAACGCCGCATTGGCGCCATCGACAGGTCGCTGGCAAGAAAGCCCGGCAACGCCAGCACCGGATGGCCGTCGCCACGCGGCGCGCGCATCAGCAGCGGCGACAGCAGGATGCTCGAGTTGAATTCAAACAGCGCCCTCGCCTCGGCCAGCACCAGCAGCAGGCTCGGCGGACGCAGCCGGCGTTCCGCGGCGGGCTCGCTTTGATCCAGCGCGGCCACTATTTCTTGTCCTTGCCAAGCGCGCCGCCAAGACCGGTGCCAAGTCCGGCCATGGTCACGAACATGTCTTGAAACCGTTCGGCGATCTTCGGATCGAAGGTGAACCAGCTCTGCATCAGGGCTTCCGGCGACACCTTTTCGATATTGGCCATCAACTGCTGCTGCAGTTTGTCCATCACCGCAGTCTGCATCGGCTGCACGTCCGGCAGCCCGAAGAACTGTCGCGCTTCCAGCGGCGTGCAATCTACTTCGACGTTGATTTTCATGTCTGCTCCTGAAGTCGGATTCGAGATGCCCGCAAGAGCAACACGAAGGGATGGCAGTATCGCCGGGAGCGAGCGCGCGGGCAAGCGGGCTGATGGGATAAGCGACCGCAATTGCGGGCGTTTTGGCGCCGAAGACAAGGCCAGCGGAGCATACCGCGCCCGGGGCGTCCGCCAAAATCCGCTCAGATCGCCGCCGCCGCGCCACGGGAATTCGCCTTTGCCGTTTACGCTTTTTTTGCCGTATGTGAAGCGTTTCACAGCGTCCACCGGTACGCCGGAGTAACCTTGCGGAAACGCCCGATCCTGGTGCGCCACAGATCACGCGTCACCAAAATCCGGCAAAGCAAAACAAGGAGGCGAACATGGCGCGCACTCCGCTTCAGGTGCAAATTTCGCTCGACCATATCCATTGCCACAGGGAGGGCGACTGGGGCAGCGCCGAGCCCTATTTGTGGACCATATTCTTCAAGATCGATGGCGACACAGTCGTGATGGGGGACGACCTGTTCCTGCATGGCACGGCCACGGTCATCACGACACCGGGCAGTCATGGCAATCTCGGAGACACCGACGTCAATGACGGCGATAACGTGCCGGTGCCGTCTGCCATCGGTCAATTTCAGACCACATTGAGGCCGATTCCCGCGCCCGATTTCCTGGGGGTCGACGATGTCGGCGGCGTGGTCGGCGTGGCCGTGGTGTTGATGGAGGAGGATTGGGTTACGGATGCCGGGGCGGAGGCCGGACACGCGGCGTTGAACAGCTTTGTGCAGCAGGCCCTCGACCAATTGATTCCGACGCTGGGCGTCAGCCACTCGACCGTCACCGACGCCGATATTGCAGCCCTGACAGCGCACGCCAGGGACGCGATTACCGATGCCGTCAGTTCCGCGCAGAGCACCTGGCACAATGTGACCAGTTGGCTCAATGGCGACGACTCGCTCGGCGACAAGGTATTCACGTTCAGCCACGACTCGCTCGCGGCGGATGCGTTTCAGGATTTCTCGCAGCGCTGGACCAAGACAATCACCGTGCAACTTCAGCCGCCGTTTCCACCGGCTCAGATCGTCACCGAAGATTGGGAAATCTTCGGGCAGATCCAGGGCATTCAACCGTGCCCTGCCGACGCCGCCATATCCGTACTGACGAAGGCCAGGTTTTTGAGCGACGAGGATGCACGCGGGGCCGCGGCGGCTGCGCGCGAATTTCGGCGGCAGACGTTCGCGGGGCGACCCGAACTCGGCGTCTGGTGGGCGCTCGCCGAGCGAAACACAGCCGCGATTGCCGGCATCCTGCATCGAAATCCGGAACTCGCGAAACGATCGGCCGTGATGGCCTTGCTCGAACTGTCCTCGAGTCTGCAAAGTGAGAAGGGCGCACTATCGGAGGAGCTGCTGGAACATGCGGCCGAGTTGCTCAAGCACTTCGCAGCGGCCGGGCCGAAACGCCTGCGCATCGATGCCAAGGCAGCGCTGAGTGTGTTGCCCGATTTACGCGGCAAGACGCTCCAGCAGGCGACGGAGCTGTTATGCGAGCACCCGCCGACCCGCAAACTGAAGCCCCGCACCGCCGCAGAATGAAGGGGCCGGCCGACGCAACAGGCCGCGGCTGACCCGCGTGCCAATGAACCCCCATCTCAGCCGAATCGCTCCACCGCGAACGGCTTTGGATCGGCAAACGGCGTCTCGCCGGTCATCATTTCGGCCAGCAAACGGCCGGTGGCGGGCCCCAGCGTCAGGCCGTGATGCTGGTGGCCGAAATCGAACCACAGCCCGTTGTGACGCGGCGCCCTGCCGATCACCGGGAGCATGTCGGGCAGGCATGGTCGCGCGCCCATCCATGGTTTTGCATCGACCGGCTCTCCCAGTGGAAACAGCGCGCGCGCACGCGGCAACGCGCGCTCCAGCTGGACCGGCGTGGGCGGGGCGTCGCGGCGGGCGAACTCTACGCCGGTGGTGAGGCGGATGCCGCGATTCATCGGCGCCAGCAGAAAGCCCATATCGGAATCGAGCACGGGATGGTTGAGCACGGCGTTGCCGCGCGGGGCCAGATGCAGGTGATAGCCGCGCTTGACGGCGAGCGGGATCGAATAGCCGAGCGAACGAAACACCTGATCCGACCAAGGACCCAGCGCCACCACGATCTCGCGCGCGACGATGGCGCCGTTGGCGCCGGCGACGCGCCAGCCGCCGCCGCGTTGCTCGAGCGTTCTGGCGTCGCCGACCAGAAAACGTCCGCCCTTGTGCGCGAACAGCGCCGCATAGGCTTTTGCCAATGCGCCGGGGTCAGGAACGAAGCCGGGCGTCGGCCAATAGATGCCGCCGGCAAAATCCCCGGTCAGAGCGGGCTCGCGTTCGGCGATGTCTCTGGCATCGAGAGTCTCCCCCTCTACGCCATATTGCTTCGCGCGGTCGCGATCGTGCAACGCGCCCTCAAGCGTTGCCTCGGAACGAAACAGCTTGATCCACCCGGTCTTGCGCAGCAGCTGCGGCACCCCCGCTTCCCCGATCAGCGCTTCATGCTCGATCAGGCTGCGCCGGATCAGAGGCAGCTCAGCCATCGCGCTGTGTAGCGCGCGTTCAGGCGACGATGCGAGATAGTAGCGCACAAGCCAGGGCAGAAACTCCGGCAGGTCGGCGACGGCATAGCGCACCTGCGGTGCGCGATTCAGCGCATAGTGAAGGATTTGACTGAAATCCCGCGGAAACATGTACGGAAAAACCGAGGCGCGCTCGATCAGCCCGGCATTGCCGTAGCTGGTCTCCTCGCCGGCAAGCTCATGCTTGTCGACCAGGATGACGTCGCGGCCGCGCTGCTGCAGATGCAATGCCGCGGAGACGCCGACCATGCCCGCGCCCAGCACAACAACGTCAGCCTTGAATTCCACGCCATTCCTCCGAAAATTAAAGTCAATACGCGCGCTTCCTTTTAGTTAGGCATTCCGCCCCCATAGCGCAAACGACGATGCCTCGCGATGCATCTTCGCTGTGCGGAAAATGACGCACTCTATAAACGGAATCACATCGCATCGTTCGACGCCATAATTCCGACGCACGGCCGTATGCAATTTGAAGTTGACATTCTGCAGCAGCTGCAATTTTGTGAGAGGCGCTGTTTCAGACGCATGCGGTGCGGGTCAAGGGCACGGCGCGTCTGTTGCGCTGAGGCGGCCGGTTGTCGCCAAGAGGGTACGCATGAGCAGGTTCGCCGAAGCGCATGACGAGCCGGAGATGGGTAGCGAAGCGGCGATCGCCGTTGTGGCGTCCGTGCCCGTCGAAAACGGCTGGGACCTCCTGCTGTTTTATGTCGATGGTATCGCGCATCATGTCGGCTTGCGGATTCCACGGCACGGCATCGCCGACCTGTCGCTGCGCGGCGCACGCATCATCGCGCCGGGCGATGCTTCGCTTCCCAAGGGCGATCTGCTGGCGCTGCCGCTGTGGCTGCCGTCGCCGGCTGCCGCGCTGGAGTTTCTGCAGCAGCCGGGTGCGCTGGATCGCCGCATCGTCGCGGAGGAACGCAACTGCCGCGGCTGGCATCTGACGCCGCCGGCGCCCGACTTCGTCCGCACCTTTCGCGACACAAGATCGCGCGACGTCGACGAGATGAATTGCGTCGAATGGATCGCGCGCGCGCTCGAACTCGGCGGGATGGAAATGCAGGACTGGGTAATGACGCCCAATGAGCTTGCGCGCTGGGCGCGCATGCAGAACAGCGAAAGCATCGCAACAAGGCGCGAACAACCATGAAACTCACCGACGTTTTCGCAAAAACATTCTCGGAGCCGCCGGAAGCGATTTCCACCGAGCTGAGCACGAAGAACTTCCGCAAATGGGACAGCCTCGCCCATGTGGAACTGCTGACCGCGGTCGAGAAAGCCTACAGCACCCGTTTTTCCAATGCCGAACTGACGACGTTGACCAGCTACGCGGCGATCCTGCAGGCGCTGCGCAAGAAAGGCGTCGAGACCTGAGTATCTGATCGAGGGGGGAGGAAAACATGGCGGAACAAGGCATCACAGAACAAGGCGCAACACTGCCGGGCGGCAACGTCCGGAGCCGCTCGCGGTCGTGGCGGGTCTGGGTCTATGCCGCGCTTTTCGCGGTCGTCACCGCGGCGATCGTCGGATCGGTGGCCCTCACCAACTATCTGCTCAATCCGCTGCGCTTCAGCGGCAGCGCGATGGGTGACGTCGCCTCCGTGCTGCACGGCGGAAAAAATTACCTGATCCATGACGGCAATCTCGACTGGCGCGCCTTCCGCCGCGAATATGTGCGGCGGATGCCGGCGGTGCCTGACATCGCGGTGTTCGGCGGCAGCCGATGGCAGGAGGCGACGTCGGCGCTGGTGCCCGGCAGCAAGTTCGCCAACGTGTTCGTTCACAGCGACTATTACGAAGATATGCTCGCCATCGCCGAGGTGATGTACGCAGCCGATCGGCTGCCGAAAACCATGGTGCTGAGCATCCGCTACCAGACGTTCACGCCGAACGACAAACGCAATTCGGATATGTGGAAGGCGTTCACGCCGGAGGCGCGCAGGATGAGCGATCGGCTCGGCGTCTCCCTGCTATCCTCCTGGTTTGCTTCTTACGATACGACGAGATTGCTCAACCTGGTCTCGATGGATGCTGCCGCCGCGGTGATCCAGCGCGCGTTGCAGTCGCCGGTAAAACCCGGCCCGACCGACCTCAAGCGTCATCCGACCATGGAAATCATCGACAAGGACGGGGCGATACGCTTCTCGCAAGCCCACGAGGACCTCGATCCCCCTGCCGTCGCCCTGAAACGATCGCTGAGCAGCGCGGCGGCGGATCGATCGCGGCGCCTGGAGATGGACCCTTCGATGGTTGCCGGGCTGCGGCGCCTGATCGCGTTCCTGAAGGAGCACGGCGTCAATGTGATCCTGGCCCAGACGCCGTATCACCCCGGATATTTCGCAGCGTTGCAAGGCTCGCTTTACCTGCAGGATCTGCAGCAGCTCGATCGACTGGGGCGCAGCATCGCGAGCGAGATGGCGGTTCCGGTGGCCGGTAGCCTCGACGCGCAGGTGGTGGGCTGCGTGCCGGAGGAATTCCGCGATCACCTGCATAGCCGCGAGAGCTGCCTGCGCAAGGTATTCGAGCGCGGCATTGTTCAGAACCTGCCCAACAGCTGAAGGAAAATCCCTGGCCGGCGCCAAGGCGCGCCGGCCACGGAACATCCGCCATGCTATTCAATTCCCACCAGTTCATCTTCGTCTTCATGCCCATTGTCCTGGCGGGCTATTGGGGGCTGGGGCGCGTGCTCGGACCGCGGTGGGGATTCCGCTGGCTGCTCGCGGCGTCGCTGTTCTTTTATTGGCAGCTCTCCGGCTCCTACATTCTTGTGCTGCTGTTCTCGATCCTGATGAACTACGCCTTCGCCGGCGCCCTCTTCCACGCCGCACCGGAGACGCGGCGTCGAGACCTGATCGCGGCGGCCAGCATCGCGGCCAATCTGCTGCTGCTCGGCTATTTCAAATATCTCGGCTTCATCCTGGACAACCTCGACCTGCTGCTCGGCACGTCGGCGCATGTAGCCCCGATGCTGCTGCCGATCGGCTTGTCCTTCTTCACGTTCCAGCAGATCGCCTATCTGGTCGACGTCAATGCCGAGCAGGCGCGGCCCGCGGCGCTGTTCGACTATGCGCTGTTCGTCAGCTTCTTCGGCCATGTCACCGCCGGGCCGATCGTACATCACAGCGAGGTGCTGCCGCTGTATGCAGGTGAGGAGCGCGCCCTCCCGTTCCAAAAACTGTTCCTGCCGGCGCTGGTGATCTTCTCGATCGGCCTGTTCAAGAAAGTCGTCATCGCCGACAATCTTGCTGCTGTCGCCGACCGCGTCTTCCTGCTGGCGGACGGGCGCCAGGCCATCAGCGTCGCCGACGCATGGTTCGGCGCGGTCACCTATACGCTGCAACTCTATTTCGATTTTTCCGGCTATTCGGACATGGCCATCGGTGTCGGCCTGCTGTTCGGGATCACGCTGCCGATCAATTTCGATTCGCCCTACAAGGCGAGGAGCATCATCGAATTCTGGCAGCGCTGGCACATCTCGCTGACGCGGTTTTTCACGACCTATGTCTATTTGCCGCTGGCGATGCTGCTGTACCGGAAGACCGGGTCGATGGAGCTTGGGGCGGCGCGGCGTTTCACCGCGCGGGTCGCCGTGCCGACGCTGGTGACCTTTCTGCTGGCGGGCTTCTGGCACGGCGCGGGATGGAATTACGGCCTGTTCGGCGTACTTCATGGCGGCGCGCTGACCGTCAACCAGGGTTGGCGGGCGGCAGGATTCGCAATTCCCGCGCCGCTCGGCTGGCTGCTCACCGCGATCGTAATCCTCATCGGCATGACCCTGTTCCGCGCCAGCGACACCACGGCGGCGCTGATCATCATCGGTGGCCTGGTCGGGATCGGAACAACGGTTGCGCCGGCGTTCGACGTCGGCCTGTTGGCGCTTGTGCTGGCCTTGATGGCGGTCGTGCTGTTCGCGCCGAACAGCCAGCAGATCGGCGAGTATCTCGACGCCGCAGTCGAGCGAGGCGCGGGCTCGGCGCTTCGGCATCCCGAAGCGCTACGGCTGGTCTTCACCTCGGTGGTGTTCTGGGTCGCGGTGATGTCGATCGTCCAGCAGTCCCGCTTTCTCTACTACCAGTACTGATCACGCCGATGCCCGGCTTCAAGAGGAGGAACCTGCCATGTCGATCTCCGCGATACCCTCGGAAAAGCCGGAACGCAGCCAGCCGCCGCACGTCCTGACATTGCCGCTGCCAGCCAACGTCACCGGCGAGCTTGCCGCTGAAATCGAAAAGCAGTCGGTCTACGTATCGCCCGCCATCAATCGCATGCGCGTGAGCCGCGAATGCAGCAAGGTACTGGTCGAACTGACCGGCCGTGACGACGGCGCGTCGACGGCCAAGGCAGAGCGGTTTCTCGCGTCCATGCTGGCCTCGCTCGACCGCGAAGTGGAGGCCAAGGTGCTGGTGCACAACCGGCGCAAGAATTCCGCGCCTCTCGAGCGCCACGTCTACCAAAAACTCATCCAATACGGCTGGGTCGTGGAATTGGGGCATGGCCAGGTCGCCTTGTCCGGCCCTGCCCTCGAACTGGCGCGCAAGATCAGCGCGATCTGCGCCAACCTCGGCCGCGACGCGTTCGGAGGCATCGAGCGCGAATATCCGACGCTGATCCCGAGCGAGGCGCTGGCCCGCTGCGGATACATCAGCTCGTTTCCGCAGAATCTTTCCATGGTGACGCGGCTGCGCGAGGATTTCGACGGCATCGAAACCTTCCGCCGCGCCAACAGCGAGAACCGGACCCTGCACATACCTAAGGCCGAGGCTGTGGTTCATCCCGAAGCCTGCCTTTGTCCGGCGCTGTGCTATCACTGCTATCCGACGCTGACGGGCAAAAAGCTAAAAGCCACGGGCCATGTGGAAACGTCGATCGGCCGCATCTGCCGCTACGAATCGTCCAACATCACCGGTCTCGACCGGCTGTGGGAATTCACGCAGCGCTCCATCATCTGGGTAGGCGACGACACGTTTTGCACCAAACTGCGCCAACGCGCTATCGATGCCGCTGCCTTGCAACTGGAAGAGTGGGACATCGAGGCGACCATCGAGACGGCGAGCGATCCGTTTTTCGCCTCGGTGACCACGGCCAAGAGCCTGTGGCAGCGTTCGCAAGATCTGAAGTTCGAGCTCAGGCCGGTCGTCGAGCAGGGCGCCCACACGCCGAGGCGCACCATCGCCGCCGCCTCGTTCAATCTTCATGGCCCCTATTTCGGCAACGCCTTCGACATCCAGAGCTCCGACGACGAGCCCGCCAGCAGCGGCTGCGTCTCATGGGGCCTGGAACGATGGGTGCTGGTCGTGTTCACGCAACACGGCTTCGATCCGAGAAACTGGCCGGCAGCGCTGCGGGTTTGAGCCGGCCCTCGTCTCCCGAACGCGGTGCGGCGCTTTTTCAGCGTGCACCGCTCCGCAAGGGTTACGCGCTGCGATGCGGCCGGGGCGCGGAATCCGGCTCGCCTTCAACGAAGGTCGCGTCAATCCGCTTCGGAACAGCGGGAAATCGCGCTTGCGCGGCGGTCAAAGCCCGGCAACAATGATCGCCGGGCGCGATCGGGGACGTTTCGCGCCGAGATTATGCCAGTTTGGAGAACTTATGTCGGTACGTCAGACCTTGCTTGCGATCACCACGGTTTCGCTCTTCGCGTTTGCTCCGGCATCGGCGCAGACCCTGCGCTATGCCAACCAGGGCGACCTCAAATCGCTCGATCCCTATACGCTGAAGGAAACCACGACGATCGCCCATCACGGCCACGTCTATGAAGGCCTGGTCACCCGCGACAAGGACTTGAAGGTCATTCCTGCGCTGGCGGAAAGCTGGGAAACGCCGGAGCCCACGCGCTGGCGCTTTCACCTGCGCAAGGGCGTCAAGTTCCACAATGGCGACCCCTTTACCGCCGACGACGTGATCTTTTCCGCCGATCGCGTCCGCGCCAAGGGCTCGAACTTCCTGACCAACGTTGCGGCGGATGCGAAGTTTGTAAAGGTTGACGATTACACGATCGACGTGAAGCTGGATTCGCCTAATCCCATTCTGATCTCGCAATGGGACGGCTGGTATATCATGGACAAGAAATGGTGCGAGGAACACAACGCCGTCGCGCCGACACCGGCTTCGGCGACGACGCCGAGCTATGCCTCGCTGAACGCCAACGGCACCGGCCCCTTCATGATCGAAAGCCACCAGCCCGGCGTGAAGACGGTCTTCAAGGTAAACCCCAACTGGTGGAAAACACCGGAACATAACCTCAAGGAAATCATCTTCACGCCGATCGGTTCGGATGCGACGCGTGTCGCGGCCTTGCTGTCGGGCGAAGTCGACCTCATCGAGCCGGTCCCGATCCAGGATATTGGGCGCGTCGACTCCAGTCCGAACGCCCAGGTGCTGAAAGGCCCCGAATTGCGCACGATCTTTTTGGGCATGGACCAGGTTCGCGACGAGTTGCTGTATTCGAACGTCAAGGGCAAGAACCCGTTCAAGGATATCCGGGTCCGCGAGGCTTTCTACAAGGCGGTGGACATCGAACTCATCAAGAACCGCGTCATGCGCGGGCTGTCGACGCCGTCGGCCCTGATGATCGCGCCGCAGCTGTTCAAACTGTCGAGTGACTTTACCCGGCCGAAGTTCGATCCCGACGGAGCTAAGAAACTGCTCACCGAGGCCGGTTATCCCGACGGTTTCGAGGTGACGATGGATTGCCCGAACGACCGCTATGTCAATGACGCCGCGATCTGCCAGGCGGTAGTCGGAATGCTGGCGCGGATCGGCATCAAGATCAATTTGCTGGCGCAGCCCAAGGCGTTGTATTTCGCCAAGGTGCTGAAGCCCGGCGGCTTCCAGACGTCGTTTTATATGCTGGGCTGGACGCCGGCGACATCGGACTCCCAAAACGTTCTCTACGATATCATGGGTTGCCGTGACGATCCGAAAACCAACCGCGGCGAGGCCAATCTCGGCGGCTACTGCAACAAGGACGTGGACGCACTTGCCGACAAGGTACTGTTGGAAACCGATGCCGGCAAACGCGATATCCTGATCAAGCAGGCGTTTGAAATCGCCGCCAAGGATTTCGGCTATATCCCGCTGCATCAGCAGGCGCTGGCATGGGGCGTATCCAAGAAAGTGAAACTTGTGCAGCGCGCCGACAATCAGGTTCTGTTCCGCTGGGCGACCAAACAGGAGTAGGTTCTGGTACGGAGCGTGCTGGGAGCTCGGTTTCACCTCTCCCAATAGGGAGAGGTCGAATTGTGCAGCAATTCGGGCGAGGGTTTACGGACTATCGATAGACTGTAACCCCTCACCCGTCTCGCATCTGACGATGCAAGCCGACCTCTCCCTGCGGGAGAGGTGAAGGGCCACCGCCGCTGCGGCAACGCCTAACAAGTGAAGGATCACATGCTCGCTTTCACGCTTCGCCGTGCCATTCAGGCCATCGGGGTCATGATTGCGGTCGGAATCATCTCGTTCTCGATGTTCCGGTTCGCCGGCGATCCCGTCAACCAGATCGTCTCACTGGATACATCGGCCACCGAGCGCGCCGAAATCCGCAGATCGCTCGGGCTTGACGATCCGGTACCGGTGCAATTCGCGCGGTATTTTACCAATGCGGTGCAATTCAAGTTCGGCGTCTCCTATCAGTTTCGCCAGCCGGTTTCGACCCTGCTGATGGAACGGATGCCGGCGACCCTGGAGCTTGCCACCTGCGCGACCATTTTCGCGCTGGTATTCGGCATCCTGATGGGAGTCTATTCGGCGCTGAAGCGCGACTCGTTTCTCGCAAAAGTGCTTCAGGCGGTGTCGCTGATCGGAATCTCGCTGCCGACTTTCCTGATCGGCATCCTGCTGATCTATCTGTTCTCGGTGACGCTGGGCTGGCTGCCCTCTTTCGGCCGCGGCGACGTGGTGCGGATCGGCTGGTGGAGCACGGGATTGCTTACGGTGTCGGGCCTCAAGGCGCTGATCATGCCTTCGATCACGCTTGGCCTGTTCCAGATGACATTGATCATGCGGCTGGTGCGCGCCGAGATGCTGGAGGTACTGCGTACCGATTACATCCGCTTCGCACGCGCGCGTGGACTGACCACGCGGGCAATCCATCTCGGCCATGCGCTGAAGAACACGCTCGTCCCCGTCATCACCGTCGCCGGCCTGCAATTTGGCACGGTTATTGCGTTTGCGATCATTACCGAAACCGTATTCCAATGGCCGGGCATGGGGCTGCTGTTCGTGCAGGCGGTGCAGAACGTCGATATTCCGATCATGGCGGCCTACCTGCTGGTGGTATCGCTGATCTTTGTCACCATCAATCTGATTGTCGATATTCTTTATACGGTCGTCGATCCACGGCTGCGCTCGACCATCCAGCGCCCGGCCTGAACGAGACATTGGCATGACCGAAGCTCTCGTCCCGCATGCACCCGAACCGGATGCCGTTTCCGTTCATTCCGGATTGGCGAGCGCGCATTTGTTCGGCCGGATCGTCGGCAGCGACCTATTCTATTCGTTCCGCCGCTCCAAACTCACCATGGTCGCGACCGGCGTGACATTGCTGTTTTTTCTGCTGGCGATCCTTGCGCCGCTGCTCGCAGTGCAGAACCCATTCGATCCCGCCCAGCTTCAACTGATGAATTCGCGCATCGCGCCGCTGTGGACCGCGGACGGCCAAAGCCCGTTTTTGCTCGGCACCGATGAACAAGGCCGCGACATGTTTTCCGCCATTCTGTATGGCTTGCGGATTTCGCTCACCGTCGGGGTGCTCGGCATGCTGTTTGCCGGCACGCTCGGCATCAGCCTTGGACTGGTCGCCGGTTATGTCGGCGGTGCCGTCGATGGCCTGATCATGCGCATCGCCGACGTACAGCTCACCTTCCCCGCGATTTTGATCGCGCTTCTGATCAACGGCGTCGTCAAATCGGTGATGGGCAACCGGCTTGACGCGATGAGTACGTTGGCCGTGCTGGTTTTCGCGATCGGCTTAAGTTTCTGGGTGCAGTACGCGCGCACCGTGCGTGGCTCGGTGATGGTGGAAAAGAGCAAGGATTATGTCGCGGCCGCGCAGTTGATCGGGCTGCCGGCGCCGGTGATCATGCTGCGCCACGTACTGCCCAACGCGATGGGGCCGATCCTGGTGATCGCCACCATCAACCTCGCGCTCGCCATCATCACCGAGGCGACGCTGTCGTTTCTGGGCGCGGGCATGCCCGA
>JAWVFH010000218.1:0-5304 GCA_033856255.1 Solirubrobacterales bacterium | reverse complement strand
GCATTTTGCGGAATGCATCGCGCAAGGCCAGATCGACCGATGATTTGCTGTAGATATCGGATTGCGCCTTGGGTCCGAGCTCAGTGAGGTAATTGGCAAAGCTGAAGCCGTGCACCAGCCACTCGTTTTGAGTCTCCAGCATCGGATAATCGAGAGCTTCGAGCGCGGTGCCGGCCAGATCTGCCTTCTTGTGCAGGATGATCTGGAAGGTGCCATTCAGCGAGCATTCGATCGCGGTGCCGCACAATTCGGAATCACCCTGCGAGGCATGCGAATCGCCGACCGACAGCAGGCCGCCTTTGACCGCGACCGGATAATACATGGTCGCGCCCTTGCCGATCCGCCAGTTGTCGATGTTGCCGCCGGTGTAGCTCGGCGGAATCGAGTCGACCAGGTCGGCCTCCTTGGGCGCCAGCCCGATCACGCCAAAATGCGGGCGTATCGGAATGCGGACATTCTTCAGGATGCCATGGTTCTCCTGAATGGTGCCGTGGTCGACCGGGACGCCCGGATAGTCGATGGTCTTGTGCACCACGCCGGATGGATCGGTCTGCGGCGTCCACCTGAAATTGTATACCGCTTTGGCCCAGTTACGTTCGCCGGTCGCATCCACCTCGTAGATAGTAATGACTTCTCTAGGCTTCGGTTCGGTCAGCAGATCCTTGTAGTGGAAGCCCCACCATGCCGCCGCGTTGCTGCCGAATGCCTTGCCGGGATATTTTGGATTGGCGCAGGGCCGGGGCGCGACATCGATAATCCTCAGCTCGATCACGTCCCCCTCCTCGGCACCGCGGACGTAGACCGGCCCGGTGAGGATATGGACGCCCAGGCCTTCGCCGGCACCGCGACCGAACAGCGAAGCATCCATCGGTCCTGCGCCACGCCGGTCGACGCCCTTCTTCTCCTTGGTCCACAGGAAGACGCTCTCGGCTCCGGGATCGCCCTTGACCATGCGCTCGGCGTCATCGTTGGCATGGTGCGTTAGCGCCTCGATGGTGATGAGGTCGCCTGAATCGATCTCGATCTGCGGCTTCAGTTTCTTGCTGAAATAACCCCAATGCACGGTGTCGGCGGTTGCGGGCAAATGATGATAGTTGCGCTTGGCGGGCTGATGCCGCTCGGCGGCGGCCGCCATCTTCGGCGTCACCAGCGAAATACCGCCGGCGGCGAGTGCCGTAGCGCCGCCGGCTGCGGCGAAGCTCGATTTCAGAAACGACCGTCGCTCACGATCGAGAGTTTCCTTGAATTGCCGGTGGTGCAGTTCAAATTCCGGGCACGTCTTGTCGTCACCTGCGCACATCGCGTCGTTCCTCAACTGATCAGATTACCCGGCGCAGTGACGCTAGCATCTGGCCGAGCTGTTCAGCAATGATCAACGCGACATAGTCACCGTCCAATGTGCTGAAAACCTGAATCCGGAAGCCAAAATACTCAGGTACAAGGTTGCAGCCGCCAGCTGTAGAATTGTAACAATGCGACTAGGCTCATTCCGGCCGCTCGCCCGCAATCCAGGTGGTATGGACGTCGAGATTTGTCCTCAGCGCGACGATGTCTGCCCGAGCCCCGGCACCTAGCGTGCCGCGACGCGGCTCGATGCCCAAAAACCGTGCCGGGACCAGCGATGCGGCGCGAAGCGCATCGTCGAGGGAAATCCCTACCAGCGTGACTGCATTTTTGACGGCGGATGCCAGCTCCAGATGAGCGCCGGCGAGCGTTCCGCTGTCCGAGATCAATCGCCCGTTCCGCAACCGGATCCGCCTTCCCATCAGTTCGAAATGGTCCTGCTCGGTGCCGACTGTGGGCATCGCATCGCTGACCAGGGCAATGCTGTCCCGACCTTTCGCCGAGAAGGCGGCCCGTACCAGCAGCGGATCGACATGGATCCCGTCGACAATGATGCCTGCCGTAAGACGCCTATCGGCAAGGGCCACGCCGACGATACCAGGCTCCCGGGCGCTCATGGCGGGCATTGCATTGAACAGGTGGGTTACTCCACTGAGCCCCTCGTCAATGGCCCTCATCAAGGTGTCGGGAGCCGCTTCGCTGTGACCGACCGACACCCGAATTCCGCTCGCGGCAAGCGTCCTCACAAATCCCGCAGGCACGCATTCCGGCGCCAGCGTCACCATGGACGATCCGGCCTCGGAAAGCTCGCCGAGCCAATCCAGGTCGTGGCTTGTCGCCTCCATTATGCAATCGCGCCGGTGAATCCCCGGGCGCGCGGGACTGATGAACGGGCCTTCGAGATGAAGACCCAGGATTCCCTCCGTTCCGGCGAGTAATTTTGCCGCGGCAATCGCGGCCGCGGCCTTGGCGCGGCTGTCGCTGATCAAGGTAGGCAGACAGCTTGTGGTGCCGAACCGCCGATGCGCTCGCGCAATGGCGCGCATCGCGTCCGGCGTCGGCGCATCATTGAGCAGAATGCCGCCGCCGCCATTGACTTGCAGATCGATGAAGCCGGGCGCGAGCATCGTTCCGGGCGGCATGACTTCGGTCGGCCGGTCATCCGCACTCTGACCGCGCGGCGCGATAGTTTGAACCACTCCACGATCGATCAGGATCACCGCATCCTTGTGCCATCGAAATCCATCGAAAACGCGGTCCGCCGAAATTGCAAGCCGCGGTGTTCGGGCGTGTCCGGCTGGTTCTGGACCCATCGCCTGTCTTCCTTACGCGTTAAACTGCAGGCCCGATCGATTCGCCGATCGACCTGCAATATGCATTGTCCCGGCGCCCGGTGCAGCAGCGGAACTCAGGGAGCCAGCAAACGTTCCCGCAGGTACAGCCAGCGGCCCGCCTGCCGGTCATCGGCATTTTTGGCGCGTATGTGGATGAGAAAAACCGATGCTGACCGAGCACATCGATCCCCGCTTCGTCGACCTTGATTCATGGTCGACCGGCGACATGATCGAAGCGATGTATGACGGACAACTCGTCGCTTGCGCGGCCATAAGGCCGGCGCTGCCGGCGATCAACGCTGCCGTGGATGACGCGGCGGCCGCGCTCAAGCGCGGCGGTCGCCTGGTCTACGTGGGCGCCGGCACCTCCGGGCGTATCGCAGTTCAGGATGGCGCAGAGCTGCGCCCGACCTACGACTGGCCGAACGATCGCATCGTTTTCGTGATGGCTGGAGGAATGCAGGCGGTCTTGCAGAGTGTTGAAGGCGCCGAAGACGACGAAGCAAAGGGCGCAGCAGCCATCGCCGACGCCGAAGTCGACCAACAGGATGTTGTCATAGCCGTGGCAGCAAGCGGTACGACGCCGTTCACCATCGGCGCCCTGCGTTGCGCAAGAGCCAGGGAGGCGCTCTGCATCGCAGTGGCGAACAACCCGGGTGCGCCGCTGTTTGAACCGGCGCACCATCGCATCCTGATCGAGACCGGCACCGAGGTGCTCGCCGGCTCGACGCGCATGCAGGCGGGAACGGCGCAGAAGATCGTTCTCAATCTGTTTTCCACCGCCGTCATGGTCAAGCTCGGCCGCGTGTATCGCGGCCTGATGGTAAGCATGCGCGCAAGCAACGCCAAACTTCTTCGCCGTGCGGAGATCATCGTCAGCCAGATCGTGGGATGCACCGAGAACGATGCCGCCGAACTGGTTGAACGCGCGGAGGGGGACGTCAAGATTGCCGTACTGCTCGGCCTCGGATGGCAGCAATCCCAAGCCATTGCGGCTTTGCTCAGACACGATGGAAATTTGAGAGCGGTCATCGGTGAGTTGACGCATGATCGAACATGACGGAGCCGGAGCGCGCCCTCCGAACCAAATTCAGAGATCGATGGTAGTGCCCGCTCTCGCGCTCAGCCGGTAGAGCATGTGCCTTCGCAGCGGATGACCTTCCCGGAAACGAAGGATAGTCGAAATCCTCCGCAGGATCGCGGCGCATCCCAAGCCGCTTCATGACGGCGCGCGAGCGCAGGTTCGTCGCAGATGTAAAGGATACGATTTCCGGGAGCGCGAGCGTGCCAAAACCGTAGCCAAGCGCCAACCGGGCCGCCTCGGTTGCATAGCCGTGTCCCCAATGCTCGAAGGCCAGACGCCAGCCTGCTTCCACGCAGGGCGTGAAAGGGGCGCTGAACGTGCCCATGTCAGTCCGGCAAATCCGATAAAAGGGGCCACGCCGGGGATCTCGATCGCCCATAAGCCAAAACCGTGTTCGCCAAAATGTTTCCGGATGCGATCGGCCATCGCGTCGCTCTCAGCCCGGCTGAGGGGGCCCGCGAAGAATTCCATCACCCGCGCATCGGAATTCATTGCGGCAAACGCATCGCGATCCTCGTCGCGCCAGCGGCGCAGGCGGACGCGGCGGCCGGAAAATGTCATGCAGGCGCTCATTACCGCGCGATCCGTGCTCTTGTTCCGCTCGCTCTGTGCCGGGAGAGAGAGCGCGTTTGGGGCGCGGCTTTTTCTTCAAGCCTTGCGCAACGCAAAGTGTGCGCCACAGAACGACATCGCGGCACCCAGGCAAAGCGCGGCGATACCAGCCAGCACGCCCGAAACAGTCGGGATCGGGCTTGGCGCGGACGCCGCCTGGCCCGCGCCCGCCAGCACCAATACGCCGACCGCGATCAAGAACTGCCGCATCCGCGGTGGAATTTGCCCCGATACCGCGCTCTGCATCAGGGTCGCGGTAAAATAGCCGCCGACAAATGCGACCGTCGCGATCAGCCACCACGCTATCGCGGCGCCCGCGGGCATGAATTCGTTTGTGTCGGATCGCCACAACCGGCCGAGATCGAGGCCGTAGCGCGCCCCCAGCATGTGCACCGCGAGCGCCAGCAGCACGCCGGAGATCAGGGCGGCTGCAAGGATGATGCGGCGTGGGAAATAGGTCGTCTCGGCCATGAGTCGTTGTAAGATAAAGTTCACCCGCCGTGCAAGCCGACGCGGCACGTTCACTGCTTCTTTTGCGAGGGCTTAAAGCCATGGTGTTCGGACTTCTCGCGCTCACCGCCGCCGCGGTCTTCACCGGCGCAGCCGTCTATGTGAACGTTGCCGAACAGCCTGCGAGACTAAAGCTCGGCGACCGCGCGCTGCTCGCCGAATGGAAACCTTCCTACCAGCGCGGCGCGGCGATGCAGGCCTCGATCGCGCTGCTCGGTGGCGTGCTCGGTCTCTCCGCGTGGTGGCAGACCTCGCAGCCCGGCTTTTTGATCGGCGCGGCCGCGATGGTGGCGCCGTGGCCATGGACATTGCTCGTAATCAAACCTACCAACGATGCGCTGCTGGCAACCGCGCCTGACCAGGCCGGGCCGCAAACGCGGGCGCTGATCGTGAAGTGGGGAACGCTTCACGCCGTGCGCA
>JAWVFH010000217.1:0-2770 GCA_033856255.1 Solirubrobacterales bacterium | reverse complement strand
CGGTGGACCCGAGGCCGCTCACGTCGACGAGCACCACCTTGCCCTCGCGGAGGTCGCGCAGCACGGCCGAGCCGACCGACACGTGGGCGTCGGCCGCGATGCACGGCAGCTCCACGATGCGCCGGGCCCGCCGGTGCACCACCTGGAGGGTGTTGAGCGCGACCCGGGAGTTGAGCTCGACGTCGCGGAAGCCGGGCAGGTCCTCGACGGCCGAGAACGCCAGCAACCACGACAGGCCCTCGCCGCCTTCGCGGGAGTAGTGGCGCTCCAGTTCGAAGAGCGCCTCCTCCTGGGGGCGGCTCCAGTCGTAGGCCGTGCGCAGGTCGTCGACGGTGAGCTCGCCCAGCCCCACCCGCAGGGTGGACGTGTTGGGCAGGCTGCGGGCGGCGTAGGTGCGCAGCCGCTCGCCCGCCCACGGGTGGCGGGCCAGCTGGGTGCGGTACTCGCCGTGGGGGTCGACCAGGAGCAGCCCGTAGCGGCCCTGGGCCCGCATGACCCCGCCGGCCAGCACCATCATCAGGTTGGACTTGCCCATGCCGGTGGTGGCGAAGATGCCCACGTGGGTGGCCAGGCTGTCGCCGGGGATGCCGACCTCGAAGTCGACCACCGTCTCCCCGCTGCGCAGGTTGCCGACGGGCAGGTCGCCCATGCGGGTGCGGAGGAACGCGAAGTCGGCCGGCTCGGGCGCCACCACCTTGGAGAACTGGGTGGGCAGGCTCTTGGGCTTGCGGAACTCCCTGCTGTCCGATGAGGCCGCGTCAGGGGTCAGGTAGCCGAGGCAGCGGCAGGTGGCCACCCGGTAGGTACGGCGGGCCTGCTCGTAGAGGCGGTGGGCCCCGTCGTCGCCCCGGTCGTCGTCGGCCAGGAGGGTGCCGGCCACCCGCTCCGCCCACCCCGGCTCCCGGTGCTCGCTGCCGTAGGTGACGTCGACGATGCGGAACAGGTAGCGGCGGCCGGTGGCCTCGTCGACCGCCACCAGCAGCTCGCCCAGGAACAGGTCCTCGTCGGGCCCGGCCCGGAACACCCCCTCGAGGACGTTCTTGCCGAAGAGCCGACCCCGGCTGGCGCCGGCGGCGCCGCCGCCGCCCACGTCGGCCATCAGAACCGTTCCATGAGGCCGTGGCGGTCGGCGAAGGCCCGCTCCCGGACGTCGTAGGGCACGCCCACCCGGTCGAAGTGGCCCTCGACCTCGAGCCACGCCTCGTCGCGCAGCCAGCCGGGGCAGGCGGCCAGGCGGTCGGCCACGGTGAGCGGGTAGGGGTAGCCGGGGAAGGCGGCGTCGTCGGACAGTCCGGCGAGGGCGGACAGCACCCGCTCGGCGTCGACCTCGCCCGGCAGGTCGATGCGGAAGGCGAACCGGGCGTCGGGGTCGAGCCGGGCCGCCACCACCTGGATGCCGGCCCCGACGCCCGTCGGGTCGACGTCGGGCCGGGTGCGGGCCACCGGAGTCCACCACATGGACCGCGGCCCGAGAAGGGCCTCGGCCTCGAGCTCGAGTTGGCCCAGCAACGGCGCCCCGCCCCGCGCCAACGACGATCGCTTGGTGATGCCCACCAGGGTGACACCTGCCGCGTCGGCCCGTTCGAACAGGCCCTTCAGCCAGCGGGAGGGGATGCGCCAGTCGGGCACGAGGTCGCCGTCGACGAGCACCACCGCCCCCCGCTCGGCCTCGGCGATGCACTGCTCGACGGCCACCCACTCCTCGCGGTCGCGCAGCAGGTTGAGGTCGATCTTGGCGTCGAGGCGGATGTCGAGGCCGAGGTCGGCGGCCACCGCCCGCTCCTCGCCGCAGCCCACCAGCCGGGCCTGGAGCTCGCCTTCGAACTCCAGGCACTCGCCGTCGCGGAACCGCACCCGGGCCGCCCTCGTGATGACCAGCTGGAGGCACCGGGCGTCGGCCACCAGCGCCTGGCCGCCGTCGACGGCCCACACCTCCTCGGCCGCCGCCGACCGGGCGAGGGGGCGCGGTTCGATGTCGTGCGAGAACACGAGGTCGCTGCCGGTGGGGTCGCTCAGGGCGCTCCCCCCGCCGGTGAGCAGGGCCGCCAGCCGTTCGGCGGCAACGGCCAAGGTCGCGGGAGCCATCACCACCAGCCTGCCAAGGTGGTGCGACAGTTACAAGCTTGTAAGTCCGACGGCCCGCCCGCGGGCGCCCAGGGGACTACTTCTTGGCCTTCTCCTTCTTCTGCTTCGGCGCCAGCCTGCCGATCTGGGCGAGGGACCGGGCGATCCACGGCTCGGCGTCCGAGGGGCTCGAACGCCATGCCTCGGGCAGGGCGACGTAGCCGCCCATGGGGCGCTCGGGGGGGCCGAAGGGGCCGGCCCCGTGCTCCTCCGTCAGCCGCTCCCGGTCGTCCTCGTCCAGCTTCACCCCCACCTGGGCCCCGAACAAGCCCATGAACATGTTCCCGTTCACGAACGCCCCCAGGTTCCCGAACATGGGCTTGACCTCCACCCTCGGATCGTCGGGCACCAGGGAGCGGAAGAACTCCTTGTCCTCCTCGGTCGGCTTCGGCATCTCCATGGAATCCTCCTCCGGTCGACCCGTCGTGCCCCCCGGCCTAGCACGGGGCCTGCCCCCGGGCCTCGTGACGGAGCCGTAGGATCGCCGGGGATGCCCGACACCCTCGAGCTCCCGGGTCGGTTGGACCTGCCCCTCTTCGCCTACGGGCTGCTCAAGCCCGACCAGCCCGCCTACGGCGGCGTGGTCGCGCCCCTCGTGGCCGGGACCGCCGCCGCCCGGCTGGACGACGGCGGCCTGCGCTACCGC
>JAWVFH010000216.1:0-3115 GCA_033856255.1 Solirubrobacterales bacterium | reverse complement strand
GGCTGAGCGACGTCGTGCCGGTCAAAGCCTTCGCGCGCAGCATGGTGATGATCGAGCAGCTGGCCGGGGTGGCCTACATCGCGATGGTGGTCTCCCGGCTCGTCGGGCTGATGGTCATGAGCCGGTCCACGCACGCGCAGGCCGCGCCGCCCGAGGGCTAGGAAGCGGCGACCGAGTAGACCGGCGGCAGATGGGCGGCCACGGGGAACCAGGTGGCGCCCGCGTCGCCGGAGCCGTAGACGTCGCCCGAGGTCGCGCCGAAGTACAGCTCCAGCGCTCCGTTCGACGCGCTGCGATCGAATGCGAGCCGCAGCACCGTCAGGTACGCGTCCTGCTGCGGCAGGCCCTCGCCGCGCGGAGCCCACGTGGCCCCCGCGTCGCGCGTCTCCCACACGCGCACGCGGCCCTCGGGCGTGACGCGGTCGGTGTCGGCGTTCAGCGGGATCACGTACGCGCTGTCGGGGTCGGACGGGTCCAGCATCATCGGGAAGCCGAAGTCGGAAGGCAGGCCCGCGGCGATGTCGATCCAGCTCTCCCCCGCGTCGTCCGAGCGGTACACGCCGCCGTGGAACTGCATGAACAGCCGCTCCGGCTGCTGCGGCGCGCGCTCCATGTGGTGGACGCACAGCGGGATCGTCGTGTCCGGCGTCGGCTCGTCCTCGGGCAGGTAGCGCGGCGCGAGCCCCTCGTTGCCCTGCCGCCAGGTCTGCCCGCCGTCCTCGGTGTGCCAGACGCCGGCGGCGGACACCGCGACCGTCAACCGGTCGGGCTCGCCGGGCCACGGGACGATCGAGTGCAGGCAGAGCCCGCCGCCGCCGGGCTGCCACGCCCTGCGCGTCGGGTGCTCCCAGAGACCGCGGTTCAGCTCCCAGGTGGCGCCGCCGTCGCGGCTCTCGAAGAGCACGCCGGGGTCGCCGCCCGCGTAGAGCGTCCCATCGCGATCGCCGGGGACGATCACCCAGATCCGCTCGAGCGCGGCCTCTCCGCCCTCGGGCAGGGTGACGCCCTCCGCCTGGGTCCACTCGCCTGCGGGGTCGTCGGTGTAGAAGATCTTCGGCCCGTAGAACGGCGAGGTCACGCCCGCGAACAGGCGGCCGCTGCGCGGGTCGCGCATCGCGTAGTCGACCGGCTCGCCCGCAAACGCGCGCGCCTTCACCTGGAACGCGCCGCCCGGCTCGCCCTCGAGCACGAACAGGCCCTTCTTGGTTCCGACCGCGAGCTCCGTCATCCGACCCTCACCCTCCCGAGATTGCGGGCAGGACGTCGATGCGGTCGTCGTCGCCGACCGCGGTCGCGTCCGTCCCTAGTTCACCGTTCACGAATACGTTGATGTGGCGCCGGATGTGGCCGCGCTCGTCGAGGACCCAGCCGCGCATGTCCGGATTGGCCCGCTCGAGCTCGTTCATCAGCTCGCCCACCGTTGCGCCCTCGATCGCCAGCTCCGACTGGCCCCCGGCCTTCTGCTTCAGAGGCCCCCGGACGCGGACGAGCGCCACTACGACGGCGCCTTCGCCTTCGACCACTCGGCCTTGTGGATGCGCTTGGCCGCCTGGTAGTCGGCCAGGCCCTCGGGCGAGTCGATGTCACCGAGCGTGGGATGCCACGGCACGAGGTCGCGCGCGGCCTCGACGCCGAACTGCTTGGCCAGCACGGCGCCGAGCGCCTTGACCTTCATCACGCCGAAGCCGGGCAGCCCGGCCAGGTTGGCGCGCAGCTCGTCCGAGTCGGCGGCGTCGGTCCACACGCGCGCGGCGTCGCCGTCATAGCGGTCGCGGATGTGCACGGCCAGCTCCTGGACGCGCTTGGCCATCGAGCCCGGGTAGCGGTGCAGGGCCGGCTTCTCGCGGAACACCGGGTCGAGGTCGGCCGACGCCAGCGTCGCCGCATCGATGGCGCCGAGGCGCTCCTGCAGCACGAGCGGGCCGCCGAAGGCCTTCTGGACCGAGACCTGCTGGTCGAGCGCGAAGCCCACCAACAGCGCCATTGGATCGGAGGCGATCAGCTCGTTGGCCTCGTCGGAGTCGGTGAAGTGCAGTCGTTCAGGCATGGGTGCGATCGTAATCAGGCATCAGAGGATCAGCTTGCGCTCCATGTACTGGATGGCCAGCCGCCACATGACCAGGGCGAAGACCACGAGGAAGGCCAGATGCCCGATGTCCGCAATGCCCTGGAAGCCGAACACGGCGTGCCGGACCAGCTGCACGCAGTGGAACAGCGGGTTGAAGTTGCCGGCCACCTGCGCCCACTGCGGCAGTCCGGTGAGCGGAAAGAACGTGCCGGCGACGAGGAACATCGGGGTGAGGAGGCCGCTCTGCCAGTACGAGAAGCTCTCGATCGACTTGGCCTTCGACGCGATGAAGATGCCGGTCGACGCCCACCCGAAGCCGGCCAGCGCGGCGATGAACGGCACCAGCAGCATCCCCCAACTCGGGTTCAGCCCGAAGATCATGGCAACGAGCATCGGCACGCAGCCGTACACGCCGGTCCTGGCGGCCACCCACAGCGCCTCGGCCGTGACCAGCTCCTCGGTGTCGACGGGCGCGGCGAGAATCGCGTCGTACGTGTGCTGGAACTCCGCCTTGATGAACGTCCCGTACATGGCCGGGAATGCGCCGGAGAACAGCACGGTGGTGGCCACGATTCCGGTGCCGACGAAGTCGATGTAGTTGTAGCCGGCGACCTTCGAGACGAGCGAGCCGAACCCGAAGCCGAACGCGAGCAGGTAGATCGTGGGATCGACGGTCGAGGAGAAGGTCGATGTCCGCCAGAACGACGAGAAGTTGACCAATTCCCGGACCATCACGCCCCGGAGGGCCGGCATCTCGAGGCGGCGCAGCGGCCGCTGGAGCTGGGCGGTGGCCATCAGGCGATCTCCTCTCCGGTGAGCAGCACGAAGACGTCCTCGAGGTTGGTCACGCGCCGTTCGCCGTCCAGGTCGGACGCGCCGTTGGCGTGGAGGATCGAGACCGACGTGCCCGTGCGGCGTGTGCTGAAGCCGCGCGAACGCGCGATGCCCTCGACCTCGGTCAAGCGCGCGGGCGAGCCGTAGACCTCGAGCGCCTCGAGCCCGGCGTGCTTGTCGATCAGCTCGCGCGGAGGTCCGACCGCGACCGCC
>JAWVFH010000215.1:0-2508 GCA_033856255.1 Solirubrobacterales bacterium | reverse complement strand
CGTATCTGTTCTCGAACAGCGTGGCACCGCCGATCGTGGCCGCGAGCCTCGCCGCGCTCGAGCTCGTCGAGTCGGGTGGGGACGCTCGGGAGCGGCTGCGCGCGAACGCCGCTCTGTTTCGCTCCTTCATGACCGACGCCGGCTTCGACCTCCTGCTAGGCGAGCACCCGATCATCCCCGTGATGGTCGGCGACGCCGCGCGCGCCGGCGAGCTGGCCGCGGCACTGCTCGAGGAGGGCGTGCTCGCGACCGCGTTCTCGTACCCCGTGGTCCCGCGCGGGGCGGCGCGAATCCGGACCCAGATGTCGGCGGCGCACTCGGAGGCGGACGTGCGCCGGGCGGTCGACGCCTTCGTCGCGGCTCGCGCGAAGCTCGCCTGACCCGACGCATCCGCCGGCCCCAGCGATCTACACTTGGACGATGGCGCAGCGCACCGGGCCGGCGGCATTCTTCTTGTGGATACCCGTCGGTGCATGCGCTGCGCTGGGGCTGGCGGCGGCGCCGTCGTTCGGGCTCTTCCTGCTGCCGTTCGCAGTGCTGGCGATCATGCTGGCGAGGTGGAAGCTCCGGCCGTGGCCGGAAGCACTCGGCGCGGCGTTGGGAGTGGGCGTAGTGCTGCTCGTCGTCGCGATCGCCAACAACGACTACCGCGCATGCTCCGGCGGCCCGATCACGGTGGCGCCCGGCGAGAGCTCGGTCTCCTGCGGGGGCCTCGACCCGGCGCCGTTCCTCCTGATGGGCCTCGCGCTGTGCGCCGCCGCGGCCATCCTGTACTTCACGCTCAGGCGGCGCGCGCGGCAGTAGTCCGATGGGCGTAGGATGCGCCGGGCGATGATGCGGACAGCCACGTGCGCGTTGGGGATCGTGACGGCGATGCTGGCTGCCTCCGGCCCAGCTGGCGCGCAGACCGTCGGGCCGTCGCCCTTCCCGGTGCTCGTCCACGACGTGAAGACCGGCGCCTACACGCTCGGCAACACGACCGGCGACAACGCCGACATGCAGAACCTCGTGCAGCCGGACACGCAGACCGAGCCGTCGATCGCCGTGAACCCGCAGAACCCGCTGAACGTCGTCGCGGCGTACCAGGAGGGCAGGCGAGCGAACGGCGGCGACGCCACCAACGGCTACGCGACAAGCTTCGACGGCGGCGCGACGTGGCAGTCCGGCGAGCTGCCGAAGCTCACGACCCAGATCACCCCGAAGGGCGTGTTCGAGCGGGCGAGCGACGCGGTGGTGGCGTTCGGCCCTGGCAACGTCGTCTACGCGAACTCGCTCGTCTTCGACCAGGACACGAGCAACGGCCTCCGCAGCGGCATGGCCGTAAACGTCTCGAAGGACGGCGGCAAGACGTGGAGCGACCCGGTGATCTTCCAGGACGACCAGCTCGGCGGCACGAACGACAAGAACTGGATCGTGGTCGACCAGAGCGACGCTCCCGGCCACCACAAGGGCCGGGTGTACGTGATCTGGGACCGCGTGGCGCCGGTCGTCTACCAGTACTGCGATGCCGACTGCGACAAGCTGGCGAACTGGCTGCCGACCTTCGCGACCCTGTCGCCGGTCGTGTTCCCCGGCCAGGGCATCGGCGCGTACCCGGTGATCATGGACAACGGCGGGCTCGGGATCGTCATATCGACCCTGAGCGCGGGCGTCGAGACCTCGCCGGACGAGCCGGACGAGGGCGCCGACAACCAGGTCTTCATCTCGGCGCCGACCGCCGGCCGCACGCCCTACCCGGCACCGCTGCAGTTCCTGCCGCCGATCCAGATCGCGTCGAACGGGACGAACGGCACCGTCGCCCAGCGCGCGGCCGAGGGCCTGCCCGCAGCCGCCGCCGACCCGAACCGCGGCACGCTCTACGCGGTGTGGGACGACGGCCGCTTCCGCGACGCGAGCGAGAACAACTCCGTGAACGACGCCGTGATCAGCCGCTCGACCGACAACGGGCAGACGTGGACGAGCCCGATCAGGGTGAACAAGGGGCCGAAGGACGACAAGGTCAACCACTACAACGTGACCGTCGCCGTCGGCGAGGACGGGAAGCTGTACGTGGACTACCGCCAGCGCGACCAGTCGGGCGCGGCGCCGCTGTTCACGCCGACGATCGAGACCTACCACCAGCAGTCGAGCGACGCCGGCCGGACGTGGACGCAGCCGCTGCTCGTCGACAGCGTCCCATCGAACGCCTACTACGACGCGTTCTCGAGGAACGGCTCGTTCGAGGGCGATTACAACCAGACCGCGTCGGTCGGCGGCTACACCTACGTGACGCGCGCGAAGGGCCTGCCCGCGTCCGCCGGCGAGCCGCCGGCTCTCACGAAGGCGACCGACACGACCGTGGCGCTCACAGCGGCCGGCCTCGGTCACCAGCACCAGAGCAACTGGGTCTCCCTGATCCGCGATGCCACCAGCACGCCGGGCGGAGGCGTCCAGTTCGTGCCGTCGCTCACCCCGGGCACGCCCGCTACGCCGCCCGCCGTGAACCAGCCCTCCGATCGCCCGCCCCAG
>JAWVFH010000214.1:0-2564 GCA_033856255.1 Solirubrobacterales bacterium | reverse complement strand
CGATGCGCCCCAGCAGCCCGAGGGCGAGCTCGAACAGGCGTCCTTGCGAGGCGCCGATCGCCCGCGCCGGCCCGGCTGCCGGCTCGCCCAGATCGGGCAGCAGCGGGCCGAGTGCCGCACCGCCGAGTTGCCGGCGGCGCTCGTCGTCCAACCCGCGGGTGTAGTCCCGCATCGCCTCGACGAACGGGCCGAGCGGCAGCCCACGCTCCTCCACGTCGATGCAACCCCCGACCAAGGCGGTCGCGCCGGTTCCGGCCGCACGCGCCACGAACTCCTCGACGACCCTGGTCTTCCCGACCCCCGCCTCACCGCCCATCACGAACAGCTCGGGTCGTCCGGCCGCCGCCTCCTCCAGCCCCCGCTCGAGCCGCTGGAGCTCCTTCTCGCGGCCCACGAAACGAGGGCCGGACGGTAGCGCGACCATACGGCGCCCAACCCTACCCGGTGGCGTGAGCGGCGGAAGCGGCGATCTGGCGGCGACGGCCGCTGGCCCCATCGCGGGCCGGGCCGCGTCAGCGAGACTGCGCGGCGTGGACATTGATGCCCTCGAGACCAGCTTCGACCTCGTCGCCCCGCGGCGAGAAGCTGATGGAGATCTTCAATGCGCGGCTGTTCGAAGCCGCGTCCGCCGTGCACCCGCTGTCGCCGGCAGCGACCTCAAGCGCCAGCCGGCGATGCTGCTGTCCGCGCTCGTGCTTTTGCGTGACCTCGACGCGGTCGTGCCGACCTTGCACACGCTCGGCGCGCGGCATGTCGCTACGGCGCCGAGGCCGCGCACAATCCCATCGTCGGCGAGGTGCTGATCGGGGCGATGGCGCGACGAGGAGCAGTCCCGCGCCGAAGCCAGCGTCGTTATTGCAATGCGGAAGTTGCAGGCGCCGCCGCCAGGGATGGCTCCCTCCGGCCGCTCCGCGTGGAGGCGAGGTTCGGCGGTCCGAGCGGTCAGCCGACTGATCACCCGAGAGGGCGTACTACGTCCAGAACAATACGCCGAAGACAATGCCGACTGGCATAGCTGCGACCAGAACCGCGCCGCAAAAGGAGCGGCGTAGCCGCACGGCCGTCGGTGCGACGGCCGGCCGGAGCCATCGAGCTGGAACGAACCGCAGCGCCGGCCACCGGCGGCGAGCCCAGACGACGATCAGGTCCGCCAGCCGTCTGTCGATCGCCGCGCTCAGTCCGCTGTGCATCGCGCGAGGATACGTGCGGGCAGCGTCCGCGGCGAATGCTGCAGACCGTCACCCACCACGGTCGTTCCCGCGGGCCAGGTCACTGCTCCTTCGCGCGACAGGGGGCGGCGAGTTGTTGTAGGCCGAGGACAATCCAGAAGGCGATCTCCCGGGCCGAGATAGCCGCGCGCGCGGCCAGGTCAATGACAAGGCTTGTCTCAGGAATCGCTCAGCATCCCATCAGCAGGCGCTGAGGCGACGCGTCCAGGGTAAGCGTCATGAAGCTCAGCAACAGCAGCAGACGCTCGACGGCCGCCGTCCTCGTGACCGCCGCCCTGGTCACCGCCGGCTGCGGCGCGTCGACCACGGCGACCGGCACCAGTGCGACCACGACGGCGACGCCCGCTGGTGCTGGCGCGCCCGCCGGACGTCCGAATGGTCCGGGCGGCGGCGGGGGCACGCCCGTGATCGGGCCGGCCGCCGAGAAGGTCAAGGCCGCGGCGCTGGCCAAGTACCCGGGGACGATCCAGGACATCACGCAGGTGCCCGACGGCAGCTACGTCGCGGGCGTCGTGCGCAGCAGCGGCGGGTCGGAGATCCACGTGCTCGTCAGCAAGTCCTTCACGGTTACCGGCGTGCGCTCGGGCCCGCCGCGCGGCGGTCCCGGCGGTGCCCGGCCCGGCGCGCCCGGTGCAACCCCTGCTGGACCCCCGGCATGACCGGTCGCCGGACCCTGACTCCGGTAGTCCCGTCGGCGCTTAGCGCCTGCGGCGGCCCCTCATCCAAGCCGGCCCCAGCCGCGACGACGACCACCGCAACGAAGACGCGGCGCCGACGACGACCTCCGGGGTGCACTCGATCGCCGGCAGCGTGGTCTCCAACCGCTTCGGCGACAACCAGGTGAGGCTCGTCCTGAACGGCAAGATCCAGGACGTCCGCTATCCGACCGACCGGCCGCGATCGGCGCGATCAACGCGCAGGCGGACCGCTGCTGCGCCGCGAGGTCTCAAGGCCCAGAGCGCGCAGCTCGACGTCGTCTCGGGCGCGGGCCGTTGATCGTCCTCGCGGACGTGCCTCCGAGGCCGGACGAAATCGCGACATACTTCTCGCATGGACGTCCAGCGGGATGGCGAGTCAGCGTGACCGTCGAGCGGGACGAGTCCGATTGGCGGCTGCATGGGGTACGCGTCGTGCACGGCGACGAACTTGATGCGAACACGCCGCAGACCCCGGGTATGAACCGCGCCGCGGCGATCACCGCTGCCCGCGCCGGCGCCGAGAAGCTCTGGGCCGGCACGGTCATGATCCACCCCGCTGCCAAGACCGGTGCGCATCATCACGGTGACTTGGAGAGTGTGATCTATGTCGTGAGCGGCCGGGCGCGGATGCGGTGGG
>JAWVFH010000213.1:0-4241 GCA_033856255.1 Solirubrobacterales bacterium | reverse complement strand
GCGGGTGGCGACGCTGGTCGCGGAAGGAGCGCCTCCGACTCCCGTCTTCGAGGCCGTGGCCGCGGAGATGGAGGGGCTGCTGGGCGCCGACGGCGTAACGGTAAGCCGCTACGAGCGCTCCGACGAGGTCACCGTGGTGGCCCATCACGGGTCGAACGCGTCGCAGGTGCCGCCCGGGACACGCGTGCGCGCCGAGCCCGAGAGCGTGACCGCGACCGTCCGGCGCACGCAGCGGCCCGCTCGGCTGGAGCACTACGAAGGGTCGCACGGCGCCATTGGTCAACTTGTGCAGACCCTGGGTGTGCGCGCGGCCGTCGGGACGCCGATCGTCGTGGACGGGCGCTTGTGGGGCTGCATCATTGCGACCTGGAAGGGCGCAGGGTCACCGCCCACTGACACCGAGGAGCGGATGGCTCAATTCGCCCAACTGCTCGACACCGCCATCGCGAACGCGGACAGCCGTGACCAGCTCGATGCCTCGCGCGCGCGACTGCTGACGGCGGCGGACGCGGCGCGTCGGCGCGTGGTGCGAGACCTGCACGACGGTGCGCAACAGCGGCTCGTGCACGCGATCATCACGCTGAAGCTCGCCCAGCAAGCGTTCCGAGAGAACACCGGCAACGCGGGGTCGCTTCTCCGCGAGGCGCTCGAGCACGCGGAGCAGGGCAACGCGGAGCTCCGCGAATTGGCACACGGGATCCTTCCCGCGGTCCTCACGCACGGTGGTCTGCGGGCCGGCGTCGAAGCGGTCGTCTCGCGGCTCGACCTACCGGTCGACGTCGATGTTCCGGCCCAGCGGTTCCCGGCGGAAATCGAGGCGAGCGCGTACTTCATCATCGCCGAGGCGCTCACGAACGTGGTCAAGCACGCGGGCGCCGGACACGCGGAGGTCAGGGCGAGCGCGACTGACGGGACACTCAACGTCGAAGTTCGCGACGACGGAAGGGGTGGTGCCGATCCCGGCGGGCACGGGCTCGTGGGGGTGCGCGACAGGGTGACCGCGCTGAGGGGGCGGGTCGAGATCCATAGTCCGGCCGGCGGCGGCACGCTCGTGACCGCAACGCTGCCGCTGACAGGCGGCTAGACGTCGCCAAGCACTCTGGAGCAAGCAAGGCCACGGGCCAAACGCCGGCGCGCCGCGGCAGGCCCGCGGGCGCGACCCGAGACGACGTCGTCGGCGCCGCGCTCTACCGCTACCTGCGCGGGGAGCGCGTCGACGTCCAGGCGCTTGCCGCCGAGCTTGGCGTGGGGCGCACCACGATCTACCGCTGGTTCGGCTCGCGCGAGCAGCTTGTCGGCGAGGTCGTCGCGCGCGCGGCGGAGGAGGTACTCGCGCAGATCCGTGCCGCGACGCGCGGCCGCGGCGCCGCGCGGCTGGTTGAGATCTTCGACCGCTTCAACCGCGCGCTGGCCGGCGCTCCGGCGCTAAGGGCGTTCCTCGACCAGGAGCGCGACGTGGCCCTTCGGATCATCACCTCGAGCGCGGGCGTCGTAACTCCGCGGATGGTCGAGCGGATCGCGGAGATCATCGACGAGGAAGCGCGCGCCGGCCGCTACGACCCACCGGTCGACACCGAAACGCTGGCCCTCGCAATCGTCCGCCTGGCCGAGGCGTTCATCTTCAACGACGCGCGGGCGGGCATCCGCGGCGATGTCGACCGGCTGCGCGCGATCGAGGCGGCTTTGCTGCGCGCGCCGGCCGCCTAGCGTCGCAAGCTTTCCTCGTCCGGGACGTTATTGGGACATGGCCCCGCTCGTGTACCACCACCTCCAGGAGAGAGCATGAACGTTCGACGCCTCCTGTCCATCTGCGCGCTCGCCGCAACCGCCGCGGCCCTGCTCGCTGTGGCCCCGGCGCTCGCCGACCCTCCCGTGGGTGTCGACATGAGCTGCGTGGCGCCGGCGGGCGACCCCGCGCCCGGCACGCCCGAGTGGTACCAGCGCGACACCCAGAACCAGTACTGCGCGGGCCTGCGTATTCGCGACCAGATCCTCAACCCGGCCTACGGCTTCGGCAACACCACGCAGGGCGCGGCGCTCTACGCGGACCAGATCGCCGAACAGCTCGGCGACCCGTCGCATCCGCGCGGCGGGATCACCACGCTCATCCCCGGCTCGCGCGCGTCGGACCCATTCCGGACGATCAAGCGCTGGACCGAACAGGGCCGCGGCCGCGTCGAGCCGGTGCATTTCCGCGCGCTCGACGGCGCAACCTTGCGCGGGCACGTCTTCCTGCCGCCCGCCAGCCTCCGCAAGCCGAAGCACGGCTACCCCGGCGTCGTCATCACCGACGGTTCGATCCAGGCCTACGAGAATCTCTATTTCTGGGCCGCTGAGGACCTCGCGACGCACGGCTACATGGTCATGACCTACGACGTTCAGGGGCAGGGCCAGTCGGATCTGTTCCCGGCCAACTGTCCCGATCCCTCGAACCCGACCGCAACGTGTCCGGGCGTCCCCTACCAGCAGAACTACAACTTCTACCAGGGGGCCGAGGACTCACTGAGCTTCTTCGAGTCCGACCCGGAGCATCCGTTCGGCGGCTCCTACAACCCGTATGCACGCGTTCTCGATCGGAGTCGGGTTGGCATCGCGGGGCACTCGCTTGGTGCGGCCGCGGTGAGCGTCGTCGGCCAGTGCGACAACCGCGTCAGGACGATCGTCGCGTGGGACAACCTCAGCAAGATCACGGACTGCTCGGGCGTGACCGTGCCCGCGCGCTACAAGAGCGACAAGCTGATCCACACGCCGGCCATGGCCCTGACGAACGACTACGGCTTCTGGACGCAGCCGACGAACTCGCCGCCGGACCCACACACCAAGATGAACGGCTACAACCAGGTGAAGGACGCGGGGCTCGATGCGCAGATCGTCGCCTTCCGTGGAGCGACCCACCTGACGTACACGTACATCCCGCTGGTCTTCCAGGCAAACGAGCTCAGCGAACGGATGGCGTCCTACTACACGCTCGCCTGGTTCGACGCGCACCTGAAGGGCGACCCGACCGGCTTCACGCGGCTCGCTGCGACGACGTTCGACGACAGCGCGGACACCGACTCCATCGGCACTGGCGTCTATGACCCGACCGCCGCCGACCCGACCGATCCCTACTCGGGCAACGTGCCGTACAAGATCAAGGGTGTCGCCGTCGCGAATGCAGTCTCGTTCTACTACCAGTCCGCGTATTCGCTGCGCGATCCGAAGACGGGTCAGACCGACGCCTGCGTCGACCTGCGGGCGGGGTGTCCGGCGAGCGAGCCGGCGACACCGTGAGCTGAAGGCGATGTTTCGTGTTCGGCCACAACTGACCTACGCAAACGTGGTGGCGACCGCCGCACTTTTTGTCGCCGTCGGCGGCAGTGCAACGGCGGCAGTGCTCATCACCGGCAAGGACATCAAGGATGGGTCCGTGTCTGGAGCGGACATCAAGAATGGCTCGCTGAAAAGCACAGACGTCAAGGACGGCGACCTGCTCGCGAAGGACTTCAAAGCCGGACAGCTTCCGCCTGGGCCGCAAGGCGTGCCAGGAGCGCAGGGGCCGGCGGGAGAACCGGGCCCGAAGGGCGACCAGGGGCCAGCCGGCGTGAACGGCGAGAAGGGCGGCAACGGAGCCCCCGCAACAAGGCTATGGGCCGTCGTGAACGGCTACGACGGAACGCTCAGCCGTGGAAGCGGCGTGATCGCCACGGCGAGGAGGTCCGCCGGCCAGTACACGGTCCAGTTCAACCAGGACGTGAGCCAGTGCTCTTACCTGGCGACCATAGGATCCCCGTCGTCGTATTACGGGAACTTCATCTCGTTCCCGATCGGGTTTGCGGTGGTCATGCCTGCAGCAGTCCAGAACGCCGGGCCAACAATTGCTCTGCCAGACACCGTCATGGTCGGCACCGCGGACAAAACGGGGACCTTCGTGGACACGCACTTCCACTTAGCAGTGTTCTGCTGAGACAGAGGGGTGAGCGACGGGACTTGAACCCGACGACCGCCTGGACCACAACCTCGTCGGCGTGGTGCGCCCTCCTGCCAGCGCTGCATGGTCGCGCGCGTTTTGGTCGGTGTAGAGATCCGCGAACGCGGCCGCGACGCTTGGCCAAACAAACCGGAACCCCCCGGAGTGAGAGTATGGGCATGTCGTGCTCGACACTGCTCGTGACGAGGCCGCGCCCTTACTCGGCCGCGCCCAGGAACAGAGGCTCCTAACGTCACTCCTGGACGAGGTTGGAGACCGCGGCCAGGCGCTC
>JAWVFH010000212.1:0-3230 GCA_033856255.1 Solirubrobacterales bacterium | reverse complement strand
CGATTCCCCACGCTCGCTGGGTGAGGTTGGCCGTGAGGGCGTCGCGGTGGACACGGTCGGTGACATGCAGACGCTGTTCCAGGGGATCGACCTGGGGGAGGTGAGCGTGTCCATGACGATCAACGCTCCCGCCGCCATCATGCTCGCCTATTACGTCGTGGCGGCGGAGGCCCAAGGCGTGCCGGCGGACCGGCTCGGCGGGACGATCCAGGCGGACATGCTCAAGGAGTACATCGCTCAGAAGGAGTGGTGCTTCCCGATCGACCCGGCGATGCGGCTGCTGGACGACATGATCGAGTGGTGCACGCGGACGATGCCGCGCTGGCATCCGGTCTCGATCTCCGGCTACCACATCCGCGAGGCGGGCTCGACGGCGGCGCAGGAGCTGGCGTTCACGCTCAAGGACGGCTTCACGTACGTCGAGCGCGCGATCGAGCGGGGGATCGACGTGGACGACTTCGCGCCGCGGCTGAGCTTCTTCTTCAACGCGCAGATCGACTTCTTCGAGGAGATCGCCAAGTACCGCGCCGCGCGCCGGATCTGGGCGCGCGAGCTGCGCGACACGTTCGGCGCCAAGAACCCGAAGTCGTGGCTGATGCGCACGCACGTGCAGACCGCGGGCGTGTCGCTGACCGCCCAGCAGCCGCTCAACAACATCGTCCGCACGGCGATCGAGGCGCTGGCCGGCGTGCTCGGTGGCACGCAGTCGCTGCACACCAACTCCTACGACGAGGCGCTCGCGCTGCCGACCGAGGAGGCGGTGCGGATCGCGCTGCGCACGCAGCAGATCATCGCCGAGGAGACCGGCGTGACGAACACCATCGACCCGCTCGGCGGCTCGTACTTCGTCGAGTCGCTGACCGACGAGCTCGAGCGCCAGGCCTACGCCTACTTCGCCCGCATCGACGAGCTCGGCGGGATGGTCCAGGCGGTCAAGGACAACTTCTGCCAGCGCGAGATCGCCGACGCCAGCTACGAGCTGCAGGGCGAGATCGACAGCGGCCGGCGCAAGGTCGTCGGCGTGAACTCCTACACCGAGGGCGACGACCGCGACACGCCGCTCCTGCGCGTCGACCCCGCGCTCGAGCGCAAGCAGATCGGCCGCACGCAGGCCGTGCGTGCGCGTCGTGACGCGGGGAAGGTCGAGGCCGCTCTCGGCGTCCTGCGTGAGCATGCGGCCAAGCCCGATGCCAACCTCATGCCCCCACTGCTCCAGTGCGCACGGGCCCATTGCACCGAGGGTGAGATCGTCGAGAGCCTCCAGCAGGTCTTCGGCAGCTACACCGAGACGCCGGTTTTCTGATCTGCCGCTCCGAACCCGTCGTAGACGTGTTCTAGCCTCGATTCCCGTTCCCGTCGCAGAGGTCCGCACCCCGTGAAGAAGCTTGCCCTCATCGCTGCCTGCGTCGTTGTGGCTGCCGCCATGGCCATTCCTGCGCTGGCCGCCACGAAGACCGTCAACATCGGCGACGACTGGTTCGTCCACAAGGCGGGTGGCAAGAGCGTCAAGACGGTGACGATCAGCCGCGGCAGCACGATCAAGTGGGTGTGGCACGGCCACCACCAGCACCAGGCCTTCCAGATCGGCGGCCCTGGCCACTTCCACTCGCCGCCGCACACGGGCCACGGGACGTTCAAGCACAAGTTCACGAAGCCCGGGCTCTACAAGTTCGTCTGCCCGTTCCAGAGCATGTACATGAACGTGCGCGTCAAGTGATCAGGCGGCTCGCCACCTTCACCGCCATCGCGGGCGCCGTCGCGGCCGTCGCGGTTCCCGCGCTCGCCGCCACGAAGACCATCAAGGTCGGCGACGACTACTTCGTCCGCGCCGGCCGGCCGCCTGTCGTCACGGTCGCCAAGGGCTCCACCGTCAAGTGGGTCTGGCGCGGCGCGATCATCCACAACGTCGTCGGCCACGGGCCCGTGAACTTCCGTTCGAAGACCCAGGACAAGGGCACGTTCTCCAAGAAGTTCACCAAGCGCGGCACCTACCGCATCGTCTGCGAGATCCACACGGGCATGGCGATGACCCTGAAGGTTCATTAGCAACCAGCCGTCGCAGCTGGGGCCATAGACTTCCCGGCCCCCCATGCCCGAGACGGTCAACCGCAAGATCCGCGTCGTCGTGGCCAAGCCTGGCCTCGACGGACACGATCGCGGGGCGAAGATCATCGCCCGCGCGTTGCGCGACGCGGGCATGGAGGTCATCTACACGGGGCTGCACCAGACGCCGGAGCAGATCGTGGAGACGGTCATCCAGGAGGACGCCGACGCGGTCGGCCTGTCCATCCTCTCCGGTGCCCACATGACGCTGGTGCCGCGGATCGTCGAGCTGCTGCGCGAGCAGGGCGTCGACGACGTGCTGGTGACGGTCGGGGGGACGATCCCGGCCGACGACATTCCCGAGCTCAAGGCGCTCGGGGTGGCCGAGGTGTTCACGCCCGGCGCCCCGACGCAGGACATCATCGACTTCATCCAGGGCGGGGTCAGCGAACGCGACCCTGCCTGACGCACCCGCAGTAACAACCTGTCACACACCGGGTATCGAGCGATTGACTGACGAGTCAATCGGATATCCTTCCGCCCATTCCGTTGCCATCTAGGAGGAACTCTTGAAGATCGCCGTCCTGGTGAAAGAGGTTCCGGACGCCGCCGTGACCAAGCGCATCGACCCGTCCACGGGCCGCATGGATCGCGGCGGGGAGAAGAACCTCAACCCCTACGACACGCACGCCATCGAGGCGGCCATGCAGATCAAGGAAGGCGGGGCCGTCCAGGTGGACGAGGTCGTCGCCGTGACCATGGGCCCCGAGAGCGCCGTGCGCGCCCTGCACAAGGCCGTCTCGCTCGGCGCCGACCGCTCGGTCCACCTGACCGACCCGTCGCTGTCGGGCTCCGACGTGGCCGCCACCGGCTACGCCCTCTCCAAGGTCCTCGAGGCCGAGAGCCCCGACCTCGTCCTGCTCGGCCAGCAGTCCGACGACGGCGAGTGCTACACGATCGGCGCCGTCGTGGCCGAGCACCTCGGCATGCCGTCGCTCACCCAGGTCATCGCCATGGAAGTCGCCGGCGAGGGCGTCAAGTGCGAGCGCCAGGCCGAGTACGGCTACGACACCGTCCAGGTCGACTTCCCGGCCGTCATCTCGGTGGGAGACGCGATCAACGAGCCGCGCTACCCGTCGCTCAAGGCGATCATGGGCGCGAAGAAGAAGCCGCTCGACACGAAGGCC
>JAWVFH010000211.1:0-3857 GCA_033856255.1 Solirubrobacterales bacterium | reverse complement strand
TCACGGCTTTCGACTTGGCGCGACAGCTGTGAAAGCGCGACGACAGGCACATTCAACTCTTTTGCGAGTGCTTTCAAGCTAGTGGTGATTTCCGTCACTTCCTGCACACGATTGTCGGAGCGCTTGCTGGAGCCTTGTAGCAGCTGGATATAATCGACCATGATCACATCAAGACCTTTTTGCCGCTTTAAGCGACGCGCACGTGCGGTGAGCTGCGAGATCGATAGGCCGCCGGTCTCGTCCACATAAAGGGGCAGGAATTGTAGCTCCATCGAGTAATCGCGAATCTTTTCGAAATCACTTTGTGTTATCTGACCGCGGCGGATCGTGCTCGATGCGATGCTGGTCTGCTCGGAGAGGATACGCGTCGCCAGCTGTTCTGCCGACATTTCGCACGAGAAGAAGCCGACAATACCGCCATTGACGGTTTTGTGTGTGCCGTCGGCCTGGAGTTCAGACTGGTATGCGCGAGCAATGTTGTAAGCAATGTTGGTCGCGAGCGCTGTCTTTCCCATGCCTGGCCGACCGGCGATAATGATCAGATCAGACGGCTGCAAACCTCCCATCTGAGAGTCGAGGCCACGAAGACCGGTTGCGATACCGGAGAGCTTCCCGTCTCGTTGATAGGCTTTAGCGGCCATGTCGACTGCGACCGTCAGGGCCTGCGAAAATTTCTGGAATCCGCCGTCATAGCGGCCGGCTTCGGCCAGTTCATACAGCTTTCGTTCGGTATCCTCGATCTGGGCTCGGGGCGCGAAATCTACCGGGGCATCGAAGGCGACATTGACCATATCAGTGCCGACCGTGATCAGGTTCCGGCGTAGCGACAGGTCATAGATGGTCCGCCCATAGTCTTGGGCATTAATGATAGTGGTGGCTTCGGCCGCAAGGCGGGCGAGATACTGCGCGACCGTCATGCCTCCGAGATCGGTCTCGGTCTGGGTGACAAACGTCTTGAGCGTGACCGGATTCGCAATTTTGCCCATTCGGATCAGGCTTCCGCACGTCTCGAAAATCTCCTGATGGAGGCTGAGGTAAAAGTGCTTGGCCTCGAGAAAATCGGAGACCCGGTAAAACGCGTCGTTATTGATCAGAATAGCGCCCAGGAGTGCGTGTTCCGCCTCGATATTGTGCGGCGCGGTCCGATAGGTCGGTGTCGCCGCATCGGGAGCAAGTTTTAGGACGTTCGAATCAGTCAAGGCCATGATCAAATTGGTCTTCGGATTTGGGCGGATGCGGGGCGCGATAAGGCGCTTACCCGCGGCCGAGCGAAAGCTGGAACGCGCCTTATGCACGATTCACACAACACGGTGGACGAAACCTGTCGAAGGCACACATCGGCGCTTGACGGGTTTTACGGCTGGCACGGGAAGCACCGCCCGGCTCTCAACGTAAATGGGAAAACCTGCCGGCACGGCTGAACCTTGTCGCGGGCCGGCGCACTCATAACGACATGGCGCGTTTGCCGTATCTGCGCCGCGGGCACTCAGGCCTGATCAGACCAGGATAAGGTAGATCAACGCGAAAAAGCCCGCCGCAGCGCTGCTGGCGATCAGGGCGTAATCGACGCGGAGATCGTCCGACGGCTGGAATGAAGGTTGGGTTGCTTTCCGGTTCATGCCGGGGGTTTAGAGCGGATCAATCGGACAGTGTGTGAAGAAAATCACATTGGCCGATGTTTTTTCCGGTAGGTCGGGAACGGGTTTTAAGTGAGCGGGTTGAACCCGGCACCGGATCGGGCGGCGGCATAGAGCGAGACACAGGCGATGGCCCAGCAAATGCAGCAATGGCGCTCCGGAAAAGCCGAAATGGCGTGGCTTTCGGCGCTGATCGGAACCATGGAGAAGGTTTCCCGCGGGGAACTCCGTGCCATGCCCTGTTCCCCCACCTTGCTGGCGGCGGAGGCTCATCTGGCCCGTCCGGCGATGCCGCACGGTCTTTACGGCTCGAATTTCAGCCTGCGAAATTAAGGTCCCGGACCACAGTCCATCGATGTCGAGTTCATTCGCCCGCGAGCTGTAGCCGCGGGCGGTGGCCGCGTTCGATACCGCGCAGCCGTGCTTCCTCGCGACCGATATAGTCCCGCGTCATCGGCACCACGCCTTGGCGCTTGGCGAGCTGGATCTGGAAATTCATCAGGCCCTGGGTGCGGAACGACATTTCCGAGCACGCCAGATAAAATTCCCACATCCGAGCGAAGCGTTCGTCATACAGCCGCACCGCTTCCTCGCGCCGCGCCATAAAACGCTCGCGCCAGGCTTTCAGCGTTTCCGCATAGTGCAGGCGCAGGATCTCGATGTCGCACACCAAAAGCCCTGCCTTCTCGATCGTCGGCACCACTTCCGACAGCGCCGGCATATAGCCACCGGGGAAAATGTATTTGGCGATCCACGGGCTGCTGACGTCGGGGCCGTTCGAGCGGCCGATCGAATGCAGCAACATCACGCCGTCGTCGGTAAGCAGCTCGGCGCAGCGCCGGAAATAGGTTTCGTAGAAATCCACGCCGACATGCTCGAACATTCCCACCGATATGATGCGATCGAACGGGCCGGGCACCTCGCGATAATCCTGCAGCAGGAATTTCGCCGATTGGGCCAGGTTCTTTTCGGCGGCGCGGGCGTTCGACACCTGCAATTGTTCTTGCGACAGCGTGACGCCGGTAACGCTGGCGTCGGTCATTTCCGCCAGATACAGGCCAAGCCCGCCCCAGCCCGAGCCGATGTCGAGCACGCGATGGCCGCGCTCGATCAGCAGCTTCGCGGCAAGATGGCGCTTCTTTGCCAACTGGGCGTCGTCCAGCGTTGCGTCCGGGGTCTCGAAATAGGCGCAGCTGTATTGCTTGTCGGCGTCGAGAAAGAGCGAATAGAGCCGGCCATCGAGATCGTAATGGCGTGCGACATTGTCCTTCGATCGGGAGGGCGGATTGAACTGCTGGGCGTGCCGGACAAGATAGCGCAGCCACCATTGCAGCCTGGCCCAGCGCGGCAACATGTCGGGCTGATCGAGCAGGATGGCCAGCGCGTCGGCGATGGTGGCGTTCTCGACCACGAACGAGCCTTCCATGTAGACTTCGCCGAGCGCCAGTTCGGGATTGAGCAGAACCCGCCGCTCGGCATCTGTAGTCAGGAATCGCACTGCGACCGGCTCGCCGGTGCCGTCGCCGCAGCTGAATTTCGCCCCGCTCGCGGTGGTTAAATTCATCGTCCCGCGGCGAATGAACTGGCCAAGAAAGAAACGCAACAAGCGATCCATCAAACCACCCAATGAGCGCTCCCGCAGAAGTCCGAGCGGCCGGCCACCCTCGACGCGCGGAACCGAATTGTTCTGGGGCTCCCGGCGGAGATCATAATAATGCCGGACCTCGGCGCTAGTATTGACGGTTGCAAAGCGGAAATCCGGAATTGTCGGGTTCACGCCATTGCGTCATCTGTGTGCTTCCATTCGCGGGATAATGGGCTAAAAGGTCACCGCCGCGGCTGGTGTACGAGCAAGCGTCGACTGAGGCTAATTCCGCACCTGGAGAATAAAGAATGTTGAGCCGAGCGCTCAGTTTAGCGACGGTGATTGTTCTGATCGGCGGTTTCGCGGCGGCCCCGGTGCGGGCGCAAAATCTCGAGGCCGGCAAGAGCCCTTCCCAGATTTTCTCGGGCACCTGTGCGGCCTGCCATAAGGGTGCGCGTGGACTGCTGAAAACGGTGGCGCCTGGGTCTTTGCCGGGCTTCCTCCGCCAGCATTATACTACCAGCAGCGAGATGGCGTCGGTGCTCAGCGCCTATCTGGTCTCCAACGGGGCGGCCGATACCCGATATATCGGCGGCCAGCCCAAGCAGGGCGCCAAGGACGCGAAGCAGGAGCCG
>JAWVFH010000210.1:0-2742 GCA_033856255.1 Solirubrobacterales bacterium | reverse complement strand
TCGATCGCCTCACCTTCCAGTGGTTCGTTCGCGACCTCGACACGCGCGGCGTGCTGATCTCGAAGACCGCGCAGGAGCCGCTGGTCGAGCTGATGCGCGAGAAGAACGGCGCGCGCCAGCGCGTGGTGCGCTACTTCGAGCGCATCATCCAGGGCGAGCGGATTTTCGCGCTCGGCTTCTGCGACCGCTCCGGCAAGCTCGCCTATGCCACCTCGGCGTTTCCCGCCGCCGTTCGCTGCGGTCCGGGTCAGTCGCTGGAGGAGCGCAACCTCGTGCTGCAGCTCGCCGACGGCCCGCTGCACGTCTCGTTCAATCCGATCGCCTCCGAGGGGCAGACGCTCGGCCAGCTCGTGATCGTGAACGACATGAGCTTCGCGCAGCGGCGCAGCGCCGATACGAAAAAGTACGTGTTCTACCTCTTCGCCGCGATCGCGGCGGTGGTCGCGCTCATCACCGTGGTGATCGCCGAGATCAGCTGGCGCGGCTGGGTGGCCGGGCTCAAGGTGCTGCTCAAGGGCCAGACCCTGCTGCGCTCGCCGGAAAGCCTGAAGCAGGACCTCAAGGCGACGGCGCCGGAGCTGCGGCCGATCGCCCGCGATCTTCAGGCACTGGTGCTCGACCTCGAGGCGGAGCGCAATTCCCGCGATGAAGGCCAGACGACCTGGGGCCCGGAAGCCCTGCGCCGCATCCTGCGCCAGGACCTGAAGGGCGACGAGGTGCTGGTGGTCTCGAACCGCGAGCCCTACGTGCACACGCGGCGCAAGGACAACGTGATCGAGATCCAGCGGCCGGCCAGCGGTCTGGTAACGGCGCTCGAGCCGATCGTGCGCGCCTGCTCGGGCACCTGGATCGCGCACGGCGCCGGCAACGCCGATCGCGACACCGTCGACAAGAACGACCACGTCATGGTGCCGCCCGAGCACCCGGCGTACCGCATCCGAAGGGTGTGGCTGTCACCGGAAGAGGAGCAGGGCTACTACTACGGCTTCGCCAACGAAGGGCTCTGGCCGCTGTGCCATATCGCCCACACCCGGCCGACCTTCCGCGCCGCGGATTGGGAGCACTACCAGAACGTCAACCGGCGCTTCGCCGAGATCGTGGCGGATGAAGCGCGCACCGAGGACCCGATCATCCTGGTGCAGGACTATCACTTCGCGCTGCTGCCGCGCATGGTGCGCGAGCGCCTGCCGCGCGCCACCATCATCACCTTCTGGCACATCCCCTGGCCCAACCCCGAGGCCTTCGGCATCCTGCCCTGGCGCGAGGAGATCCTCGAGGGCATGCTCGGCTCGTCGATCCTCGGCTTCCACACGCAGTTCCACTGCAACAACTTCTTCGACACGGTCGACCGCTTCCTGGAAGCGCGCGTCGACCGCGAGACGTTCTCCATTTCCTACGGCGGCGACACCACCGAGGTGCGCCGCTACCCGATCTCGATCGAGTGGCCGCCGGCCGCGCTGCAGGTGCAGGGTCCGGTGCCGGAGGCCAGGAAGCTCGTGCGCGAGCGGTTGGGCCTCGCGCCTGACATCAAGCTGGGCATCGGCGTCGACCGGCTCGACTACACCAAGGGGATCCTCGAGCGCTTCAGCGCCATCGAGCGCCTGTTCGAGCTCGAGCCGCGCTGGATCGGCCAGTTCGCCTTCCTCCAGGTGGCGGCGCCTTCGAGAAGCTCGATCAACGAATACCAGAACCTCGATGCCCGGGTGCGCGCGGAGGCGGCGCGCATCAACGAGCGCTTCGGCAAGGCCGGCTACACGCCGATCGTCCTCAAGATCGAGCACCACGACGCGGCGCAGGTCTACGAGCTCTACCGCGCCTCGGAAGTCTGCTTCGTCTCGAGCCTGCACGACGGCATGAATCTCGTCGCCAAGGAGTTCGTCGCCGCGCGCGACGACGAGCAGGGCGTGCTCATACTCTCGCAGTTCACCGGTGCGGCGCGCGAGCTCGCGGAGGCGCTGATCGTCAATCCCTACGACTTCGAGCAGTGCGCCGCGGCGCTGCATCTCGCCCTCACCATGTCGGTCGAGGAGCAGCGCGCTCGCATGCGCAGCATGAGGAACCTGGTCCAGGAGTTCAACGTGTTCCGCTGGGCCGGGCGCATGCTGCTCGACGCGGCACGCATGCGCACGCGCAAGCGCGTACTCGCGCGTACGCGCGCCGCGCGGCGAAAAGCGAACGCGGGCTGACCGGATGCCGCCGTTCAGACCGAATTTCGCGTTTTTCCTGGACATCGACGGCACGCTGCTCGAGATTGCCGCCACGCCCAAGGCGGTGCACACCGCAAAGACCGATTGCAGGCTGATCGCGGCGCTCTATGACAAGGCCGACGGCGCGCTCGCGCTGGTGAGCGGCCGGTCGCTCGCGATGATCGACGAGCTGTTTTCGCCGATGCGACTGCCCGCGGCCGGACAGCACGGCGTCGAGCGCCGCGACGGGCGCGGCCGCGTGCACAAGCCCTCCTTTTCGGCCGATCTCCTGGCGCGCGCGGCGGAGCCGATCCGCGCCTTTGCGCAGCAGCACGCCGGCCTGGTGTTCGAGCACAAGGGCTACAGCATGGCGCTGCACTATCGCCTCGCGCCGCAGCTTGCGAGCGCCGCGCACGCCGTGGTGCGCGAGGCGGCGCGCGAGATCGGCGACGGCGTCGAAGTGCAGCGCGGCAAGATGGTGGCCGAGCTCAAGCCGGCCGGCCACGACAAGGGCCGCGCCATCGAGGCTTTCATGAAGGAGCGCCCGTTCGCGCGC
>JAWVFH010000209.1:0-4765 GCA_033856255.1 Solirubrobacterales bacterium | reverse complement strand
CCCGGCGCGCCGCCCGGCGTGAAGAACGACAGCATGAGCAGCATCGCCGCGAAGGGCAGCAGCCAGAACGACCAGTTGTTGAGCCGGGCGAACGCCATGTCGGGCGCGCCGATCATCATCGGGATCTGCCAGTTCGCGAAGCCGACGAACGCCGGCATGATCGCGCCGAAGATCATGATCAGGCCGTGCGAGGTGACGATCTGGTTGTAGAAATCCGGATTGACGAACTGCAGCCCCGGATGGAACAGCTCCAGGCGAATCAGCAGCGCCATCATGCCGCCGATGAAGAACATGATGCCGGCGAACCACAGGTAGAGCGTGCCGATGTCCTTGTGGTTGGTGGTGGTGATCCAGCGCATGACGCCGCCGTACGGCGTAGCGTGGTCGTGACCGTCGTGGGCGTGATCGTGCCCGTGGCCGTGATCGTGGCCGTGATCGTGGGTGTCGACGACAGAGCTCATAGTGGTTCCTTTATTTCCGGCGCGCTTTGACTTCAGCGGGCTGCACGATGCCCGACTTGTTTCCCCAGGTGCTGCGCTCGTAGCTGATGACGGCGGCGATCTCGGTATCGGACAGCTGCTTGCCGAAGGGCGCCATCGCCGTGCCGGACTTGCCGTTCAAGACGATGTCGATGTGCCCTTCCTTGGCGCCGGTCACGAGCTTCGAGCCGACCAGCGGCGGGAACGCCGGCGGCATGCCGCGGCCGGTAGGCTGGTGGCAGGCGACGCAGTTGGCGCCGTAGACCTTTTCGCCGCGCGCGAGGAGATCGGGCGTGTCCCATTTCTTGTTCGGATCGTCCTGCTGCGCGAGCAGCATTTTCTTCTGCTCGCCGACCCATTTGCCGTAGTCTTCCTGGGAGACGACGCGCACCACGATCGGCATGAAGCCGTGCTCCTTGCCGCAGAGCTCGACGCACTGGCTGCGGAACGTGCCGGTGATCTCGGGCTTGAACCACAGGTCGCGCAGGAAGCCGGGGATCGCGTCCTGCTTCGCGCCGAAAGCCGGCACCCACCACGAATGGATCACGTCGGCCGCGGTCGTGATGACGCGGATCTTCTTGCCTACCGGCACTACCATCTCGTTGTCGACCTCGAGCAGATAGTGCTCGCCCTTGGGCGCCTTGTTCTCGATCTGGTCGCGCGGCGTGGTGAGCATCGACACGAAGCTGATGCCCTCGCCCTCGCCCTTGATGTAGTCGTAGCCCCATTTCCACTGGTAGCCGGTCACCTTGACGGTGATGTCGGGAGCCGAGGTGTCCTTCTGCGCGATGACCACCTTGGTCACCGGCCACGCGATGCCGATCAGGATGATCGCCGGAATCACGGTCCAGAGGATCTCGACCGTGGTGTTCTCGTGGAACTGCTCCGCGGCGTGGCCCTTCGACTTGCGATGCGCGTAGCACGCCCAGAACATGAAGCCGAAAACCACGACGAAGATGACGATGATCAGCCACATCACGTACTGGTGCAGATGGTCGATCTCGCGCGCGAGCTGCGAGCCCGGCGACTGGAAGTACCACGCGATGGCCTGCGCGCTGGTCGCGGCAGCAAGGCCGGCCAGGCCCGCGGCGATGCGCATTACATTCGACCCGAGCTTCGATCCCCTCATGTTGTTCTTTCCCCGATCTGGATCCGCAGTCTGTTCTTCAGCTCTACGCCGAGCGCTACGCGCGATCGCTCGTCGAGGTGCCGCCCCACCTCCAGCGCCTGCTGCGGCCCGCGCACCACGACCCGCGAGCCCTCCACGTCGATGCGCACGCGGCGCGCATCGAGCTCGTAGCGCGCGCGACGCCGGCCGTCGGCCACCTCGACCATGAGCTGGCCGCGCTCAAGGGCGATGCGCTCGTAATCGGTGGCGTGGCGCGCCTGCAGCGCGAAAGCCCCGCCAAGCAGCAGCACCTCGAGCCCGGCGAACGGCAGGATCAACCAGGCGCCGGCCGTCGCAAAGCCCGTTCCGATCGCGAGCACCACAGCCGCCAGCGCGGCGAACACGCACGCGAGTCCGGACGGAGAAATCGAGCAGTTGCGCTTGAGGGTCAGGCTGAACCCGCCGTGCTCCTCGCGGAACGCCAGCTCGCGCCGCGCGCATTCTCCAAAAAGCTCAAGGCTCGGCGTGCTCACGGAGGCGCGTAAAGTACCACAGGACAATGCGCACTCTCAAGGAATGCGCTTGAAAACACGGACTGTTTTGACTCCGGCAGCCGCCGCCGGCCGCTTCCATGCGTGCCCGTAAACCACCTCGAAACTCGCGCGCAGCGGAGCCGCGCGCATGGGCTGAAGAAATCGACGGCCAGACAGTCCGCGCGGTCGAT
This sequence comes from Solirubrobacterales bacterium, assembly GCA_033856255.1. Lineage (GTDB taxonomy): Bacteria > Actinomycetota > Thermoleophilia > Solirubrobacterales > 70-9 > WHSW01. The sequence continues at coordinate 2,454 of JAWVFH010000209.1, read as the reverse complement.
CGGCGCGCGCATTGGTCTGCCCGCTGGCGCGCAAGTCCTCCAGAAGCCGCGTGCCGCTGCCGTACTGCATCGTCAGCACTTCCATGTCCATGACGGGCGCGGAGAGGCCCGCGGCGACGAGCATGTCGCCCAGGTCGTGCATGTCGATGAAGGCGTGCACGCGCGCCGCGCCCGCGAGCACGCGCAGCTCCTTCAGCGTATCGGGTCCGAGCGTGCTGAACATCAACAGCCCTTCGGGCGCAAGCACGCGCTCGAACTCGCGGAACACCGCGAGCGGATCGCTCGCCCAATGCAGCGCCATGTTGCACCAGACGAGCTGGACGCTGTGCGCGGCGAGCGGCAGACGGCTGAAATCAGCGCACACGGAAAGCAGCGCCGGGCCGAGCCAGCGCCCGAGGAGCCCCGGCCGCGGCAGCATCGGCAGCGCGAAATCGAGCGTGACGATCTGCGCGCCGCGGTAGCGCGCGGCAAGCGCGCGCGCATCTCTTCCCGGGCCGCTGCCCGCATCGAGAATGCGCTGCGGGGCGAGCTTCACGTAGTCCAGCCGCTCGAGCATGCGCGTGCCCGCCTCGGTTTCCAGGCGCGCCGCCTCGGCGTAGCTCCGGGCAGCGCGCGAAAAGCCGCGGCGCGCCGCGACCGCGTCAATCGGCGGAAAGCGCTCGCTCAACCGCGGCTGCCACGGCAAGGATGCGGCGGTCGGTGCCGGCGGTGCCGCAGACCATGAAGCCGACCGGTGCGGCTCCCTTTTCGTGGCACGGCAGCGTCACGGCGCAGCCATCGAGGAAATTGATCAGGCCGTTGTTGCGCATGATGCGGAAGTTCCAGCGGAAGTAGTTCTCGTCGCTCGACTCGGTCTCGGCGATGGTCGGCGCCACGCAGGGCACCGTGGGCATGACGATCGCGTCGTAAGGCGCCGCGAGCGTCTCGATCTCGCGCATGACCTCGGCGCGCAGCTGCAGCAGCCCGACGTAATCGGCGCCGGTGACGGCGCTGCCGAAGCCGATGCGCTTGCCCACGCGCGGGTCGTACTCGGCGAGGCGCGCGATGTAGGGCTGATGCACGTGGACCACCTCGGCTCCGGCGAGGCCGCCGCCCTTGAAATATTCTTCCTGGCGATTGAACGCCGGCACCGGCAACTCCGTCAGCAGCGCACCGGCGCGCGACAGCTTCTTCAGCGCGCGATGGAAAGCCTCGCCTACCTGGGTATCGAGCTCGTCCAGCGCTATCGACCGCGGCAGCAGCAGCCTAAGCCCCTTCGCCGGCATCTCTGGGAGCTCGCCGCCTTCGCCGCTCAGCACCGCGTCGTAATCCGCGCAGCACGCCACGCTGTTGGCGAGCGGTCCGACCGAATCGAGCGTGTAGGACAGCGGGAACGCGCCTTCGCGCGGCACGCGCCGTGCCGTCGGCTTGAACCCGACCACGCCACAAAGCGCGGCCGGCCCGCGGATCGAGCCGCGCGTATCGGAACCGAGCGCCATCACGCACATGCCTTCGGCCTGCGCCACGGCCGCGCCCGAGGACGAGCCGCCGGGCACGCGCGCGGCCTGCCGATCCCAGGGATTACGCGGCGTGCCGTAATGCGGATTCAGGCCGACGCCGCCGAAGGCGAACTCCACCATATTGGTACGGCCGACGAAGATGGCGCCCGCGGCGCGCAGTCGCGCCACGGCGGCCGCGTCCTTCTTCGCCTCGATGGCGAGCACCTTGGAGCCGGCGCGCGTCACGTCGCCCGCGACGTCGAACAAGTCCTTGAGCGAAACCGGCAGCCCGTCGATCGGCGAACGGCGCACGCCCGCCTTCCTCAGCCGGTCGGCGTGGTCGGCATCGCTGCGCGCGCTATCGGCATAGACCTTGAGAAATGCGCGCGCGCCTTCGCCATACGGCGCGGCGATCTTGGCGAGCGCCTGCTCGACCAGCTCGCGGCTCGTAGTGCGGCCGGCGGCGAGATCGCGCCCGAGCTGGGCTACAGTCCACATCGGGCGAAGATAGCATGCGAGAAAAGCTGGCGAGCCTCCTGTTCGGCGGCAGCTGCTTCCTGTGCCGCGGCACGGCGCGGCGGCTGCTTTGCGCCGCCTGCGAATCCGACCTGCCGCGCCTCGCGATGCCGCTCTGTCCGCGCTGCGCGCTGCCTTCGCCGGGCGCGCTGCTGTGCGGGCGTTGCCTCAGCGAATCGCCGGCCTACGACGCGACGCGTGCCGCCCTCGCCTACGACTTTCCGGCCGATGCGCTGATCCACGCGCTCAAGTTCCGCGGTGAGCTCGCGCTCGCGCCGCTGCTCGCCGGATGGCTCGCCGACAAGCTCGATGCCGAGCGCGTCGATTGCGTCGTGCCGGTGCCTTTGTCCGCGCGGCGGCTGCGCCAGCGCGGCTACAACCAGGCGGCGGAAATCGCGCGCCTCGTGGCGGCGCGCTGCGGGGTTCCGCTGTTGTCGGCAGGCGTGCGGCGCATCCGAGC
>JAWVFH010000208.1:0-4003 GCA_033856255.1 Solirubrobacterales bacterium | reverse complement strand
GATCGAGCCGACGTTGGCGGTCGTCTCGTCGTCGATGCGGCCCAGCGGCATGTGGCAGATCGCGTGGGCGGCGGCGACCACGGCGCTGCGCCCCTCCTCGGGGCGGATGCCGGCGTGCGCGGCCTTGCCGTGGTAGGTCGCCTCGATCCGGTAGTACGTCGGCGACGCGACGATGACCTCGCCGATCGGGCTGGCGTGGTCGAAGACGTAGCCGAACTCGGCGGTCAGCGCGGAGCGCTCGACGCGCTTGGCGCCCTCGAGCGCGTTCTCCTCGCCGACCGTGAACAGCAGCTCGATGCCGACCGGGCTGCCCTCGACCCGGCAGCGCCGCACGACCTCGAGCAGCACCGCGACCGCGGCCTTGTTGTCGGCGCCCAGGATCGCGTCGTGGGCATTCTCCCAGCCCCCGTCGACGAGCACCGGCTCGATCGGCCCGGTCACCTCGACCGTGTCGAGGTGCGCGCAGAGCAGGATCGCCCGGTCGGTCCGGGACGAGTGGAGGCGCGCGTGGAGGTTGCCCGCGTCGTCCTCGGTGACGTCGACGCCCATGTGGCGCAATTCGCCGACGACGTGGTCCGCGCAGGCGCGCTCGTGCCCGAACGGGCTCGGGATCCGGCACAGCGCCGCGAACGTCTCGCCCAGACGCGCCTTCTCGGCCTCGCTGGCGGCGCGCACGCGGCTACTGGTGCGACTCGACCCGCGAGGCGCGGATCTCGCCGTCGCCCTGCGCCTCGGGCTCCCGCTCCCGGGCGCGCTCCAGCGCGGCCCGGACGAACTCGCGGAACAGCGGCGACGGGCGCTGCGGGCGCGACTTGAACTCGGGGTGGTACTGCGAGGCCACGAAGAACGGGTGGTCGGGGATCTCGATGACCTCCACCAGCCGCTCGTCCGGCGACGTGCCGCAGATGACCAGGCCGGCCGCCTCCAAGCGCTTGCGCAGGAAGTTGTTGACCTCGTAGCGGTGGCGGTGGCGCTCGTAGATGACCGGCTCGCCGTAGATCTCGCGGGCCATCGTGCCCTCGTGGAGCTTGATCGGGTCGGCGCCCAGGCGCATCGTGCCGCCCATGTCGGCGACCTCCTTCTGCTCGGGCAGGAGGTCGATGACCGGGTAGGGCGTCTCGGGGTCGAACTCGGTGGAGTTCGCGCCCTCCATGCCGACGACGTGGCGGGCGAACTCCGCCACCGCCATCTGCATGCCGAGGCAGATGCCCAGGAACGGGATGTGCTGCTCGCGGGCGATACGGGCCGCCTCGATCTTGCCCTCGATCCCGCGCACGCCGAAGCCGCCGGGGATGAGGATGCCGTCGGCGCCGTTGACGCGGTCGCGCACCTGGTCGTCGTCGAGGGTCTCGGAGTCGACCCAGTCGACCTCGATCGGGTGGCCGTGGTGGACGCCGGCGTGGCGCAGCGACTCGACGACCGAGAGGTAGGCGTCCTCGAGCTGGACGTACTTGCCGACGAGCGCGATCCGGACCGGGCGGCGGGTCCTGGACTCGCTCGCGCGGTGGATGAGCTGCTCCCATTCCTTGAGGTCCGGGGGATCGGCCTCCATCCCGAAGTGCTCGAGGATGAAGCCGTCCACGCCCTCGGTGCGGAAGTAGAGCGGGATCGAGTAGACGTTGTCGACGTCGCGGGCCGAGACGACGGCGTCCTCGGGCAGCGAGGCGAACAGCGCGATCTTGCGGCGCACGTCCTGCGGCAGCCCGCCCTCGGACCGGCAGACGACCATGTCCGGCTGGATGCCGATCCGGCGCAGCTCGTTGACCGAGTGCTGGGTCGGCTTGGTCTTCAGCTCCCCCGCGTGGCCGATGAACGGCACGAGCGTGAGGTGGATGAACATGCAGCGCCCGCGGCCGACCTCGACCGGGAACTGGCGGATCGCCTCCAGGAACGGGAGCGACTCGATATCGCCCACCGTGCCGCCGATCTCCGTGATCACCACGTCGACGTCCTGGCTCTCGGCGATCAGCTTGACCCGCTGCTTGATCTCGTCGGTGATGTGCGGCACGACCTGCACGGTGCCGCCCAGGTAGTCGCCGCGGCGCTCCTTGCGGATCACCGAGTTGTAGATCCCGCCGGCGGTCACGTTCGAGCCGCGGGTCGTGTTCGTGTCCGTGTAGCGCTCGTAGTGCCCGAGGTCCAGATCCGTCTCCGCTCCGTCCTCGGTCACGAAGACCTCACCGTGCTGGAACGGCGACATCGTCCCGGGGTCGACGTTGATGTACGGGTCGAACTTCTGGAGGGCGACCTTGAGGCCGCGGGAGACGAGCAGGCGGCCGATGGAGGCCGCCGCGATCCCCTTTCCGAGCGACGAGACGACGCCGCCGGTGACAAAGATGAACTTGGTACGGGGGCGAGGTTCGGGCATCAGGATCTGGAATTCCAGTCTAGACGTCCTCCCGGCGGATGATCTGGGGATCCCGCACGCTGCGGCGTACCGCCGCGAGTCCGCCGAGGAACGCGGCGGACGGCCGGGACGGCCGGGCGCCACGTGTCCACGGACCTCACCCGGCCGTGCCGGCTTCCTCTCCCGGGGACGCATCGCGCGCCGCCGTTCGTCAGAGTCGCGCCGATGGACGTCGTCGTCGTGGGTGGAGGAGTCGTCGGGCTGAGCGTCGCCGAGGCGCTGTCGCGCCGTGGCGCGCGAGTGGTCGTGCTGGAGGCCGGCGTCGTCGGCAGCGCCGCGTCGGCGGGCAACGCGGGCTGGATCACGCCCGGCCTCTCCGCTCCGGTGCCGGCGCCGGGGACGATGCTCCAGGCGCTGAAGTGGATGCCGAACCCCGGGAGCCCCCTGCTCGTGCGGCCGGTGGCGCGCGCGAGCTTCCTCCGCTGGTCCTACGACTTCTGGCGCTCCACCTCGCCCCGCCGCTACGGCGCCGGGATGGCCGCGCTCGTGGCGCTGTCCGATCGCACGATCGGCGACTACGACGCGCTGCGCGAGCGCGGCGTGGAGTTCGAGATGCACGCCGACGGGATGCTGTTCGCGGCCCACACCGAGGCCGCGCTCGAGGAGGAGCTCGCCGCGCTGCGCCACCAGCAGGCGCTCGGCTACCGCGGCAGCGTCGAGGTGCTCGACCGCGCCGCCGCGCGGGAGCGCGAGCCGGCGCTGGCCGATGGCGTCGTGGGCGGGATCTTCGCCGCCATGGAGCGCCACGTGCGGCCCGAGACGGTGACCCGCGGCCTCGCGGAGCACCTGCGGACCGCGGGCGCCGAGATCCGCGAGGGCGTGACCGTGCGCCGCGTCGTGGCGCACGCGGGCGGGTGGACGCTGGAATGCGACGGCGCCGACGTGCGCACCGAGCGCGTCGTGCTCGCGGGCGGCGTGGACACCGCGAAGCTGCTCGCCCCCCTGGGCGTACGGCTGCCGCTGGAGGGCGCGAAGGGCTACTCGATCACGCTCGACCGGCCGCCGGTGACGCCGCGCACACCGCTCTACCTGCTCGAGAGCAAGGTCGGCGTGAGCCCCTACGACGGCGCGCTGCGGTTGGCGGGAACGCTCGAGCTGGGCGCGAAGGACCTGCGGCTGTCGGCTCGCCGGGTCGCCTCGATCGACAAGGCCGGCCGGAGGTACCTGCGCGAGTGGCCCGCGGGCGGCGCTCGCAGCGCGTGGGCCGGCTTCCGGCCGCTGCTGCCCGACGGCCTGCCGGCGATCGGGCCGGTGCCGGGCCACGACGGGCTCCACGTCGCCACCGGCCACGGCATGCTCGGGGTGACGCTCGCCCCCGCCACCGCGGAGGTGCTGGCTCCGGCCGTGCTGGGCGCCGAGCCCTCGCTGGAGCTGGCGCCGTTCTCCATCGCCCGCTTCGGGATGGGGATCCCGTCCACGCCGTCGCACCCGCACGCGCCCGTCACGCCGCCTTGAGCAGCTCCTTCGCGTGCCGCCGGGCCGCGACGTCCTCGCTGTCGGCGCCGAGCATCCGCGCGAGCTCGCCGACCACGGCGCCGCGCTCGAGCTGCGCCACCGACGTGCTCGCCGTGTCCCCGGACGTGTCCTTGACGATCG
>JAWVFH010000207.1:0-4787 GCA_033856255.1 Solirubrobacterales bacterium | reverse complement strand
GCGGCAAAGCCCGGCCTGAAATTGACGATCAGCAGCGTCGTGGTCCCCACCACCGCATCGGCCAGCGCCTCGACGAACTCTTCGCTGGCCGCGTCGATCCAGTGCAAATCCTCGATCAGCACGATGGTGGCATTGTCGCGCGGGCTTGAACGCGCCAGCGTCCTGACGAAATCCAGCAGCTGTATTTTTCGTGTCTTCGGATCCAGTTTGGGCGCCGGGCGCGCGGGATCGGCGAGGCCGAGAAACTCCAGCAACAGCAGCAGCACCTGCTCCGAAGCCGACAGCGCGGCGCAGCGGTCGGTGATGCGCTGGCGCGATATGTCGACCGATTCCTTGGCCCGAATTCCGAAGTAATCGCGCAAAAGCTCCAGCACCGGCTGAAAGGGCGTGGCGCGTCCGTGTGCCAGCACCCGCCCTTCGAACACGCGAATGCCCCGCCTGCGGCAATTGTCGGCAAACTCGAAACACAGGCGGCTTTTGCCAATTCCGGCTTCCCCGATGACGCCGACCACGCGGCCGTCGCCGCTGATGGTATTTGCGAGTTCCAGTTCGAGGGCGGCGAACTGGTCGCTTCGTCCGATCAGGGAAGTCAGACGCCGTCCGCTGCGGAAAACCCCGCTTGCCGGCGCATTCAACAGGCCCGTCAGCTTGAACGTCTCGACCGGTGCTGCGATGCCGCGAACCGTCTGCATGCCAAGCGGCACGACTTCCACGAACTGCCTGGCGGCCGCGTAGGTGTCTCCGGTGATGAGGATGCAGCCTTCATCCGCCATCTGCTCCATCCGGTTTGCGAGATGGACGCTGGCGCCGGCCGCGTCGTAGGTCTGGTAGATGCTGTTTTCGACGGCCTGCACCACCACCTCGCCGGTGTGCAGGCCGACGCGGATCTGCAAGTTCGCGTCGTCAAGCCGCGCGATCCCGTCCTGCATCGCCAGGGCCGCGAGACAGCCCCGCACCGCGTGATCCTCATGGGGCCGCGGCGCCCCGAACAGCGCCATGACGCCGTCGCCCTGTGTCTTGTTGACGATGCCGTCGTAACGATGGACGGCATCCTTCATGAGATTAAGCACGGGCTCCAGACGCCGCATGCCGAGCTCAGGGTCGCCGAGGCTATCGATCAGGCTGGTCGAATTCCGGATGTCCGCGAACAGTATGGTGAGACGTTTGCGTTCTCCGCCCTTGCTGCTTAGCGACCGCAGCAGTTGCTGCGACGATGGATCGGGGCCCGCCGCCGGTGCTGGCCCAAGCGCTGTGCTGCATTGTCCGCAAAAGCGGCTGGTCGGTCCGTTGATGTGATTGCAGGCGTGGCATTTGATGCCGAGAGGCGCACCGCAGCTTTCGCAATAGTCGTTGCTGGCCTTGTTCTGGCCTCCGCACCGCGCACACTGCATAACGGGCCCCATGAGCCGCAGAGGAAGCGAATTTCACCGGTAGTAGATGAACATAACTTGGTGCCCCGCACAATTGCACGATTCCACTGCAGAAAGTGGCAACTTCGCCGCGTGGGTCATGAACATCTCGCGGGAAGCGGGACTGTCTCGGACAGGAAAGCGTGCTTTGAATCAATCAGAAACGCGGTACTGGCTTCGCCGAAGGCCCATTGCGGGCCAACAGCGCGGTCAACGCCGGCTCGATCTCTCAAAAAACTTGTCTTCGGCCGAGGCGCCACGCTGCGCGGTGTCGGCCCGGACTGCATCTACGCTGGGATCGGCCCCGCGCAAACATAAAGTTGGGATGACTATGGCTGCATCTAGTAGTTTAATGTCGAGAGAAGCCGACGTTCTGGAAATGTCGCCGCTTCGGCATCGAAATTGGAGGAAAACATCCGTGAGAGCTTTCAGTACTGCAGCCTCTCTCGTGGCATTCACTCTTTGCTGGTCTTCGCCATCCGGGGCGCAGGATTTTCAATGTCCCAGTCCGGCTCAGCAAACCGACTCCAACCTCAGGGTGGAAGTGGATGGAAAAGCGCAGACGATCCTGAGATTGGGAGCAGCTGAGCTGAAGGGAAGCGTCGAAAGAACGGTGCAAGACTTGTACTCAAAGTACCCGAATGCAGATCGTGTCGCGATCGCCAGCATGGTGCTCAGCACGACATGCCAAATGATCCGGAATTCGCCACAGCTGAGCGATTCTGAGAAATTCGAAAAGTGGATGGCCGTACTGCAGATCATCCGGACATTGCTGCCGGATGACAAGAAATCAGAGCGCAGGGACGACGCACCAGGTACCACTGACAAACCTAAAGGAAGTCAGGAATTCAGAGACCTGCCGCGTTTGGGACTGCAACACGGGCCTGCGACGAGCCCCCCCTATGCTGCTGATACCGCGCCTCCGACACCGCCCACAGGTCAGAGGCGATCGCTGCCTAGCCAAGTTCGGCCTCCGATGAGGCAAGCCTCTGTCTGCATAACGGCATGTCTTACGCCAGCCCAGTGGGCTGCGTGTCCGACAAAGTCCTGGTGGGCCGATAGCAAGGACCACCGCTTCCGCACCCCGCGTTTTTTTCAGCAGTGCGGTACAGTGTGTAAGCCGCCGGGTTCCCCGAATCTCGCCTATAAGGCCGCTGATGGAGGCTGGGTGGTCTTCCGGTTCCCACAGTCCTGAAGCATCGGTAGGGAAGCGGGGATAGCAGGTGAGGAGCACTCGGATTGCGAGCGTCTTCAAAGATGGCGTCGCCGCCGCCTTGCCCGGCGCCTCGGGGTTACCGAACGTCCTCTCCGAAACATCGGCCCGCTACAAAATGGCAATTGCGCGGTTCTGACGATTGCGCGCGGAGAAGAATTTTCGCTGGGATTGGAGCGCCGGCCGATCGCTATTCGCGGCGCCGTTCGACGGCGCGTTCGATGCGCTGGATGGTTTCGATTTCGAGATAGCCGCCGTCGCGATAGCGTTCGCCGATCTCGCGGGAGTCGCGGCCGCAATGCGGGCACGTCGCGGTGCCTTCGAAGACATACTGGATGCACTGGCGGCACAGCACCAGCACCGGCGCGGTTCTGCCTTGAGGCGGGGCGGGGAGGCCGCTCATGCGCCGATGTCTCCGACCGGGATCGGTTCTTCGACCAGTGCGAAGCGTCCGGTGGCGAACGGCAATGCCGGGGCGTCTTCGATCTTGACGATGCGCTCGCGGATGCCGCGCTCGGCGAGCGTCAGGACGCGGTGATGGCAATAGGGATTGTTGCCGCGCCGCCCGAGCAGCGAATCCGCCGTCCAGGTGCAGCCGCCGCGGCAGGCCTCGGCATAGTAGCAGCTGCGGCAAAAGCCCCAGAGATCCTCGACGCCGCGGTTGCGGTTGAACTGAAGCGCCGGATGCGTCGCCCACAGCTCGGCGATTGGCGTGTCGCGAACGTCGCCGGCGCCGTAACGCTCGGTGGCAAGCGACGGGCAACCCTTCAGCGTGCCATCCGCCTCCAGTCCGATCGCGTTCTGGCCGGCCGGGCAGCCGCCGTAATAGCCGCGGTCCGGGCCACGCCACAGCGCGTCGTAGGGACCGAAGTAGCCGATGTTGTTGCCGGGCAGCAGCATCAGGTTCCGCTCGCGCCCTTTGAGATGCAGATCCGCCAGCAGCGGCATCAGCGTCGTGAGTTCATAAGGCTGCAGCAGGATCGCATCGTTGTCGACGGCGTTGCCCATCGCGACCGTGAGCTGGATCTGCCAGTATTTGGCGCCCGCATCGATGATGACGTCCATCAGTTCCGGCAGCTGCGGCATGATTGTCGACGTGATCTGCGTGTTGACGCTGGCGATCAGGCCGACGTTGCGGCAATCGTCAAGCACGCGCAACGCTTCGTAATAGGAGCCGGGGACGCCGCGCAGGCGATCATGCAACGGTTGCAGGCCGTCGACCGAAACCCCGAGGCCGAGCAGACCGGCTTCGACGGCGGATTCGATCATCTCGCGCGACAGCTTGTAGCCGCCGGTCTGCATCGTGCAGTCCATACCGTGGTCATGGATCGCGCGGACGATCGTCAGCCAGTCCTTGCGGACGAAAGCTTCGCCACCGATGATTGAAATTTCGCGGGTACCGAGTTCCGCCAGCTGGCGCACCACGTCGATGGCTTCGCTGGTGCTAAGTTCCTTGGCGCGGCGGTGTCCGGCGCGCGAGCCGCAGTGGACGCATTTGAGGTTACAGGCGAGGGTGATTTCCCAGACCACGTAGACCGGCACGCAGTCGATCTGGTCGCGAAGCGACAGCCTGCGGCTCGGGCCATCGTCGAGCATCAATTCTGACATCGTCTGCCGCCTAGCATGGTATGTCCGGCGCGCACGAAAGTGCGCGAGCCGCCGACGCGACGGCTCGCGGCCCGGCGCTCGGAGCGTCTATTTCTTCTGCTTTGCCGCGATCGCCTTGTCGAGGTCTGCAAGCGCGCCATGCAGGTCACCGTCATGGCCGTCCTTGCCCTTAGCAAGGTCGTGTCCGACCTTGCTATAAGCCATCAGCGTTTCCAGACTCGCCGACTTGATCTTGTCACGGATAATCACGCCATAAAGCAACTTCCCGTTGCCGCTTCCGCCATATTGAGCCATCCTCGCCTCCTTTTTCGGGTTGAGACATCGACGCCAATTCAAACGTTGCCGCAACGGCTACAATGCTGCGGCAGGCAGCTTTCCGTTTCCATATCCCTGCACCGGCCGCGTTCGCCCGGACGGCGCGTACACGGTTGCCGACTATTTTTTGTGCTTTGCAATAGCCTTGTCGAGGTCCTTGAGCGCGTCCGCGAGATCCTGGTCATGGTGATCCTTGAGCAGATCATGGCCGACGACCTTGTAGGCGTTCAAGGTTCCCAAAT
>JAWVFH010000206.1:0-2732 GCA_033856255.1 Solirubrobacterales bacterium | reverse complement strand
ACCGGAAGGCGAGATCGCGCGCCGGCTCGCGGCGGTCGCAGCCGTGGTCGATCATGTGCTGGGCGAGCGCAAGCGGCAGATCTCCGGCCAGATGATCGGCCGCCCGGTGCAGCGCGAACGCCGCCGCGCGGTATGGCTGGAGCGCAACGAGATCGCGCTGGAGGTCGCGCGCGAAGGCGATGGCATCGCGGTTCGTTTTGTCGGTGCCGACGGCGGCTTGGGCGCTTCGCATCAACTGGTCTCGCCGTGGAAACCCGGCGATCCGGTGTGGCGGGGCGCCGTCGACGGACATGCCATCGCCATGCAGGTACGTCCGATCGCGAGCGGCATCCGCCTCGCGCATCAGGGTTTTGAAGTCGCGGTCAATGTATTCACCGAAAGCGAGGCCGCGGCGGCGCGGCTGATGCCGGTGGGTAGCAAGGCGGACACCGGCAAGAAACTGCTCTGTCCGATGCCGGGCCTCGTGGTGTCGATCGCGGTCAGCGAAGGCCAGGAGGTCAAGGCCGGCGAAACGCTGGCGGTGGTGGAGGCCATGAAGATGCAGAATGTGCTGCGCGCCGAACGCGACGGCACGGTAAAGAAAATTCACGCCACGGCCGGCGCGACGCTGGCGGTGGATGCGCTGATTCTCGAATTCGCATGAGAGTACACGATGCCGTTCCGCAAACGCCGCGAGAGCTTACGCGCCATCCTTTCCGGATCGGCATGCATTCGTCCAGGTTCGGTCTATGACGCGATTTCGATCCGCATCGCCGAGGATCTCGGCTTCGAGGTTGGCATGTTCGGCGGCTCGGTGGCGTCGCTGGCGGTGCTCGGCGATCCCGACATTACGCTGATCACGCTGACCGAACTTGCCGGGCAGATGCGCCGGATGTCGCGCGCCTCGGCGCTGCCGGTGATTGTCGACGCCGACCACGGCTATGGCAATGCATTGAACGTCCGCCGCACCGTGCAGGAACTGGAGGCGGCCGGCGCCGCCGGCCTCACCATCGAGGATACGCTGCTGCCGCAAGCCTATGGCGTCCTCGAGCCGCAACTGATTCCGATCGAGGAGGGCGTCGGCAAGATGAAGGCCGCGCTCGATGGCCGCGGCGATCCGTCGCTGGTGGTGATGGGCCGCACGGGAACACGGGGCGGCGGTGCTTCGGCTGCGAGCCTTGACGATTGCGTTGCGCGCGCCAAGGCCTATGAAGCTACCGGGATCGATGCGCTGTTCTTCACCGGCCTGAAAACCCGCGCGGAGCTTGAGGCAATTTCCGCCGCGACCACGCTGCCGATCGTTCTCGGTAATCCCCAGGGCGAACTGAACGATCCGGAATTCCTGATCGGCCAGCGGGTGCGGATCGCGTTGCAGGGTCACGCCCCCTTCGCCGCGGCGACGCAAGCGGTCTACGATACGCTGAAGGCGTTGCGCGACGGCACAGCGCCAAAAGACCTGAAAGGCGTGGCTTCAACGGAATTAACCGGCCGCGTCACGCGGGAGGCTGCCGCAAAGCAGCGCGGTGCGGATTTTCTCGGGCTGAAGCGGTAGATGAGCGATGTCATCCGTCATGTCCTGATCCGGGGCGCCGTTCAAGGCGTTGGCTTCCGCTACTGGACCAGGCGCACCGCGACCGCGCGCGGGCTGCAAGGCTGGGTGCGCAACCGCGGCAGGGACAGTGTCGAGGCGGTCTTCGCCGGCACCGAACAAGCGGTGGCCGAAATGATTGCGCTATGCCGCCGCGGGCCCGATGCGGCGCGGGTCGATTCCGTCGATGAAAAGGCCGTCGAACCGGATGCGCTGGGCTTGCGCAAGGAGGGTGAGCGCTTTTCCGAGCTGGGGACCATCCGGCCGTAATTGGTCAGGCCGTCGTTTCCGCCAGCCGCATTTGCGAAGCGCCGAACACCTCCTCGAATGCTTGCCGAAGCGCGATATCGAAATCACCCATGGTCACGGCAAGCCCGAGATCGGCCAGGCTGGTGACACCGTAGCGCGGGTCGGCCACGCCGCACGGCACGATCGCCTGGAAATGAGTGAGGTCCGGCTCGAGGTTGATCGAGATGCCATGGAACGACACCCAGCGCCGCAGCCGCACGCCGATGGCGGCGATCTTGTCCTCGTGGTCTCGGCCCTTGTCCGGCCGCGCGACCCAGACGCCGACGCGATCCTCGCGCCGCTCCCCCCGCACACCGAAGGCCGCCAGCGTGCGGATGATCCATTGCTCGAGGCCTGCCACATAGGCCCGCACGTCCGGCCGCCGCCGCTTCAGATCGAGCATCACATAAGCCACCCGCTGGCCGGGGCCGTGATAGGTCAGCTGTCCGCCGCGGCCGGTCGAAAACAGCGGAAAACGGGGGTCGAGCAGGTCGGCCGCCTTGCCGCTGGTGCCGGAAGTATAGAGCGGCGGGTGCTCCAGCAGCCAGACCAGTTCCGGCGCCTCGCCATCCGCGATCGCCGCCACCCGCGCTTCCATCGCGGCCACCGCCTCCGGATAGGGCATCGGCGCACCGGAAACCCGCCACTCGACCGTGGCGCCGCCGGCGGGCAGCCCAAACGTCGTCAAATCGAGGCTATGGCGGTCATTAACCATCGGCTAACCATAACGTGGTGATCTGGAACCTGACATTTCCGCATTTGTGCGTGTCGTTGCAGCGTGGTGGTTCAGAAGTGCCAACCCTCGATAAAGTCTCCGTCGACCTCATGGTGGTGCTCGGCACCACCTCGATGCCGATTCATCAGGTAATGCGGCTCA
>JAWVFH010000205.1:0-5259 GCA_033856255.1 Solirubrobacterales bacterium | reverse complement strand
GACTGGATGGTGCCGCCGACATTGCCGACGGCTGCGGCGACCCGCTGCAGCAGCGTGGCGCCGGCCACCGTCACCGTCGGTCCCTCCAGGAACGGCGTTCCTGCAGGGGCCAGCGGCGAGGCACCGGCGGCGCGCGCGCGCCGGCCCTGCAGCTGATCCAGCAAATCGGAGGTTTGCGCCAGCGCACGCTGGTGATCGAGGATGTTCGAAATCGCGGCGCCGGCAAGCGCAAGCAGGCCGCCGATCACCACGACATAGAGCACCACTGCGATCAGCGGCGAGCGCGTCAGCGTGCGGGTGATGGCATGTCCCGTGCTCATGGGGCGGCCTTGTTCTTCGGTTCGATCCGCGCCTCGATATGGAAACGCTCGCCGGGATCGGAAGACGAGCGCGTCGTCGGCGCATAGAACGTGGCGCGGGTAAAGTGCTGCGACTGTTCGATCAGCCGAATCAGCGACGGCGCATCGCGGGTGATGCCGACGATCTGCAACTTGTTGCCGGCCAGATGCAATTCGGTGATATAGGTGTGGTCGGGCAGCACTTGCGTCAGCGCATCCAGCACAATGACGCTCGAGGGCGTTTCATATTTGCGTCGCTCGAGGGCTGCGATCGGCGAACGGTCGCCGCCGTCGCTGCTGGCACGGATGGCGGCCCGCCGCTGCGAAATCTGCCGCGCCAGTTCGTCTTCCTGCGCGCCGAGATAATCGGCCATATAGACCGCGGCGATCACCGACAGCAGCGCGCAAGCCGCCGTGACGCCGAGACCGGCCAGGAGCGCGCGGCTCAGCCTGATGGCATCGAGATGGCCGCGGGCCTTTTGCTCGAACACCTTGACCCGGCCCGCATTGCGCTCGGCGACCTCGGTGCAGACGGCGACCGCGGCGGGATGAAATATCGACACCGCCTGAACGTAGGTCATCGCCACCTTGCGGGTGGTGGCCGCGATCACCGTGGTGATGCTCTCGGGACCGCTCTCCACCGCGCTGCTGCAGCCGAACACCGCCTCGCTGGCGCTCCACGGCGTCAGCCGGTCGATCTGCGCGCGCACGATGCCGTCGAGGAAATCCGCCGCCCTTGCCGGCAGCTCCAGCGGGCGGAACAGGAAGCGTTTGGGCTGAAGGTCGATCTCGACTCGGCTTCCGCGGAACATCGGCGCCAGGTTGGGCGCCGAAAAACTTCCGTCGGCAAACGCAAGCTGCCGTGGCATGTTTTCCGATTTTCCGGCCGATTCCACCGCGAAAGCACCATTGTCCTGTTCGATCAGCCGGATCAGTCGCGGCGACGACAGCCGGTCGAACGCGGCGATCACCGCCGCGGCGACGCTGTCGGTCCAGCCGCGCAGGATCGCGCCGATTGGTTGCAGGGACTTCATCGTGACTTCATCGTCCTTTGCGGCGCCGTGCTGCCGTCGGCGGCGTTGCGCCACGACAATACACGATAGGGCTCATCGCCCTCGTCGAGAAGCAGGATTACGACTTCGGCAGCGCTCCGCCGCCCGCTGTCGAAATCGATCACGACCGTCATCCGGTAAGCCCTGGACGCCGCGAGCGTGGCGGCCTCGCCGCCGGCCATCGCCACCAGCGAGCGCGGGTCGAGCCGCGGATCGCCGCGCTGCGACAGCACCGCCTGCAGACGTTCCGGCGTCATGCCCGGCAGCGCCGCCACCACCTGCGGTGCGGCGTCGGCAATATTGATCGAACCCATGTTGCTGAACGCGGTCACGAACGGGAGCATTCGCTCGACGACGGCAGGCGGGATGCCACGCACCAGCCATAACTCCTCGGCCTGCGGAAACGGCGCATGGCGCGGCGCATAAGCAATCCCGGCCGTGCGATAGGACGAGGTCTCGGGATCGTCCTCGCCGGCTTCCGTCGGCGCCCGCCAGGCCATAATGCGGTCGGCATAGTCGGCGGCATTGGCCGGCGCGCCGCCGAGCCCCATAATCAGTCCTGCCAGCAATGCCTTCGGCGCGGCATTGAGATCGATGCGCGCCGCCTCCGATCGGAAGGTCACGGCGACCCGCGCCGCGCCTATCCTGGCATTGAACGTTCCGCTGCTGGGGCGAGCTTCTTGCCCGACCGCGGTCAACTGATAGGCTGCGAGTTCGACTCCGGCGGTCGCCAGCGCGTCCGTTTGAACGCGGTCGGTGGCCGCGGCCACGACGACCGCGGTGTTGGTGACATAGCTCAGATAGATCAGCACCAGCGCCGACAATGCCGCGAGAATCCACAGCACGGCGACGACGATGAAGCCGCGCGCGTTCTGATCGCCGTGTCGCAAGGCGAGCATCAGAGCTGCTCCTCTTTACTATCCTTGTCGCTATCCGGCTTCAGCCGCGCCGCCAGGCATTGCACGGCGTTCTTCGCCCGCGCGCATTCGGCCGGCGCGTTGACGTGAACGATCGCGGCGCTGGAAACCGACAGCACCTGCCCGGTCCCGATGTCGCGGACCGCGATCCGGATCATGTCCGGAAGCAGCTTTTGCCCGCGCCACTCTTTTTGCCAAACCTGGTCGGGCCCGGCATAGGAAAACGACACGCGGAACGGGCTGCGGATCAGCACGACCTGGTCGGCGAACCTGACTCGCGCATCGCCTGGCATCGGCGCGAACGGCGCGCGCTCGCGCACCAGCGCAAGCCCCTGAGCGTCGGCCTTCTCGATCAGCCGGATGATTTCCAGGCCGGGGCGCGTGTTGGGACCGACCGCGGTGCGCACGAAGGTGACTGACAATTCGGCGCCCTCGAACAGCGGCGCCCTGGCGTTACCATTGATCGGCATCATTTCCGCGACCGAAAGATCCGCGGCGATCCGCTCGAGGCCGATCGCCAGCCGCTCGGCGCGCTGCACGCGCGCCATGCCTCTGTTCCAGTTCGGCAGCCACTGCGCGGTCACGGTTGCCAGCGCGCCCAGGATGATGGTCATCAGCAGCGTCGCCATCAGAACTTCGATCAGCGTGAAGCCCCCTTCGCCTGCGCGTCGTCGCGTGCGCGCGCTCATTCGCGGGACCTCGGTACAAGCCGCACCGTCGTAATCTGCGTCGCGGGTCCGCCTGGCGCCTGCAATCGCATGGTGACGGCGAGCGGAACGAAGCGTCCGGTTTGCGGCGCGTCGCCGGCCACCGGCACATTCATCGGCGAGACGTCGATGCGCCAGCGATGCCCGGCGAGATCGCCCGACTGGCGTCCGGGTTTCAGCAGCGTGCGCGCAGGCAACGCCGCGACCAGCGTCTCGGCGGTCCCGCTCAATTCCAGCCGCCGGTCGATTCCGCGCGTGGCCTTCACGGTGGTCGCGATCACCGCACCGATCGACCCCAGCACCGCGGCTACGATCGCCAATGCGACGAGCGCCTCGATCAGCGTGAACCCTCTGGCGCCGTTACAGCGGCTTTTTCGGGACAATCTCGACGCCTCCGGTCAGCCAGTTGACGCGAACCTCATAGCCGAAGCCAGGACGCGCCAGCGCGATGGTGCCGCCGCACGACATTCCCGACGGGAAGAAATCGATCGAGCGGCCGGCGTTGCGGTCGGCGCAGCGCGACGCCAGAAACGCGTCGATCGCAACATCGGCGGGAATGCGGACCACTCGGCCGGTGACGCCGGAGCGGATCGACCGCGCCTCGGCATCGACCTGCGTCGCCACCTGGACTTGCCGGCGCAGCGCGGCGGTTCGGTCCGCCTTCAGCAGCGCCGCGGTTTCCACCGCGTAGCTCTCGAGTTTTGCGCGCGAGGTGGCGCGCGGGATCGCAGGCAGGATGATGGCCGCGAGCAGGCCGATAATGGCGAGCACGCACAGCATTTCGATCAGCGCGAAACCCGTCTCGCCACCTCTACGAGTCGTCCCCGCGAAGGCGGGGACCCATAACCCCTGGCGTCGATTGTAATGCAATGCGTCTGCCCAAGTGCTCAAATGAGAGGACACGGCGTATGGGTCCCCGCCTTCGCGGGGACGACGATCAGCGCGTGCCGCTTGCAATGTCGGTTGCCGTTCCACTGCCGCCTTCCTGTCCATCGGATCCAAGCGAGATGATTTCGTAAGGCGCCCGCTCGCCGGGGGATCGATAGACGTAGCTGTGGCCCCAGGGATCGCTGGGAACCACGCCGCCCCGCAAGTAGGGCCCGTTCCAGCCGGAAGCGTTATTGGAGCGCGTCAGCGCGGCGAGACCCTCGCTGGAATTTGGATATCGCCCGAGGTCGAGATAATACAGATCGAGCGCGCTCGAAAAGCTTTCGATCTGGATCTTGGCGGCCTTGGCCTTGGACTCGCCGAGATAGCCGAGCACCCGGGGTCCCACCAGCGCCATGATCAATCCGATGATGGTGATGACCACCAGAATTTCGACCAGCGTGAAGCCGGCCTGCGACTTGCGGCGGCGGCGTCTTACCGAACTCAAAAAACTCCGACCCACGTCGCGTCTCTCCTTAAAAAAAAATCAGCCGATGATCTGGCTGACGGACATCAGCGCCGTCATCACGGACACGATCAACCCGCCGACCACGATGCTGATCACGATGATCGCCGCGGGACCCGCGATGCCGACCACGCGATCCAGCGTACGTTGCAGCTTGGCTTCGTAGAATTCGGCCACGCGGCCTGCCAGCATCGGCAACTGCCCGGTTTCATCGCCGAGCCGCAGCATCCGCACCGCCATCGCAGGCAGCGCATTTGTATCGGATAGCGCATCCGACAACTTCGCGCCATGACGGACCCGTTCGGCGGCATCGATCCAGACCGCGGAGGGTCCGGCGGTCGACATCATATCGACCAGAATCCGTAAGGTGGTGGTGAGGTTAACACCGCTTCCGAGCAAAACCCCGAGGTTCCGGCAAAACAGCGAGGTCCGGTAAAACGTCATCACCTGCCGGATCGCGGGCAACCGGGTCAAGGTGTTTGCCAAACTGCGCCGCACGCCTTGCCGCCGCAGCAGCAGCCAGCTTCCGGCAATAATGGCTGCGACGATCGCCAGCACGGCGTCGGAATTGCTGCGCAGGAAAGTGGAAAAGTTCAGGAAGCCGAGGATGAACGGATCGACCTTGGCGCCGAAGTCCGTCAGCACGCTGGCGAATTGCGGCAGCACGAAGGTGAGAAAGAACAGCAGCACGCAGCCGGCGGCGCCGAGCACGAACAGCGGATAGCGGATGGCGTCGCCAAGCCGGCGCTTCAACGCCTCGGTGCGGCTGCGTTCGTCGGCCAGCACTTCGAGCACCTGATCGAGCGATCCGGACGCTTCGCCGACGCGGATCAGCGCCACATACATCGCAGG
>JAWVFH010000204.1:0-4848 GCA_033856255.1 Solirubrobacterales bacterium | reverse complement strand
GGATGGCGTCGCCAAGCCGGCGCTTCAACGCCTCGGTGCGGCTGCGTTCGTCGGCCAGCACTTCGAGCACCTGATCGAGCGATCCGGACGCTTCGCCGACGCGGATCAGCGCCACATACATCGCAGGGAACAGCGCTTCGTGCCGCGCCAGCGCCTCGGCGAAACTTTCGCCGGCGACGACGCGGGAACGGACATCGGCGACCACCGGCCGCAGCCGGCCGAAGTCGCGATCGGCCGCAAGCAGTTCGAGACCGTCGTTGATCCGCGCGCCCGCCCGCAACAGCAGTGCGAGATCGCGGGTGAAAAGGGTGACGTCTTCCGCCTTGGGTTTGTTGAACAGGCTGAAGACGCTTTGCCCCGCGCCGCCCTCTTCGAGGGTGACGCTGTCGACCAGCACCAGACCGAGCCGCTCGATCCGCGCCGCGACATCGCCCGCAGCGGGCGCCGCGATCGCGCCGGAGACCAATTCGCCGTTGCTGTTCATGGCGCGATAGCGATAGTTCGGCATTACGGTCGTCCCCGCGAAGGCGGGGAACCTTCCTTACGTCGTCCCCGCGAAGGCGGGGACTCATACGCCGTGTGTTCTCGTTTTGGCAATGTGGCAAGGGCCTTTCGCAACAAGCGATGCCAGGGGTTATGGGTCCCCGCCTTCGCGGGGACGACGGTCGCGGATTTGTGTCGCGCCAACTCAAAAACCATGCCGCCGGCCTCCGTCACCTGATCGTCGTGACGCGGAAAACCTCGGGCACGGTGGTCATCCCGGCGCGACATTTCAAGACCGCGTCCGCCAGCATCGTGGTCATGCCGCCGCGCATCGCCGCGGTATCGATGGTGTGCGAATCCGTCTGCGGTCCGATCAATTTCCTCACTTCGTCGGACATCTCAAGAATCTCGAACACGCCGTTGCGGCCGCGGTAACCGGTGCCGCCGCAGCGCTCACATCCGCCGGCCTCATGAATCGTCTCACCGGCGTTGAAGCCGATCACGGCGAAGCGCGGGTCGTTGTCGATATCCGCTTGGGTCAATTTGTGCGGCACCTTGCAGCGGTCGCACAGCATCCTTACCAGCCGCTGCGCCACCACCGCACGCAACGTCGATTTCAGCAGGAAGCCCTCGATGCCGAGGTCGATCAGGCGCGGCACCGCCGCCGCCGCGGTCTCGGTGTGCAGCGTGGTCAGGACAAGATGGCCGGTCAAAGCGGCGTGGATCGCGATATGCGCGGTTTCGGCGTCGCGGATCTCGCCGACCATGATCACGTCCGGATCCTGCCGGACGAAGGAACGCATCGCGGTGGCAAAGGTGAGCCCGATCGACGGTTTTACTTGGCTCTGGTTGATGCCGGGGATTTCGTATTCGACCGGATCCTCGATGGTCAAAATCTTGCGGGTCGGCTCATTGAGAATCGACAGCATGGTCGCCAGCGTCGTGGTCTTGCCGCTGCCGGTCGGGCCGGTCACCACGATCATGCCGTGCGGCAGCGCCAGCAGCCGGGTCATGACCTTCTCGTCCTTCGGCGCGAGGCCGAGCTTGCCCATTTCGAGCAGGCCGCGGTCGCGCGGCAGCAAGCGGATCACGGCGCTTTCCGAATGCTGCGTCGGCATGGTCGCGACGCGGACGTCGAGTTCGGAACGGCTGACGCGGACCCGCGCCGCGCCGTCCTGCGGCAGCCGCCGCTCGGCGATGTTGAGACCCGCGAGAATTTTTACGCGCGAAATCAGCGCCTGGGGGGGAATGCCTGACGGCGCATTCATCGCGCGCAGCAGTCCGTCGACGCGCATGCGCACCACAAGGCCGGTGCGGAACGGCTCGATGTGAATGTCGGAAGCGCGCAGTTCGACCGCGCGCTCCAGCAAATCGTTGAGCGCGCGTACCACCGGGGCGCCGCTGGCGAGATCGCGCAGGCTCTCGATGTCGTCGTCGGATTGCTGCGTGGATCCCTTGCTGCCCTCCTCGGTGCTGGCCGCGCCGGCTTCGACGCGCTGGTCGAGCACCGTCGTGATGTCCTCGAATGAGGCGACCGCGACCTCGACGGCCTCGCCGAACACGATCTCCGCGGCGCGGATGGCCGCGGTGTCGGAAGGATCGGCCACCGCCAGCCGATAGCCGCCATCGGCGGCGCGAATCGGGAAAATCGTCGATTCGCGCAGGAAGCGGCGCGAAAAGCCGTCGAAGCACGGGGTGCTGTTGAGCAATTGCGGCAGGCTCAGCCTGACCACGCCCCAATAGTCCGAGACCTCGTCGGCGAACTCGGCGGCCGACAGATCGGTGGCTTCCCACAACTCGCGGAGCGGCCGGGCCAGGGTCGAATTGGCGGGATTTTCGACGCGCGCCCGAGCCTTCGGCGGCAATGAATATTTCTCGAGGAGGTGCTGCCGGAAGGTCTCTGCAGAAAGGTCCCGCATCGAATTCACAACGCTAACCTTGTTACCGGAAAGCAACAGCTTACGGCAGCGCCGAAGCGTTTACTCTTGACTTATTACCTAGCAAAAACATAATTGTGCTGTCAATTTTGAGCGACGTTAAACTCTTCGGCCGGGCAACCGTTTTTCGTTTCACCGTCAGCGCTGGTAGGCGTATTTTGTTGAAAGTGGTCCACCCGCTTTGCCGCCTGCGTTCAGGGTTGACTGGAACCCTCGTTCTATTTTTGTCCTCGATCCTGCTCACGGCCTGCATCGTGACGGCGGATCAGTCGGTCGAGAGCAATCCCAAGGATCCCCGCGCCCCCGACGTCGTCGACAGGATTCGTTCGCTCGACCTGCTGCCGCGCCAGACCGCCGATACCGGCGCCAGCGCGCTCAAGCGCGGCGGCGACAAGCAGGCCGCGATCTACCTCAGCGACGGCACGCCGCCGCCGGGCGCGGCGCTGATCGAACGGGACGGCGTCGGTTCCGGCTCGGGCTACGACCTCAATTTCGAAAACGCACCGGTCGCCACCGTGGCCAAGGTCATCCTCGGTGACGTATTGGGCGTCGGCTACACCATCGATCCGCGCGTGCAGGGAACCGTAACGCTGGCGTCGGTGCGCCCGATTGCCAAAGCCGACGCGCTGTACGTACTCGAAAATGCGCTGCGCATGACCAACGTGGCGCTGGTGCGCGATCGTGGCGGTGGATATCGGCTGCTGCCGGCCAATGAAGCCGGCCCCGGCGGGTTCGATCGGGCCGGCACCGCCGAAGCCGGCCAGGGCATCAGCGTGGTGCCGCTGCGCTACGTGTCGGCACAGACCGTTTTCAAGCTGCTGGATGCGTTCGGCGTCAAAGCCACGACCGTTCGGCCTGACGTCGGGCGCAATACCCTGATCATTTCCGGCACCGGTACCGACCGCGGCGCAGCAATCGACACCATTCTCTCCTTCGACGCCGACTGGATGCGCGGCCAGTCGGTCGGGATTTTCCCGGTCCGGAACTCATCGCCTGAGCCCGTTATCGCTGAAATCGAAAAGATCATGGATTCCGGCGAAGGCGGTCTCAGCCAGAGCATGATCAAGTTCCAGTCGATCGGCCGGCTCAATTCCATCCTCGTGGTCAGCCAGAAACCCGAATACCTCAAGCGCGCCGGCGTCTGGATCGCCCGGCTCGACAGGTCGGACACCGAGGGCGTCAATCTCAAGGCCTATCCGCTACGCTACGGCAATTCGAAAGTGATCGTGGCGCTGCTCAACGAAATGCTGCTCGGCGGCGGCCAGGGCGGCGGCGCCAGCCTCGACAATGCATCGAGCCAGATTTCGCCGGGCGGCGGTATTTCAGTGTCTTCATCCGGCGGCGGCCCCGTAGCCGCGTTGAGCGGGCTGCCGCCTTCCAGCGGAGTCTCCGGCGCCGTTCCAACCGCGTCCGTCTCCGTGCCGCTAAATACGCGGGGTGCTCCGGCCGCGGGTGGTGCGCCGCCCGGGCAGGATTTCCCGGCGGCGGGCGCACTCGGCGGCGGCACAAGATCGGCGAGCGGTTCGGCCGTTCTGCCGAATGTCCGGATCACCGCCGACGTCACCAACAACGCGGTGCTGGTCTATGCCAATGCCGAATCGCAGCGCGTGGTCGAGCAGACCATCCGGCAGATCGACCGGCCGCAGCGCCAGATCGCAATCGAGGCGACGATCGCCGAGGTGACGCTGAACGACCAGTTGGCCTATGGCGTACAGTTTTTCATCGCCAGCCAGAAGGGCTCGATCTCCAATACGATCGCCGGGGTGTCCCCCAGCAACACCGGACTCACGCCCGCCAGCAATGCCGTCAATGCCGCCGCCGGCGCGCTGCTCGGGCGCGTGCTTCCCGGCTTCAATTTCCTGGTCGGAGCCGAGAATTCGCCGCGCGTGATTCTCGACGCGCTGCACGGCGTCACCAATGTCAAAGTGTTGTCCAACCCGTCGCTGGTGGTGCTGGACAATCAGGCGGCGACCTTGCAGGTCGGCGATCAGGTGCCGTTCTCGACCGGCACCGCGACGGTGCTGACCGCGAACAACACGGTGGTGAATACCATCGACTACAAGAACACCGGCATCATTCTTCGGGTGCTGCCGCGCGCCAACGCCACCGGCAATATCGTGCTCGATATCGAGCAGGAAATCAGCAACGTCGCCGCCGGCAGCGCACAATCGCTGACGCCGACGATATCGCAGCGTCGCGTCAAGAGTTCGATCGCGGTCACCAGCGGCCAGACCGTGCTGCTCGCCGGTCTGATCAGCGAGACCGAGAACAAGACGCGGCAGGGCATTCCGCTGCTGGATTCGATCCCCGGCGTCGGCGATGCGTTCTCCCACCAGAACGGGTTGCGAACCCGCACCGAACTGATCCTGTTCATCCGGCCCACGGTCCTCAAGGACGCCGTCGATGCGTCAGTCATCGCCGAGGAAAT
>JAWVFH010000203.1:0-3386 GCA_033856255.1 Solirubrobacterales bacterium | reverse complement strand
CCGCCCGATTGCGGAGTCGAGCGGCTCGTGGGGTGCGGGGTGGCCGCAGCAACTGTTCGTGACGACACCCGGCCAGGTGTGCTTGGTGTAGGCGCGGCGCGTGAGGAGAAATCGGCCGGCCTCGTCGAATAGGTAACAGGAAAAGGCCAGGTGCAGGGGAGTGTGACGGTGATGTACATATCGCTTGGGTCGTGTCCCGACGACCTCACCGTCGGGTCCGCACAGTACGACCCTGTCATCGGCACTATTGGAGACGGTCACATCACACCTGCCGCGAACGAAGGGATTGGCTGGTGCAGCGGGAAGCGCTCGCCGCGCTGACCAGTGCGGACCGGGCCGAGCTCAACCGGATACCGGCCACGATGACCGGACTGGGCCAACCGGGGCACACGACCAGGCTAGGCGACCCGGCAGACCAACCGCGGCACGGGTGAACGTCGACCGATATGGCAGATATGGCGCAGGCGGCGGGGTCAGACTCGGTTCAGACGCGCGAGCAACCGTGGCATGCGGTCGGCCTCATACAGATCG
This sequence comes from Solirubrobacterales bacterium, assembly GCA_033856255.1. GTDB lineage: Bacteria > Actinomycetota > Thermoleophilia > Solirubrobacterales > 70-9 > WHSW01. Next base: position 2,855 of record JAWVFH010000203.1, on the reverse strand, counting down.
TCGCGGGCGGGCGGGCGGGGTCGAGTCAGTTCGGCACGTGCCCAGTGCAGATCGCGGCTGCGGATCATCCTCAGGAGGACAAAGCCGCCCGCCGATCCGCCGGCGAGCAGGGCCCCGGCGAAGCAGACAACGAGCGGCAAGGTACCCAAAGAGACCTGCCCCTCTCGATGGAGGTGGGCCACGCTCGGACCCGCTCAACGTAGCGTCGCTGGACGAGCTTCGTTACCTACTAAAGTGGAACAGGTTCCCTCAATTGGGCGGTCAGCTACCCAGGGGTGCCGTCAGTACGTAACGGGTGGTGCTGGAGGTGGCTACGGGGCCCCCGGTGCCGGTGAGGTAGGTGTGGCGGACCGGGACCGCGGCGAATCCGGTAGTCGAGGAAGTGGCACGAACGAGGCCGGGTCGGCCGGTCGAGGTGTGTTCGGTGGGGCCGGCGGCGCCTCGCTCAGCCGAGCTATCTCGCGGTCGAGCACGCCACGCAGCTCCGCGAGCCGTGACCGCGTACACGAATCCGTTTCCTGCAGCTCGCTGGCGCGTTTCCGCCCTGTACGAGTCAGCTCGGCGGCGGCGCGCCGGGCCTGTGTGATGGTGTGGTCCGCGCGCGTCCGGGCATCGGCCAGGACCCGAGCGGCGTCGACCTGGCACTGCGCGGTGATGCGCTCGGCCTGCCCGCGAGCATCGGCGAGCAGCCGGTTGGCTTCAGCACGATCGTCAGCCGCGGCGCTCTCCAGCGCTGCCGCAACGTGGCGGGCCTGCGCGGTGATGCGGTTCGCCTGCCCGCGAGCATCGGCCAGGAGCTGATCAGCGTCGGCGCGGCGGACCGCCACGGTCTGCTCGAGAGCGGCGACGGCCTCGTCCCGGCGGGACGCCATCTCAACGGCGAAGTCCTGCTCGACCCGCGCGCGCTCGTCGGCCGCCCGGGTATTCAGTTCGTGTCGCTGCCCCTCGCTGTGTTCCCGCAGCCGTACGGCCTCGGCCGATACCTCGGACCGGATGCGCTCCGCGTGATCGCGTGCGGCCGCGACGAGCTTCTCGGCCCGTGCTGCCGCGTCCGCGCTGATCCGCTCGGCCTCCTGGTGTGCCGGGGCCAGCAATTCCCGCAGCCGTGCCTGGTCTGCGGCGAGCTGGTTGCGTTCGTAGTCGAGCCGCCGCCGTAGCTGCTCGTTGCGGCGCCGGCCGATCTCGGCCTGCGCCACGACCGCGCGGGCTTCCTCCCGCGCCGATGTGCGCAGCTGGCTGACTTCCTCTGTGGCCAGCTCGAGCATCACGCCCATCCGCCCGCTCAACCCCTCGGCCGAATTCGGCGACGCGACCAGTCGGTGCAGCTGATCGCGCAGCCGGTCCTTCTCCGTGCCCTCTCGCTCGACCCGGCGGAGGAGTTCGTCGCGGTGTTCGACCACGGCGTCCCGATCGGCGGCGAGCAGGAGAATCTGGGCGCCCAGATATCGCACGTACTCATCGACCTCGCCGGGGTTGTAGCCCCGGCGGGTCACGGAGAACTCCCCGCCTGGAGCGGGCGAGCTTGCATCCGCGAGCGCCATGTCACCACCGTAGCTCGGCCTGCTCGCCCGGCGACATATCCGGATACCCGGTCCACGCGTCTGCCGCGGCGACGCTTCGCCGGTTGCCGTCGTAGCGGTCATGCGCAGCGAGCCGTGAGGGTGGTCATCCCGTGGGTATCGGCGATGCGACGCGCTCGGTCCAGAAGGCTCGCCGCTTCGGCCGGGGGGTAGTCATCGGGAGCGGTAGCAGGGTCTGGGCTGCCGCTCAGTGACGTTCTGCCTGATGCCGGGCAGCAATGTCCGGTCCGGAACCCCGAAGTGCGCTCGGGCAGCGGCAGCGGGTACCGCGAATTGACACCGCGGTCACAGCTGGGAGCCGCCGAGTACGGCTCAACGGCTCAACGGGTCTTGGCCTACGGCGGAGCGGCCGGGCGATTGGAGCACGAAGTCGAGGGTTCGGCGCGGGCTGAGCGGGAGCTCTGGAGCGCCCGGGTACGGCCATCCGACGCGGAGTACGAGCTGGGGGAATCGCTCCGGATCCACGATGTGGGTGCTGATCGCGGTTCGGGTCTGGTCGATCTCCAGGGGTTGGCTCAGCGGTGTGGTGGCGAGTCCGAGGTTGGTGGCGGTGAGCAGGACGGCGCTCATCGCCTCGCCGGCGCCCAGCACCGCGCGGCGGTCGTCGCTGTCGGTGCTCAGCACCATCAGGACGGAGGCATCGAGATGTTGGAAGCTGTGCGGAGGTTGCGTGAGCTCGGGGTGCGGAGTCGGCCGCATCGGGACATCGCCAGGGCGATCGACTCCGGGGCCCACCACGCTCCCGGGCTGGATGCCGTCTCCGGAGTGGGCGTATCGGCTCGTCCATTGAGCGAGTTCGGCGGCGTAGCCCAGCTGTTGCTGCTGCAGGGTCGCCGAGGCGGTGATGATCTCGATGAGGTGCCCGCGCGCGGCATCGGTGACGGCGCGCAGCTCGGCACCGTGGGCGGTGGCCTGCTCGATCAGGGCGTCCAGCACTTCGGTGGGTACCGGGGCGGGACTGAAACGTCTGCGGTCGGTGTGGCGGCGCTGGATCGCCGGGGCCAGCCGCGCCGCACCCGGATCCGGGGTGGGCCCGTGCGGCTGTACCCGGGCGAGGTGGTTGAGGTTCTCCGGATCGGGCAGGGGAGTCGTCACAGTGGCCCAGCCGAGGCCGGCGAGCGCAACGGTCAGATGGTGTAACGCCGCGCCGCAGCTGAGTAGCAGGTCACGGCCCTGTGAGTCGGTGGTGATCAGGTGGCGGTCCGGGTCGGCGTAGAGATCCACTCCGCCGGTGGCGCTGATCCGCCAGCGCCACGGTTGGGAGTTGTACACCGA
>JAWVFH010000202.1:0-5984 GCA_033856255.1 Solirubrobacterales bacterium | reverse complement strand
GGAGAGATCGGTGAGCCGCACCCCGAGCTGGCGGGCGATCTCATAGGCAGTCTTGACCGTAGGGCGAGTCTTGCCCGTCTCGATCTGTGACAACGCGCTGGCACTGATGCCCGCACGGCGTGCCAGTTCGCGCAGGGATACATTCTGCCCCTCGCGCACCACGCGGATGGTGTGGCCAAGATCGGCGGCAACGCCGTTCGCCGAGGTCACCTGGCGGTCCGTCATGGCGCAGAGTCTATCGAGCCGCCGCTCAGCGGGACCGTGGTGCGCACCGCGGTCCGCATCCGCGCGGGCCGCCCGTTAAGTGATGTGCAGCGGCCCTTAACAACCGCCCGACCTGCAGCGCCCTGCGAACACGGTCCGGCACATCAACGACGTGCGAAGAACATTTCAATCAAGGTGGCGTTGCGCCCGGCGCTCCGGAGCGCCTGGTGGAACGTCAGGTTGGCCGCCGCCATGGCGCGCGGATTACCGGTGTCGGTGGCGCGGATCTCCGCGATCGCGCCGCGCAGCCGCGCCAGGTGGAAGCTCGAGCAGTGCTCCGCGGCACTACGCGCCGCGATGTCCTCCAGCGCGAGGAGTCGTCCTCGGCGTGGCGGCGCCTGGGCGCGCGGCCCCGACTGTTGCACTTTGGTCGAACGCGCGTTCTTCTCGACGTTGGTCCAGATTGAGGAGTGTTGGTCGGGACAGCGATCCGTGCCCGCCTCAGTTTGCGGCCGCAGGTAGGCCAAAGCGCTGCATAGCCGAGCTTGCGCCGATGCCCGGCAGTAGCGTGTCTTGTTATTGCAGCGGTCGCGCGGGAGCCTGCGGTGTGGACGTACCGCGGAGTGACCCTGTTGTCGGGTTCCGGCTGCTCGGTCCGGTCTCTGCAGTCGATGCGACCGGAGCGGCTGTGGCGTTGGCCTCTTCGCGGCAGCGCGCCTTGCTCGCCGGCCTGCTTGTGGGAGAGCGGGTTCTGATCCCGGTCGCTCGGTTGATCGAGTTGCTGTGGGACTGCTGTCCGCCGCCGACGGCGGCCACGATGGTCCACACGGGGATCGCAGGCTTGCGCAACGCACTCGAACCGGGCCGCCGGAGCGGCGACGCCGGCCTGCTCGTCACCCGCGACGGCGGGTATGTCCTGCAGGTGTCGCCTGATGCGATCGACACAGTCCGGTTCGAGCGGTTGCTGGCCGAGGGCCGTCGGGCGGTGCCGGCAGCTCCGGAGCGCGCGCACCGCCTGCTGGTCGAGGCGTTGGGTTTGTGGACCGGGCCCGCGTTGGCCGGGGTCGAGCAGGCGTTCGCTCGCGACGAGGCCGACCGGCTAGACGGTCTCCGGGTGGAGTGCGCCGAGCTCAAGGCCGAGGCTGACCTGCAGTCGGGGCTCCACCACGAGGTGGCGTCGGAGCTCGAGGCCCTGGTATCCCGGAATCCGCTTCGGGAATCGTTGTCGAGGCTGCTGATGGTCGCGTTGTATCGGTGTGGCCGGCAATCCGAGGCACTCGCCACGTACGCACATCTGCGGCGGTCTCTGGTGTCGGAATTGGGAGTGGATCCAGGGCCGGAGACGCGTCGCCTCGAGTTGGCGATGCTCCGGCAGAGCGTTGAACTTGAGCGCGAGAACATCACAATGACCCGCTCGGAGCGATCAGATGCCATGCTCCCCGCTCCGATCAGCGAGTTCGTCGGGCGGGACCGAGAGCTGGCCGAGGTGGTGACGCTGCTCACGCGGCAGCGCATGATTACGCTGATCGGCCCGGGTGGCGCCGGCAAGACCAGGCTTGCGGTGGAGGTGGCCCGGCGGTTCACCGACCGCCGTGCGGCAGGGGCGTTCTTCGTCGACCTGACGCCCCTTGCGGCCGGGGCCCGGATCGAGGAGACGGTCGCGGCGGCGGTCGGCGTCCGTGCGGAGCCGGGGCAGGAACTGGCCCGGACGGTCGCGGCGGCTCTCGATGGATGCGAGACCGTGCTGGTGCTGGACAACTGCGAACATGTCCTCGACGGGAGCGCTGCAGTGGTCGCGCACGTGCTCGAACGGACCAGGCGGGTCCGTGTGTTGGCGACCAGCCGCGAGCCGCTCGGGGTGCTGGGCGAGCATCTCCACTCGGTAGGACCATTGTTCCTGGCCGCTCCGGATGACCCGTGGGGCCGGATCGCGGGCTGCGAGGCCGTGCGGCTGTTCGCCAACCGGGCCGCCGCCGTCCGGCCAGGTTTCGTCGTCACGGCGGGCAACGCCCGACTCGTGCTGGAGGTGTGTGCGCGTCTGGACGGGCTGCCGCTCGCCCTCGAGCTCGCGGCGGCCCGTGCGGCCTCCATTCCGTTGCGGGACCTCGCCGCCCGGCTCGACGACCGGTTGCTGGCCGCTGCCGCTCGACCTGTCGATTCCCGCCACCGCAGCCTGTCCGCCACGGTGCGGTGGAGCTATGACCTGCTGACCGGAGCGGAGCGCACGCTGCTGGAGCGGATCGCGGTTTTCCCCGCGACCTTCGACCTGAGCGCGGCGCAGGCGCTGCTCGGCGGCGAGGCCCCCGCGACAGGTGATGGCCTGCTGATGCTGTCCAGGCTCGTCGCCTGCTCGATGGTTCAACTCGAGGAAGAGCCCGACAGCGAGCCGCGCTACCGCCTGTTGGAGACCACCCGCCAGTTCGCCCGCGAGAAGGTGAGCGGCGCCGAGTTCGACCGGTTGCGGGCGCGCCACGCCTGCCACTACCTCGCGTTTGTCGAAGAGGCCGGCCCGCGGTTGTTCCGTGCGGGTGCCGGGCCGTGGCTCGCCCGGCTGCACCGCGAGCGGGCGAACCTGTTGGCCGCGCTCGAGTGGGCTTTCGGACCGAACGGGGACCCGGATGTCGGGGCGCGACTGGCTGGCTGGCTGTGGCACTACTGGGATCTGCGGGGGGCGCGGGGCGAAGGCCTGCACTGGATACATACCGCTCTCGACGCGGTCGGCACCGAACCCGCGGTCCGGCGGATGCCGCTGCTATCGGCCGGTGCACTGCTGCACATGGGCGGTGCCGAATTCGACGCCACTACCGACCTCGCGGCCGAGTTGCTCGCCATGGCGCGCGGGACCGGCGATCGAGCGTGGGAAGGCGATGCCCTGTCGATGATGGCCACCACCGCATGGGCGCAGGGCCGGTTCGACCAGGCCCAGCAGCTTTACGAGGACGCCATCGCCGCCGCGCTCGCCGGTGGTGCCGTGTGGCGCGCCGCGATGGCGGAGGCTCAGCTCGCGCGATTGCACCGGGACCGCAACGAGCCCGACGCTGCCCGGGCCGCGGCGCTGCGGTCGCTGGCCCACGCACAGCAGGTTGGTGAGGAGCTCGCCCACGGTCTCGCCCTCGATGTCCTCGCCTCGATCGAACATCGCTGGGGTGCGGTAGCCGAAGCCCGCCGACTGGTCGAGGAAGCGCTGGCCCACTACCGTCTCGTCGACTATCGCGAGGGCGAGGCGTCCGGCCTGCACCTCGTGGGACGCATTGCGTTGGGCGCCGGCGAACCCGAACGCGCCCACGTCGCATTCGAGCGCTCGCTGCGGCTGTGCCAGCAGATCGGCCACCGTGCCGGTACCGCCGCCGCCTTGGAGGGACTAGCGGATGCCGCCACGGCCGGGGGCACCACCACGGCCGAGGGCATCACCGCCGGCGGTCTCGAGGCCGACCGGCTGCGCGTCGCCGCGTCCGCGCTGCGCGCCGAGATCGGAGTCCCGCGGTCCGTGGACAGTTAGCCGGCGATTAGTCCCAAATTAGTCGGTGTGACGACACTTGCTTGTCATGACGACCCAGCCGACGATCGACATCCCCGGCGACGTGCTCAGGCCCGGCGATGTCGACTACGACTCCACCCGCGCCGTGTTCAACCGGATGATCGACCGGCGGCCGGCGGCCATCCTCCGGTGCCACGGACCTGAGGACGTCGCCCGTGGTATCGGGTACGCCCGCGAGCACGATCTCGTGATCGCAGTTCGCGGCGGTGGCCACAATGTCGCGGGCAGCGCCGTGTGTGACGGCGGGATCATGCTGGATCTGTCTGCGCTGAAGAGCCTGGAGGTCGATCCGGACCGGCGTGTCGCGAAGGCGGGCGCCGGGCTCCTGCTTGGCGAGCTCGATCGCGGCACCCAGCGCCACGGGCTAGCCACCCCGCTCGGAGTGATGTCGGGTACCGGGATCGCCGGCCTCACGCTCGGCGGCGGTCTCGGCTGGCTCAACGGCCGCCACGGGCTCGCCTGCGACAACCTGATCAGCGCCGAGGTGGTCACCGCGGATGGCCGGATCTTCGCTGTCGGCCCGCACGAGCACCCGGACCTGCTGTGGGGTCTGCGCGGCGGGGGCGGGAACCTCGGTGTCGTCACCTCGTTCACCTATCGGCTGCACCCGATCGATTCGGTGCTGGCCGGTGGGCTCGCCTACCCCTGGGCCTCGGCGGCGGACGTCCTGCGATTCCACCATGCGTTCATGGCGTCCGCACCCGACGAGCTCACCTCGGCCGTCTCACTCGCGGTAGGGCCGTCCGGGAAGCCAGCGCTCTCGATCGCAGTGTGTTGGTGCGGCCCACCCGACCAGGGCGAGGCCGTACTGCGACCGCTACGCGCATTCGCGAACCCGACCGTCGACGACATCGCGCCGAGGCCCTACCTCGCCTGGCAGTCAACACCGGACCCGGGCTTCCCACTGGGTCGCCTGCACTACTGGAAGTCCGGCTATCTGCGCTACCTCACCGACGCCGCGATCGACACCCTGCTGGAGGTGGCTATGCGGATGCCACCAGGTGCGAGCGGGATCGGGTTGCAGGGGCTGCGCGGAGCCGCAAGCCGGATCGCGCCCGACGCGACCGCGTTCCCGCACCGCGCCGCGCAGGACGACCTCCTCATCCTCGCCCAATGGGAGCACGACCGAGACTCCGCGAGCATCATCGCCTGGGCCCGGGACGCGTTCGCCGCGATGCGCCCGCACCTCGAGGACGCCGTCTACGTCAACAACCTGGGCGCCGAGGGCCCCGCACGGGTACTCGCCGCCTACCGAGGCAACCACAGTCGGTTGGCCGGGCTGAAACACACCTACGACCCCACCAACATGTTCCGGATGAACCAGAACATCGCCCCGGCCGCGCTCGAGACGTGAGCCAGTGTTCGCCGCACAGTCAGTGAAATAATGCACGGGTCATCAGAACCCTTCGACACGAACTCTGCGGCCACGTATGACCATCAACGAATCTCGGCAGTTCCCGCCCGTACGGGCCGTGGGCGCATCGATCTGTGAGGAGGACTCACGAGTCCTGTGCCCATCTAGACGTCACCGACGCACCGGACCCAGATGTAACCAGGAGCGATCCTACGCATGAGCTCGAAAACGTAGTGAGCGAAGCGTGGTGCGGTTGGTGGTAGTGCCCGGAGGAAGGCGAAGAAATGGGGCCCCCGTCCATTCGAGTCTGCCCTGGAGCGCTCGCGTCCCGATCCTTGACAAGCGCAAGGTCTCGAACCTGGACCGAGGAGAACGGACGCCTATTGACTTTACTGGTGATGGCATCAGCCGCTCGGCTCAGCTCGGCCTGAGGCGCGTAAGTCGGGCCGGGATCACAGGATGTAGCGTGCCGAATTGAGACTTGATCGACAATTCCCGCGGCCCGACAGAGAGCTCGATCACCGACGGACCCGGTTCAAAATCGTCCCGAGACGCGCGACTATCGCAAGAATCGCCCCAATGAGTGAACGCTGGCTCGCGGTGATGTGAACTACCTTCGACGCACGCCACCCAGCGCTCCAAGGTGGTCGGAGGCTACGAAAGGCTCAAGGATGAGCACGACATTTGACCACCCACTGGGCACCCTTTTCGAGGAAGTCGCCCTGGGCGCGTATCCGGTTCCGGACGGAAGCATCGACGTTCTCGGCCCACTGGATGGGCCCTGCGACTCGCTCACAGTATTTGCCGGCCATGTCGTGATCGCCGCCGACGTGTCCGAAGAGTGGGTACGCCAACACACTCCGGAGCGTTGGGATCCCGACCTCGCCG
>JAWVFH010000201.1:0-2734 GCA_033856255.1 Solirubrobacterales bacterium | reverse complement strand
CATCCGGGAGGATGACGTTGGCGGACTTGCCGCCCAGCTCGAGCGCGACCTTCTTGACGGTCTGGGCGGCGAGCTCGGCGACCCGCTTCCCCGCCCGGGTCGAACCGGTGAAGGACACCATGTCGATGTCGGGGTGGGCGGCGATCGCCTCACCAACCGACGGACCCGTGCCCGTGACGAGGTTGAACACACCCGCGGGCAGTCCGACGTCGTTGATCACTTCGGCCAGCACGAACGCATCGAGCGGAGCGATCTCGCTCGGCTTCAGCACGACCGTGCAGCCAGCCGCCATCGCGAACGCGACCTTCGCGGCGATCTGGTGCAGCGGGTAGTTCCACGGCGTGATGCAACCGACGACGCCCATGGGCTCGCGCACGACGAGGCTGTTGCCGACCTGCGTCTCGTACTGGTAGCCCTCGGCCTGGGCGGCGGCCTGCGCGAACGAGTTGATCGGCAGCCCGGCCTGCACGAGGAGGCTCAGCCACTTGGGCATGCCGGCCTCGCGGGTGACGATCGTGGCGATCTCGTCCATGCGGGCGCCGAGACCCTCGGCGATGCGGCTGCTGAACTTTGCCCGCTCTTCCGGCGAGCGCTGCGCCCAGTCGTCGAAGGCCGCCCGTGCCGCCTTGACGGCGTTGTCGACGTCGGCGGCCGTGCCGTCGGGGATCGTCCCGATCACCTCGCCATCGGTCGAATCGAAGACATCGATGGTGCCTTTACCGGCTGACGGCACCCATGCGCCGTCGATGTACAGCTTGTCGTGGACCTGCAACTTGTCCTGTGTTGGCAACGCGGGACCTCCCCCGGAGAACTTGACTCGTCGGTCAAGGGCGAGGCTATCGGTCGGTCCCGCCTAGTGTCACCTTGGCATGGACGAGGTCAGCGTGGACATCGATGCTCCCCCGGAGCGCGTATGGACGCTCGTCACCGATCTCCGCAACATGGGTCGGTGGAGCCCTGAGTGTCACCGGTGCGAGTGGCTCGGTGGCGCGTCTGAACCGGCCGTCGGTGCGCGGTTCAAGGGGTGGAACAAGCGCGGCCTCATGCGGTGGTCAACGGTCTCCACCGTCGTGACCGCGGACGCGCCGACCCACTTCGCGTGGGAGGTCACGCAGTCGAGGATGCGTTGGGGCTATCGGTTCGAGCCGTCCAACAGCGGCACCCGCGTCACGGAATACCGCGACGAGCTCGCGGTGAAGCCGTTGTATGTGCGGATGGTCTACAAGCTCCGCCTGCTGGGCCGCGATCCCGACGCGATCGTGCGCTCCGGGATGCAGCAAACGCTGGAGCGACTGAAGGCCGAAGCCGAAGCAGCAACGAACCGATAACAATCAGCGCAAAGGCCAGCAGTATCGGGTCCACGACGCCGGTTCCGGTGCGAGCGAGCGCAGCCGTTGGATCCGACGAGCTAGGCCTTTCTTCGAGCACGACCAACTCGCCCGCAGCGTGATCGAACTGAACCGGTTGATCGATGATCAACGACCCGAACCCGGTCACCGTGGCGTGCTCCTCGTGATCCGTCTCCGGTCCGATGACAATGTGATCACCAACTTCGAATCCGTCGTTCGATGCGACATCCAGCTCGCTGTCTCCGGCGTTCGCCTGTCGCCGGAGCACCGTGCTGGTTTGCAACGCCCGACACGGTGAGAACTCGGATGTCGAACCGTCGACCGACGTCGCCGTTCCTGTGATGAAACCAAACCCTGACGGCGGAGCAGGGAGGGTCGCATTGATTCGGCCCCCGGTGAGCGCCGCGGCCTGCACTGACCCGAGATACTGCTCACCTTCTCCGAACGTGGTCGGGTCGCAGGCGCGGCTCGCAAAGACATCGACACGCACAGCTACGGTCAACCGGAAGAAGTCCATTGCTCCGGTCACGCGCAAGTTGCCAGCTGACAGCGTCGCGGTGGCCAGGTGCGGCCATGGTGCGAGGTGGTTCGGCCCATCAACGCCGAACCGCACGTTCTGGTTCGGGCCGTCCGGGGTCGGGAAGAGGCTGGAGCCGGTGTTCGAAAGGTCGATTCCGAGACCGCCGTTGTCGAAGACGCTGTTCGCGCCGATGTCGATGCCGAACGTCGACGGCCCGCCGACGACGAACACGCCCGGTCCATCGTTCTCGGTGATGGTGTTTCGGTCGACCTTCACCGACGTGACGCCGTTGACGTCACCTACCTGCACGCCCGGACCGTGGTTGTGGTCGATGAGATTGCCTTCACCCTCGCCGGACCCGCCGATGGTCGTCGGTCCGTCGGATTGGACATCGATGCCGGCGACCGAGTTTCCCCGCACAACGTTCCCGTGGATGTTCGCCGCGCCGACACCGCCGGGATACAGGCTCCCGAGGCCGATCCCCGCGTTGTGGTTGAACGCGATGAGATTGCACCACTGGTCGCAAGTCCCGTCGACCGTCGCGTGCGACGGGCCACCGATCTCCGTCAGCACGCCGGATGCCGCGACTCCCGTACCGTTCGGGAGCGGCCCGGTTCCGTCGAGCGTGGTGCCGATGAAGTTCCCCTGCACCTTCGCCGCGCTCACACCCTCATCGTGATTGCCAGAGATCAGGTTGCAGGGTGAGACACACGTGCTTTCGGCGCGCGGACCACCCACCACGCCCACGCTCCTCACGCCGACTTCGTTCGGTACCGCGGCCGTACCGTCGCGGTTGGTGCCGATCCGGTTGCCCGCGATGCGCGCGGCAGCATCGTGGAGGTTCGCCACCCCGTCGTGCGTGTTG
>JAWVFH010000200.1:0-2714 GCA_033856255.1 Solirubrobacterales bacterium | reverse complement strand
TCTGCGATGCTCAGTGGCATGAAGTTCGAGGTTCTCGTCGAGGTCCGCCTACGCCCCGGGATCGCCGATCCTCAAGGAGCGACGATCGAGCGCTCGCTGCCGACCCTGGGGTTCGACGGCATCGAGGGAGTCAGGGTCGGCAAGGCCATCAGGTTCGAGATGGACGCACCTGATGAGGTTGCCGCTCGAGCACGCGTGCACGACTTGTGTGAGCGCTTCCTCACCAACCCCGTCATCGAGGATGCGGAGGTATCGATCGCGTGACGACTCGTGTGGGAATCGTCGTGTTCCCCGGGTCCAATTGTGAGCATGACGTGGCGGAGGTGGTCGAGGCGCTCGGCGGCCAGGCGGAGCTGCTTTGGCACGCCGACCCCGATCTTCAGGGGGTGGACGCTGTCGTGCTCCCTGGCGGCTTCGCCCACGGCGATTACCTGAGGCCGGGAGCGATCGCCCGCTTTTCACCGGTCATGGCTGCTGTCGCGGACCATGCGGCCGCGGGCGGTCCCACTGTCGGCATCTGCAACGGATTTCAGGTGCTGACGGAGGCGGGTCTCCTGCCAGGCGCACTGCAGAAGAACCGCGGCCTCGGATTCCTGTGCACAACCGTGTCCGTCCGGGTGGAGACCACCCGGAGCGCGCTGACGAGGATGGCGACGGCAGGAACCGAGTTGCGCGTCCCCATCAACCATTTCGAGGGCAACTACACCTGCGACGAACGCACGCTTGCGGAGCTGCGGGAGGAAGAGCGAGTCGTCCTGCGTTACGTGGACAACCCGAATGGATCGATGGACGACATCGCAGGGATCTGCAACCGGCAGCGCAATGTCGTTGGCCTCATGCCCCATCCTGAACGGGCCTGTTCCGAGCTCTTGGGCTCCTCGGACGGCAGCGTCCTGATCGCCTCGCTGCTCAGCTGGACCCCAGCGCTGGCGCACTAGCGACTGGCGCGTACCGGTCGCCACGATCGACGTGCGGGTGTCATATGCGTTCGAGCAACGACGTCAGTTTCGCCACGTCCACGTTGATGTCGCTGGCCACTCCCAACGCCGCTTGGCCCGGATTCGGGAGCGGACCCTCGCCGACGAGGTAGCGATAGCGAAGCCCTTCGACCTGGCACGACAGCGCCCAGAAGCAGCTGTTGACGTAGTCAGGTGCGAAGAGCTCGACGACGGTCGCGCCCGCGGCACAGAACACGATGTTGGTGAGGGCGGCCCCGTGGGGTGCCACGATCAGCTCCGCCTCCGAGAAGAGTCGTATCTGCTCCTCGACCGTGAGTGTCTCGGGTGTCACAGGCGTGACTCCGAAGCGGCCCAAGGCGGTCAGGACCTCCGCCTCGTTGGTCACGCGGCGAGTGTTCTTCGTTTGCCCGCGGCTGATGTAGATCCGGCGCCGCGGAGCCGCTGGCGCTGCGCCGGGTCCCAACCGCTCACGGAGGTGTGGAACAACCCAGCCGGGCAGCTGCAGGTCGTATCCGGCGAGCGAGGAGACGACGAGACGCCCGCACCGCAGGTGGGGATGGGCGGAGCTCTCGACCACCTTGTCATCCGGAACGCCGAGCTGTTCCAGGATCTGGCGTTGGAACGGAAGCGAGCGGTTGACCACGTAGTGGTCGACGCCCTCGGCCAGGCCCGCTGCCTCGAGCATGTGCAGCCGAGGAACCACATCGAGGAGGAAATGGCAGTAGTTGTCGACGCCGCGCGTGGTGAGCACGGCGGCGGTTCCCGGCAATCGCTCCTCGGGCGGGAGGCGCAGTCGGAGGTAGATGGGGTGATGGTCGGGCGTGAAGACGCCGAAGTACGGCGAGAGGTCGAAGAGGAGTGTCCTGTCCTCGGTGAGCACGGCGCCGTAGGGTCCCACGACCGCGCCGCCCTGGACCGTCGCCGCGAACGCCGGCGTCGTGGTGATCGACCGGTGCGCGGCGAAGACCCCGTGGTCCGGCGGGTCACCCTCGGGCAGCGGTCGGCGCAACTCTTCGGGTCCGGCGACAGGAACGACGGAGACGCCGCCCCCCGGATGACATACGGCATAGTCAGCGGTCTCCCACGCCGAGCCTTGGGGCAGAGCGCGTTCGCCGAAGACCCGTGAGAACCTCCGGGTCACCGGGGCGGCGCGCTCGGTCGTCCGCAGGACGGCCCGTTTGACGGGGGGGAAGTACCGCCGGAACGGACCGGGAAGTCTCAGCATGGTCGTCGCGGCGAGCGATCGCCGCCGCAGCCGGGATGGTAGGCCAGCGCCGGTCCGTCCGACGAGGGTGACTCAAGCAGGACAGCCAAGATTCCGATGTCCTTGTCGGCGGGCAGGTCGTGCGCCGTTCCGAACGCGATGAGGTTCCAGATGTTGGGGAAGCGCCTGGTGCAGGGCACGTGCGCGACGTTGGTTGTGCTGGCTCTGATCATGACGAATGTCGATGGCGCCGGCGCGTCGAGGCACCGCAACCGCACCGCGCCCGCGGGTCGTGTCTCACGAGTGCCGACAGACTTCTACGGCGTCAATGGGAACTACCTCTATGACGAATGGGCGGTTCGCCCCACGCACGCCGCGGCGATAGCTGCCACCGGTGCGACCATCGTGCGACGCGAGGCGGTGTGGCACGAGATCGAGCCGCTGCCGCCGGAGAACGGCGTGCATGGCTGGGTGTGGAATGCGTATGACGGTTTGGCACGTGACCTGGCAGCGAAGGGGCTGCGATGGCAGCCGGTGCTGGGGTATTCCAC
>JAWVFH010000199.1:0-3286 GCA_033856255.1 Solirubrobacterales bacterium | reverse complement strand
CTGAAAACCGCAGAACAATTCGGGCAGCCGCCGCAGATCCATATAGGTGGCGGCGTCGAACAGGCCCTTGAACACATGCTCGACCGAATGCTTCAACCCGTAACGCGCCAGCCCAAGCGCGATCAGCGCGTTGTCGTGCGGCCAGATCGATCCGTCGTGATAGGACATCGGATTGTAGCGCGCTTCGCCGCGCGCCACGGTGCGGATGCCCCATCCGGTAAAGAAATGCGGCCGCATCAGGTCGGCAGCTACCATACGGGCGCGGTCTTCGCGCACGATGCCGGTGAACAGCAATTGTCCGGCGTTCGAGGTGCGCACCGCGCAGGGCTGCTTGTCGCCGTCGAGTGCCAGCGCATAGGTGCCGAGCTCGTCACACCAGAACGCTTGTTCGAAACGTTCAGCCAATTGCTGCGCTTCCTTCTCGAGCCTGAGCGCGACGTCAGGGCTTCCCAACCGCCGGGCGCAGCGGGCCGCAAGCTGCTTGCCGGCGAACACATAGCCCTGCACTTCCGCCAGCGCGATAAAACCTTCGGCCAGTTGCCCGTCGGCATGGAAGATGGCGTCGTAGGAATCCTTCCAGCCCTGGTTGGCCAGCCCCTGTTCCGACGCACGCTGATACTCGACGAATCCGTCCCGATCAGGATCGCCGGCGCCGTCGATCCAGCGCAGCGCCGCTTCGATCGCGGGCCATAGCTCGGCGAGTGTCTCCTCGTCGCCGGTGCGTTCGACGTAAAGGCCCGCCAGCAGCACGAACAGCGGCGTCGCATCGACGCTGCCGTAATATTGCGCGAACGGCACCTCGCGCAACGCGGCCATCTCGCCGCCGCGCATTTCATGCAGGATTTTTCCGGGCTCGGCGTCGGCGAGCGGATCGACAATTCCGGCCTGATAGAAGGCGAGCCGCTTCAGCACCCCGCGCGCCACGCGTGGATCGATCCACAGCATCTGCAGCGCGGTGATGATCCCGTCGCGGCCGAACGTGGTCGAATACCAGGGAATGCCCGCATAGGGATAACGGCCCTGCGGGGTCTCCGTCATCAGCATGTTGAGGTCGGCCATCGACTGGCACAGCACCTCATTGAAGATATTGTTCGAGGTTTCGATGCTGGCGGTGCCGGCGGTGAATGTGCGCATTTCGCGACGATGCGCCAGCAGTCCGCGAAAAAATCTCGCCGGCTTATGCGTGGCCGGCATGTTGCAGGATACCGCGACGAACAGCGAGGTGATCTGTTGCGGAGCCAGTTCGAGATGCCAGGTCGCGGCGTTCACCGCGAGCCGCGTCGGCCGCGGCTCGAAATGCAGCGCCGTGCTGCGCGTCTTGCCATCCAGCCCATTATATTCAAATGCCACGTCGGCCGCGCCGAGCAATTTGCTGGAACCGATGCCCCGGCGGTGGCGCTTCTCGCCCCGCACTTCGAACAGGTCGGCAAAATCGTTATCGAACAATAGCGTCAGGTCGAAGCCCGCGGGGCTCTCGCCGTGGTTCTGCACGCCGATGCGCTGATACGCGGTGCCGCGCCACAGGAAGATCGTGCGCACGATGTGCAGCATGTCCTTCTGCAGCACGATGCGGTCGCCCCGGTATACGTCGGGATTGGTGAGATCGACGGTCAGCGCGGAATTGTCATCGCGCATGTTGGAGCCGAGCAGCAGCGGCTGCACTTCGTCCAGCACCAGCTCAAGCCGGGCTACATAACGGGTGTCGGCGTTGAACAGGCCATCGGGCCCGCCGGCGGATGCGCCGATGTCGCCATGGCTGTCGAGAACGACGAACGTGTCGTCGTGCTTGAGCGAACGGCGCGGCCGGGCGGCAGGCCCGGTCATCGGAATGTAGAACGGCGATTCCGAGACAGGCTCGACGATCTGGGCCTTCAATTGGGTTACGGCTTCAGCTGACATTAGACCTCGGCTGGTTCGCTGATCTAGCGAAAGACGTTTGGGTGAGTCGCCACGGCGACAGTATAGCTGAATGATCAGGCCGCGTGGGTCGCGAGCCGGCTCATTTCCTGCGTCACCAGTTCGCGGTACGGGCCCTGGCCCTGCATCAGGCGATCCGGCGCACCGTCTTCGATGATCTCGCCGGCCTTCAGCATGATCACCCGGTCGAAATTGCGCAGCGTGGCGAGGCGGTGCGCGATGGCGATCACGGTGCGCCCGCGCATCAGGCGGCCGAGCGCCTCGCGGATCGCTTCCTCGGATTCGGAGTCGAGCGCGGCGGTGGCCTCGTCGAGCAGCAGGATCGGCGCGTCCTTCAGGAATGCACGCGCAATCGCGATGCGCTGGCGCTGGCCGCCCGAGAGCTTGACGCCGCGGTCGCCGACCATGGTTTCAAGTCCCTCTGGAAGAGTTTCGACAAAATCGCACCTGGCCGCGATTGCCGCGCGCAACACTTCGTTGTCGGTGGCGGTGGGACGGCCATAGCGGATGTTTTCCATGATCGAGCGATGGACTAGCGAGATGTCCTGCGGCACCACCGAGATCGCCTCGCGCAGGCTTTGCTGCGTGACCTGGGCGATATTCTGGCCATCGATGGCGATATGGCCCTGGTTTACGTCGTAAAACCGCTGCAACAGCACGAACAGGCTCGACTTGCCCCCGCCGGACTGGCCGACCAGCCCGACCCTCTGGCCTGCATTGATGCGGAGGCTGAACTTGTCGAACACCTGCAGGCCGCCGGGATAGCGGAACGATACCTTGTTGAAGACGATCGCTGCCCCGGCCCTCACCAGCGGTTCGGCCTTGGGATGGTCGCGCAGTTCGTGGGGAACCAGCAGCGTTGCGGTCGCTTCCGACAGCCTCGCGACATGCTGGGTGACATCGACCAGCGCCACCGCGAGATCGCGCGTGGCATTCAGAATAGAAAGTCCCAATGTGCAGACCAAAACAACGTCCCCGGTGGTGGCGGCGCCGCGCTGCCACAGCATGATCGCCCATGCCAGCAGCGAGATGGTCAAAACAACGGTCATCGCGGCATGGGAGATCCGCAGCTTTTCGAGGTAACGCAGGCTGCGGCCCCGCGCCCGCAATTCACGGTTGACCGTGGTGTCGAACCGGTCGTGTTCGTAGCCAAGGCCGCAAAACGCCCGCACCAGCGGCATGTTGTTGATGACATCGGCCATTTCGCCATCGACGGCCGCCGCCTTGTCGGCAAAGTCGTCATGCAACGGCTTGCCCACGGCGGCCAGATGAAACATCGCAGCCACCATAAGCCCGGCGACGACGATCAACCCTCCCGCCATCTGCAGGCTCACGGTGCCGATCAGCGCGATCGCCGCAACGGTTGCGA
>JAWVFH010000198.1:0-2830 GCA_033856255.1 Solirubrobacterales bacterium | reverse complement strand
CAGGTAGTGGCCGATCTTGCTGCCGACGGCGCGGAAGACCTGGCCGGTCACGTGCATGGCCTGGTCCGACGCCAGCCACGCCACCATGGGCGCCGAGTTCCCGGGGTTCAGGCGCTGGTACTCGCCGTCGGCGTACTCGTCGGCCTCCTTGACCTCCATGTCCTTCACGACGGCGGCCGACATGCGGGTGACGCCGCCGGGGGCGACGGCGTTGGCCCGCACGCCGATGCGGCCCAGTTCCAGCGAGGTGATGACGGTGAGGGCGGCGATGGCGGCCTTGGCCGAGCCGTAGTTGGCCTGCCCGACGTTGCCCTGGAGGCCGGCGCTGGACACGGTGTTGACGATGGCGGCCCTGGGCTGGTTGCCGGCCTTGGACTGCGCCCGCCAGTAGACGGCCGCGTGGTGCGTGGTGGCGAACGTGCCCTTGAGGTGGACGCGCACGACCGAGTCGAAGTCGTCCTCCGTCATGGAGAAGATCATCTTGTCGCGGATGATCCCGGCGTTGTTGACGAGGATGTCGAGGCCGCCGTAGGTCTCGACCGCCTGGTCGATGAGGCTCTTGGCCCCGTTCCAGTCGGCGATGTCGTCGTAGTTCGGTGTGGCCTCGCCGCCGCGCGACTTGATGATCTCCGCGACCTCCTCGGCCGGCCGCTTGTCGGCTCCCTCGCCGCTCAGCGAGCCACCGAGGTCGTTGACGATGACCTTGGCGCCCTCCGCCGCCAGCTCCAATGCCTCGCCCCGCCCGATGCCGTGCCCGGCGCCGGTGACGATGGCGACCTTTCCATCCAGGAGCCCCATGGCAGCCCTTCCTCGCTTCTCGCTATGTTCTGTATCTGACGGGTCGTCACCTTACCGAGTGGAGAGGACGTTCGGCATGGCCGTGGACAAGAGCGTGATCGGGCAGTGCACCGGACGGTGGAAGGTCGTCATCGAACGAGGCCCCGTGTCCAACTTCGCCAAGGCGGTCAAGGACAACAACCCCGTGTATCAGGACGCCACCGCGGCCAAGGCGGCCGGGCTCGATGCCATCCCTGCTCCGCCCACCTACGCGTTCGCCATGAACAACTGGGGCACCTTCCCAGAGGACCAGCCCGCGGACAACCCGGCCCAGCCGGGCGGCACGTCGCCTGTCATGAAGATCATGGGCGGGCTCATGTCCAAGGGCGGGATGATCCTGCACGGCGAGCAGGAGTTCACCTACCACCGCCCCCTCTCGGTCGGCGACGTCCTCGTCGGTGAGGGCACCGTCGTCGATCTCTACGAGAAGGAGAGCAAGGGCAAGACGATGACGTTTCTCGTCACCGAGAACGCGTTCAAGGACGAGAAGACGGGCGAGCCGGTCGTCACCGCCCGCATGAACCTCATCCACCGCGCCTAACGCTCGAGCGTCCGCCTGGGGTGGCGGCCGTCCACGTAGCCCATGAACGGCGGGTAGATGTTGTACCCGAGCAGCTCCTGGAGCCGTTCGGGCAGGGTGGCCGCGACGTCGCGCGGCACGGCGAGCACGTGGTTCTCCTGCGCCCGCAGCCATGACACGACGAACTCGAGGATGACGCCGAGGCGCGGCCGCTCCGTCTGGTTGGCGCCGCCGCCGTGCCACACGCTGCCCAGGTAGAACATCACCGAGCCCGCCGGCATCTCCATCGGGACGGTCTCTTGCGGGGTCGGGAGGCGGTCGGGCGGCCAGCGATGGCTGCCGTGGATCATGCGGGTCGCCCCGTTCTCCTCGACGAAGTCGTCGAAGGCCCACATGGTGTTGATCACGACTTCCTGGTGGGGCTTGGGCAGCGGGTAGATGGAGTCGTCGTGGTGCAGGACCTGCGCCGGCTCGCCTGGGCCGATGTGGATGCCGGTGGGCGCGCTGAGCTGGAACCACGGCCCGAGGATCTCGGCGCTGACGTCCCACACCAGCGGGTCGATGGCCAGGTCGTCGAAACCGCGTGTCTTGGCGAACAGGGCGTAGATGCGTTGGGTCGAGAAGCCCTCGAAGTCGTTGCGCCCGGTGGGTGTCGTCTCCAGGATGCCGAGGAGGTCGGCCTTCATGGCCGCGACGCGATCGGGCGCAAGGAAGCGCTCGACGACGTAGTAGCCGTCCTCGTGCAGTCCCTTGACGACCTCGTCGACCCTGCTGTCCAAAGGCGTAGCCACGCGTGTCGAGTGTAGAACGGGCCCATGCCCGCCCTCACGGTGATGGACGAGTACTTCGTCCATCAGATCCCCGAACCGCTGCCGAACGTCGTCACCCACCACGAGCACTGGCGGGAGAGCCTGTTCTTCATCGTGCACCCGCCCGACGGACTGGGCGACGTGCTCATTCTCACCCTCGCCCACTTTCCGAAGCGTGAGCACATGGACAGCCTGCAGCTGGGAGGGGTGGGCGGCGCGCCGACCATCGCCCAGCACGTGCGGCCCTATGACGGCGACCCACACACCATGGCGGTCGGACCGGTGCGCATCGACATCGCCGAGCCGTACAAGCGGGTCGAGTTGCACGTCGACGAGGTTCCGGCCGCGCCCGTCTCGCTCGACCTCACGTTCACGGCCCGCACGCGCGAGCACGGACTGCGGCGGGGGACCATGAAGGCGGGACACGAGATCATCTGGGACCAGAGCCACATGATCCAGTCCGGGACCTACAACGGCACCTTCACGCACATGGGCACCACCCACGAGGTGCGGGACTGGTGGGGCCAGCGCGATCACTCGTGGGGCATCCGTGACCACGGGCGCGTCCCGCTCTGGATGTGGCTCGCGGTGCAGTTCCCCGAAGGCATGTTCGCGGTGTGGCACTGGGAGTACACCAACGGCGCGCCCGTCTACACCGACGGCT
>JAWVFH010000197.1:0-3569 GCA_033856255.1 Solirubrobacterales bacterium | reverse complement strand
GAGCGCGTTCGCCGCGTTCTCGCTCGCCGGCGAGGCGGGCATCCACGTGAGCACGGGCGTGAAGGCCGTCCTGCTCGCCGTGCTCGTCGTGCTCACCTACGGCGCGGCGGTGCTGGGGCACGCCACGATCCTGTTCCTCCAGAAGGTCTTCACGTTCCTGCTCGGGGCGATCATGATCGGCGTGGCCATCCAGGTGGCGGCCAAGGGCCACGTGCCTTACGCACCCAAGGAGCTGGCGGCGTCCACCACGCTGGCCACGTTCTGCCTGGGGACGATGATCATCGCCTCCCTGCCGCTGTCGTTCGCCTGCTACCCGGCCGACTACAGCCGCTACCTGCCCCGGAACACCGCGGGCCGCGCGATCGTCGGCTGGACCGTCCTCGGCAACCTGGTCCCCGCCATCGGGCTCACGACGATCGGAGTCGTGGCCGCCAGCGTCGCCGACCTCGCCGACCCCGTCGGCGGTCTCAAGCCGCTGCTCGCCTCCTGGTACTTCGTGCCGTTCCTCGTGGTCGTGATCGGCGGGTCGGTCACGAACAACTTCCTCAACACCTACACCTCCGGGCTGACCCTGCTCGCGCTCGGCATCAGGCTCCCGCGCTGGAAGACCATCATCGTCGACTGCGTGATCGCGACGGCGCTCTCGGTCTACGCGATCTTCTACAAGGACTTCACGACGGCGTTCACCGAGTTCCTCTCGCTGATGATCGTCTGGATCGCACCGTTCGCCGCGGTGTTCCTCGTCGACGCGATGCTGCGCGGCTTCCAGTACTCCACGAGCGACCTGCTGGCCGCGAGGGGAGGGCGCTACTGGTACGCGGGCGGCGTGAACCGCGCGGCCCTCGCGAGCTTCCTGGTCGGCGCGCTGGCCACGTTCTTCACGACCAACGCCGCGAAATGGCAGAGCCCGCTCGTCACCGACGTGCTCGGCGGCGCGGACCTCAGCATCCCCGCGGGCATGCTCGTCGCCGGCGCCACGTACTACCTGCTCGCCCGACGGGGATCGGCGGTCCGCGAGGCGCCGGTCGCCGAGCGCGCCACGGTCAGCGCATGAACTGGTTCACGACTCGGGAGCTGCATCCGGGCGTGTGGCTCGTCGCCGAGCCCGGCCACGTGAACACCTGGCTCGTCGCCGGCTCCGAGCGCGCGGTGCTGCTCGACACCGGCCTCGGGATGGTTCCCATCCGACCCGTCGCAGAGCAGCTCACCGACCGCCCGGTGAGCGTCCTCAACACGCACTCGCACTTCGACCACATCGGCGGCAACCATGAGTTCGAGGACATCGCCATCCACGAGCTGGGGGCCGCAGCATTGGAGGAGGAGGTCCCGGAGGCATTGCTGGCCGACTACCTCGACTACGCCCGAGAGCTGGTCGCGGCGGCCCACATGTACCGCCGCATGGATCGATCGTTCTTCCATCTGCTGACCGCCGACAGCGATCCCCGGCCGCTCCCGGAGGGCATCGGCCGGGCGAGCTGGCGCATTCCGGTGAGCCGCGCCACGACGACGCTCCGGGAGGGCGAGAAGGTCGACCTCGGCGGCCGCGAGCTGACGGTCCTGCACACGCCGGGCCACTCGCCCGACGGCATCTGCCTGCTCGACGAGCGCGACGGGCTCCTGTTCGCGGCCGACACGATCAGCACCGGCCCGATCTACGCGCAGCTCCCGGATTCCGACCTCGAGGCGTACGCCGCGTCGACGCGGCGCCTCGCGGAGCTCGCCCCGGAGCTGCGCTCCGTGCTCGTGCACCACTTCGGTCGCGTGGCCGTCGAGCCGTCGTTCCTGCCGGCCGTGGCGGATGCCTTCGAGACGGTGTGCGCGGGCGAGGGGGTGGGCGCAGCCGCGAAGGACGGCCTCGGGCGCGACGCGCGTGAGGTCCGCTTCGAAGGCTTCTCGATCCTGCTGGCGGCGTGACGCGGCACCGGGGCGATGAGTCTGGTGCCTACCCATAGTCTGATCGGCATGACCACAGCCCCCGTCATCACCGGAGTCGACTTCGTGACGCTTCCCGCGAAGGACATCGAGGCCTCCCGCCACTTCTACGGAAGCGTCCTCGGCCTGCCGTTCGTCAAGAACTACGGCGACATGCCGGCGAGCGAGTACCAGGCCGGGAACCTCACGCTCGCGATCATGGAGCCCGGGGCGTTCGGCCAGGAGTTCCGCGCGCACGGGCTGCCGGTCGCCCTGCGGGTCGACGACGTCGCGGCCGCGCGTGAGGCGCTCGAGGCGCAGGGCGTGCAGTTCGTGAGCGAGACGTTCGACAGCGGCGTCTGCCACCAGGCGATCTTCCTCGACCCGGCGGGCAACTCCCTGGACCTGCACCATCGCTACGCGCCGGGAGGCGGGCTGTCCCAGCCGGCGGGCGACGCCTAGCCCGACTCGCGGGCCTCCGCGGCTCGGCCCAGCCGCCGAGCCAGCGCCCGGAGCTGCTCGATCAGCTCCGGGGGCTCGTGCACGTCGACGTCGACGTCGAGCATCGCGATGCGGATCGCGAGCCAGTGGAGGTCGTGGTCCGACGGCCGGTACTCGCAGCGGTGCCCGTCGATCGGCTCGAGCGCTCCCGCGACGTACGGGACGCGCGCGGCGATCTCCTCCGCGGAGGCGTGCAGCGTGACGCGCGCCTCGTAGCGGCGCCCGGCCCCCGCGATGTTCTGCGCGACGTAGGCGGCCGCGTCCGTCGCCGGCAACGCGCGGGGTGTGAAGCGGGCTCCCGCCGCGCCGGGCCGGCTGAGCCGGTCGACGCGGAACGTGCGCCAGTCCTCGCGTCCGCGATCCCAGGCGACGAGGTACCAGCGTCGCCCGAGGTTCACCAGCGAGTGCGGCTCCACCTCGCGGCGCGTCTCCGTGCCGTCGCGGCTGTGGTAGCCGAAGCGGACGCACTCGGAGTCGCGGCACGCGGCGGCGATCGTCGTCAGGTGCTGCGGATCGACGGTCGGCCCCGCCGCGGCCGGCGCGAACGTCGCGGAGGCGAGGGCGGCGACACGTCGTCGCAGGTGCGTCGGCAGCACCTGCTCGAGCTTGACGAGAGCGCGGATGGACGTCTCCTCGATGCCGGTCACGGATGCCCTTGCGGCGGTGCTCAGGCCCACGGCGATGGCGATCGCCTCCTCCTCGTCGAGCAGCAGCGGCGGCATCGCGCTGCCGGCGCGCAGCCGGTAGCCGCCGGCCGGCCCGGTCAGGGCGTCCACGGGATAGCCGAGGACGCGCAGGCGGTCGACATCCCGCCGGATCGTGCGCCCCGAGACCTCGAGCCGGTCGGCCAGCTCGGCGCCCGGCCAGTCGCGCCGCGTCTGGAGCAGCGAGAGGAGATCGAGCAGGCGGCCGGAGGCGTTCCCCATGTGAATTCCATCGTCGTGGAGATTGAGGACGGATAGTGACCTAAACCGGGCGTAGCGTCGTGCCGGTCAACGACCAAGGGAGCTTCCCATGAGTGGACAGGACCGCTACATCCCCGGCGTCCCGTGCTGGGTCGACACCACGCAGCCCGACCCCGCGGCGGCCGCCGCCTTCTACGGCGATCTCTTCGGGTGGGAGACGGAGGACGTCATGCCCCCGGAGTCGCCCGGGAG
>JAWVFH010000196.1:0-3939 GCA_033856255.1 Solirubrobacterales bacterium | reverse complement strand
GGTCGGCAACTTCCTGGCTGATGGCGTCGGCGACGCGCGGCTCGACGGCGCGGATCACGTCGAGGGCGCTGCGGAAAGCGGTGGATTCGGTGGAGAGGGACTGCTCTGACATGTCGGCCTCCGGACGGCGTGTCGTACATGGCGTCACGATTCACGGTTCGGCCCAGGCGCACGGCTCAGATTCGCACTCCGGGCCGCTCCCCGATGGTTGGTCCCATCCCAGCGCGCCAGTCACGGCCCGTCCAGCAGCCTACCTCCCCTGAGTTGATCATGGGTGTGCCCGGGTGATCGATTCGCGCGTTGTCGCGGGATGGTTGTTGGCCTCGGCCGGTGAGAGCGGCTGGTGACCAGCGGGACCGGCGGCATTCTGTCCGTCGGCGGAGTGCGCCCAGGTGGGCCTCCCAGCTGGCACGCGGCCCTCTCGCCACTGTCGCGTACGCGGCCGCGGTGTGGAAGGCGCTGGTCGCCGCCTTGTTGATCAGTGCCGCGGGCGTCGCTCAGTGAGCCGGCGGGGCGGTCGTACGCCCGACCACCAGCTCGCCGGGCAGCGACCGGTGAGCCGGCACGGCTACGGCGTCGTCGAGCAGCCCGACCACCGCGTCGACCGCCCGGGCCCCGATCTCGTCCAGCGGTTGCCGCCAGGTGGTCAGCCCGATCAGCGGCGTACACAGCGGGCCGACGGCGTCGTAGCCGGTGACCGACAACCGTCCCGGCACCTCGACGTCGGCCGTCCGCAGGACCTCCAGCAGGGACACCGCGTGGGCGTCGCTGGGAGCCATCACGGCGGTCACGTCAGGGTGGGCGCGCAGCTGCTCGACGTGCCCACCGGCCTGCTCCGGCATCCCCCCGGCCAGCTCCAGCACCTCGACCCCGCGCTCGCGGAGCCGGCGGGCCATCGCCTCCGTGCGAGGCGCCATCGTCAGCGACTGTTCCGGGCGCAGGCGGATCACCGCAACGGTGCGGTGCCCGAGGTCGGCGAGGTGGTCGGCGAGGCCGGCCCCACCCCCGGCCTCGTCGCAGTACACACTGGCCAGCCCGGTGCCCGTCTCCGGGCGTCCGGCCACCACGGTCGGGATCCGCAGTGCGAACGCGGCCACATCCGTTCTCGGCAGCCGGCCACTGCACACGACCAAACCCTCGACCCGCAGCATCGTCAGGGTCGCGAGCGCCCGCCGCTCGTCGGCGAGCTCGCAGTGACCGGACCCGGTGGCGGTCACGACCCGGTACCCCAGGCCGAATGCGTGCTCCTGCATCGCGGTGAGCAGATGCCCGTAGAACGGTGCGGCCGCGTCACGCACGAACACGCCGATCGTGTAGGTGCGGTGGGCCACCATCGCCCGGGCCATCGCGTTAACCACGTACCCGAGCTCCTCGGCCGCGGCCAGCACCCGCTCCCGGGTCGGCTTGCCGACGCTGCCGTGGCCGCTGAACACCCGCGAGACCACCGACTTCGACACCCCCGCGGCGCTAGCGACGTCGACAATCGTGGGGCTGCGGTCGCTCATCGAAACCCGAGCAGCTCGAGCGCGGCGTCCGGACCGGGCCAGACGTGGGCGTCCCAGCCGTGGGCGCGGGCCGCGGCGACGTTGTCCACGCGGTCGTCGAAGAACACGACCTGGTCCGGTGCGGTGCCGTAGACGGCGTCGGCGCGGGCGTAGATCTCCGGCTCCGGCTTGCACAGTCCGAGGTCGGCGGAGAACACCAGGTGCTCGACCCGGTTGCTCCACGGGGCGTCACGCACCGCCCGGGCAAGCGGGGCCGGAGCGTTGGACAGCACGCTGGGCCGCCGCCCGGCGTCCCCGAGGCGGGCCAGAAACGTGGCGCTGGTGTCCGGGAGCTGCGACCACTTCAGCGAGTCCAGGCGCTCGGCCCGGAGCGCGAGCTCCGGATCGACGCCCCGACCCAGCCCGTCCAACACCGAGGCCCAGTAGTCCCGCGCAGGCCCGCCCCGGTCGTACTCGCCGCGCCCGGGCCAGTACACCCCGGCGAGGTCGGACTCGCTGACCTCGAGCGCGGCGGCGAGAGCGGGAAGCACACCGGCCGAGGAGACCAGGACTTCGCCCAGATCCAGCACGATCGTTTGGGAACGTTCCACCAGAGCAGCGTAGCGCGACAGCGCGGTCCGCAAACAGGGCGCGTAGACGCACAAACATGACTTCGAGAAATTCAGCCATGGTTCGTCTCGCCGCTTGAGGTTTGACTGTGTCTCATGTCAACGGACGCGCCACGCTCGGAAACCCGCGGACGCGTATTCGTAGGTTGACACTTACGTAAGTGCTGACCTACATTGATTGAATCCGAACCGGAAGGTGGACAACCCGCAATGAAAACACCGCCGATCGTGTCGTCGCAGGAGTGGGACGCCGCCCACCAGCGGCTGCTGGTGAAGGAGAAGGAATTGACCCGCGCCCGGGACGCGTTGGCCGCCGAGCGCCGCCGGATGCCGTGGCTGGCCGTGGACAAGGAGTACGAGTTCGACGGACCGAAGGGCAGAGTGGGCCTGCTCGACCTGTTCGAGGGCCGTCGTCAGCTGGTGGTCTACCGCGCCTTCTTCGAACCCGGCGTATTCGGCTGGCCCGACCACGCCTGCCCCGGTTGTTCCATGATCGCCGACCAGGTCGCTGACGTCGCCCACCTGAACGCCCGCGACACCACCCTCGTCTTCGCCTCACGCGCGCCGCAGTCAGACATCGAGCGCGTGAAGGCGCGGATGGGCTGGACGATGCCCTGGTACACCATGACCGGTGACGCCGACAGCGCATTCGACGCCGACTTCGGCGTGGACGAATGGCACGGTACGAACGCGTTCATCCGCGACGGCGACCGCGTGTTCCGCACCTACTTCATCAACAACCGCGGCGACGAGGCGATGGGGAACGCCTGGAGCTACCTCGACATGACCGCGCTCGGCCGCCAGGAGGAGTGGGAGGACTCGCCCGAGGGCTACCCCCAGAGCGCACCGTACGTGTGGTGGAACTGGCACGACGAGTACGCCAAGGCCAGCGGCCCGTCGGATGAGTACCTCAGCCAGGTGGAGCGCGGCGTGCAGGCGTTCCAATGATCGGGCCGGATACCGGGAGTTAGCAGGATGCCAGGCTGGCTCGGCGTCGGACTGGCCGCCGCACTCGGACTGGTGGCGGCGCACCGCGGCCTGCGCCGTGACCTTCCCGGCTCCGTGACGGCGGCGGGCAAGGCCGTGATGTCACTCGGCATGGCTGGCATCGGCCCGACCGTCGTGCACGGGCCGTGGTGGGCGGCCGGGTTCGCGGCGGTGGCGGTCTGGCCGCTGGTCAGACCGCCCAGCGCCGGTGTGTGCGGCGGACCCCTGGCCCACCTGCTCGGCGGCGTCGCAATGACCTACATGTGCCTGCAGCCCTCGATGCGGATGATGGCCGGCACCGGCACCGGCACCGCGCCGACCGCCGACATGGTCACGCTGGTCCATGCCGGCCACCACGCGATGGCCGGCATGGGCCCGATCGACCTGCTAGGGGGGCCGATGACCGCCCCCGGTCCACTGGGCGCAGCGCTGACCCTGCTCGACTGGGCACTGGTCTGCTACTTCCTGCTCGGCACGGTCACAGCGCTGACCCGCCGCGACGCCGGCGGAGCATTGATCGCACCCCGGCTCGCGGTACTGGGCGAGGCCGCCATGGGTCTCGGGACCGTGGTCATGCTCGTCGCCTCCACCTAGGCTCCTCGGGCGACAACCACCGCCATGACGCTGGATAACGCTGCGTCACCGACAGCGCGGCCTGGTGTCGACCCTGGCGCGTCCATTGCCACCCGAGACCAACGTCGGTCCGGTATTTTTCGACCGGGGTGGTCGCTCCCAGATGATGCCTGCTCGCCCTGACCTTCCCCGGCTAATCTTCGGGCACTTCCGGCTCTCCCCAGGGGTACGACGTCGGGCGGCCGAGAGTTCCACCCTCTCGGAAG
>JAWVFH010000195.1:0-3423 GCA_033856255.1 Solirubrobacterales bacterium | reverse complement strand
GCTCGTTTGTGCTGGGGTTCGACATCGACGAGCGGGAAACCGGTCCGCTGCTGGCCGAGCTGGGCGCCGCCCGTGCCGAGCTGCCCGACGACGACCCGGGGCTACTCGCCGGTGAGACGGCGGTCCTGCGGATCTTCGCCGATCTGTCCGCGCTGTCGCGCAACCGCCGGGTGCAGGAAGGTCTCCTCGAAGGCGAGTCGGCGGTGGATGCCGAGGTCGCCCGCAATCCTCAGGAGTACCTGTACGCCTACCTTCGCTCCCGCGACGCCGATACGGAAGGGCTGCCTGAGTCGTTCCGGATCAAGCTTCGCCGCGCGCTGGCGCACTACGGCGTCACCGACCTGGAGCCCTCGCCGGAGCTGGGCCCCGCGCTCTACCGCATGTTTCTCGCCCACCGGCGCGCGGCCGCGCACGTCCCGGTGATCTCCGAGCTACTGCACCGGCGGTTGCGCCACCCGGACTCGCTGCCCGACGATGCCCGCGATGACTACCGCCAGGTACTCGACCAGCTGGTCACCGCGACCCAGCTGCGGCACCCGGTGGTTGGCGACCTGGCCCGCCAGGTGCGCTACCACTGCTTCGACGCCCCGCTGATCACTACGGAGCGGGCACGGGTCCAGCAGCAGGTGCGTACCGAGCTCGACCGCCTCTCCCCCGACCCTGAGGCCCGGGCGGCCCAGCTCGATGCCATGGTGGCATCCGGTGTGCCGATCCTCGGTGTCTTCGCCGAGCATCGGCACCACGCGGCGATGCTCGAGGTGATGACCCGGCGGCACTACCGGATCCGGCCGCTGGAGCACGTCCAGATCACCGACCACCGCGGCCGGCCACTACTGACCGCGCAGTACGTTCACGCCGGTCACGACTACCTGGTGGTGGCCACCCTGGCCAGCGGCACGGATTCCCACGACGGGTCCGAGGTAGCGGCCGACCTGCACGAGCTGGTAGCCGCGATCCCCGCCGGCCGCACCGCCCTGGTCGACCTGTACGTCACCTCCGGCGCCGACGTCGAGGCCGATCCGGACGCGCGCGCGGCGCGCATCCGCGACAAGCTCGGCACTATCCCGAAGGCGGTCGGCCGGGTCACTGTCGCGGTCCGCCGCCCCGACGGCGAGGAGGGCGGCGGGCCGACCTGGTTCACCTTCCGCGGCGGGTCGAGCGAGGAGAACGGCGCTGTGGGGACGCCGGTGGAGGACCGGACCCTGCGCGGCCTGCACCCCATGGTCGCCGAGCGGTTGGGCATGTGGCGGCTGACCGGATTCGAGCTGACTCGGCTGCCCTCGGCCACCGACGTACACCTGTTCCGTGCCCACAGCCGCGAGGTCCCGGACGATCAGCGGCTCATCGCGCTCGCCGACGTCCGCGATCTGACGACCTTGCGCGATGACGACGGCCGAATCCGCGGTCTGCCGCAACTGGAGCACACGCTCGACGCCTGCCTGGACAGCCTGCGCGCGGCACGCTCGGCCGACCGGGCCCTGGCCAGGCTGGAGTGGAACCGGGTAAAGCTCTATGTCTGGCCGGTCATGGACGTACCGCTCAGTGAGCTCGACGAGGTCATCCGGTCGCTGGCTCCACGCACGGAGGCGCTCGGTCTGGAGCAGGTGATGGTGCAGTTCCGGACGACCGACCCCGGCGACCCGGACGCCGAGCCGCGCGAACGGATGTTGCGGATGTCCCGCCCGCCGGGCGCCGGGCTGACACTGCGCGTCACCGACCCGCCGCCGGGCCCGCTGCGCGAGCTGGACTCCTATACGCAGAAGGTCATCAAGGCCCGTCGCCGCGGCGCCGTCTACCCCTATGAACTGGTGCCGCTGATCACCCGCTCGCCCGACCGGGGCGGCGCGCCGGGCCGGTTCACCGAGTACGACCTCGACGCGGACGGCACTCCGGTGCAGGTGGACCGTGCGCCGGGTGGCAACACCGCCAACCTGGTGCTCGGCGTGGTCACCACAGCAACAGAGCGCTACCCGGAAGGCATGACCCGCGTCGTGCTGCTCGGCGACCCGACGAAGGCGCTGGGTGCGATCGCGGAGCCGGAGTGCCGGCGGGTGATGGCGGCGATCGAGCTGGCCCGGCGTTTCCAGACCTCGATCGAGTGGTTCGCGGTGTCGTCCGGCGCGAAGATCGCGATGGACAGCGGCAGCGAGACCATGGACTGGGTCTCCCGGGTACTGCGCGGGATCATCGAGTTCACCCAAGACGGTGGCGAGATCAACGTCGTGGTCACCGGCATCAACGTGGGCGCCCAGCCGTACTGGAACGCCGAGGCCACCATGCTGATGCACACCAAGGGCATCCTGGTGATGACTCCGGACAGCGCCATGGTGCTCACCGGCAAGCAGTCGCTGGACTACTCCGGTGGGGTCTCGGCCGAGGACAACTTCGGCATCGGCGGCTACGACCGGATCATGGGCCCGAACGGGCAGGCCCAGTACTGGGCACCCGACCTGTCCAAGGCCGTCGACGTACTGCTCGAGCACTACGAACACGCCTACACCGCGCCCGGCGAGCGGTTCCCTCGCGTGGCAGTCACCACCGACCCGACCGACCGTGACATCTCCACGTCAGGACACTCCGGACCGGGCAGCGAGTTCACCACGCTGGGCCAGATCTTCGATCCCGAG
This sequence comes from Solirubrobacterales bacterium, assembly GCA_033856255.1. GTDB lineage: Bacteria > Actinomycetota > Thermoleophilia > Solirubrobacterales > 70-9 > WHSW01. Next base: position 796 of record JAWVFH010000195.1, on the reverse strand, counting down.
ATCAACGGCGACCGTAAGAAGCCGTTCGACATCCGCTCGCTGATGAGGGGGGTGGCCGACTCCGACCACAGACCGCTGGAACGCTGGGCCGACATGCACGGCGCCGAGTCGGTGGTGGTGTTCGACGCGCACCTGGGTGGGCAACCGATCGCGATGATCGGCATCGAGTCGCGGCCGCTGGCCCGACACGGACCATCGCCGGTTGACGGGCCCTCACTCTGGACGGCCGGCACACTGTTCCCGCGCTCGTCGAAGAAGACCGCGCGGGCGATCAACGCGGTCAGCGGGAACCGCCCATTGGTGGTGCTGGCCAACCTGTCCGGCTTCGACGGATCCCCGGAGTCGCTTCGCGGCCTACAACTGGAGTACGGCGCCGAGATCGGCCGAGCGGTGGTCAACTTCCAAGGGCCGATCGTGTTCTGCGTGGTCTCCCGGTACCACGGCGGCGCATTCGTCGTGTTCTCCGGAACCCTCAACGACAACATGGAGGTCGCCGCCGTCGAGGGCTCCTACGCCTCAGTGATCGGCGGGGCGCCTGCCGCAGCGGTCGTGTTCGCCGGCGAGGTCAACAAGCGCACCGCTGCCGATCCGCGGGTAGCCCGCCTGCAGGCCGGTATCGCCGAGGCCACGGAAAATGGCGCCCACGCCGACACCGCCCGGTTGCGCGCCGAGCTCGCGTCCGTCCGCCCTGCCGTGCGCTCGGAGAAGCTCGGCCAGGTCGCCGACGAGTTCGACAGCCGGCACAGCATCGAACGAGCCCGCATCGTGGGCTCCGTCCACACCATCGTCCCCGCCG
>JAWVFH010000194.1:0-9172 GCA_033856255.1 Solirubrobacterales bacterium | reverse complement strand
GGCCCCTCCTCCGCCTTGCGATGCATCCATCTGGATCACCGAATATCTGGCAAGGACTTCGGACGCAGGGCACTAGGATCGCCCGGATGGAAACCAATGCCGGTGTCGCGGCGGGAGTGGTGCTCGCGGGCGGGCGCTCCTCGCGCATGGGCGTGCCGAAGTCGGGCCTGGAGTGGCACGGCTCAACTCTGCTGTACCGCACGGCGGCGCTGGTCGCCCGCACGGTGGATGGCCCGGTTGTCGTGGTGGGCGCACCCGGCCAGGTACTTCCCGCACTACCGGTCGGGGTCGCGGTCGTGACGGACCCCGTCGAAGGCCTGGGTCCCATGCAGGGTATTGCCGCGGGGCTGGCCGCGGTCGCCGACCGTGCGGCGGCTGCATTCGTGTGCTCCACCGACATGCCGTTCCTGCACGCCGCGTTCGTCCGGCGGGTGCTGCGAGGTCTGGCTGTCCCCGGCGTCGACATGGTGCTGCCGGTCGCGCGCGGTTTCCGACAGCCACTGGCCGCCGGCTACCGGACCGCGCTCGCCGGGCTGATCACGGACCTGATCGCCGAGGGCAACCTCCGCCCGGGCATGTTGTTCAAGCACTGCCAGGTCCTGCAACTCGACGACACGGAGTTGCTCGCGGACGCCGATCTGGCCCGCTACGATCCGGAGCTGGTGTCCGTGTTGAACGTCAACACGCGGGAGGACTACGCGGAGGCGCGCGCACGTCCTCCGGTGGAGATCACGGTGCAGTGTTTCGGCGCGCTGGCCGGCGGTGGTCGGCGCGGCCCGCGCCCGGTTCGGGCGGCCACCCTGGGTGAAGCCGCGAGTTCGGTCGGGCTCACCTTGGATCGACACGTGGTGGCGGCGCTGAACGGCGACCAGATCACCCGGGACGGACAGGTGCCGCTGGTGGCCGGGGACAGCGTTGCGTTCATATCCGGAGACGCCGGCGGCTGAGGCCCTGCTGTCTGGCGCGGACAGGCATAGAGTCGGGGTGTGACTCCGGGCGGGTATTTCGGCCGGGCGCTGATTGTTGAGGTCAGTGGCCGGTCGGCGACCGCTGCGCCGTTGGAGCTCGAGGAGCGGGTGCTGCGGTCCTATCTCGGTGGGGTGGGCCTTGGGACCTGGTTGTTGCACCGGTGCGCTCCGCCCGGGGTGGATCCGCTCGCGCCGGCGGCACCGCTGGCCTTTGTGTTCTCGCCGCTCGTCGGTACCCCGCTTACCACCAGTGCGAAGTTCGCCGTGGTGGCGAAGTCGCCGCTGACCGGGCTGCTCACCGATGCGCTCGCGTCGAGCCAGTTCGCCATCTCCGGCAAGCTCACGGGCCATGACGCCATCGTGATCCGCGGCCGCGCGGACGAGCTCTCGGTGCTGCTGATCGACGCCGACGGGGTGCGCCTGGAGGCGGCGCCGGAGCTGGCCGGCCTCGCGGCCGCGGTGGCGGAGACCGCCGTCCAGGAACGTTTCGGCCGCGGCTGGCGGACCGCGGCCATCGGCCCGGCCGGCGAGCGCTGCGTGCGCTACGCGACGATCAGCCACGACGGTCGGCACGCCGGTCGGGGCGGACTGGGCGCCGTCCTCGGCGCGAAGAACATCAAGGCCGTCCTGGTGCGGGCGGGGACGAAGGTCGCGGTTGCCGACCCGGCAGGTGTCCTCGCCGCCTCCCGTGACCTGCGGAAGCGCAGCTTCGGGCCGGCCACCGCCAAGTACCGCGAGCTCGGCACGCTGGCGAACCTGCTGGCCTTCAATGCGGTCAGCACCCTGCCGACCCGCAACTTCACCGCGGCGACCTTCGAGGGGGCGCCCCGGCTGGCGGCCGAGGAGCTGCACGAGATGCGCGGGGTGGCCCGCAACAGTTGCGCGTCCTGCTCCATCGGCTGCGAGCACATCTACTCGCGCAAGGGTGGCGGCAGCCAGCGGATGGAGTACGAGAACGTGTTCGCGCTCGGACCGCTCTGCGGGGTGTCCGACCCCGACGACGTGTTCGCCGCGAGCGCCCGCTGCGACGAGCTGGGCATCGACACCATCTCCGCGGGCGGAACGATCGCCTGGGCGATGGAGTGTGTCGAGCGCGGTCTGATCGATGAGCCGTGGTTGCGGTTCGGCGACGGCGCGGCGCTGCTGCGCGCCCTGGACGCGATCGGGAGCCGCGAACCGGGCTTGGGTGAGTTGCTCGCCCAGGGGTCACGGCACGCGGCCGAGGCGGTCGGTCACGGCTCGATCGACTTCGCGCCGCAGGTCAAGGGCTTGGAGCTACCCGGCTACGAGCCGCGCAGCCTGCAATCGATGGCGTTGGGGCTTGCGGTGAACTCCCGGGGCGCCGACCACAACCGGTCCGGGGCCTACGAGGCGGACCTGTCCGGCGAGCTGGACCGCTTCGATGGCGGTTCGGCACACGTCGCCGCCGCGGTCGGTACCGAGGACCGCGCGGCGGTGATGGACTCGATGATCCTCTGCAAGTTCCTGCGCGGGGTTTTCACCGAGCCCTTCACCGAGTGGGCGGCGCTACTGACGTCGGTGACCGGATGGGACGTGGACGCCGATGAGCTGGGCGACACCGCCCGGCGGATCGTGCGTGCCAAGCGGGCGTTCAACCTGCGTGAGGGCGCGACCGCGGCGGATGACCGGCTGCCGGCCCGGATGTTGGAGACCCCGCTGGAGCTGGAATCGGGCCGCGTCGCCGCACTCAGCGCCGAGCGGCTGCAGTCGATGGTCGACGGCTACTACGTCGCTCGCGGGCTGGACGAGGCGGGCCGGGTCGCGGTCGCGGACCTTCCTGACCTGCTCCTCGACGCCTGAGGTTCCTGGCGCCCAACTTCGAGACGCCGGCCGGACCCCGTTCAACTAGGGTTGTCCGGGTCACACTGCTCGAGCGACTGGGATCGAGATGACGGCTGCGCGGGAGCCCGCCTTCCCGCCGGGGATTTCGTCGCCATCACCCAGAGCTGCTTGCATACTGTATGCAGATAAGGTTGTCTGGGTCACACATCTTGCGAGACGGAGGTCGACATGACGGCCCTACAGGAGTCGGTCACTTCCGCCCGCACCGTCACTGCCGAGATTGACGGCCACACGGTGACGGTGTCGGACGGCACCACGATCTACGACGCCGCGAAGCAGGTCGGCATCGAGATCCCGGTGCTGTGCCACGACGAACGCTACGACCCGGTCGGGGTGTGCCGGATGTGCGTGGTCGACACCGGGGGTCGGGTCTTCGCGGCGGCCTGCGTGCGCCCGTGCGAGGACGGCATGGAGGTCAAGACCTCGACGCCGGAGCTGGAGCGCAACCGGGCCACCCTGACCGAGCTGCTGGTCTCCGACCAGCCTCCGCGCGCGGAGGACCCGAAACAGACCACCACCGGCGACAACCTGCTGCTGGAGTTGGCCGACCGGTTCGACGTCGCCCGCGAGACCACCGACCTGCCGTGTGGCTCGGGCCGAGGACACGACTCGTCCAACCCGGTCATCGACGTCGACCACGACTCGTGCATCCTGTGCGACCGCTGCGTCCGGGCCTGTGACGACATCCAGGGCAACGACGTGATCGGACGCTCCGGCAAGGGGTACTCGACGAAGATCGCGTTTGACCTGGACGACCCGATGGGCGCCAGCTCGTGTGTCACCTGCGGGGAGTGCGTGCAGGCCTGCCCCACCGGCGCCCTGACGAACAAGGCGATCCGCAACATCCCGATCCGCCCGCGCGAGGAGCTCGACGCGGTCGACAGCGTGTGCCCGTACTGCGGTGTGGGTTGTGCGCTGACCTACTACGTCGACCGTGAACGCGGGGCGATCTCCTTCGCCGAAGGCCGCGACCAGCCGGGCTCGCAGAGCCGGCTGTGCGTCAAGGGCCGCTACGGCTGGGACTATTCCGCCTCCCCGCAGCGCCTCACCGTGCCGCTCATCCGCGTCGACTCCGCCTACCCCAAGGGCCCGCTGTCGGCCGACGTGCGCGGCGACGGCCGCGGCGGCACCCAGAACGATCGCGGCCGCGGCGGCGGGGGTGGAAACCGCAGCGGCGGTGGCCGCCCCGACAACCGCAAGGACGGCAGGCCGGGCAAGGACCGCGGCCGCAAGCCCGGCGGCCTGGTCGACTACGACGAGGTGCTGCCGCATTTCCGGGAAGCCAGCTGGGACGAGGCGCTGGACCTGATCGCGCGCCGGCTCACCGAGGTGCACGCGGCGGGCGGCCCTGGCGCGATCGCCGGCTTCGGCTCGGCGAAGTGCTCCAACGAGGAGGCCTACCTCTTCCAGAAGCTCATCCGCACCGGCTTCGGCACGAACAATGTCGACCACTGCACCCGGCTGTGCCACGCGTCGTCGGTGGCCGCGCTGTTCGAGGGTGTCGGGTCGGGTGCGGTGTCCACCACCTACGGCGACGTCGCGAACGCCGATGTGGTGATCATCGCCGGCTCCAACCCGACGGCCAACCACCCGGTGGCCAGCTCCTTCTTCAAGCAGGCCCGCCGGCGCGGCACGAAGATCATTTATGTGGATCCGAGGGCGTCCACGGTCTCCGAGCACGCCGACATCTTTGTGCAGCTCAAGCCCGGCACCGACGTGGCGTTCTACAACTCGATCATGCACGAGTTGATCCGCCTCGGGCTGATCGACCGCGAGTTCATCGCGAACCGCACGTCGAACTACGACGAGCTCGCCCGCACCGTCGCGGACTACCCGCCGGAGCGGGCCGCGCAGATCACCGGCGTGGACGCCGACAAGATCCGCGAGGTGGCGAAGACGTGGGGCGAGGCGGGCGCCGCGGTCGTGTACTGGGGCATGGGGATCTCCCAGCACACCACCGGCACCGACAACGCGCGCTGCCTCATCGCGCTGTGCTCGATCACCGGCAATGTCGGGCGCCCCGGCACCGGCCTGCACCCGCTGCGCGGCCAGAACAACGTGCAGGGCGCCTCGGACGCCGGGCTGGTCCCGATGTTCTACCCCGACTACCAGGGGGTGGACCGGGACGCCACCCAGCGCCACTTCGAGCAGGCCTGGGGCACCCCGCTCAACCCGAACCGCGGCCTGACCGTCACCGAGATCATCAAGTCGGTGCTGCAGCCCGGCGGCGTGCGCGGCATGTACATGCTCGGGGAGAACCCGTTCCTGTCCGACCCGAACATCAACAAGGTACGCAAGGCGCTCTCCACGCTGGACTTCCTGGTGGTCCAGGACATCTTCCTCACCGAGACCGCCGAGTTCGCCGACGTGATCCTGCCGGCCACCTCCTACCTGGAGAAGGACGGCACCTACACCAACACCGACCGCCGGGTGCAGCTCGGCCGCAAGGTGATGGACGCGCCCGGCCAGGCCCGCCCGGACTGGCAGATCGTGCAGGACATCGCCCGGCGCATCGGACTGGACTGGAACTACGGCGCGCCCACCGAGGTGTTCGACGAGATGGTGGCGCTCATGCCGTCCTACCAGAACCTCTCCTACGCCAACCTGGGGCTGAGCGGGAAGCTCTACCCCAACGCCGATCCGGAACACACCGACGGCACGATCGTCATGTTCGACGAGAAGTTCAACACCGACGACGGTCTCGCCCACCTGGTGCCCGCCCAGTGGCTGCCGCCCCGCGAGCTGCCCGACGCCGAGTACCCGCTGGTGCTCAACACCGGGCGGTTGCTGGAGCATTGGCACACCGGCTCGATGACCAGGCGCTCGTTCGCGCTCGACGCGATCTCCCCGATCGCCGAGGTGTACATGCATCCCAAGGACGCCGCCGACCGCGGGCTGGCCCACGGTGAGATGGTGCGGGCCCGCTCGCGGCGCGGGTCGATCGAGCTGCAGGTCCGCATCAGCCACCGCGAGCAGCTGGGCAACTGCTTCATCCCGTTCCACTTCCGGGAGGCGGCGGCGAACCTGCTGACGATCGACGAGGTCGACCCCGTCGGCAAGATCCCGGAGTTCAAGTTCTGCGCCCTGCAGGTGGAGCCACTGGGTATGGCGTACGCGGGAACCGGATCGACGCAGGGGGCAGGTGTATGACCGAGGTGTCCGACCGCGCGGCCGAGATCAGGTCACGCCGGGTGCCGGGGGTGGAGGCGCGGGCCGGGAAGTTCCCCGGACCGTCCCTGATCCCCGCGCTCAACGCGATTCAGGCCCGGTTGGGTTGGCTGCCCCGCGAGGAACTGGAGGAGCTGGCTCGGGATACCCGGCGCCCCCGGTACGAGATCGAGGGCCTGATCTCGTTCTACCCGCACTTCCGCACGACTCCGCCGGCCAAGGTGGCGCTGCACGTGTGCCACGACCTGTCGTGCTGGTTGCGCGCGGGCGACGAGCGGATCACCGAGCTGCGCGAACGGTACGGCGAGGAGACCGACGTCGAGCTGGCCGAGGTGTCCTGTCTGGGGCGTTGTGACGTCGCCCCGGCCGTGGCGGTGAACGAGTACCCGGCGTCGGTGTCCCGGGTCGATGCACTGGTGGCCTCGGCCCGAGACGGCGGGGTGGGCCAGGCCGAGCCGACCCCGTCGGGGCGCAGTGAGCCGTGGCCGAACGACCCTTACCCGGCCGGTTCCGGTGTGCAGCAGCGCTACGCGACACTCCGGGCGCTACTGGGCGGCGAGTTGAGCGCCGAGGACGTGGTCGCGACGCTCGTGGACTCCGGGCTGCGCGGGATGGGCGGTGCCGGGTTCCCCACCGGAAAGAAGTGGGACCTGGTCCGCGCGGCCGAGCCGGGCAGCGTCAAGTACGCGATCTGCAACGCCGACGAGTCCGAACCGGGCACGTTCAAGGACCGCCAGATCCTGGCCGACGAGCCGCACCTGGTGCTGGAGGGCCTACTGCTCGGGATGGCCGTCGTGGGCGCCGAGCAGGGCTGGGTGTTCATCCGCCACGAGTACGGCCCAGAGGAGCACGTACTGCGCGAGGAGATCGACGCGCTGCGCGGGGCCGGGGTGATCGGGGCCGATGCCTGCGGGTCGGGGCGGCGCCTTGAGCTCGACATCTTCGTCTCCCCGGGTGGCTACATCCTCGGCGAGGAGACCGCGCTGCTGGAGTGCATGGAGGGCCACCGGGGCGAGCCGCGCAACAAGCCGCCGTTCCCCGGCAACTACGGGCTGCACGGCCGCCCGACTTTGATCAACTCGGTGGAGACCTTCGCGGACGTCCCGGTGATCCTGCAGCGCGGCGCGCAGTGGTGGGCGGCGCAGGGTGAAGGTGAGTCCGTGGGCTGGAAGTTCTTCGCCGTGTCCGGGCACGTCCAGCAAGCCGGGGTGTACTGCGTTCCCATGGGCACCACGGTCCGGTCGTTGATCGAGCTCGCGGGCGGGGTCCGCAACGGGGCCGCCGTGGGCGCGGTACAGCCCGGTGGGGCATCGTCGAATTTCATCGGTCCTGACCAGCTCGACCTGGCGCTGGACTTCGGAACCCTCGCCGAGGGGGGCACCATGCTCGGCTCGGGGGCGGTGGTTGTTCTCGAGGAAGGGACCGACCTGCTGGGCGCCTCGACCAATGTGCTGCGCTTCTTCCGCAACGAGTCGTGCGGCAAGTGCGTGCCGTGCCGGGTCGGATCGACCAAGGCGCACGAGCTGCTGCGCGGTGTCCTCGACTCGGGAACGTCGGTCCTGGACGACGCACAGCGCGGGCGGATCCTCCAGTTGGAGGAAGCCATGCGCAAGACCTCGATCTGCGGGCTCGGACAGGTGGCACTGGGGCCGGTGGTTTCGGTGTTGGGCCTGGACAAGGGCGGGGCGGCGGCCCGCGAGCAACCGAAGCCACAGGGCGAACCAGGTCAGCCCGCACGGTGAGCGGGCGGGAGTTCTTCACCGCCCGCACCGTCGCCGAGGCCCTCGCCGGCTTCCGGCCCACCTACCGGACGCCGGTCGAGACCGTGGAGCTGTCGGCCGCATTGCACCGCGTGCCGGCGGCGCAGGTGCGCGCGCCGTCCGCCCTCCCCGGGTTCGTCCGCTCCACCGTCGACGGGTTCGCCGTCCGCGCCGCGGACACCTACGGTGCCTCCGAGGGTCTGCCCTCCTACCTAGATCTGCTCGGGGCGGTGCGGATGGGGGCCCCGCCGACTGTCGCAGTCCGGCCCGGCTGCTGCGTCGCGATACCGACCGGAGCGGTACTGCCGGACGGCGCCGACGCGGTGGTGATGGTCGAGTTCTCCGCCGAGACCATGCCGGGCACTATCGAGATCACCCGGCCCGTTGCTCCTGGCGGCGGATTGGTCCGGGCCGATGAGGACGTCGCCGCCGGGGCCGCGCTGGTGCCGGCCGGTCGACCGCTCCGGGCTCCGGACCTCGGGCTCCTTGCCGCCGCCGGGGTGACCGCCGTCGCGGTGCATGCCCGGCCCCGGGTGGCGATCATCTCCACCGGGGACGAGGTGGTGTCGCCGCACACTGTCGAGCTGGCCCCCGGGCAGGTGCGCGACGCCACGGCTTCGGCGCTCGCGGGGCTGATCACAGACGCCGGCGGCGAGCCAATTCGCGCCGGGATCGTCGGCGACGAGCCGGGAGCCCTCAAGAACAGGCTGTACGAGGTACTGCGGGACGTCGACCTGGTTGTCGTCTCGGCGGGCTCCTCCGTGGGTGCCCGGGACGAAACCGCCGGCGCCGTGGCAGAGGTCGGTGACATCTGGTGCCACGGTCTGGCCATCAAACCGGGGAAACCCACGCTGCTGGCGGAGTGCGGCGGCATTCCACTGATCGGTCTGCCGGGCAACCCGCTGTCGGCACTAGTCGTGTTCGGTCAGATAGGGGTGCCTCTCCTGTGGCGGATAGCCGGCTGTGAGATGCCACCGCCGGTGCCGTCCACCCGTGCCCGGCTTTCGCGGGACCTGGCCTCCGCGGCCGGGCGCCTCGATGTGGTCCAGGTGAAGGTCTCCGACGGAATCGCGGAGCCCTTGTTCGGCCCGTCGGCGTTGTTGTCGGTGCTGACCCGCGCCGACGGGTATCTCATCGTCCCCGAGCCGGCGACCGGTCTGGAAGCCGGCACCGACGTCGAGGTCACCCTCTATGGATGAGGCCTGACCTCGTGGCTACCGTCGCGGCATGAGTGCTGAGAGCCCGTTCGTCTCCGACGTTCCCGCGGCCGAAGCTCTCGACGCCTGGCGGGACGCGCGCGCCGGCGCGGGTTGCCCTGCACGCGTGGACGCGGTCCGCGTGCCGGTCGGTGCCGCGGTGTGGCGGGTGACCGCTGAGCCTGTGTGGGCGCGCCGATCCTCGCCCGCGTTCGAC
>JAWVFH010000193.1:0-3169 GCA_033856255.1 Solirubrobacterales bacterium | reverse complement strand
ACCCCGATCAGGAACGGGTGAGACTCGACGAGGCTCGGCCCTGAGCTCGCCGGCCCCGCCGAGAGGAACGGTCCCCGACTCAGCAGTGGTTGGGCACGTCGCCGTGCTCGTCGCCCTTGAGGTAGACCGTGTTCACGTAGCCGGCGCCACCCTGGTCGAGCTGGAGCTTGACCCAGTTGGCCCGGGTGACGCTCTGGACGGTCACCGGGTCACCTTCGACCCAGCACTGGGCCTTGTACGAGTTGTCCCGGACGACGTGGCTGACGACGGGCTTGCCGTCGCTGGGGCCGGCGTGGACATCACCGGCCGACACCGCGGTCACGGTCGTGGTCTTCGCCGGTAGCGGGGCGGCATCGGCGGTGCCGGACAGTGTTAACGCGGACAGGGCCAACGCGGACAGTGTTAACGCGGACAGTGCGGATGCGGCCGCGATCTGCACAGCCGCGCCGGCAGTGGTTGCGTTGGGTCGGTCCTTGCTTGCTGTCCACATCGTGTCTCCCAGGCGAGTCTTGGTTGATCAAGCTTGGGAGTGCTCTACCCGGGCTGTGTGCACCCGAACCGTGTGCGGCGGCAATCGGCGCCGGTCGTGGGCATCGCGTTCACCGTTCCGGGCGGTCCGGCCCGCCCGTTCGAGTCCCTGACGGGTGGGTAGGTGTCACCTGGACGGGTGGGCGCTGCTCCAGACGAGATGCAGGCGGCCGGCCGAACGCCGCTCCGCGAGTACCGCCAGGGCCTCGGATGCCAGCTGGGCCGCCGTGCATCCGGGCGGCCGGCACCGCCCGCACCGCCCGTCCTCGGTGAGTGGATGTGACTCCGCGAGCGACTGCGCTCTGTTGTCCACCAACAGGAACTGCACTGCTGTGTCCCATGCTTCCACTCGCGAACTCCTAGGCTCGTTTTACCGCGAGGTCTGGGCAGGCGAATGCGCAACGGTACGCGCGTTCCTGAGCCGCGCACAGGTGCACGTTCGGGTCACGGTCGGAGCGGGCGCCTAGAATCTCGGTGGTGAGTGATCAGTCGGATGTCCCGGACGACGGGGTCGTCGAGCTCGCCTCGCGCCTTTTCGCCATGGCCCGCGACGGTGACACCGCCGCGCTGCTCGCCTACGTCGACGCCGGCGTGCCGGTGAACCTGACCAACGACAAGGGCGACACCCTGGTCATGCTCGCCGCCTACCACGGGCACGCGCCCACGGTGACCGCGCTCGTCGAGCGGGGCGCCGATGTCAACCGGCTCAACGACCGCGGCCAGTCCCCGCTGGCCGGCGCGGTGTTCAAGGGCGAGGACGACGTGGTGCACGCGCTGGTCGCCGGCGGTGCCGACCCCCGGGGCGGGCATCCCACCGCGGTGGACACGGCCGCGATGTTCGGGCGCGCCGATCTGCTCGAGGTGCTGGAACCGCGCTGAGGGTCCGCCTAGGCAGCTCGGTTGCGGCGTACGAGCAGCACAGCGGCCGCGGCCGCGAGCAGCCCGAGGGCGGCCAGGCCGACCCTGTCGGTGGTGGTGTGTGGATAGGTCAGCAGGCCGATAGCGGTGTGCGCGACGAGCGCTCCGCCCAGCAGCGCGGCCCGCTGGGCGTTGGTCCAGCCGACCCGAGCGAATCGAGGGGACGACGGGCGGAGTGCTGCTGGCTCTGGTGGGCATCGGAGCCTGTCTAGCCGTGGCGGCTGGCGTCTCGCGCCGACTCCGCTGACGACCTCAGGGGGAACCGGCCGAGACGGTCCCGCCTGAGGTGATCGCGAGGATTAGATTGACGGGCGCACAGGCTGGCGATCTTGAGATCCCAGTGGGAACCGACTCTTTCCGCGGTCCTGTGCGGCGGGGCACTCACACGGACTTCGGGGGTATCGGTGGTCGAGACGGACGACGGGGTGGGGCGGCGGCCACAGGTGGTGATCGTCGGTGGTGGGTTCGGCGGGGTGTTCGCCGCGCGCAGACTGGCCAGAGCCGACGTCGATGTGACCCTGCTCGACCGTGGCACCAGCAACGTGTTCCAGCCGCTGCTCTACCAGTGCGCGACCGGTCTGCTGTCCGAGGGGCAGATCACCATCCCGCTGCGGACGTTGCTGCGCCGGCACCGCGGCGTCCGGGTTGTCCTCGGCGAGGCCCAGAGCCTGGACATCACGCGCGGCGTGGTGACGGCAATACGCCCGGACCGCAGTAGCTTCGAGCTGGACTACGACCACCTCATCGTCGCCGCGGGGATGCGAACGTCCTACTTCGGGCACCCGGAGTTCGCCCGATTCGCCCCCGGCATGAAAACCATCGATGATGCGCTGGCGATTCGGCGCCGGGTCCTCGGCGCGTTCGAGATGGCCGAGACGATCCCTGACCGCGAGCAGCGCCGCGAATGGCTGACCTTCGCGGTGGTCGGCGCCGGACCTACCGGCGTCGAACTGGCTGGGCAGATCCGCGAGCTGGCCACCCGCACGATCGGGCGGGAGTTCCGCTCCATCGATCCCACCGAGGCCCGGCTGCTGCTGTTCGACGGCGCGGGCGCGGTGCTCGCCTCCTTCGGGCCGTCCCTGGCCGCGAGGGCCCAGAAGACGCTGAACGGGCTCGATATCGAGACCCGGCTCGGTGTGCTGGTCACCGACGTGGATGCCACCGGTCTGGTCACCACCGCGAAGGACGGCACCGAGACCCGCTATCCGGCTCGGACCGTGTTGTGGACCGCGGGGGTGGAAGCGGCACCGTTCCTGACTGCCGTCGCCGAGGCGACCGCGGTCACCCAGGATCGGCAGGGCCGTATCTCCGTCGAAGCCGACCTCTCGGTGCCGGGGCACCCCGACATCTGGGTCATCGGCGACGCCGCGAGTCGCGACGGGCTGCCGGGGGTGGCCGAGGTGGCGATGCAGGGCGGCCTCCATGTGGGCGGGGTGATCCGGCGCAGGATCACGGAGCCGGCGCGGGAACCCGCGCCGTTCCACTACCGCGACCTGGGCAGCGCGGCGTACATCAGCCGTGGGCACGCCGTCCTCAAGCTCGGCAAGCTGGAGCTGTCCGGGTTTTTGGGCTGGTTGCTGTGGGGCGCCATCCACATCGCTTTCCTCGCCGGCGTGCGCAATCGGTTCGCCACGCTGGCGAGTTGGCTGCTGACTCTCGGCCTCAACCGGCGCGCCGAGCGCGCGATCACCTACGGCGACCCGACCGCGGCCGAGCAGCCGTA
>JAWVFH010000192.1:0-3306 GCA_033856255.1 Solirubrobacterales bacterium | reverse complement strand
GGATCGTCATCGGGATGCTGTCGATCGGGCTGCCCATGGCGGCGTGGTAGCGGCGGTACGCCCCGAGCAGCGCGGCCAGGAAGGCGTCGTTGACCGATCCGCCCGCGCTCTTGCCGGCCGCCCGCAGGTCCGCGAACGGCACCTCGAGCGCGGTGAACCGCCAGGACAGGCTGCGCTTGGCCAGCAGCGGCGAGCCGGCGGCGGCCGGCGGGGTGAGCACGCGGTAGAGCGACCGGCCGTAGCGCGCCGCCCAGCGTAGAGCCCCCACCGGGTCGGTCAGCGAGCTCACCGCCATTGAGCCCGCGTCCCGCACCAGACCGGGGACCGCCCCCACGTCGCGGCGTGCCTGTCCGACCAGTGCGCCGAGCGGGCTGGTCGGTTGCACGTCGGTCCGGAGGGGCTGCGACTTGGCCGGGTGCGGGCCCCGGGTAGGGGGGTGGAGCTGCTCGAGCAACTGGATCGCGCTGAGCCCGTCGGTGGCGGAGTGGTGCACCTTCAGCAGGTATGCGGCACGCCCTCCGGGCAGTCCTTCGTACAGCAGAGCCTCCCAGGGGGGCCGGCTGCGATCGAACGGGGTCATCGCGAGCTGCGCGGCCGCCAGCAGCAACTCCGGCCACCCACCGCCCTCGGGCAACCTGGCCCGGCGGACATGGAACCGCAGGTCGAACTCCGGATCGACGGTCCAGCGCGGTGCGCCGAGCGCCAGCGGCGCCTCTACCACCCGCTGCCGGAAGCGGGGCGCCATGCGCACCCCCCACTCGTGCGCGGCCAGGAACCGGTCCCACTCCGGGACCGAGTCCAACTCCTCGAGCACCAGCCCCGTGGAGCGCAGCGTCCGGTCCACCTCGACCCGCCACATGACGGCCTCGGCCGCGTTCATCTCGTCGCTGACACCCCAGCCCAGCGGAGAATCCACGTCGTTCCGAGCGGACTCGCCACGCTCGCCCCAGCTGGCCACTCCGTCAACCGTAAGGAGAGCACCGCCGCTCGGACACCGCCGGAGGTAGCTAGTTGCACGGTCGGCTCCGGCCGGCGACGTGCGGCCTCAGCGGGTCGGTGTCGCCCGGAGTGCGGAGGTGCTCGAACGCAGACCGAGCAGGGCGGCGGCGTTGTCACCGGCGACGGCGGTCCGGTCCGCCCCGTCGAGGCCCTCGAGGAGGCTGCGCTGGTCCGGATCGGCCATGTCGAACGGGTAGTCGGTACCGAGCAGGACGTGGGTGGGCCCGGCCGCGTCGAGCAGTCGGCGGAGTGTGTCCGCCCGGTAGACGAGGGAGTCGAAGTACAGCCGCGTGAGGTAGTGGCTGGGCGGGCGCGGGGTCGTCCGGCTCTCCGGGCGGACCGCCCAGGCATGGTCGGCGCGGCCGATGTACTGCGGGAGGTAGCCGCCCCCGTGAGCTCCGCACACCTTCAGCGTGGGATGGCGCTCGAGGACGCCGGAGCAGATGAGGTGGGACAGCGCTACCGTCGTCTCGAGGGGCTGTCCGATGGTATTGCCGAGGTAGTAGCGGGCCAGGCGATCTCCGTAGTCGCAGCCCCAGGGATGCACGAACAGGAGCACCCCGAGATCGGCCGCGGTGGCCCAGAACGGTTCCAGGTCGGCGTGGGAGAAGTCGCGCCCACCCGCGGTCGTGGAGATCTCGACGCCCCGCATGCCGAAGCGCTCGACCGCGTCGACGAGCTGGCGTACCGCGAGCCCCGGATGCTGCAGCGCCACGGTCCCGAGGCCGGCGAGCCGTCCGGGTGCGGCGGCGACCAGGTCGGCCAACCCGCCGTTGACCGTCTCCACGATCCGTTCGGCCAGTCCGGCGTCGGCCCAGTAGTAGTACTGCGTCGGGGTGGCGCTCACAACCTGGATGTCCACTCCCGCCGCGTCCATCGCCGCCAGTCGGGTGTCGAGGTCGGTCAGCGGTGCGAGCCACTGCCCGGCGAACAGCTCGGCGTTCACCGCGATCGACGCGGGCCCGAACTGGCGATCCTCTCGCTCCCGGTCCCGCGCCAGACCCGGGTGACCGTCGGCCAGGCGCGCCGCGGCCGGTACGAGGGCATGGGCGTGGACGTCGACGACGGGGCTGCTCACGCCCGTTCTCCCACGCAGCGGTTGCGTTGGGTCCCCAGTCCGGTGATCTCGCCCTCCATCACGTCACCGGGCCGCAGGAACCGGCCGTGGTGGGCGCCGTTGCCGGCGGGACTGCCGGTCATGAGCAGGTCGCCGGGGCGGAGCTCGGTGATCGCCGAGGTGTGTTCGACGAGCCGGGCGACATCTAAGATCAGGTCGCTGGTCGGCCCGTCCTGCATCGCCTCTCCGTTGAGCCGCAGCCGCACCCGCAACGCGGCGGGGTCGATGAATGCGGCGGGTACGAGGAAGGGGCCGGTGGGGGAGAAGGTGGGAGCGTTCTTGCTGGCCAGCCAGTCGGTGCCGAGCCCGGGAACGTCGGGGCGGAACACCAGGTCGCGCGTCGTGCCGTCGTTGACGATCGTGTAGCCGGCGACGTGGTCGAGGGCCTGGTCGCGGTGTACCCGGGAGGCGGGGCGACCGATCACCACACCGAGCTAGAGCTCCCAGTCGTGCTCCGTACCCCGGACGGGTAGCACGACGTCGTCGAAGGGCCCGGTGATCGCCGAGGGCAGGCCGAGAAAGACGTACGGGGTGCCCCGCGCCGCCCGGGCGTCCATCGCCTCGGCAGCCCGGACCCGCAGGGCAGCGGGGTCCTCACCGTCGTGCTGGCCGATCTTCTGGGCGACGATCAGATCGATGACGTGGGTCCGGTAGTTCGCACCGCTCTGGAAGACCCGCTCCGGACGCACCGGCGGGTGTACGGCCAGCTCGCGCAGCGGGCGGATGGTCGCGCCGGGCGGTGGGCCGGTTCTCGACCAGGTGGACAGTGTGCTGACGAGTCGGTCCCACTGGCCGAAGAGGACGGCCGGATCGTCGCCGGCCATCCCGAAGGAGGTCGTGCCGAGAGGCACCACGTCCTGTCCGAGGACAGCCCCCAGGAACACCACGCCGTCCGCACCGCTGAACCGCCCGATGCCGGCGTCGGGCCCGGGAAGCGGGTGCGTCGTGCGGGATTGATCGTCGATGACCGCGGCTGTCTCCACGGAGAAGAACGCTAGGCGTCCGCACTTCGCGCCGGAAACGATTGCTCGTGATGCGACCGATCGACGCGGTTGATACCACCGTCGCTCACACCGTGGCGGCGAGCTCGACCATCCGCTGGCGCAGCCAACGGTGGGCGGGGTCCTCCGTGTGGCGCGGGTTCCAGTACGCCACCTCGTGGATCGGCCGCAGCGGCACGGCCGGCTCGA
>JAWVFH010000191.1:0-3289 GCA_033856255.1 Solirubrobacterales bacterium | reverse complement strand
TTCCAGGAAGAACGAGAAGCCCTCGATGGCGAAGCCGAGGCCGAACACACCGCCGAAGGTCGCGGTGAATGCCGGCCACAGCAGCCCCATCTCGAAGCTCAGGATGGTGCCGGTGATGACCCCGACCGCGAACAGCGCGACCATCACCCTCGTCCACCGGCGCGCCAGCGTCCGGTAGAGCTCGTCGCCGGTACGGAGGTAGCGCCACTCGACGAAAAGGATCATCGCGGGAAAGGCGATCCCGAAACAGACCAGCGGGATGTGCACGGCAAAGGACAGGGCCTGCATCTGACGCGCCTGCAACAGATAGTCCTGGTCGACCGCTCCCAGGCCGGCGGCCGCGGCAACCGCGATTGAGCACATCCCGTTGCTCCTTGTCGGTGGCTGGTGACCCTGCCAGAAGGCGCGGCCGACCGGAGCCCCGACTCCATCCTTGTCGCGGACCGACATTGGTCAAGGCCCCCGATAGGTTCCCACGGCCGGGTGAGGCGACCCCAGCCGACGGCACACATCCCCGTGCCGCCGCACACCGGTTTGACGTTGTGTGCGGCTGCGGCGGACGAAGTTCGTGCTCAACAAAGGCGCGGACCTACCGCTGTCCGGTGCCATGGCGTTCGAGATCCCGGTCCAACCATTCGCCAGCAAGCCCGGCCGGTTCGCCACCGACGGAATGGAAGCCTTTGCCCAACCCGAGACGCGCGCGCGGCGGCGAGTGATATCCAAGTCGTTCTGGCAGGACTGAGCCGAGGGCGCGGTCCCGGGTGACCACAGCTGACCAGGTCGAAACCGGCTCGGTTGACGGGGTGAGGGGTGACGTACAGAACACCACCGAATCGTCGGTTCCGCGCGCATTCGCCTATTACCGCCTGATCGACCGGCCTCAGGGTCAGGGCACGCGCCGGCAGTTCGAACAGCTAGCCAAGAGTCGACTCGACCTTCCCGAGCAGACCATTCGCCAGGTCGGTGTGGCCATGAACACCGGTGACCGGCTGGGTGATACCCAAATCGATACGGCCTTCGCCACGCGGGCGGCCAAATCCCGCGCCAGGGAAGATGTGGAGCGTGCTCTCGAGGGGGGATCAAGAGCGTTAGTAACCCGTCGCCTGAGCAGGGGTGCTGAACCGGCCCCTATGAGTGAAAAGATGCTCGCGGCGGCAGAGGCGTTCTCCGTTCAGGGGTATGACTGCCCCCACCGATCGGCTGGACTATCTGTACGACAACTACATCAACCCTGTCAGGTCACGCGTTCTGTCGATGCTCGAACAGCTGCGGGCTGCCGGGAGGATGAAGCCGATTCCGTCGGAAGTTCTGTTCTTTCTGACCACTTCGGGAGGTACGGCCCCCTTTGGGCAGGCCGGAATGGCCGCGCGGATGGAGATCGCACTGGACCCGGAGAATCCGACCCAGGTACGTGCCTACGCCGAACACGTCGCCGGGGTCCTGATGAGCGGTATCGCCACCGCGCGAAGCTCGCGGAAGGTCTGGACAGCTAGCGCCACCGCCCCTACCGGCTCCGCCTCTGCCACCGCCGCCGTGACCCCCTCACCGCGGCGGCGGTGGCGTCCCCGCAGCGCGTCGTCTCGCCGGGGTGCCGAGTCGGCGTCCGGAGGCTCAGAGCAGCGCGCGGAACACCAGGTCGGGTTCTTCGTACCGCGCCTCCCGCACGGCGTAGAGCGACTCGATCGCGGCGGCCCGGCCGGGGAAGTCCGCGACCATGGTCGCTACCTCCTCCTTGGACGGGGTCAGGCCGGCGGCCTGGAGCAGGGCGGGTACGAGCACGGCGGGGTCGGCATCCATCGGGTCTCCCTAAGATTGATCTTGTCTGGGGTTGGTGCCCTGGATGCCCAGGGCGACGGGGTGTGGCTGATCGGGTCTCTGCCGCACGATGGCTTCGAAGGAATGGCCGCCCTGTCGTTCTGGACGCCCTGGCCACTGATTCAGATCTGTTGCGAAAAGTCGCTGTTTAGGGACCTGTTGGCGGGGTTGTCCACGGGGTTGACCTGCAACACAGGGGAGCTAGCGTGACGGATCGGCCGCTGGTGTGGGTCGGTATCGATGTGGGAAAGACCGCGCACCACGCGTGCGTGATGGACACCGACGGCAAGATCGTGTTCTCGCGGAAAGTAGCGAACGATCAGGCCGCGATCGAGCAGCTCGTGGCGCGGGCCGCCACAACGGCCGCTGAGGTGCGGTGGGCGATCGATCTGACCAGTAGCGCCGCCGCACTGCTGATCGCGGTCCTGGCCGCAACCGGGCAACACGTCGTCTACGTGCCCGGCCGGGTCGTCAACCGGATGACCGGGGCATTTAGAGGCGAGTCCAAAACCGACGCCAAGGACGCCCGGATCATTGCCGAGACCGCCCGCATGCGCGGCGACCTCACAGTGGTTACCGCCAGCGACGAGCTGGTGGTCGAGTTGACCCGGTTGACCGCCCACCGCGAAGACCTGATGGCCGACTGGGTCCGTGGCGTCAACCGGCTGCGTGACCTGCTCACCAGCATCTTCCCCGCGTTGGAGCGAGCCTTCGACTACTCGAACCGATCTCCGCTCGTCTTGCTCACCGGATTCCAGACTCCCGAGTCCATCCGCACCGCCGGTGAGGCCGGCTTGGTCAGCTACTTGCGCGAGCGCGGCGCATGGCCCAGAGCCATCCCCACCATGGCCGACGCCGCCGTGGCGGCCGCTTCGGCCCAAACCGTGAGGCTGCCCGGCGAGGCGACCGCCGCGGTGCTCATCGCCCGCCTGGCCACCCAACTGCTCGAGTTGGACCGACAGATCAAAGACACCGACAAACTGCTCACCGAGCGGTTCCGAGCCCACCCGCACGCGGAGATCATCGAATCGCTGCCCGGCTTCGGCCCGATCCTCGGCGCCGAATTCGTCGTGGCCACCGGTGGCAACCTGGCCAGCTTCGCCACTTCCGGACGGCTGGCCTCCTACGCCGGACTCGTCCCCGTACCCCAAGACTCGGGCCGGGTCACCGGCAACCTGCGCCGCCCGAAACGCTATAACCGCAGGCTGCGACGAGTGTTCTACATGGCCGCACTGTCCAGCCTCCGATGCGAAGGCCCTTCGCGAACCTTCTACGACCGCAAGCGCAACGAACGACTCATCCCTGTCCAGGCCCTGCTCGCCTTGGCCCGCCGCCTGGTCGACGTGCTCTGGGCACTGCTGCGCGACGGCCGAACCTTCACCCCCACCGCCCCACAACCGGCCACCGCCGCAGCTTGACATGGTCATTCAGATTCCTTCGGTCTGAGGGAACGGGGTCAGGCGGCCAGCGCCTG
>JAWVFH010000190.1:0-2905 GCA_033856255.1 Solirubrobacterales bacterium | reverse complement strand
CGTCGTCCGGGGTCGGTGGGGGCACAGCGGGTGGCCCAGCGGGTGGCACAGCGGGTGGCACAGCGGGTGGCACAGCGGGTGGCACAGCGGGTGGCACAGCGGGTGGGTCAGCGGGTGGGTCAGCGGGTGATTCACAGCGCGCGACCGGCGGCGGCCTCGTCGGCGCGGGTGCGCCCCAGCAGCCCGATGAGTTCCTCGTGCAGCTCGAACCACACGGTGTGGTAGCTGTCCGCGAGCGGCCGGGCGACGAAGGAGTGGTCACCGGCGCGCAGCTGCCGCACCGCATTGTCGAACCGGCCCACGTAGGGGGTCAACCGGGACGCCTGGCCGACGATGCGCGCGAGCAGCGGGGAGAAGGTCCCGTGCAGCGCCACCAGCCGATCGATCACGCCTTGGTCGTGGGCCGCGTCGGCGTGGTCGTTCGGGGTGTCCCCGTCCTTCAGCTGCCACGCGGTCACGACCGACTTCAGCGTGCTGTTGTGGTCGTCGAACCCGTGGTAGGCCGCCTCGAGTGCCGCCTTGTCGACACCGGCCCGCTCCTGGACCAGCAGCTCGGCGAGACGCTCCCGCCCTTCGGGGGTGATCCGCACGGAGGTGCCGGCCGCCTTGGCGTTGCCGGCGCCGATCAGGGCGTCCAGGCCGGTCCGCGCCTCGTCGACACCGATGGCGGCGCAGACCGAGGCGGCCTCAGCGCTGATCCGGCCCTTGAGCCGTACGGCCTGCAGCAAGAGCAGCTCCGTCATGCTCCCTCCTCGCTCTCGAGTCCAGTTTGTCTGCTGCCGGTAGCAGTGTCAGCGAGTTAGTGCGCACCCCATAGATTAGTCTCGGCACGCACCGGGCACCAGCACCGGGGTCGAGCCCCGATCCACTCCGGAAGGTGAACTTGATGCAGCGCACGACATCGGTCCCGCTGCCCATGGCGGTCGAGGAGCTGACCGCCGAATGGTTGACCACGGCACTCTCGATCCGGCAACCGGGTGTGGTTGTCAGCTCGGTCGTGGTCGAGCACATCATCTGGGGCACCGCGACGAAGATACTGGTCAGTGTCGACTACCGGGACTCCCCCGCCCCGGGCGGTCCGCCCAGCCGGCTGTGCGTCAAGGGCGGCTTCGACGCGGGGGTACGCGAGCTTGCGATGAGCAGCGCCTACGTACGGGAGGCGGACTTCTTCGACCAGGTCGCGCCCGGGCTGCGGATCCCGCTGCCGCGGTGCTGGTACACCGGTCGGGACGAGGAACAGGGGCAGGGCATCATCGTCCTCGACGACCTCGCCGCCACCGGCTGCACCTTCGGCGAACCCACCGAGCCCTGGCCCGCCGACCGGGTCGCGGCCGCACTCGAGGTCCTCGCCGGCCTGCACGCCGCGACCTGGGGCGCCGACCGCGAGCGGCACCCGTGGCTCTCCGAGGTCAGCCCGGTCCGACAGGTCGCCGACTTCTTCTTCACCCCCGGCTACTGGGACCGGCACTTCGGCGGCGACGACGGGCCGCCCGCGCCGGCGGCGCTGCTCGACCGGGAGCTGGTGCGGGACGCGTTCCACGCGCTGTGGCGCATCGAGGACAGCGCCGTGGCCAGCATCTCCCACGGCGACCCGCACCTCGGGAACGCCTACCTCGACACCGCCGGTCGCCCCGCGTTCCTCGACTGGCAAGGGGTGTGCGCCGCCCCGCCCATGGACGACGTGGCATACCTGATCGCCGGCGCACTGACCGTCCAGGACCGGCGCGCGAGCGAGCGGGATCTCGTCGGGCACTATCTCGACGCCCGCGGCGCAGCCGGCGCACCCGGGTCGGAGTTCGACACCGAGTGGCTGGACTACCGCCGACACCACCTGCACGGGTTCCTCTGGGCCACCACCGGGCCGATGATGCAACCCCGCGACCGGGTCTTCGCGATGGCCGAGCGGCACATCGCCGCCATCGAGGACCACGACACCCTTGCGCTGCTCCGCTAGTGCCCCGAGCCGTAGGACGCATCGCCGGTAGTCGGACGGCACCGCGCTCCCTTGTGCCCGCGAGGTGGCCGCGTAGCGTTCGGCCGAGCGCCCGCCGGGCTCAGTGATCTCATCTGCGCCGGCAGCTCCTTCGACGATGTGCCGGCACACCTGCTCCCGGCTCTCGCCGACGACCTCGATGCGGAGTCCGCCTCGTCCCGCCACGTGATTCGGGACGGCGACGCGGTCCGGCTCGGACAGAGCACCGCCCACCGGGTACGGCCGGCGAACCACGACACCTGGCGGCAGCAGTTCCGGCGCCTCGACCCGGTCGCGGTGGCCGCGCCGATACCTCGTCCTACGCCAGCAGGCACCGTCGGTACGCCGCGGCGGGAACCCCCGCCGCCGCACGTGGTGCCCGTCGATCTCACGCCCGCACTGGACACGCCCAGATCACCGAAGGAGCAGTCCTGCTAGGTGGTGGCCGAGAAGATCTCCTCGATAGCCCAATGTCCGTCGACCCCTTCCTGGTAGGGCCGAACCGCATCGACAGCGCCCTGCGGCCCCCGCCCTGTCGGCACCTGCGGATCGTGCACGGTGTGGTCGGCGGTGAAGAGCTCCTCGGCCAGGTCGTTCTTCCGGCCGTTGTTCATCTCTTCGTACAACCGGGCTGCTGAAGGTTGTTGTCCAGGGCGGTGCGACCTGCTTCGGGACATGACTGCGGGGCAGTGACACCGAACCGACGAATGGGTATCGGCAATCCTCAATTTTGAGGATGCATCCCCGTCGGCCGACCGCGAGGGTTCGTCAGCTCGCCGGCGCTCGGCCTGCCTGGCTGTACAGGCGTCGGCCTCGTGATCTGCCCGAGGAGACAACTACGATGCGCGTGCTCATGACTGTTGAGATCCCGACGGAACCTGGCAATCTGGCGATCAAGGATGGCCGGCTGGGGAAGGTGATCGAGTCTGTCCT